>NZ_CP118614.1:619426-1238853 GCF_028993595.1 Nocardiopsis camelliae
GCTTCGGGGGCCAGCTGGTCCTTGAGGTCAGCACCCGCAAGGCCCCCGACCGCCAGGCGCGCATGCGCGAGCTGGCCGAGGCCCTGGCCTTCACCCGGCTGCACTTCGCCCGTACCGGGGGCCCCGGCGACCGGCCGCGCGACCGCCGCGAGCGCATCGCGCTGCTGCGCCGCGCCCCCTCGGCGCCGCCCCGGCGCTTCGCGGTCGACGAGGGCGGCACCGTGGACGACAAGGGCACCGTCGACCCCGGGTGAGGGCCGGGTGTCCACACAGTGGGATCCGGCGTCCACGCGGGGTCACCGGTGCCGTTAGCGTGGAGGTATCCGCAGGAAGGACCCTTCATGATCGCCATCATCGGTGCCGGGAAGATGGGCGAGGCTCTGCTCGCCGGAATGCTGGCCACGGGCCACGCGCCGGAGGACGTCCTCGTCACCGAGCCGCGCGAGGAGCACGCCGGGGAGCTGCGCGCCCGCTACGGGATCGAGGTGGTCCCGGCCGCGGACGCGGCCAAGCGCGCCGACACCCTCCTGCTCGCGCTCAAGCCCCAGGACATGGTGGCGCTGCTGGACGACCTGGCGCCGCGCCTGTCCTCCTCCTGCCTCGTGATCTCCGTGGCGGCCGGGATCACCACCGCCGTGCTGGAGGAGCACCTGCCCTCCGGGACCCCCGTCGTCCGCGCGATGCCCAACACGCCCGCCCTGATGGGGCAGGGGATGACCGCGATCGCGGGCGGAGCCCACACCGGTGAGGACCACCTGGACCGCGCCGAGGCGCTGCTGGGCACGGTCGGCGAGGTCATCCGCGTGGGCGAGCAGCACATGGACACCGTCACCGCCATCTCCGGCAGCGGCCCCGCCTACTTCTACTTCATCGCCGAGACGATGATCGAGGCCGGTGTGGCGATGGGGATGCCGCGCGCCACCGCGCAGAAGCTGGTCGGACAGACCATCACGGGCGCCGCCGCCATGCTCAACGGCTCGGGCGAGCACCCGGTCGTGCTGCGCGAAGCCGTCACCTCTCCGGGCGGCACCACCGCCGCCGCGCTGCGCGAGCTGGAGCGGCACGGCGTGCGCACGGCCTTCACCGACGCGATCGAGGCGGCCCGGGACCGCAGCGGCGCGCTCTCCGGAAGCTGACGCGCCGCTCGGTGCCGGTGGTGTGACGCACGGGGGAGATGGCCGGAAGCGGCCCGCCTCGCGGGGTCCGATGTCGGGGGACCTGGGTAGTGTCTTCGGTGAAGGGTGTACACCGCCCCCTCGGTCCCGTACGCGCGGGATCTCCCCCATCTCCTGATTCCAGGGTCCTCCATGACTTCTCCCCCTCCCCCGCCCGACCCTTCCCAGCCGCCCGGCGGAGGCTTCCCGCCCCCGGGGCCCGCGCCTTCCGGCCCGACCGGCGCCGACCCCGCGGGGAGCGACCCCACAGGAGGCGGCCCCACGGGGGGCCGCCCCGCCCAGGGCGGCCCGACCGGCGCCGGACCGGCCGGAGGGGCCTTCCACGGCGGTGCGCCCACCGGGGGCACACCCGCGGGCGGGATGTACTCGGGCGGTGTGCCCGGCCCGCCTCCGGGCGGTACGCCTCCCGGCGGTCCGTCCCCCATGGGGCCTCCTCCCGGTGGCAGGCCGCCCGGCATGACGCCGCCCCCGGGCGGGACGCCCCGGGGCGGACCGCCGCCGATGGGACCTCCCCCCGGTGCGATGCCCCCCGCAGGCCCGCCGCCGATGGGTCCCCCTCCTGGCGGAATGCCTCCCGGCGGAATGCCTCCCGGCGGAATGCCTCCCGGCGGTCCGCCTCCGGGGCAGTTCGGCCCGCTGCCGCCCCCGAAGCCGCCCCGGCTCGGCCTGTTCTCCTCCCCGTCCGCGCTGCGCACCTCCCTGCTCAACGCGTCGGGCACGGGAGCCGGGTACGTCTACCTGCGCCAGTGGCCGTTCTTCGCCGCCGCGCTCGTCGTCACCCTCGGCCTGCTGATCACCGCCGCCGTCCTCGGCGCCGCCGACAACCTCCTGCTGTGGGTGCCGGTCCTCCTGGCCTGGTTCGCCGCCGCGGCCGTGCACGGCCTGTTCGCGGGGCGCTCCCGCGACGAGCGCCTGATCGGCAGGGGGGAACAGCCCTCCAAGCGGGTGCTGCCCCTCCTCACCGCCGCCGGACTGGCGCTGGCGCTGCTGGTGACCCTCACCGGCGTGTGGCAGGCGGGGGAGTGGCGGCTGCGCGTCGCCGACGCCGCCCACGCCCGCGGCGAGTGCGGCCCCTCCGAGGCCGTGGCCGCCTACGGGAGCGTGGAGGACCTCTTCCAGCTCTCCTTCTCCCCCTCGCTCATGTCGCGCGCCCGCGCGGGCGCCGAGGCCTGCGCGCTCCTGGAGCGCGCCCAGTCCGACGTGGCCGCCGAGGAGTACGGGCAGGCCCTGGACTCCTACGCCGCCTACTTCGAGCACCCCTCCGCCCGCTGGGAGGACACCGACGGCGAGGTCGCCGACATCCACCTCTCCTACGCCGCCGGCCTGGTGGCCGCGGCCGGGGAGGTCTTCGGCGGCGAGGTCGACGAGCTGTACCGCCAGAACATGCTGCGGGCGCACGAGATCTACACCGTGATCCTCACGGACTACGAGGGCACCGAGGCCGCGGGCCAGGTCCCCACCGCGCTCGCCGACCTCTACGAGGCGGGTACCAGCGAGTACGCCGCCGAGTACTGGTGCGCGGGCTTCAGTCAGATCGACATGTTCTCCGGCCTGGCCTGGGACGCCGCCCCCGAGATCGCCGAGCGCATCGCCGCCGAGCGCCCCGACGCCGCGTTCAACTGCGGCTGGGAGAGCGTGGACGAGGGCTCGTTCGACACCGCCGACGAGATGGCCGCCCTCCTGGAGGCGGAGTACCCCGACCACGAGACCGACGAGGTCGAGCGGATGGTCACCCACATCGGCGCCGGGCGCATCGAGGAGAGGATGGACGCCATGACCTCGATCGGCGAGGTCGACTTCGCCCCCGTGCCCACCGGCGGCTCCGGCAGCGACAAGAGCGTCCTGGAGATCACCAACAACACCCCGCACGAGATGCAGTTCCTCTACGTCGGGCCGGACGCCGTCCACGAGGAGATCATCACCCCCGCGTGCGAGGACTGCGAGGTCTACAGCTCGCCGCCCGCGGGCAACTCCTGCTTCGACGACGGCGACGTCATGCGCGTCGAACTCGAACCGGGCGAGTACCGGGTGCTGCTCACCTCGAAGGACTCGCTCTTCAGCCCGCCGCTGCACGGCACCGTCGACCTCTCCGGCGGCGACCTGTACGAGTCCTGCTACTTCGTCACCGAGTAGCCGGGCCCCGCGGTCCGGCACGGGGGTCGGCCCCCGTGCCGGACCGGCGGCCAACCCCGGGGTTCGTCCACGCGTGCGGTTGTGCGTACTGTGTGCTTCGGAGCACGCACACCTGAAACGGGGGTCACCACATGGGAGGGCGCACGTCCTGCTCGCTTCGGGTGGCATGGGACGACGGACTCACGGCCTACGACTTCGGTCCGCAGCACCCGATGGCGCCGATACGCGTCGAGCTGACCATGGCGCTCAGCCGCGAACTCGGCGTGCTGGACGCGCCGGGGGTCGGACTCCTGGACGTCGAACCCGCCTCGGACGAACTCCTGTCCCTCGTGCACGACCCCGCCTACATCGAGGCGGTCAAGCGCGCGGGCCGCACGCTGGAGCCCGACGACGTCCACATGCTGGGCACCTCCGACAACCCCGTCTTCAAGGACATGCACGACGCCGCCGCGCTCATCTCCGGCGCCTCCGTGGCCGCCGCGCGGGCGGTGTGGAGCGGTGAGACCGCGCACGCGGCCAACATCGCGGGCGGCCTGCACCACGCCATGCGCGGCAACGCCTGGGGCTTCTGCGTCTACAACGACCCCGCCCTGGCCATCGCCTGGCTGCTGGAGCAGGGGGCCAAGCGCGTCGCCTACGTGGACGTGGACGTCCACCACGGCGACGGCGTCCAGAACGCCTTCTACAACGACCCGCGCGTGCTCACCATCAGCCTCCACGAGTCCCCGGCGACCCTGTTCCCCGGCACCGGCCAGGCCTCCGAGACCGGCGGCCCGGACGCCGAGGGGTACGCGGTCAACGTCGCCCTGCCCGCGGGCACCGGCGACAACGGCTGGCACCGCGCCTTCGACGCCGTCGTCCCGCCGCTGCTGCACGAGTTCCAGCCCGAGATCCTGGTGACCCAGCAGGGCTGCGACACCCACGCCCTGGACCCGCTCGCCAACCTCACCCTGAGCGTGGACGGCCAGCGCCGCGCCTACGCCGAGCTGCACGAGCTGGCCCGCAAGACGGCCGGCGGCCGCTGGCTGCTGTTCGGCGGCGGCGGGTACGGGCTGGTCCACGTCGTCCCCCGCGCCTGGACCCACCTGCTGGGCGAGGCCGCGGGCCGCCCCGTCGACCCCGACACCGAGACCCCGCAGGGCTGGCGCGACTTCGTGCGCCAGCGCACGGGTGAGCTGGCGCCGCTGTACATGACCGACGGGCGCGAGGTCGTCTTCGACCACTTCGTGGACGGCTACGACCCGGGCGACCCGGTGGACCGGGCCATCCACGCGACCCGGACCGCGGTCTTCCCCAGCCACGGGATCGACCCGAGCCTGTAGGGGCCAGCCCTTCCGCGTCGCCGCGACCGGGTCGCCGATTCGGTGCCGGCAGGGGCTCACGGGACTCCGGGCGGCTCACGGGACGGCTCCCATAACACCCCGGTGTCGACCGGCGTGAATTCCGGAGGAGCCGCGCGTGTCGCGTCCGAAGCGGGTAGGACAGAGGTTGAATACCGGGCGAACAGGAGCAGGCGCCGTGGTGGCCGCCCAGCGTGGCGCACGCTCGCTGCGCAGACGAGGAAGGGGAGCGCCAGGTGACGCCGCCGACACGCGCTGAACTGATCACCTATCTGGTGCGCACGGGAATCGCCGGGCACGTCGACACCCCGCGCCAGAACAACCTGCGGCACTACCGGCGGCTCGTCCAGAAGGACCCCTACCACCAGTTCGGCCTCACCTTCTCCCACGACTGGACCTACTCCGAGGTCCTGGCGCTGATGAGCAAGCGCTGCGGCGTGGTGGCCGACGAGGAGTACGTGTGGGGGATCGACACCATCGACCCCGACCTGACCATCGACGCCCTGGAGGCCTTCGCCGACCGGCTGGCCCTGGCCGCCGAGCGCCGGGAACGGGTCCTGTTCGCCACCGGCCACCCGCGCAACCTCCGCGAGACCTACCGCGCCTGGAAGGACGCCCTCGCAGAGCGCGGGTGCCAGGTCCTCACCGCTGGTGGCGGCTACTCCTACGAAGTGACCACGGAGCGCCCGCCGAACCGCCGGATCGTGGTGTGGGAGGACGACATCGCCATCGTCACGGACGGCCGTCTCGCCCGTCACAGCCACCACCCCTTCGCCATGCGTGCCATCCTCGGGGACCTCGCGGACCGCGGTGAGGCATGGCCGCAGTTGGTCATCGCCGACCACGGGTTCGCGGGTGCGGCCGGTGAGGCGGGAGTGCCCGCGATGGGCTTCGCCGACTGCAACGACCCCGCCCTCTTCCTCGCCGAGGCCGAGGGGAAACTACTGGTCACGGTGCCTTTGGACGACGGTTACCTGACCGAGGACTACGCCCCGCTGCGCGAATACGTTCTCGCCCGGGCCGGTCTCCTGTGAGTGGGGGAGACCATTTATACCCACCGTTAAACCTCATCCGACCCGCCATCAACACATAGCGCCGAAGACAGTCCCAACGGCCTTTCGCTGAGGCGAACTCGGCTCTACTCTGAAAACGGACGTGTCAGTAGTGACAGCGTGACACGCTGGCGTGGTTTGGGGTGGGCACACCGGGGTCGCCGCCGCACACCACGCCGGTCCCAAGGGTAGACAATGCTCACGTCCGGGAATGAGGGCGTCGAAAGATGAACGGGAGCAAGCCGCCTCTCGAAGAGGTCAGGTTCCTGACCGTGGCGGAGGTAGCCACGATCATGCGTGTGTCCAAGATGACCGTTTACCGAATGGTGCACTCGGGAGTTCTCCCCGCGATTCGCGTGGGGCGTTCCTACCGGGTTCCCGAGCGGGCCGTGCACGACTACCTCCGCGAGGCTTTCGTCGAGGCTGGTTGATCCAGGGCCCGGCCGACCGGGGCCGCCCCCCGGCCCCCGGTCAGCCGACACACCCGGGGGGCGGTGACTGACGGACACCGCCCCCACCGGGGTCTTCCCGTCCCCGCCCCGGCGCGCCGCCCCGGCGCGCGGCAGGGCCGTCCCCACCCCCACCGGCCGCGGTTCCCCCTTGTGCCGGGGCGGCCGAACGGGCTCCAGGGCATCTACTACACTTTGTCGTTGTTGTAGTCCGCCCTGTTCACACCCCGTTCGCGAGGTCCCCTCGATGCCCAGCACCAGCACCGGTACGCGCCGGAGTCGTACCGTGCCGCGCCTGGCGGCGGCCGGACTGGCCGCCGTACTCGCCCTGACCGGCTGCGCCGGGGGCAACGAGATCCAGGCCAGCGACGAGGAAAACCGCTTCATCTCCGGAGACGGCAGCGCCACCACCTTCGAGACCGCCGAGCGCACGGAGGCGCCCGAGGTCACCGGCACCACCCTCGACGGCGAGGAGGTCTCCCTCGGCGACTACGAGGGCGGCATCGTCGTCCTCAACGTCTGGGCGAGCTGGTGCGGCCCCTGCCGCGCCGAGCAGCCGGTCCTGGACGAGGTGCACGCCGAGTACGCGGACCTGGGTGTGGACTTCCTCGGCGTGAACATCAAGGACGACGAGACGGCCGCGCGCTCCTACCAGGAGAGCATGGACGTCCCCTACCCGAGCCTGTACGACCAGCCCGGCGCGGTGCCCCAGGCCTTCCGCGACACCGTGCCCCCGCGCTCCATCCCCAGCACGCTCGTCATCGACCCCGAGGGCCGCATCGCCGCCCGCGTCATCGGCCCGACCACCTACGGCCAGCTCACCGAGCTGCTCAACCCGCTGGTGGTCGAGTTCGACTTCGGCGACCCGGAGGAGCGCCCCCGGGTCGCGGAGCAGGAGGCCGGGGAGACGGCGTCCCCGGAGGAGGCCGACCCCTCGGCCGAGCCCTCGGACGCCCCGTCCGAGGCGGACCAGGACTCCGACGGCTCCGGGAACGAGGACTGATGGACCCCATCGGCACCACCGTCCTCACCGGCTCCCTGCTGGCCGCGATCCCGCTGGCCCTGGCCGCGGGCCTGGTCTCCTTCCTCTCGCCCTGCGTGCTCCCGCTCGTGCCCGGCTACCTGTCCTACGTGACCGGGATGAGCGGCACCCAGGTGCGCGAGCGCACGGCCTCGCCCGCGGGGGGCGGCACCGCCACCGTCGCCGACGTCGACGCCGAACTGGCCTCCCGCCGCTGGACCATGGTCACGGGCAGCATCCTGTTCATCGCCGGGTTCACCCTGGTGTTCGTCGCCGTCGGCGGCTTCATCGGCTGGCTCGGCGAGATCCTCATGGACTACACCGACCCCATCACGCGGGTGCTCGGCGTCCTCACCGTCGTCCTGGGCCTGGCCTTCATGGGCGTCATCCCGGGCTTCGGGCGCGAGTTCCGCTTCCACCGCCTGCCGCGCGCCGGACTGGCGGGCGCCCCGCTGCTCGGCGTCCTGTTCGGCCTGGGCTGGACCCCCTGCATCGGGCCGACCCTGGCCGCCGTGCAGACCCTCGCCTTCGTCGAGGGCGGCGCCGGACGCGGCATGCTGCTGTCCCTGGCCTACTGCGTCGGCCTCGGACTGCCGTTCGTCCTGGCCTCCCTCCTCTACCGGCGCGCGCTGGGCACCTTCGACTGGCTCAAGCGCCGCACCCGCACGGTCACCGTGATCGGCGGGGCCATGCTCGTCCTGGTCGGCCTGGCGATGGTGACCGGCCTGTGGACACAGCTGACCATCGCCATGCAGGGCTGGGCCGCCGACTTCCAGACGGTGATCTGATGAGCACGACCGCGAACGACCGAGGGACCGGCACCGCCGCCCGGGACGGGGAGAGCGCCCGACCGCGCCCCAAGGGCCTGGGCGCGGCCGGCTGGCTGCGCTGGATCTGGCGCACCCTGACCTCGATGCGCACCGCCCTGATCCTGCTGTTCCTGCTGGCGGTCGGGGCCATCCCGGGCTCGATCCTGCCGCAGAACGTGGTGAGCGTCGACGAGGTCAACGTCTACTTCCAGGAGAACCCCGAACTGGCGCCCTGGCTGGACCGGTTCTACCTCTTCGACGTGTTCTCCTCGCCCTGGTACGCGGCGATCTACCTGCTGCTGTTCGTCTCCCTGGCGGGCTGCGTGCTCCCGCGCGCGCTGACGCACGCCCGCGCGGTGCGGGCCCGCCCGGTGCACACGCCCAAGAACCTGGGCCGGATGCCCTACGCCGCCGCGTTCACCACCGACGCCGACCCCGAGACGGTGCTGGAGCAGTCCCGCAAGGTCCTGCGGCGCCACCGGACCGAGCGCTACGGCGACTCCCTCTCCACCGAGACCGGCTACCTGCGCGAGGCCGGGAACGTCCTGTTCCACTTCGCCCTGCTCGGCCTGCTGCTGGCCCTGGCCGCCGGGTCCTTCTTCGGCTACCGCGGCAACATGCTCCTGGTGGAGGGCGACGGGTTCGCCAACACCCTGACCTCCTACGACGCCATCTATCCCGGGCACTGGACCGACACCGACTCCCTGGAGCCCTTCTCCATCCACCTGGACGACTTCGAGGCCTCCTTCATCGAGGACGGCGGTCTGCGCGGACAGGCCGAGTCCTACGTCGCCGACCTCACCTACAGGGAGGCGCCCGACGCGCCGCAGGAGCGGCACCGGCTGGAGGTCAACCACCCGCTGAGCGTGTCGGGCGTGCAGGTCTACCTGCTCGGCCACGGGTACGCGCCGGAGTTCGAGGTGCGCAACGCCGAGGGCGACGTGGTCTTCGACCAGGCGGTCCCCTTCCTGCACCGGGACACGGCCTCCTATACCTCCGACGGCGTGGTCAAGGTGCCCGACACCGGGGGCGAACAGCTCGGCTTCGTCGGGGTGTTCCTGCCCAGCGCGGTGGAGACGCCGGAGGGGGAGGTGGTCTCCAACTTCCCGGGCGCCCGGAACCCGCGGATCACGCTGGAGGGCTACCAGGGCGACCTCGGGCTGGTCGACCCGCAGTCGGTCTACCAGCTGCGCACCGGCGGCATGGAGGAGCTGGGCAGCTCCCCCGTGATGGAGATCGGGGACACCTGGGAGCTGCCCGAGGGCGCCGGGTCGATCACCTTCTCCGGCTACAAGGAGTACGTCAGCCTCCAGATGAACCGCGACGGCGCACGGCTGCCCGCGCTGGCCGCGGCCTCCCTGGCCGTCGCCGGGCTGATCATCACCCTGTTCGTCCGCCCGCGCCGCGTGTGGGTGCGCGCGACCCGGAGCGGGGACGGCCGCACCCGCGTGGAGCTGGCCGCCCTGGGCAAGACCGAGGCGGCCGGCAACAACGTGGAGTTCCACGAACTCACCACGGAACTCGCCGGACGGCTCCGGAGTCTGTCCGACGGGGACTCCGGCTCCGGACCGGACGGCCGTCCGGCTCCCGGTCCGGACTCCGACCCGGACCCCGCTCCGGGCTCCGACCCCCATCCGCCATCCGACCCGCCAGAGTCGACGACACAAGGGAGTGACCGGTGACGTACACACTCGCCGCACAGGTGGACGAGGTGATGACGTCAGTCAGTGACTCGTTGATCATCGCGATGATCGTCACGTACGCGGCTGCGCTGTTCCTCTTCGCCATCGAGGCCGCCTACGGACGCCGCACCAAGCTCAAAGCCGGTCGGCTCATGCCGGTCAACGCCGGTGCCGAGTCCGGCGCCGACGACGGCATCGAGGTCAACGTCCGCAGCACCGAGGCGGAGGCCAGGGCCTCCCAGAGCGTCCTGGGCAAGATCGCCCTGGGCGTGACGACGTTCGGCTTCGTGATGGGCGTCGCCCAGATCATCGCCCGCGGCCTGGCCGCCGGGCGCTGGCCCTGGGGCAACATGTTCGAGTTCGTCGTGGCCCTGTGCCTGGTCGCGGTGGGCGGTCTGCTCTTCGCCTCCTACCGGTACCAGGCGCGCTTCCTGGGCGCGTTCGTGCTGGTCCCGGTGCTCGTCCTGCTGGGCATCGGCGTCCGCTGGCTGTACGTGGACCCGGGCCCGCTCATCCCCGCCCTGCACTCGTACTGGGTGCCCATCCACGTGACCGCGACGATCATCGCGGGCGGCGCCTTCATGGTCTCCGGCGCGGCCGGCGTCACCTACCTCGTGGCGCACCGGGCCGAGGCCAAGCGCGCGCTGGGCGAGCAGGTGGCCGGTATCGCGGGCCGCCTGCCCAGCCCCGAGCTGCTGGACCGGATCTCCCACCGGTTCATCCTCTTCGCCTTCCCGCTGTGGACCTTCGGCATCATCGCCGGTTCCATCTGGGCCGACGAGGCCTGGGGCCGCTTCTGGGGCTGGGACCCCAAGGAGGTCTGGTCGTTCATCTCCTGGGTGATCTACGCGGCCTACCTGCACGCCCGGGCCACCGGCGGCTGGCGCGGGCCCAAGGCCACGTGGATCAACGTGGTGGGCTTCGCGACCATCCTGTTCAACTTCTTCGCGGTGAACTACATGTTCAGCGGTCTGCACTCCTACGCCTGATCCCGATCCGCGAACGGGGCCCCGCCACGGCGGGGCCCCGTTTCTTTGGGGCTCCGCTCCGTGTCCGGCCGCCCGGAGAGCGGGAACCTTCGCCGTCTCCCGTGTGATGGCTCGTTCCTCGCGATCACACGTCCGACGCCTCCAGAACCCCGCGGGCTCCCGGACGTGTTCGCTTTGGGGCTCCGCTTCGCTTCGCCCCGGGGTCCTGCGTGCTTCGGGGCTCCGCGTTCCCCGTGTTCAGGCGGGCGGGGCGGCGGTGGACCCGCGCACGACCAGGCGGGTGTCCAGGGTGACGGTGCCGGGGGAGTCCTCGCTGCTGATGCGGTGCAGCAGCAGGTCGATGGCGGCGCGCCCGGCCGCGGCGGTGGGCATGTCCACACTGGTCAGGTCGCAGTGCCGGGCGGTGTGGGTGTTGTCGACGCCGACGACGCTGAGGTCGCCGGGCACGGACGCGCCCAGGTCACGCAGCTTCTGGACCAGGCCGAGGGCGACCAGGTCGTTGTAGGCCAGGACGGCGGTGGCGCCGAGGTCCAGCACCTGCCGGGCGGCGGCCGCGCCGCCCTCCTCGGTGGGCTGGTTGGGGCCCACGCCGTGCAGGACGAGGCCGCGGCGCAGGGCGGCCTCCTCCGCCGCGCGCTCCAGGCGCTGGTTGGTCCACGACGCGCGCGGGCCGGTGAGCAGGGCGATCTCGCGGTGGCCGAGGGTGGCGAGGTGGTCCACGGCCTGCTCGGCGCCCGAGGCCACGTCCATGAGGACGGCGGGCAGCCCGGCGGGTTGGCGGTTGACCACGACGAAGGGCACGTCGGCGCTGAGTTCGGCGATCAGGCGGTTGCTCAGGCGCGGCGCGACCAGGAGCGCGCCGTCCACCTGGGTGGCCATGGAGCGGATCAGCTCCTCCTCCACGCGGGCCTGCTCGTCGGTGTCGGCGACGAACACGTGGTGGTCGCTGCGGCGGGCGTGGGCCTGCGCGGCCTTGATCAGGGGCGGGAAGAAGGGGTTGGCGATGTCGGCGACGATCAGCCCCAGGTTGCCGGTGCGGCGGGTGGACAGGGCGCGCGCGGCGCGGTTGGGCCGGTAGCCCAGGGCGCTGGCGGCGGCGAGCACCCGTGTCCGGGTGTCGGCGTTGACGAGGTGCGCGGCGGAGAAGGTCCGGGAGACGGTGGAGACGTGCACCCCGCTCGCCAGGGCGACGTCCTTGATGGTCACGGCCACCCGTGGCCTCCTTCGATGGGGAACGGTTCCGAGGTTACTGGCAACCGGTTGTGGTTGACCAGTGCGTGCTTTCAGGTCCGGTGCCTGGTTTTCCGGGGTTTTCCCGGGTGGGAGGGGTTGACGCCGGTCCGGCTCCTGGGAGATGTTCATGCAACCGTTTGCAGTTTCCCCCCTGAGGAGCAGAACCATGCGCAGGCTCGTACTCCCTCTGAGCGCGGTGTTGGTGATGACCGCCGTCGCGCCCGTCCAGGCGGCGCCCGACCCGGGCAGGCAGGTCCTGCCCGAGGGCGACGGCTGGGCCTCGGCCGGAGGCGGGACGACGGGGGGCGCGGACGCCTCCCCGGAGAACGTCTTCCGCGTCTCCACGGCGCAGGAGTTCCGCGAGGCGGTGAGCGGCGACGAGTCCAAGATCGTCTACGTCGAGGGCCTCGTCGACGCGAACACGGCGCCGGACGGCACGCCCCTGTCGTGCGGGGACTACGCCGTGGACGGCTACACGCTGGAGGACTACCTGGCCGCCTACGACCCCGGGGTGTGGGGCTGGCAGGACCCCAGCGGCCCGCTGGAGGAGGCCCGCGAGGCCTCGTCCGCCGCCCAGGCGGAGCGCGTCCGGGTGGAGGTCGGCTCCAACACGACCATTGTGGGCGCCGGGGACGGCGCCGAGATCACCGGGATGAGCATCCGGGTGATCGGTGCGCGCAACGTCATCCTGCGCAACCTCACCCTGTCCGACACGCACGACTGCTTCCCGGGCTGGGACCCCGGCGACGGCGGCGAGGGCAACTGGAACTCCGAGTACGACCACCTGGAGGTCTCCGGCTCCACGAACGTGTGGATCGACCACAACACGTTCGACGACGGCGACAACCCGGGCTCGGAGCTGCCGGAGTACTTCGGGCGCCGGTACGAGGTGCACGACGGCCTGCTCGACATCGTGCGCGCCAGCGACCTGGTGACGGTGTCCTACAACCACTTCGACAGCCGGGACAAGGCCATCCTCGTGGGCAACAGCGACGGACGCACCACCGACCGCGGGTACCTGCGCACCACCTGGCACCACAACCACTTCGACAGCCTGGGCCAGCGCGCGCCCCGCGTGCGCTACGGGCAGGTGCACGTCTACAACAACCACTACACGGTGGCCACGGACCTGTACCAGTACAGCCTGGGCGTGGGCTTCGAGTCGCACCTGTACGCGGAGAACAACCTGTTCGACCTGCACGACGGCATCGCGGCCGGGGAGATCGTCGGCAACTGGGGCGGCACCGACATCGTGGAGCACGGGAACGCGGTGATGGAGGACGGCCGCGGGCGCGTCACGGAGGTGGACCTGGTGCGGGAGCACAACGACGCCTACCCCGACCAGGCGCTGGGCACCGACCTGACCTGGGTGCCGCAGTTCTCCACGCGGGTGGAGCCGGTGCACGCGGTCCGCGGCGTGCCGCGCGAGGCGGGCGCGGGAGTGCTCTGAGTCCGGCGCTCCCGGCGTGGTCGCGTAACGGGAGGCAGGCCCGCCCGGCTCCGTCCGGGCGGGCCGCCGCGGTTACAGGGGCTGGTCGTCGACCTCGATGTCCCACTGGACGTCGGTGCCGTCGACCGAGGTGGTCGTGATGGTCACGCCGTAGTTCATCCCCCCGTCGACGAGGTTGCAGCGGATCTCGGCGCCCACCTCCGCGGGGAGGCCCTGGGGGCAGGAGAAGTCCTCGGGGGCCCTGCCGACCACCGCCTCCAACTGTGTTGCCGACTGCTGGGCGACCTGCTCGGCCGGGACGACCCCGTCGCTCGCGGCGGTGCCTCCGTCCCCGCCGCTGCCCCCGCCCGCGTCGTCCCCGGGGGCGTCCTCGGCGGGGGTGTCCCCGGCCGGGGCGTCGTCGACCTCGACGTCCCACTGGACGTCGTCGCCGTCGACCGAGGTGGTCGTGACGGTCACTCCGAGGGTCTGGCCGTCGGCGGTGAGCTCACAGCGGATCTCGGCGCCCACCTCCGCGGGGAGGTCCTCGGGGCAGGTGAAGCCGTCGGGGGTCTGACCCACCTCCTCGGCCAGCATCTCGCTCGACTGCTCGGCGACCTGTTCGGCGCTGACCGCGTCGGGGCCGCCGATGCTGAACTCGAACGAACAGCCGGTGGACAGGAGGAGGGAAGCCGCCCCCAGCGCTGTTCCGGTGATGACTCGTCGGTGTCCGATCTGCCGCACTGCGACCTCCTCAGTGTTCGGTGGTGTGCACGGGTATGGACGCCGAACGCGAAGAGCGGGTTCCGGAGCGGACGGCCCCGATGCGGGGATGTGACATCGGTGTCCGGTCCGTCCGTGCGGTGCTGCGCCGGAGAACCGACCGGGCGCCCGGATGTACTTGCCCCGGGGCGGGGGAACGGGAAGGCTGGAACACAGCGGTGGGGGCCGCGTCCTGTCGGGCGGCCCCCACCGTCGTCGTGTACCGGTCCGGGTCGGTCGTGTCCGGGTCAGTCCTCCGGATCGATCCGCCGGTTGAGTCGTCGCAGGAACTCGGGGTCGTCGTCCGGTCCGAGCGGGTGCGGGCTGCCCGAGGGCTTGGTGAAGTCGGACGGGTCGAGGTCGTCGGCCGAGGCCGTGGCCTGTGTCGGGGAGGGCGCGCTCCCACGGGGTGCGGCCGCCTGGCGCGGGCGGCCGAGGAGGAGCCACAGGATGGCGCCGACGGGCACGAACAGCACGATGACGAACACCCACAGCACCTTCGGCAGAGTGCGCACCTCAGAGGAAGGGGTGGTGAGCGCGTCGAAGAACGCGTACACCCACAGAACGATCGATACGAGCGTGATCAGGCCACCAAGCCACACCATGGTTCCAGCCTAACTCTTGCAGTCGACTCCTCACGGTCGGGACACCGGGCCGGAGGGCAGGTGGGAGTCCGCGGGCGGCTGACCGGCCGACGGGGCGGCCGGAGGGCCCTGCGGCTCCTGGAGCTCTGGCTCCCGCCGGATGGGCTGTCTCGGGGCACTCGGCCTCAGGGCGTGCTCTCGCTCGGCTCCCCGAGCAGGAGGGCGCGCACCTCCGACTCGCGGAAGCGGCGGTGCCCTCCCGGAGTCCGGATGCTGCTGATCCGCCCGGAGGCGGCCCAGCGCGTGACGGTCTTGGGATCAACCCGGAAGAGTGAGGCCACTTCCCCGGGGGTCAACAGGCGTTCGCTTGCTCGTTCCACCTTCACATTCCCCCAATCGTGCCCGCCTCGGACTGTGGGGGCGGCGGGCGTTTGATCC
Source organism: Nocardiopsis camelliae (assembly GCF_028993595.1). Lineage (GTDB taxonomy): Bacteria > Actinomycetota > Actinomycetes > Streptosporangiales > Streptosporangiaceae > Nocardiopsis > Nocardiopsis dassonvillei. The sequence goes on from NZ_CP118614.1 coordinate 634,523, forward strand.
CCTAGTGTGCACGAGTTGGACCGTTTCCTCCCTAGTTTTCGGAGAAATTGCGGTGTTGGGGGGAGGAGTACCGGATATGTGACCGGAACGTGATGTTCGGGCCCTGCTGTCGGGATTGGAAACATCCCATGACTATGCGAATCGTGTTCGCCTATGTCCCGTTCCCCTGTGCCGCAGGCGACACACCGACCCGATGCCCGTCGCAGCGGGCACGCCCTTAACCTGGAGATAAGGACCTGTGGAAGGCCGTCGGCCCGACCCGTGCCGGGTGTGGGAACGTCCGGACACGGGTGTTGACCGGGCGTTCCGCGCCGCCGATGGGCGTAGCGACCAATCTAGTCCAGGTAATCGTCTGTTGTGAGGCTTTTGGATGCGTAGCTTGCTGACCTATACCGCCGCCCGCCTGGGGCTGTTCGCGGCGGCCTTCGGAGTGGTCTACCTTTTCGGCGCCCGTGCGTGGATCGCCCTCATCCTGGCCTGGCTGGTCAGCGGACTCGCCTCCTATGTCCTGCTGTCCGGGATGCGCGACAGGATCTCCGCGAGCGCGGTGGAGCGGATGGAGCGCCGCAAGGCGGACAGCGTGTCCGCGCGCCTGTCAGCCGCCTCCGCCCGCGAGGACGAGTTCCAGGAGGCGCCGGGCCAGGAGGCGCCCGGCCAGGAGGCGCCGGAGGCCCCGGAGCAGGAGGCGGCCCCGGCCGGGGCGGACGCCGATGCCGGGGAGGACAGGGTCGAGGCGAAGCGGGGCGGGGACGCGCCGACCGCGGCCAGGGAGTCCTGACCGGGCGCCCCGCTCCCGCGTACCTCAGCCGGGGTCGGCCGGTGCCGCCCCGGCGCGCCACGGCCGGGGGCCGGACCCCGCGCTCCCGCCCACCTCAGCCCGTGCCCGCGTGAGCCCGTGCCCGCGTGAGCCCGTGCCCGCGTGAGCCCGTGCCCGCGTGCGTGTGCCTCAGCCGGGGTCGGCCGGTGCCTCAGCCCGTGCCCGCCCCGTCAGGTGACCGGTCCGGCTCCGTCCCGCGCCTGTCCAGGCCCCCGGCCGCGCGACCCACGAGCGGCGGCAGGACCGCGGCCAGGTAGAGGGCCGCGCACGCCAGCAGCACCGGCGCCGCTCCGAGCAGCCCGGCCGCCGCGCCCGCCACGGGCGCGCCCAGCGGCGCCGCCATCCGGGTCAGCGCGCCGATCGTCGCCGTCCCCCGCCCCACGGCGCGGCGGGGCAGGCGCTCGAACATCACCGCGCCCAGGATCGGGTTGAGCACCCCGCCCCCGAGCCCGCACAGACCCCACACCGCCAGGACCGCCCACAGCGGCACGTCCAGCGCCAGTACGACCAGCCGGGGCGGCCCGGCCAGCACCAGCCCCGCGAAGAACACCGCCCGCCGGGGCAGCAGGTGCCCGACCGCCGTGGCCGCGAGCGAGCCCACCACCGAGGCCGCGCCCATCACGCCGCCCAGGAGGCCGACCACCGCGGGGCCCATGCCGTTCTCGTCCACCCACACCGGCAGCAGCACCGAGGCCACGGACATGTCGATCATGTTGGTGACCGCGAGCACGACCACCAGGACGCGCAGCGTGGCGTCGTCCCAGACCGCCCGCCAGCCGGTGCGCAGCCTCGCCAGGTAGCCCGAGTCCGCCTCGGGGTCCTCGCCCGGGCCGGGGCGCTCCCCGGGCTGGGTGGCGGCCAGCACCACCGCCGCCGCGGCGAGCAGCGCGGCGTTCGCGTACAGGGCCGGGAGCGCGCCGAGCAGGGACACCAGGCCGCCCGCGGCCACCGGACCGACGGTCGTGGACAGCCGGTCCACGGTTCCGGTGAGTCCGGTGACGCGTTCGAGGCGCGTCCCCGTGCGTTCGGCGACGGCCGGGGCCATGGAGACCTTGGCGGCCTCGGCGGGGCCGGTGGCCAGGCCGATCACCGTCACCAGCACCAGGAGCACGGGGAAGGACAGCAGCCCGGACGCGTGCAGCAGCGGGACGCAGACCACCGCCGCCGCGGCGACGAGGTCGGCGCGCACGCTCACCGCGCGCTGGCCCATCCGGTCCAGCAGTGGTCCGCCCAGCAGCCGGGCCAGGGTGTAGGAGCCGATCTCGAAGAAGGCCACCGCCCCCATGGACGCCGGGCTGCCGGTGGTCTCCAGGACGAACCAGGGGATGGCGATCATCGCCAGCCGCGTGGCGGTGTAGCACAGGGCCTGGGCGGCGACCAGTCCGCCGACGTCTCTCACGCCCCCGTCTCCGTCGCCCCGTCGTCCCCCTCGCCGTCCTCCGTGCCCGGTCCCCGGTCCTCGGGGTCGGGGAAGGCGGCGAACTGGACGTGCACCGGTCGGCTGCCGGGGGCGCCGGTCTCGCGCGTGTAGCGGTCGAAGAGCGCGCGGACCTCCTCCCGGAAGGCGGCGAGCTCCTCCAGGGTCAGTTCCGTGCGCCGCCCGGACATGACCTGGGCCTCGCGCCAGCCCTCGGGCTGGGCCGCCCACAGGTTGACGGCCGAGGCCAGTTCCCCGCTCCAACTGGCGGCCAGGGCCATGCGCACGGCGGTGCTCAGCTCGGGCTCGTCGGTGTCCAGGTGCTCGGGGAAGCGGAAGCCCTTGTGCCTGGAGCGCCACCAGCGCTCCCGCGTGGTGCCCAGGGAGGGGTCCTCCTCGATGAACCCGTGCGCCTCCAACTGCCGGAGGTGGTAGCTGGCCGAGGCGGAGGAGACGTCCAGCCACTCCGAGACGGTCTTGCCGGTGGCGGGCCCCCGCTGCTGGAGGAGGTTGAGGACGCGGATGCGCAGGGGGTGGGCCAGCCCGCGGAGGGAGCGGGCGTCGAGGGTCGCCGCGTGGGCGAAGGGGTCGGGGGCGCGGTCCGGGACCTGGGAGGGGGTCTCGTCGTCGCGGGGGGTGGAGTCGTCCATGCGGTCACTGTAGACGCCCAAGGGTTCTTGGCCAAGAGTTGTTGGCCGAGAACCCTTGGTCTGGTTCCGGCAATCCGGAACCTCCGACTCCACGGGTCATATATCTAGTTTCCTAGGCGCTTGAGTAGCAACCGGCCTAGCTTTAGACTCATGGTCAACAAGCGGATGAAGGCGCGGGTCCTGCTCGCCCTGGTGCGCCGAATGGCGCGCAAGAACGGCCTGCGCCTGGAAGAACTCAAAGGACGAGGCAAAGGATCACACCAGACCTACGTCCTCCTGGGCGAAGGCGGAGTACAGGTCGGTCGTTTCATGGTCACGCAACATTCCAAGGAGCTGTCCCGGGGCCTTCTACAGGACGTGGAGGACGGCTTGCAGCACCTGTTCGGTGAGAAATGGATGGAGAAGTGATGCCTGACTACACGGCTACCGTCATCCGCGACGAGGACCTCTGGGTCGTACGTGTCTCGGGGCTGCCCGAACACGTCGTCGGAACGGTCGACTACGTGCACTTCTCCGAGATCAAGGACGAGGTTCCCGAGGCCATCGCCGACCTCACGGACACCGATCCGGAGGACTTCACGATCACCTGGCGTTACGAGTTCGGCGGCGAGGACGTCACCGAGGACGTCATCCAGTACCTCGTGGCGGAGGAGGAGTTCCGGCGGTCCCAGGCCGAGCGCGACCGGGCCCGCGCCCGGGTCCTGGAGACCATGCGGAGGGAGGGCGTCACACAGCGGGCCATGGCCGACGTCGTGGACCTCTCGCACCAGCGCGTCCACCAGCTGCTCAAGGGAGTGGACACGCCGGTGCCCGGCGGGCGTCGGGGGCGCCGCAGGGACGCCCCCGTGTCCTGAGGCCCGCGGTTCAGGAGAGCGGGAACATCCCCAGCCGGGCGTGGTACTCGCCGGCGAGGCGGTCGGTGTCGCTGCCCACGTACAGCCCGTCGGAGGTGGCCAGCATCGCCTCCACGCCGTGGCCGCGCGCCCGGCCGGGGTTCCACGGCAGGGCCTTGCCGGACTCGGGGTCCACGGCCGCGATGCCCTCGCGCGCCACCGAGCCGGGCCCCGGGTTGAGCGCGCCCTCGGGGTTGTCCATCCAGCGCTGGTGCCCGCCCACGTACACCGCCGCCGACGTGATCTCCACCGAGTACAGCGAGTCGCCGCCGGTCTTGTTGCTCCAGGTGGGCTCCGAGCCCGGGGCGTCGGTGTTCTCGAAGCGCGCGACGGACTTGCACAGGCCCGGCCTGACGTAGGGGCCGCCCGCCGTCACCACCGCGAAGTAGGAGCCGTCCGGGGAGAAGGCCATCCGCCGCATGTAGGTGTGCAGCTCCTCGTAGTCGCAGGCCGCCTCGTAGGCGGACGTGGACCACGGGGTGACCGAGCCGCTCGCAGTGTCCAGCATGGCGATCTGGTGCCGCTCGTGACCGTCGATCCTGGTGAAGGAGCCGTTGACGAGCAGCCGCCGCCCGTCCGGGCTCAGCGCCAGTTCCTGGACCTTCAGCACGCCCTGGCGCGCGTCGGACACGTCGGGCGTGAAGCCGGTGTCCACCTCGCCGGACCCGGAGTCGAGGCGGACCAGCGCGGGCTGGTCCACGCCGTTCACCCCCGAGAAGCTGCCGCCCACGTACAGGTGCTCGCCGTCGCCGGCGATGCGCTGGACGCGGCCCCCGTCGACGGAGGCGTCGAACTCCGGCACCCGGTCGCCGTCGTCCGCCGACAGCCGGGCCAGCCCGTCGGCGGGCTCGCCGTCCACCGAGCCGAAGTCCCCGCCCGCGATCACCGTCCCGTCCGGTCCGGGGGCCAGCGTGGTGACGGTGCCGTCCACCTCCGGTTCGAACCCGTGGAGGATCCGCCCGCTGCCGTGCTCGAACGCGAACAGGTGGGGCAGGTCGTGGGCGCGGCCCCCCTCGGTCTGGCTGACCTGTGTGAAGCTTCCGGCGACGAGGACGGCGTCGCCGACGCGCAGGATGTCCTTGACCGCGCCGTCCAGGACGTGCGGCGTCCACTGCACGGGCTGTTCGCTGACCACGCGCGCGTGGTCGGCCTCCGCGGCGGGCGAGGCGGCCGCGACCCCGGCGGGGAGTAGGAGCAACGTGCCCATCGTCAGGGCGAGCAGCGGGCGGCTGGGTTTCACGGAAGGACTCTCCCTCGGTCGTGCGGGTCCATGCGTGCGGGCCGACCGGCGGAGCCGGTCGGCGGGTGTCCGCACCCTCTCAGAGGGTCGCATAAAAACTACGGAGAGTGACACAGGTCGGGTGCGGTTCCGGGCCTGTGGGGCCGGTGGGACAGGCGGGACCTCGGAACGGTGTGCGGTCCGCGCCCGGGGCTCTCGACTCGGCCGGGGCGGGGTTCGCTCGGGGTCGGGCCCGTCCGGGGCGGGGCCGGACGGCGAGGGGCCCGGCCGTGGTGCTCGCACGGCCGGGCCCTACGGCCCTACGGGGTCCGGGTTCAGCGGGCGCGGGCGCCCGAGGTGTCCAGGCCCCCGTTGTCCGTCGGCCGCTCGACCGCGGCACGGTAGTCGTCGGTGACCGTCTCCAGCAGGGTGCTCTTCTCCCGGTCCGTCCGCCCGGCCATCGAGCGCTCCGAACGGTCCATCCTGCGGTTGGCCCGGACGATCTCGTTGGTCGCGGGGAGCCGCACGTCCTCGTACCGCCGCAGCGCCGCCCCCACGTCGCCACCGGCCCCCAACTCGGCGGCGAGGGCCGCGGCGTCGAGGACGGCCTGGGACGCGCCGTTGGCCCCGATCGGGTACATCAGGTGGGCCGCGTCCCCGAGCAGGGTCGTGCGGCCCTCGCCCCAGTGCTCCAGCGGGTCCCGGTCCACCATGGGGTACTGGAGGATCCGCTCGCTGCGGGCGAGCACGCCGGGCACGTCGAGCCAGCCGAAGTCCCAGTGCGCGTAGTGCGGGGCGAGTTCCCCGATGCGCCCGCGGTCGTTCCAGTCCGCATCGACGGAGAGGCCGGGGGAGGGCACCAGGCACACCCAGTTGAGCAGGGCGCGGCCGCGCGCCGCGTGGCGGGCCGAGATCGGATAGGCGACGAGTCTGGCCGAGTGCTCGTCGTTGGCGACGATCATGGTGCGCCCGTCCAGGAAGCCGTCCAGCTCGGTCAGGCCCCGCCACATGTGGACGCCTCCGCCGGACAGGGCGGCGCGGTCGGGGTGGAGCTGCGCGCGGACGCGCGAGTGCAGCCCGTCCGCGCCGACCAGCGCCGCCCCCGTGACCTCCGCGGCTCCGCCGGACTGGTCGCGGGCCAGGGCGCGCACGCCCGTCGCGGTCTGCTCGAAGGACTCCAGGCGAAGGCCGGTGCGGACCGCGCCGGGGCCCAGGCGCTCGCGGACGGCCTCCAGCAGGAGCAGTTGGAGTTCACCGCGGTGGATCGAGTACTGCGGGTACTCGTTGCCCGCCGCCACGCCGCGGGGTTCGTTCCAGAGGGTGGTCCCCCTGTGGTCGAGGTAGAGGTGCTCCCTGGTGGGGATGCCCGTCGCGGCGAGCGCGTCGCCGAGGCCGAGGGCGGTCAGCTCGCCGATCGCTGCGGGCTGGACGTTGATGCCGACCCCGAGCGGCCGGATCTCCTCGGCGGTTTCCAGAACGGTGGCGCTGATTCCGTGGGAGTGCAGGGCGAGGGCTGTGGCCAGCCCTCCGATCCCAGCGCCGACGATCACGATGTCGGTGCCATCGGCTGAGGTCATGGCGGCCCTCCGTGCTTCCTGCGACCTGGTGGCCGCGTTGTCTGCGGGCACGCGCGCGCCCGTCGGGTGGTGCGGTCGATGGGCCCGGGGTCCCGGTGCACCAGAGGTGCTATCACGGCGGGGTCCGGTCACCCAAGGGAGTCAGCCGGGCGCCCGCACACGAGACGGGCGGAGGCCCGGGCGGACGGTGCGCCGACTTCCCGGTCGCGCACGTGTCCGGCTCCGGACCCCCGCCCGCTCGTGCAAGGGAGGATGAGGAGGAAGGACCTGTGATCCTTTGTCAGGCGTGGTGGGTCGAGACCACCGAGTACACGCCGGGGCCGGGGGTGGCCAGCGCCGCGGCCTTCTTGCCGTAGGCCTGGGCCTCGGGGTCGGCCATGGTCGCCTGGATGTCCGCCGGGCTGTTCCACTGGGCCAGGTTGATGACCTTGGTCCCGTCCAGGCTGGCCAGGATGTTCACCGACACGAACCCGGGACGGTTCTTCATGACCTTCTCGGTGCCCTCGTTGAGGACGTCGACGAGCTGCTGCTGCTTCTCCTTCTCCACCTCGAAGACGTTGACGAGGACGGCGAGGCCGTCGTTTGCGCGAATAACGGTTTCACTCATGAAACGGAGGCTAGCAGAACGGGTATGCGGAAACAAAGGTGGTTCCAGTGATTTTCGGGAAAAGTTGAAAACGCTTTTTTATACGCCAAATAAACAGGCGTCCCGGGTTGGAGCGGCGGCGCTCTTAATGTGCGCTGCCCGGGTGTGCGCCTGTTATTCGTGCGCGGTTCGACTTCCGGTTCCCGGAGTGGGGGCGGTTGGCTCGTTCGCTTTGGCCGCCACCCGGAGGGAAGTCCGTCCGGGCCTCTGTCGGACATTCACCCCGGCCGGGGTGCGGTCCCGTGTTTCGGTGAACCGGTGCCGTGGCTCCGATCCGTGGTCTGGTGCGGCGTTCGAACCTTTCCTGCCGGCGCCCTCTCCGCTTCCGGTCCCCCTCCCGCGTGGTCTTCGGCGGTGCCCCTCCCCGGGGCCCCTACCTTCTCTCGGACGGTGCTTACGTCGGTGAAAATGCTGGTGGCAGCGGTTTCGGTACCACCGGAGGGCGGGTGCGGCGGCCAACGGCCTCCGCGGACCGGCCCCCGTCCGCCCGGCCGGGAGCGGCGCCGAACCCGGCACCCGCCGTCGTTCCGGCAGGCGGGTTAAAAGGATTCGACACGCCGACCAGGCCCTTCCGGTGGAATGGCGGGCAACGGTCACGGGGAATCAACCGGATGCGCTTCGAGTTCCCTTCGGGAGCCCCCCGGTGAGTCTCGGCCGTGCAACTGGGGATAACGCCCGGTTGCCCTCGGGTCCGCCGCTTTCCGCTTCGTTCCCCTCCTTTCTGACGAGGTGTGGTCGCGGGGGTTCGGTTTGCCTGGACGGATGATTTGCGAACCCCTGTCGGCGGGTGCTCCCCGAGGTCACCTTCCGCCTTCGATGAGGCCGTAGACGTTGCCGTCCCAACCGGATACCTGGGCCCACCGGTTCCCCTTTCTCCACGCGGTGTCCTGCGGCTCCGTAAGAATTTCGATTCCCTGTCCGCGCAGGTTCTCGCACACGGCGTCGAGGTCGTCGCAGTTGAACCACCCCTGGGCCATGCGGCCGACCCGCGACCTCATCTCCTCCAGGAGTCCGGGGTCGACCCGGGCGATTGCCACGCTGGTCTGCGACCCGGGAAGGTGCACCTCCACCCAGCGCTGTCCGCCCTGGTGGACGGTGTCTACCTCCAGTCGGAAACCGAGCGCCTCCGTCAGGAAGTCCAGGGTCCTCTGCTGGTCGCTGGTGTAGAGCACGGAGAGCCGGGGGTGGGTGAGCATGGGCTTCCTCTCGGGACCGACGGGGCGGCTGCGTCCGCAGCCGGAGGAACCGTAGTGCAGGCGCACTGAGGACTCACGCGACGGCCGCACACCGCCGCTCGCCCCTCCACCGCCCCCGTGCCGGCTCCCGCTCCTCCCCGCCGGGGAGGCCGACCGGCGGCCCGGGGCGCGCCCGCGCCCCGCTCCGCGCGGACTCCGCCCCTCCAACCGCGCCCCCGCGACGGTCATGAACCCACTCCTCTCCCCACCCGGCCCGCTGACGCCCTTCACCTCCATGACGGACGGCGGGGGGAGAAGGTGACCGGAGGCGGGGGAGAGGGTGACCGGCCGCGCGGGGCGCCGCCGATCCGCGGCCCCGCCCGAAGGGAACGGGGTCCGCGGAAGTACGCCATTTCCGTGGAGTCGCGCCGTGTCACGAAAGGTCACGCGGAGCGTTCATCCGGAGAAAAAGCAAGGAACCGACCGTGTTTCTCGGATTGTCCGCGCGACCCGTGCCCGTGCACGCGTGCCTGCCCGTGCTTGACGCCGTCGCCCCAGTTCACAAGGGCCCGGACACATTCCCTCCGGCCGTCGCCGGAGGACGGGAAGGTGTCTGGTTTCCCCCTCCCTGCCGCACTCAGGCCGCTTTCACCTGGGGTTTTCCGGGGCGCCCGCCCCGGCCCCGTGTTTTCGCCGCTGTCCGATTGCGGACAGCTTCGCGCTGGCGCTGCTGCGGGTCTCAACCTAGTCTGAAACCGGTTGTGATCCCCTCTGGAGAGTCCACCCTGCTCGCATGCCCTTCACGAAGGGAAATTTCACTGTGCCTGCCCAAACCATCCCATCCGCCCCTGGACTGGGGGAGGGTCAGAGAAATGACGGTGACCTGCTTCCCGAGGTGGCTGACATACTCAGGGATCTACCCCAGGGAATTGTTCCGATCGCGGACCTCGCCCCTTCCCTTTCTCCGCGCGAGAAGATGGAGGACCCGGCCCACGCCCGTGTGATCGCGGAAATGGGAAGCGGTGTCGAACCCATCCTCGTCCACCGCCGCACCATGCGCGTGATCGACGGAGTGCACCGTATCCGCGCCGCGCGCATGAGGGGGAAGACCGAGATCAGGGCCCGTTTCTTCGACGGCAGCGACGAGGACGCCTTCGTCCTCGCGGTGCAGCTCAACGTGGGGCACGGGCTTCCGCTGACCCTGAGCGAACGCAGGACCTCCGCCCAACGCATCGTCCTGTCCCATCCGCACTGGTCCGACCGGGCCATCGCGAGGAGGGCCGGGCTGAACGCCAAGACGGTGGCCAGGCTCCGCCGGGAGGCGGGCGAGGGGGGCTCCGCCGCGGAGAGCAGGGTGGGCATGGACGGAAGGGCCAGGCCGCTGAGCAGCGTCGAGGGCCGACGCAGCGCCGCGGCCATCCTCGCCGAGAACCCCGAGATCTCGCTGCGTGAGGTCTCCAGGAAGAGCGGCCTGTCGGTGGGCACGGTCCGGGACGTCCGCAAGCGCGTCGACCAGGGCCAGGACCCCATCCCGGAACGCTTCCGCCGCAACGGCGGGGAACACGCCCCCGTGTCTGTCGCGGTCCGCGAGCCGGACCGCAGGCCCCGGGTCACCGAGTCCACGGCGGTGGGCGAGACCGCGGCGGCGGTCCGCAAGCTCGCCCGGGATCCCTCCCTGCGAGCCACCGAAGCCGGTCGGACCCTGCTGCGCATGCTGACGATCACCGAGGTCGGACGCTCGCAGTGGGACGAGATCATCAGGACGATCCCCGAGCACTGGCTGCCCCTCGTCCGCGCCATCGTCCTCCAGCGCTCCCAGGAGCTGCGGGAGCTCGCCTACCTGGTGCCCGGTGAGGACGCGGACTCCGGCTGAGGCCCGTCCGGCGTCCCCCAGCGTTTCCCGCGGGAAATATTCAACACAGAAATGGAAAGGCCAGGTCGTTTGCCATGCCCGAAAACTTTGAGTTTCCTGCCGACGGTGACGAGGCCGCGATCCGGAAACACAACCGTGACGTGGTGGAAACATACATGAACACGAGGGGGCAGGATCGGCTGAAGCGTCACCTCCTCTTCACCGAAGAAGGCGTGGGAGGGCTCTGGACCAATGACACCGGAGAGCCTATCGTCATCCGTGGCCGGAATCGCCTCGCCGAACACGCGGTCTGGTCGCTGAAATGCTTCCCCGACTGGGTCTGGACCAATATCCAGATCTTCGAGACGCAGGACCCCGACTTCTTCTGGGTGGAATGCGACGGCGAGGGAGCCATCCGTTTCGAGGGTTACCCCGAGGGTCACTACACGAACCACTTCCTGCACTCCTTCCGTTTCGAGGAGGGGAAGATCGCGCAGCAGAGGGAGTTCATGAACCCCTTCGACCAGCTGCGGGCCCTGGGTATCCCCGTTCCCACGATCAGGCGTGAGGGAATCCCGACCTGACCCCGAGGGCTGGTTCGGATTCCGCTCGGGCTGTCGACTCCGGCACGCACACAGAACCGATCAATGGAGACGCGTGGACAACGTGATGCCCGACATCGAGACCAGAACCGCCCTACAACAGCCCGAATGGAGCGACACCTCCCAGGTCCGGAGGGTGGCCGACGTGCTGTCCTCCCGGCCCGCCCTCGTCAGGACGGAGGACGTGCTGGCCCTGCGCTCGCTCCTGGCCGACGTGGCCCTCGGCCGGTCCCTGGTCGTCCAGGCCGGGGACTGCGCCGAGGACCCGGAGGAGTCCAGCGCGAGACACGTCAGCAGCAAGGCCGCGTTGCTCGACATGCTGGCCGGAGCCCTCAGGATGATCACCCACAAGCCCGTCCTGCGGGTGGGCCGCATCGGCGGTCAGTTCGCCAAGCCCCGCTCCAGCCCCACGGAGAAGGACGGCGAACTGGTGCTGCCGGTGTTCCGCGGCCACCTGGTGAACGGTCCCGAGCCGACGCCGGAGAGCAGGAAGGCCGATCCGCTGCGCCTGCTCACCGGTTACATGGCCGCGGGCGACGTGATGGAGCACCTCGGCTGGCGCGGATCGTTCACCCGGCCCGCCGGCGACCCGCCGGTGTGGACGAGCCACGAGGCACTGGTCCTGGACTACGAGGTGCCGCTGCTCCGGCAGACCGCCAAGGCGGACAGGCCGGTGCTCGGCTCCACCCACTGGCCCTGGATCGGTGAGCGCACCCGCCAGATCGAGGGAGCGCACGTCGCCCTGCTGGCCGAGGTCGCCAACCCGGTGGCCTGCAAGGTCGGACCGGCCATGGCCGAGGACGAGCTGCTCGCCCTCTGCGAGCGGTTGGACCCCCGGCGCGAGCCGGGCCGCCTGACACTGATCGCCCGGATGGGGGCCGACCGGGTCGCCGACCGGCTGCCGCCGCTCGTCGAGGCCGTGGCCGAGGCGGGCCACCCCGTGATCTGGCTGTGCGACCCCATGCACGGCAACACGGTCCGGACCCCGGAGGGCCACAAGACCCGGGTCGTGGCCGACCTCAGGAGAGAGGTCCGCGGCTTCGTCCGCGCGGTCGAGTCCGCGGGAGGAGTCCCCGGCGGCCTGCACCTGGAGACCACCCCCGACGACGTGACCGAGTGCGTGACCGACACGAGCGGGTTCCCGCGGGTCGGCGAGCGCTACACGACCTTCTGCGACCCCCGCCTCACCCTCTGGCAGGCGGTCTCGGTGATCTCCGCCTGGAGCGACTGACCCGCAGGAACCGATCGGAAAGGACGAACATGCCCGGTATCCCCGCCATCGAGCCCTACGCGCTCCCGGCCGCTGGTGACCTCCCCGAGAACACCGCCCGGTGGGTGCCCGACCCCTCCCGCGCTGTCCTCCTCGTCCACGACATGCAGCGCTTCTTCCTCAAACCCTTCCCCGAACAGGTGCGCGACGAGCTGGTCGGCAACATCGCCCTCCTGCGCGAGCGCGGTGCCCGGCTCGGCGTCCCGGTCGGTTACACGGCCCAGCCGGGCAGCATGAGCGACGAGCAGCGCGGCCTCCTCAAGGACTTCTGGGGGCCGGGCATGCGCAGGTCCCCCGAGGACAGGCTCGTGGTGGACGAACTGGCGCCCTCGCCCGACGACTGGGTGTTCACCAAGCTCAGGTACAGCGCGTTCCACAAGTCGGACCTGCTGGAGCGGATGCGGGCCGCCGGGCGCGACCAGCTCGTGGTCTGCGGCGTGTACGCGCACGTCGGGGTCCTGATGACGGCGGTCGAGGCCTACACCAACGACATCCAGACCTTCCTGGTCGCCGACGCCGTCGCGGACTTCAACGCCGACTACCACCGCATGGCCGTCCGGTACGCCGCCGAGCGCTGCGCGGTCGTGCTGCCGGCCAAGGAGGTGTTCGCGTGAACGCGCCGGACACGGCGCCATGGGCCGGGACGGAGGGGGACGGACTCCTGCGCACCGTCCTGGGGACGGAGCGGCCGCCCCCCTTCGCCCTGCTCGTGCGCTCCGGCGGCGACGGACCCGGCCGCGTGGACGTGCTGACCGGAGAGGTGTCCGCCGTCCCGGAGACCGCCGACATCCCCCTGCCCGACCTGACCGGGAGGGACGGGGGCGCGGAGCGCCACGACGTGCTGGCCCTCATCCCCTACCGGCAGATCACCGAGCGCGGCTTCGGCTGCAACGACGACGAGGCGCCCCTGCTCGTCATGACGGTCACCGGCCAGGAGACGATGCCGGTCTCCCGTGCCCTGGACCTCATCCCCGACCTGCCCGTCGCCCTGTCCGGCGGCCGCTTCGACGTCGGCGACGAGGACTACGCCGAGACCGTCCGCAGGGTGGTCAAGGAGGTGATCGGGGAGGGCGAGGGCGCGAACTTCGTGATCAGGCGCTCCTTCGTCGCCGACATCGGGGAGTACACCCCGCATAAGGCCCTGGCCGTCTTCCGCCGACTGCTCCGGGTCGAGGTGGGCGCCTACTGGACCTTCGTCGTCCACACCGGCGACCGGACCTTCGTCGGCGCCACCCCCGAGCGCCACGTCACCCTCCGGCGGGGGCTCGCCACCATGAACCCCATCAGCGGCACCTACCGCTATCCCCCCTCGGGCCCCTCGCTGCCCGAGGTCATGGACTTCCTCGCCAACCAGAAGGAGTCGGACGAGCTCTACATGGTCCTGGACGAGGAGCTCAAGATGATGACGCGCATCTGCGAGCCGGGCGTGCACGTGTCGGGGCCCCACCTCAAGCAGATGGCGCGGCTCGCGCACACCGAGTACTTCATCGAGGGGGAGACCCGCCGCGACGTCCGCGACATCCTCCGGGAGACGATGTTCGCCCCCACCGTCACCGGCAGCCCGCTGGAGAACGCCTGCCGCGTCATCCAGAACTACGAGACGGGCGGGCGCGGCTACTACAGCGGCGTCCTGGCCCTCGTCGGAAGCGACGCGTCCGGCGAACGCACCCTGGACTCGTCGATCCTCATCCGCACCGCCGACATCGACGACCGGGGAAGGATGGCCATCGGCGTCGGCTCCACCCTCGTCCGCCACTCCGACCCCGTGTCGGAGGTGGCCGAGACCCACGCCAAGGCCGCCGGGCTCCTCGCGGCGGTCGAGAGCCGCGGGGCCGGGGGGCTGGACACCCACCCCGACATCCGCGACGCGCTGGTCAGACGCAACGCGAACATCGCCGACTTCTGGCTGCTGGGCGAGGACCACCGGGGCGGCGCGGAGTTCCCCGGGCTGGCCGGGTGCCGGACGCTGATCGTCGACGCGGAGGACACCTTCACGTCGATGCTCGACCACCAGTGCCGCGACATGGGCATGTCCGTCACGGTCGTGCGCCACGACGACGTCCCCTCCTTCGACGGCTACGACTTCGTCGTGCTCGGCCCCGGTCCGGGCGACCCCCGCGACCCCGTCCACTCCAAGATGGCCAACATGCGGGCGGCGGCGCGGGCCCTGCTCGCCGAACGCAGGCCCTTCCTGGCCGTCTGCCTGAGCCACCAGGTCCTCAGCGCCGAGCTCGGGTTCGAGATCCGGCGGCGGCCCTCGCCCAACCAGGGCGTGCAGAAGGAGGTCGACCTCTTCGGCGACCGCCAGCGCGTGGGCTTCTACAACACCTTCGCGGCCTGGTCGGAGGCGGACGCGGTCGAGCTGGACGGCGTCGGCGCGGTGGAGGTCTGCCGCGACCCCGACTCGGGGGAGGTGCACGCCCTGCGGGGGCCGCGCTTCTCCTCCCTCCAGTTCCACGCCGAGTCCGTGCTCACCCAGAACGGCCCCCACATCCTCGGTTCGTTCATAGGAAGGACGTTGAACGCATGAGCGGCAGTCCGGCGCTCCTGGAAAGGGCGCACTCCTACGTCGTCGTCGACGCGTTCACCGACAAGCCCCTGGCGGGCAACCCCGTCGCGGTCTTCTTCGGGGCCGAGGACCTCTCGGCCCCGCGCATGCAGAGCATCGCCCGGGAGATGAACCTGTCGGAGGTGACGTTCGTGCTGCCCCCCAAGCAGGGCGGCGACGCGCACATCCGCATCTTCACCCCCGTCAACGAGCTGCCCTTCGCGGGGCACCCCCTCCTCGGCACCGCGGTCGCCCTCGGCGACTCCGCAGAGAAGGACCGGCTCCGGCTGGAGACGGCCATGGGGATCGTGGACTTCGACCTCGAACGCGCCGGAGGCCGGGTGGTCGCCGCCGCGATGGAGCAGCCGATCCCGACCTGGGAGCCGTTCGACCGGGTCGACGAGCTGCTCGCCGCCCTCGGGGTGCCCGAACCGGAGACCCCCGTCGAGATCTACACCAACGGCCCCCGGCACGTCTTCGTCGGCCTGCGCAGCATCCCGGCGCTGTCCGAGGTCGACCCCGACCACCGCGCCCTGGCCGCCTTCCCCGACATGGCGACCAACTGCTTCGCCGGTTACGGGACGCACTGGCGCAGCCGCATGTTCTCCCCCGCCTACGGGGTGGTCGAGGACGCGGCGACCGGGTCCGCCGCGGGACCGCTCGCCATCCACGTCGCCCGCCACGGCCACGCCCAGTACGGCCAGTGGATCGACATCCACCAGGGCGTGGAGATCGGGCGGCACTCCCTGATGCGGGCCCGTGCCAGGGGCAACGGCGACCGCGTCACCGAGGTCCGGGTCAAGGGCAGCGGCGTCACCGTCGCCAGCGGGACCATCTACGTCTAGACAGTCGCGGGAGCACGTGTGAGCAGCAGGTTCGAGACCCTGACCGGTGAGATGGAAGGGGGCTTCCCCGAGTACGAGACGCCTCCGGCCGCCCCCATGGAGCTGGTAGGGCGGTGGGTCGACGCGGCCAGGGAGAGGAAGGTGAGGGAACCGCTGTCCCTGGCACTGGCCACGGCGGACGCCAAGGGCCGCGCCTCCAACCGGATGGTCGCCGTCATCGACGTGTCGGACCGGGGCCTGGTCTTCACCACCCACAGCTCCAGCCAGAAGGGGCGGGAGATCGCGGCCACCGGCTGGGCCTCCGGGCTGCTGTACTGGCGCGAGACCGCCCAGCAGGTGATCGTCTCCGGGCCGGTGGAGCCGCTGCCCGAGGCGGAGTCGGACCGGCTCTGGGCCGCCCGGCCGCCGCAGCTGTACCCGATGACGACGGCGTCCCGGCAGAGCGAGCCCCTCGACGACGTGCCGGGCCTCCTCGAACGGGCCCGGAGGCTGGCGGAGGAGGGCGGCCCCTCCCTGCCCAGACCCGAGCGGTTCGTCGGCTACCGCCTCGAACCGGACACGGTCGAGTTCTGGGCCGCCGACCGCGAACGGCTGCACCGCAGGCTTCGCTACGACCGCACCCCGGACGGCTGGGAGGCCGTGCGGCTCCAGCCCTGAGCCGTCGCAAGCCGTTCCCCGCCGTCCCGTCCCGCCCCCCGACGTCCCTCCGAACAGCGCGGGCCCCTCACCCCGGCCCGGCGCCCCCACCGACAACGCGGGCACCTGCCCCAGCCCGGCGTCCCCGGGTCCCCGGCCCTACCCCGCCGGGGCCCGGACCCCACCCCGCTCGAACACCATCCCTTCCCTCCACACGATCGTGAGGAACTGTCCCGTGACCGACCTGAAGAACACCGATCTCGACGCGATCGTCATCGGTGCCGGGTTCGCCGGCATCTACGCGCTGCACAAGCTCCGCAACGAACTGGGCCTGTCCGTCCGGGCCTTCGACAAGGCGGGCGGGGTCGGGGGCACCTGGTACTGGAACCGCTACCCCGGCGCCATGTCCGACAGCGAGGGCTTCATCTACCAGTACTCCTTCGACCGCGACCTGCTGCGGGAGTGGACCTGGAAGAAGCGCTACCTGTCCCAGGCCGAGATCCTGGGCTACCTGGAGGCGGTCGTGGAGCGGCACGACCTCGCCCGGGACATCCAGCTCAACACCGGCGTCGAGACGCTGGTCTACGACGAGGCCGAAGCCCTGTGGACCGCGACCACCAGCGGGGGCGAGACCCTCACCGCCCGCTACGTGGTGACCGCCCTCGGGCCGCTGTCCACCTCCCACTTCCCCGAGTTCAAGGGCCGCGACAGCTTCCGGGGCCGCCTGGTCCACACCGGTTCCTGGCCCGACGACCTCGACATCGAGGGCAAGAGGGTCGGCGTCATCGGCACCGGCTCCACCGGAACCCAGTTCATCTGCGCGGCCTCCAAGCTCGCCGGGCAGCTCACCGTGTTCCAGCGGACCCCCCAGTACAACGTGCCCTCGGGCAACACCGAGGTGGACGAGGCCTACTTCACCGACCTGCGCGGCCGCTACGACCAGGTCTGGGAGCAGGCCAAGAAGTCGCGCGTGGCGTGCGGCTTCGAGGAGAGCGAGATCGCCGCGACGAGCGTCTCCGAGGAGGAGCGCCAGCGGGTCTTCCAGGAGAACTGGGACCGGGGCAACGGCTTCCGCTTCATGTTCGGCACCTTCTCCGACATCATCTTCGACCCCCGGGCCAACGAGGCGGCGGCCGACTTCATCCGGTCCAAGATCCGGGAGATCGTCAAGGACCCGGAGACCGCCCGCAAGCTCCAGCCGACCGACTACTACGCCAAGCGCCCGGTCTGCAACGAGGACTACTACGAGTCCTACAACCGGGACAACGTCAGCCTGGTGAGCCTCAAGGAGACCCCGATCCGGGAGTTCACCCCCACGGGGATCGTGACCGAGGACGGGGTGGAGCACGAGCTGGACGTCGTCGTCTTCGCGACCGGCTTCGAGGCCGTCGAGGGCAGCTACCGGCAGATGGACATCCGCGGCCGGGGCGGCGTGACCATCGAGGACCACTGGGGGGACGCGCCCTCCAGCTACCTCGGGGTCAACGTCTCGGGCTTCCCCAACATGTTCATGGTCTACGGCCCCAACAGCGTCTTCAGCAACCTGCCCACGGCCATCGAGACCCAGGTCGAGTGGATCACCGACCTGGTCCGGATGATGGAGGAGCGCGACCTGACCTCCATCGAGCCGACCCCGGAGGCGGAGGAGGGCTGGACCGAGCTGTGCGCGCAGATCGCCGACCACTCCCTGTTCCCCAAGGTCAACTCCTGGATCTTCGGGGCGAACATCCCGGGCCGGAAGAAGCGGGTCCTGTTCTACTTCGCGGGGCTCGGCAACTACCGCCAGAAGCTCGGTGAGGTGGCCGCGGCCGACTACGAGGGCTTCATGCTCAAGGGCAACCCCTCGGCGGTGACCGCCTGACGGCGGCGGCGCCCGGTCGGCGCGGTCGGCCGACCGGGCGCCGCTCCGTGTCAGCGCACCGCGGGCTCGCGCGGCGCCAGCAGCGCGGGCAGGCGGGTCACCCGCTCCTCCGCCTCCGCCAGGGAACGCGCGGCCATGTCCTGGAACTCCGCCAGTTCGGGGACGTCCGAGGCCCTGGTCATCTCGGCGTGGACGACGTGCACGTTCTCACCGGCGATGCCCAGGCCCTCCAGGTACATGCGCATGTAGGGCGTCTGGAAGTCGAACGCCTCCTTGGGCGAACCCGGCCCGTAGCCCCCTCCGCGCGCGGCGACCACCACGGCCCGGGCGTCGCGCAGCAGCGACTCCCCGGTGCGGGAGTCCTTGAAGGCGCCGGGGAAGGTGATCCTGTCGATCCACGCCTTGAGCGAGGCCGGGACCGTGTAGTTGTACATCGGGAGGCCGATCAGCAGGGTGTCCGCGTTCAGGACCTCCTCGATCAGGGGCAGGGTCCCCGCCCACTCCCGCTCCTCGGACGGCGACTCGGCCATGGCCGTCACCGCCGTCAGCGGCAGGGTCCCCCGCCTCTCCACCCGCTGGGCGAAGGAGCAGTAGGTGGCGGTGACCAGCGGCACCGGTTCGGCGGCCAGGTCCCGGTAGCGGTATCCCCCGTCCCCGTGCAGCCGCCGCCACTCCCTGGCGAACAGGCCGGTCAGGTACCTGCTCACCGAGTGGTCCGAGTGGCTGGAGTCCAGGTGCAGCAAAGACGTCATCGTTCTCCCCCGTTCGGCGCGTGGCCGTCGTGTCCCGCGCGGCTCCGGGCGCGGGGTCCGTGTGCGGATGCGGTGGGGCACGCGACTCGTCCCCCGTGGATGTCGTCGCTCAGTGCTCCTACCCCTATGACGGAGAGCGACGGGGAAAAGTGACCGGAGGGAGGGGACGGAGGATTCTCGGAAGGTGCCACGAGCAGCGCCGACACCGCCGCGGCCGCCCGCCCGCCGGGCCCGGGCCCGGTCGGCGGACGTCGCGGCCGGTGTGCGCTGGGTCACCGCTACGCCGGGTCGGCCACGGAGATCTCCAGCTCCCGCAGGCGCTCCGGGGCGCCGATGATCTCGACCCCGCTGACGCGGTCGCCGCGGACGGTGATCTCCAGTACGAACAGGAGCCGACCGCCGGGGGCGACGACGGCCCCGGGCATGCCGTTGACGAGCGCGGGGCGGGCGAAGCGGGTCCTGCGGACGTTGTTGGCGGTCTCCCCGGCGACCTGGCGCGCACCGCGCAGCACCGCGGGCTCGCGCAGCCGGAGGGCCTGCGGGTCCGCCCGCCGCACGACGTCGGGGGCCAGTACCCTCAGCAGGCCGTCCAGGTCGCCCGCGCGCGAGGCGTCGAGGAAGGCGTCCACGACCTCGCGCTGCCGTGTGAGGTCCGGTTCGGGGACGCTCGTGGTGCCCTGCACCCTCTGCCGCGCCCGGCTCGCCATCTTCTTGGCCGCGGTCGGGGTGCGCTCGACGATCTCGGCGATCTCGGCGAAGGGGACGGCGAACAGGTCGTGCAGGACGAAGGCGACGCGCTCGGCGGGGCTGAGCCTGTCCAGCACGACGAGCAGGGCCAGGCCCACGGAGTCGGCCAGCACCGCCTCGCCCTCGGGGTCCGCGATCCGGTCCTGGGAGAGCAGCGGCTCGATGTCGCTGACGTCCATGAACTCCTCGCGGCGGCTCTTGCGCGAGCGCAGCATGTCGAGGCAGACGCGTCCGACGATCGTGGTCAGCCACCCCGTCATGTTGGCGACCTCGTCGAAGTCCCCCCGGCACGCCCGGATCCACGTCTCCTGGAGGGCGTCGTCCGCCTCGGCGGCCGACCCGAGCATGCGGAAGGCGACTCCGCGCAGATGTCTACGGGAGCGTTCGAAGTGATCCGCCAGCTCGATCTGGCCGTTCATCGTTCACCTTTCCTTCGTCCGTGGCCGCTGCGCGTGCGCGTTTCGAAAGCGCGACAGAAGAGGAATGCGGCTGTAGGCATTGAATTACCGGTATGGGTGGAATTAGTGCTTCGTGGCGGGGCAGGGGCGGTCGTCCCGGCTTCCCTCCTGGCGCCGCCAGCCCGGCCCCGCACCCGGCTCAGGACGGTGTGAGCAGCGGATACGCGGTCGGTTCCGGCAGGACTTCCGTACTCGGGGGATCGTGATCCGGGTGCGTGGGAGGGTGGGGATTCCGGCCGCTTCGGGCTGATCCCCTTCATCCTAAACGGGTGGAGAGGGGTGCCACATGAGGGATCGCCGCTGGAGTATTCGCGCACTACAGCGTGTTTATGCGGCCGCGGTACGCGCCGGATTCCCGCCTCCGGCGACACGGCCCGCAGCGGTCACGGGGCCGGGACGGGTCCGGAGGCCGGGGGCCGCGGTGTCCGGGGGCCGAGCCCCGCGGGCCGGGGCGGGGGCAGGGGGACGGGAACCGGGCCGGGGACGGTAGCCGGAGGTCAGGCGCCGCTTCGGGAGTCCTGGCCGGACGCCCCGTCGGACGCCGCCGCCAGGTGCCGCAGCTGCGCGGCCACGGCACGGCTCCGGAGGTGGCGCGGCGCGTCCCCGGGCACGGTGTACCAGACCGCGGGGGCCTCCTCCCCGCCCAGCAGGGTGCCGGGGATCGGTCCGCGCAGCGCGTGTTCCACGCCCGCACGGCGAACCCCGTCCGGCCCGAGGGCCATGCCGACCGGGACCGCGAGCCCGTGCCAGAGGGGTTCGTACGTGACGTCGCGGCGTCCGCGCGCCCCGCGCACGTGGAGCACATCCAGCAGGTCCTCCGCGGCGAGGGCAGCCACGAGGTCGGGGAGCCTGTCGAGGGGCGGCACCGACCCCTCCCCGTAACCGACGGCCATGGAGATCCGCTCGGTGCCCCGGCCCCCGTCCCAGCCGACGCGGACGCCGCCGGTGAACGGGTGACCCGTCCCGTGCGGTCCGGAGAACTGGAGGATCGACCCCTTCGGCGCACGGTGGCGCGCCAGCCGCACCAGCCGCTCGCGGTCCCAGGGGGCGAGCGCGGGTTCGTGCTCGCCCCACCCGGCGGGCAGCGTCCCGGCCAGGTGCTCGGCGACCACCTCCACGGCCCGGCCCAGGGGAGGGGCGAAGGACGCGCGGTGGCGCACCGACAGGTCCACGACCAGGTGCTCGTCCATCGGGGAGTCGTCCAGGAACCCCTCAGCCGGTTCGGGCGCGCCCTCCTCCGGCGGAACGGGAACGTAGGCGTGCACGGGGTCCCAGCGCAGCGGGACGCCGCTGACGCCGTCGAAATGTGCTCCGTCCTCGCCGCGCACGACCCAGCGGGCCAGCGGCTGGGTGATCAGGGTGCGCAGGGCGTAGGTGAGCCGGGAGGTCCTCGGGGTGAGCAGCTGGAACGCCGTGCCCCGCGCGCCGTGGACGGACACCGCGTCGAGGATCCAGGAGGAGAGGGGGACGATCTCGCGGTCCTGGGCGACGACTACCGCCTTCTCGACAGCGGCCTCGACGGCGGGGTGCCCGCTCTCCTCCCACAGGGAGAAGTCGGCGCGGCCCGAGGTCCATACGCTGCCGCCCAGCCGCAGGGCGAGGGCGTCGGCGAGCCGGTGGGCGGCCTCGCGCCCCGCCTCGTCGGGGCGGGCGCGGATCTCGGTCCACCAGCAGGTCTCGGGGAGGTTCACCGCGGCCTCCTCTCCGAGCAGCCGGGCGACCTCACCGCGCGACTCGACCAGCTGGGCGGGTTCGAGCGCGGCCAGGACGCGGCGGTCGGCGCCGCACAGCTGGAGGACGTTGCCGCTGTCCAGCGCCCGCACCAGCAGTTCGGTGCCGGTCTCGCGCAGGGCCCGGGAGATCGCGCTCATGCCGGGTTCCGCGGCGAGCAGGGCCACCACGTCGTAGCTCAACCGTTCTCCTTGGCGGTTCGGGGGATCGGGGAGGGGCGGGGCCGGGAGGGACCGTTGCGCACCGTGTCAAGGAACGCGGTACCGAGACGGACATCCTGTGCGAAAAACGCATCACTGTCTGTCGTTGGATACCGGCATAATACGCACAAAGGGGCAGCGTGGAGACGGGCGCCCGGGCGTGTGGGGGAGGGGGAGCACGTGAAGTTCCAGCTGGTGGAGCCCGCGGAACCGCCGGAGGCTCCGGAGTCGGCGTCAGGCGCCGCGGCCGGTTCCACCTTCGTGCCCTCCGTACCCGGCTTCCCCGTCCTCGGAGCGCACGAGGAACTGGCCGCGCGCATGCGTGACCGCAGTGAGGAGCTGGGCACCCGCCTGACCAGGATCATCGAGGCCGTCCGCCCCGCGATCCACCGGATGGAGGCGGGCATCGTCCGTGCGGAACGCGAACTGGCCGATTCCGGTCACGGTTGCGCCATCGAGCCGCCAGCCGGTTTCCGGGCCGACCGCTTCTCCGGTGGTGCGGGCCGCACGGCGACCGCGGAGCCGGCGGCCGTGACGGGTGCGGCCCCGGGGATCGCCACCGTCACTGCTCCGGAGGACGGTACGGCAGGCGGTCCGGCTCCGGAGGCGGCGGCCCCCGCACCCGCGACGAACGAGGAGGACCGATGAGCGGCTGGGACATCGACGCGCCCTCGGTGGGCGTCGTGCTCAACGACGTGCTGGGTCAGGTGGGCGACGGCAGCGGCGACGCGCTGGACGGTTCGCTGACCACCACCGGCGACGAGATCCTCGGCGCCGCCACCGCCGCGTGCAGCGGGCCGGTGGAATCGGAGCTGTACTACTTCCTGGAGCACGTCGGCGGCATGGCCGAGGAGATGGTCGCCCGTGCGGGTTCGGCGATGGAGGGGTGCGCGCTCGCCGTGGACGCCTACCTCCTGGGCGACGAGGAGATGGCCGCCGAGGCGCAGGGCAACGCCGGTTCGATCGACACCTACGACCCCCTCAACCCTCCCGTGTGACCCGGGGGCCGCCCCCGGCCCCCGCCGTGCACGGGCGGCCCCGGACCCACCGGTTCCCCCGGTCGCCACCCCGCCCCCCGAAGCCCCCGTTCCCCCACCACTCCCGGAGCTGACGTGCCTCCCGTTGACGTGATGAGTCCCGTCCCCGACCCCCGCAACCAGCAGCCGCTGGACCTGGACTTCGAGGTCCTCATCGTCCCCGACGCCATCCCGATCCCCGGAACCTCCGTGGAGATCCTCCAGGCCGCCGTCTCGGCCATGCGCACGGCCGCGGGCGAGGTCGCGGAGGGAGGCGAGGGCATCGAGTCCACCTGGCAGGGGTTGCAGCCCCACTACACCGCGCCCGAGTCCGAGACCCTGTTCGCCGCGATGGGTCCGGTGTCCGCCAAGGGCGGGACCATCCTGGACGACGTCACCACGGTCGCCAGCGCGCTGGACACCTTCGCCGACGCGGCACAGACCGCAAAGACCACCCTCAGCTCGCTCAAGGACGAGGCCACGACCTTCGCCGAGGAGATGAGGGGCGATGAGAACTGGAGCAGCAACCCCCTCGACTACGCGGAGAACCGCAGGCTGAAACTCCAGGTCAACGGGGTCTGGGCTACGTTCCAGGAGGCGGAGCGGACCTGCGCCAACGCCATCTCGGCCGTCTCGGGTTCGGGCAACTCCTACGTCGCGGCCAGCGGAGAAGCACCGGGCGCGGGTGAGATCGTCTACGGCCTGGACCCGGACGACGTGCCGGACGTGGCCTACGACCTCACCAGCCTCGCCGACTGGCAGCGGGCGATGGAGGACACCTGGCACCAGCTGGAGTACTCGGAGAAGCCCTGGCCCGCGGACTGGGCGACCGACGCCTTCATGGCCCAGTGGGACAACTTCGGTCCCGGCATGCTCTGGGACGTGGGCGTGGGGGCGGTCGCCTGGACCGGCCTGTGGCGCGAGGGCAGCGGGTGGGCCAACAGCGTCGGTGAGGCTACGGACAACTTCTTCACGAACAAGCGGGAGACGATCGAAGGGCTCGGCTCGCTCACCGGGCTCTACGGCGAGGACGGGTGGATGAACCCGTTCGACTCGGGCGAGCGCTCCGGCGAGACGTGGCGGGCCAACGCGGGTGCGGCCTGGACCGAGGTGGTGCACGACATCGTGCCGTGGCGGGAGTGGGAGGACCGGCCCGCGTACACGGTCTACACCGGGGCCGGGAACGCGGCACTGGCCGTGGTGTCCCTCCCGGCCAGGGGCGGGACGATCCTGGCCAACCTCAGCCGGGGCGGCTCGGGTCTGCCCGACCTCGACCCGGTGGACCGGCCCGAGGTGGTGTGGGAGCCGGGCGCGGCTGCGCGGCCGGGGTTCAGCCTGTCGCAGACGTTCAGCGACATCAGCGGGAACTTCTCCGATACCACGGAGGGCTTCGGGGCGGGGTTCGGGGACCTGTCGGCGATGATCGACCGCTTCTCGGCGGGCGGTCCGGTGGGCGGTGGCGTTCCGGGGGGAGGCGGTGGTTCGGACCTGCCGGTCTTCGTTCCGGAGCCGGGTGCACCGGGGGCCGAGCGTCCCGTCACCGTGCCGGTCGCCGGGGACCCCTCCGGCGACCCGGACCGGCCGCGCCGTGGGGACGAGGACCGGCCCTCACGGGTTCCGCACCGTCTCGACGCGCCGAGCGCCGAGCGCTGGCCAGAGATGGAGGAGTTCCTGGACTCCGAGCACCGGCGTGGGGACGACGAGCATTCCGTCGCGGACCGCGACCCGGAAACCTCCGAGGCCGACTCCTCCCGGCCGCTGGACGTCACGGCGGACGAGGGCTCAGGTGCCGTCCCGAACGACAGGCTGTTCTCTTCCCTCGGTCTGGACGCGGAGGAGATCGAGCGGGAGTACGAGAGGGACGTCGAACGGACGACGCAGCAGGTCGTCGACACGGTGGAGGAGTTCCGCGCGCTGCCCGCAGAGCGGCAACTTGAGTGGTTGCGCGTGAACCAGCTGGTCGGCGCCAACGTGGGAGGCCCGCAGAACTCCGACTTCGGCGGCTTCGGAAACGAGGACTTCGGGATCACCGCCTCCCACGACCCGAATTCGGGTAATGGCGGCGGCCCGCCCCGAACGCCCCAGGACGGCATCTCCAACACCGGTTTCACACCCGACGGCGGCAGCGACACCAGCCGGGGGGACACCACCGGAGGCCGTCCCGTTCCCGAGGTCAGCAGCAGTGATGGACTCGGTGGCGAGCGAGTTGAACATGGTGATGGCGAGGATAGTCCCAGTAACGATCTTGATAACGGCGGTGCTGGTACCGACGACTCCGAGCCAGTTGACCCCCGTGAACCCAGTAGGCCTGCGCTGCCCGAGAGGGTCATCAATGACTTGAGGGATTTTGATTCAAGAATAATGAAGTATGGCGATTCTGTGTTTATGCTCGACCGGTCCGGGCTCAAGCATATATTGGAGCGCCACCATCCTACATACTGGAACGGGTCCAAGAAGGCCGACCAGAGTTACTTTTTGCGAAGTATGAGCATCGACGATGTCGTGGACGCTATTGGGCAGGTGATGGATCAAGAAAAGGAGGAGCTGATCGAAAAGGGTTCGCTGGGGATGTACCAGATTTCCGGGGAGGTGGATGGGGAAAAGTTTCAGCTTGGGCTTAAAAACGGAAGGGTTGGGCAATTTTATCCTGTATACTAGGGAGTTCGGTCCATGGGAGGCGGGATGCATGTCTATCCGTATTGAATCGTTCCTGAGGAAAGCAGACGGGAATTTTGTTCCTGTTCGGTCATGGAAGGGTCCAGTTGGCGATACTGATTACCTGGAAGGGGCGCTGGAGCTAAATGTAAACGGAACCCCGTTGATCACCACAGCCATGTGGGACTACATCGATCAGCTGTGGGCCTACATCCTCAACTCTCTCGAAGAGCTTACTTCGAGCAAGTCGGCGCACACGTATTTTCCCGACCAGCCAATAAAATTGAAGATGAGGAGGGTTGCTCCGGATCTGCTTCACGTATCCGTTAGTTCCCGGTCCGGGAAGTTTGATAACTCAACCCGGGTGCAGGAGGGGGATTTTGCTCGGGATTTGATCGATGCGGGAGAGGGTTTCTTCTCGCGGATGCGGGAGCTGGACCCTGCGGGTGGAAGTCAGTATGAGGTTGAAATCGAGAAGATCTTGGCGCTTCGCTCCGCTTACGCAAAGCGGGGTTTCTAAGTTCTGCTTATAGGATCGTGAATCTGGGATCTGCCCGCTCGGGACGGTCGACAAGTGCGCGCGAAAGAGCGCGGCGGGCTGGGACGTTTCCATCCTGGCCGTGTCAGTCCCGGGCAGGGGTCGTGTGGGAGTGCACGCAGAGCCAGCCGTGCGGGGTGCGGTGGTAGACGTCGGTGGTCCACTCGTCGGCGTGGAACTCCCGGCCGCCGAAGCGCGCCGTGTTGGTCACCCGTGCCGTGACCACCGCCAGGTCGCCGTGGACGCGCACCCGCTCGGTGCCCTCGACCGGCCGCATCGCGTTGTGCGTCAGCGCGCCGGAGGCCACCAGCGACAGGAAGTCCTCCCGGGTTCCCACGCCGTCGCGGTCCACGAGCACCCAGTCCTCGGACACGAACCGGCCGATGGCCTCGGCGTCGTTCGCCACGATCGCCCGGCGCCACGCGGCCGCGAGGTCCAGCAGTTCCCGGACCTGGTCGCTTCCTGACACGCCGCCCCCCGAACCGCCGATCTCGCTCCGACAACGGGATGGTCGCACACGCGGCGCCGCGGCCGGGGTTCAGCCTGTCGCAGACGTTCAGCGACATCAACGGGGACTTCTCCGACACCACGGAAACCTCCGAGGCGGACTCCTCCCGACCCCTGGACGTCACGGCTGATGAGGGCTCCTGTGCTGCCCCGAACGACTCTTTCCGACACCCCTATTGAGATCAAGGACGAACACAAAGACCAAAATGGAGAAACAAGAAGAAGGACTTGCAGAAACATACCTCCTCATGGAATTCTTGGGAGAGCCGAGTGAATAAAGAAGCAGAGATCAATGCTACAAACAGGATTGGTCATATACTACTTCAAGCGGCACCGCATGGCTGGCAGGAAATCGAGTGCACTGTGGCCATGGTCAACAACATGGGTCAGATTTGGTCCCATGCCGTCATGCCCGATGGCGTGAAGCATGATTTTTATATCCCAGCCGAACTGTCTGTGCAGTTTCGTTCTCTTAGATCGGCGATGTACATTCCCGAGAAGGGGACATGGTTCTCGGCCAAGTATACCCTTGCGCCCCCGTCGTCTTTCCGTGTCGGATACAACTTCGACCATGAGAAGGAGTTCAGTCAGCCCAGGCCCGACGCGGTTGACTACTACGAGGACCTTCAGGAGTTCCCTCGGAGCGCGGAGAACATGCCACCCTGGCTTCAGGAGAAGGCCAACGAGGCAGAAGCCCTCACCAACACACCCCGACGTGAACCCTGAGTGCCAAAGAGGGGATGCTGTCCTGTCGACCCTCGAACATTCTACGAAGACGTTCGTTATTTTCCTCGCCTTGTCAACGAGACCCCTGAATGGTTGATGCAAAATCTAAAGGAAGCCAAGCTGGTGGAGAGGAGGAAATGAGAGAAAGATGCTTTTTCTTGCCGAACGTGACGGAAAAAAATTTACTCGGAAGGGGATAAGTGGCGGAGTCTAGAAGAACTGCCTTGGGGCCTCTTGAGCAGGAGCAGATCCTTCAGCAGATTGGAGGAGAGATTCTTACGATTCTGGGGGATGGTTGGCGCGAAGTAAAGTACACTGTCAACCTAATTGAGGAATACTTGGAAGAAGATTTGGAAGTGGTGTACGGCGGTCGGGGGGTGGAGAAAGAGCGGGCTCCTCTGGCCACGATGCAATCGGTTAGAAAACTGCGTTCTGGTATGTATCGAGAGGGCAGGGGGACTTGGTATGGGATGCGTTGCACAATCTCTCCGCCGGGGGATTGCAGGGCAGAGTACATCTATGATGAGGTGGACTTCGATTTTTCACCCC
This sequence comes from Nocardiopsis camelliae, assembly GCF_028993595.1. Taxonomy (GTDB): domain Bacteria; phylum Actinomycetota; class Actinomycetes; order Streptosporangiales; family Streptosporangiaceae; genus Nocardiopsis; species Nocardiopsis dassonvillei. Next base: position 662,410 of record NZ_CP118614.1, read on the forward strand.
TTGCGGAAGCTTTCGTTCAAGACCTCGAATCTTTTCCGAGGGCGAGTGATTTCATTCCAGGCTGGCTTCAGCTTGAGATTGAACGCGCGGGGGATGGGCAAGAATATCCGGAGACTAATAATTAGTTGCGCGTGAAGTTAGTTGGGGTGTCTGGGGTTATTTTCGTCAGTACCAGGTCCGTCAGCAGCAGAGCCCTTCTGATGATGGGGAGTAAGGCTGTCTCCTGCGTCTGTGCTATATAACCCGTTGCTGGTCGGGAACGTTGACGCGGACCGGTTGAAGGAGGCCCTCGCCGGAGCGCTCGGTGTTTCCTTGGCGGACATTGACGTGGGGCATGAGGACGACCACGGGGCGCGCGACTGGGATGCGAAGGTGTTCACTGACTACTCGTCGCGGAACGGGGACGTCTCATATGGCTTGAGTGTCTTCGTGGCGGATGGCGTGCCGTCACCGCCGAGCGAGGAGCGGCTGTCCCTGGAACTGGCCCGTGCGCTCGCGATCGCTGTTCTTTTCCCGCCTGTGGAGAACATCCCCAGCCTGTGGAAGGTAGCCACGCCTCGCGGCGAGGTAGCGTACGCACGTCTCCACGAGCCCGAGCGCGATGGTGACGTGCTCAGGGTGACCGATGTCGAGATCCCGGTTCCTGAGTTTCCGGAAGCTACTGTTTCTCGGTTTCCGATGTGATCGGGAGGCTCCGGCTTTCGGTGCCGGTGGTGCAACCCGGCGAGCCGGGGCGGCCGGGCGGCGGGGCGTCAGTCCGTGCAGGGGTCGTGTGGGAGTGCACGCGGGGCCAGCCGTGCGGCGTGTGGTGGTGGACGTCGGTGGTCCACCCGTCGGTGTGGAACTTCCGGCCGCGGAAGCGCACTGTGCCCGGGGGCGGAGCGCGCGCGGCGGCCCGCCCCCGGACGGGATCAGCGGGTGAACACGAAGGGGCGCAGGCCGGGCGGCACCGCGTCCGGGTCCACGGGGAAGACGGCCCACACGTGGGTGCCCAGGTCGGCCCAGGGCGCGAGGCGGTAGTGGCCCCAGGCGGCGGACAGGTTCTCGACCAGGAGCAGGCCGCGCTGGCCCTCGGCCCAGTCCCACTCGTCGGCCGTGCGCTGGTGCGGGACGGCCGGAACGCCGCCCCCGCCGCCGCAGTCGGACAGGCCCACGCGCAGGGTGGCCGGGGCGGGCATCGACAGCGCGCGCAGGACCTCGCCGCCGGAGCGGCCCGAATCGGTGTACTTGCAGCAGTTGGCGAACAGTTCGCTGGTGACCAGCGTGAGCGTGTCCACCAGGTCGGGATCGAACCCGACCAGGTCGCGGGCCAGGTCGGCGCGGACCTCGGAGAGCCGGGACAGCGAACCGGGGTAGACGCGGTGCTCCCAGTGGACGTGGGCGCGGCGGACGGCGGAGTCGAGGCCGGAGGCGGTCATGCCGGAACCCCCTGTCGCTGCTCGTCCCAGACCCGGATGAGGGAGGCCAGTTCGCCCCACTCGGCGTAGCGGGCGGGCTTGGCGGGTGTGGTGGGATCGGCGGGCCCGGCGGGGCGCACGACGCCGAAGCGGGGTGCGGGTTCGCCGAGCAGGTCGCCGCCGGGGTCGTCCCGCCACTGCTGGACAAGCGCGGCGGCGCGTTCCTGGACGAGGGCGAACGCGCGCCGGACCTCGTCCGTCTCCGGAGCGGGTTCGGCGCTGCGGGGCGCGGGAACGCGGGGCGCGGCGGAGGCGGTCAGGCGCTCGTGCGCGGCGAAGTAGGGGCGGACCAGGGCCACGTCCTCGGCCGGGATGACCTCGCGGGCGGGAGCGAGCCTCGGCATGGCGGGCTCGGAAGCGGAGACGTGCGGGGCCTCGGGGAGGTAGCGGCGGACGCGGGCGGAGCGGCGTCGGCGGCGACCGGCCACCGTGGAGTGGCGTCCGCAGGGCGCGGAGAGGAAGGCGATCAGCGGGCCGAGGGCACGGCTGAGAAGGGCAGCGCTAAACTGGCGCATGCTAGCAGTCCTTGTTGCTAAAGGTATGGATGTTGCTGGCCACGGCCCCGGACGGTTACATCCGTCGCGGGGTCATTTGAGTTGTGTGTTCGAGAGAGAGGATAAGGGGTGGTGGGAGTGGAATGCCAAAATACTGGGGAGTAATGTGTGGGGGAATGAGAAAACGGCCGACCAGAATGCTGGTCGGCCGTTGTTATGTCCCTTTTTTAGGATTTTGCGAGGGAGGTGCAGCTCAGGAACGCGGTCCAGGCCTCGGGGGTGTAGTCGAGGTGACCGTGTTCGCGGTTCTGGGTGTCGCGGACGAGGACCGTCTGCCCCTCGGCTACCTCGACGCAACGGCCTTCGCCACCGCTGTAGCTGCTCGTGTGCCAGGTATTCACCGTGTCTCCCCTGCGGTGTGGGTTCACGCGCGGTGGGTGGTCACCCCGCGCAGGAATGATGCCCACGCTTCGGGGGTGTAGTCGAGGTGGCCGTGTTCGCGGTTCTGGGTGTCGCGGACGAGGACCGTCTGCCCCTCGGCTACCTCGACGCAGCTTCCCGATCCGCCGCTGTAGCTGCTCTTGTGCCAGTGGGGTTCACGCTTTGCCATCGAGTTCTTCCTTGACCTTCCTGATCAGATCCAGGCTCGCACGGGGCGACAGCGCCTCCGACTGAAGAACGCCGAAGAGCGTCGCGCAGTGCTGCACCGGCATCATGTCATCCATGAGTGCTTCGCCCTCCATGTGCTCCGCTGAGGCGATCGTGGGCTTGTCTGGGAAGGTGTAGAGCCGGAAGGGCCCGGAGCCGCCCGGGTGGCACTCGGCGTTAGCGGGGACCACCTGGAAGCGAATCCTCTCCTCGTCGATCAGGGTCAGGACCCGCGCGATCTGCTCGCCCAGGACCTTCCGGCCGCCCCTGATGTTGCGATGGAGCACGGCCTCCTCCACCACGACCGACACCAGCGGCGGGTTATCGCCGGTCAGGATCTCCTGACGCTCCATGCGCAGGGCGACCATCCTCTCGACCTCCGTCGTGGAGAACCAGGGGACGGTGTCGGCGAGCAGGCCCTTGGTGTACGACTCGCACTGCACGAGCCCCGGGAAGATCACCGGCTGGTACTCGCGCAGCTCGATCGCCTCGCGCTCCAACTGGCCGACCTCGGTGTACCAGGGCGGTAGTGCGTCGGGCGTGTTCGCGGTGTTCCAGGCCTGCTTTATCGCACCGGAGGAGCCGAACAGCTCGTCCAGCCTCTCGGCCTGTTCGACGGGCAGCTTGCGCTTGCCGCACTCCCAGGACGACATGGTGGACTGCGTCACCTTCAACGCCCGGGCGACCTGGGTTTGCTGCATCCCCACCGAGTCACGAACGCTCCTGAGCTTCTTTCCCAGGCGCACGCGCTTGGGGTCCAACTTGCGGCCCATTACGACTCCCATGTCCGGGCTATCACCGTCATCACCCATGCAAGACCCAGGCGCGACCCGATAAGGCGGAGAACGACGAAGTGTGACCGTTCGGTGATATCTCTGGCGCGCCCGAGCAGCCGTTGTTCATGGTGGTGCCGCGCGCCGCGGTGGTCGCGGCGGCGCGGAAAGGGAATTCAGGTGGGTGTGGTGATCCGTATCATTCCTGGTAAAAACGGTACTAATCGTCATTCCGACCCGTTGCCGCGGCGGGTCACCGACTCCGAAGCACGGGCGCCGATCGTGCTGGGCCGGATATCGCAGCATCACCCGAACCACGCGCTGAAACTGCCGGGGGTGCCCGACCAGGCGCGGGTGCTGCGCAGGCGTCTGGGCGCGGTGCTGCCGGACGCGCTCACGGACACGGCCCTGGCCCTGACCAGCGAGCTGTTCAACAACGCCCTCGCCCACACGCGCAGCGGGGAGGCAGGCGGCGAGGTCACCGTGATCGTGAACCGGTTCCCCGGCCGGGTCCAGATCAAGGTCATCGACCAGGGCCCGCGCGACGCGCACGCCTCCTCGCCGCACCTGCGCCCGGTAGTGCCGGTCCGGGCGGGCGGGGCGGACGGGTCGCGCGTTGCGGGTGGGACAAGTGGCGGTGCGGGGGAGGCCAGCGGCGGCGTGGGCGGGTGGGGCCTGCGCATGGTGGCCGCGGAGTCCAGCCGTTGGGGGACCCTCCACGACGGGGGCCGCACCACGGTGTGGTTCGAGCTGGACCGGCCGCGCACGCGCCCGCTGAAGTGAGGGCGGCGGAGGTGGGCTGGAACCACGCCGACGACCTGGACCGGTACGAGACCGCGCGGGTGCTCGACCGGCGGTGCGGGCGGCTGTGGACGGTCATGTGGAGTCCGTCGATGCGGGTCTACACGGCCTTCTACCTGGGGCCGGAGGCCGTGCCGTGGCAGGCCGCGCCGTCCCCGGCCGGGCTGGTGGAGCGGTTGCGGGAAGTGGAGCACGAGGTGTCGGGGGCCGCCGGCGGTTACTGGAGCTGCCCGGTCGCGGGGTGCGCGTGGTCCTCGATCCGTCCGATGCGCCACCCGTGCCCGCTGCCCGCCGACGGCAGCCGCACCGTCGGGGTCCCCCGGCCGCGCCCGCCGTCGGTACGCGGACGCGGGACCGCGCGCTGACTACCGGTCCCCGAGCCGGTCACTCCATTGCGCGGCCCTCGGCCTCTTCCCGGAGTTTCTCGCGGAGCCAGTCAGGGATGTAGTCCTCGTCGCGCGGGAAGTACTTGAGGTCGTTGGTGAAGCCGAAGGCGGTGGGGAAGGTGATACCGGGGTCCTCGTCGTAGTTGTAGGTGACGTTGAACCTGCCGGGCGGGGTGATGACGTACTCGAAGGAGAACCAGGTGCCCTTGCCCTCCTGGTACATCCCCGCCCTGAGTTTGTCTCGTATGAGACTGATGTCAGCGGGAGGGAATTTTCGGCGACTGGTACCGTCCCCGAACCCGACGATGAGTTCGCTGCTTGCGTGCTCGATGACGGTCTGGACCCGGTAGGTCAGGCTCTTCCATCCTTCCGGTGCCTCGCTGAGGATACGGCTACCGATCTGGACGAGGATCCCTTGCTGCTCCTCCGGGCTGAGCCCGCCCTTCTTGGTATAGGGACCGAGCATCGGGTCTCGCTTTCGCGGTGGTCGGATGTCTGTGCGCGAGGGTAACGGTGGAGTCGGACAGCGGGCGCGTCACCACGCTCCCGCCACGCCGCGCGCCAGTGGCGAGGCCAGTAGCCGAGGAGACTGACACCGCCGCTGGGCACCGCCTACGCGGAGTTCCCACCAGCGCCACCAACCTTCGCCGCGAGCCATTCCGGTACGTTCTCCTCAGCACGGGGGAAGTGGCGCAGTTCCTGGACGTAGTTTTCTTCGCTGGGACGGAAGAGGAATTCCGGCTCGTTGTCGTAGTCGAACTTCGTCGTGAAATTTCCCGGACGCGTGATGGTGTACCGCATGGAGAACCAGGCCCCCTTGCCCTCCTGGTACATGCCCGCCCGCAGCCCGGAGATCCGGGGAGCGACCCCGGCCGGGATGCTCGTCCTCTTCGGTCCGCCATCCCCGTGGCGTACGAGCAACTCCTCCTCGCGATAGCTCACGATCGCGTACACCGAGTAGACGATCCCGGTCCACATGTGCGGGACGGCACCCAGGATCTCCCGACCGATCTCCGTCAAGATCTCCTGCTGGGCCTCCGGAGCCAGAGGTCCCCGCCTGAAACGACTCACCACGCGGTTGTCCTTCGTTTCCGGAGAGGCTCGCCCGCGTCAGCCGTTCTCCTCCCGCTTGATCACTTCGAGGGCCTCGGGGAGTTTTTCCCTGAGCCACTCAGGAAGGTTCTCGAACGAACGGGGGAAGTACTCGACATCCTCGTAGTAGGTCCGCGGGTCGACTTCGAAGGCGAATTCCGGCTCGCTGTCGTAGTCGAAGTCAACGGAGAACCTCCCCGGTTTCGTGATCGTGTACTCGGCTGTGTACCAGGTGCCCTTTCCGTCCTCGTGCATGCCCGTGCGGAGTTCATTGAAAAGGGAAGACGCCTCAATTGGGATATCACCCTTCCTGGTCTCTCCGTCCGCGCTCCTGATCCTCGTCCTGGTGGTCGAGGTGGTGGAGAGTGCGGAGTATTTCACCGCGATCTCCTCCCAGTCGTCTCCCACCTCGTCAAGGATGAGAATGCCGATTTTCTGGAGGATCGCGTTCTGCTCATCGGGAGAAATCGTCATGGAGGCTAGCTCGTTTCATGGGACTGGAGGGTCGGTTCCGTGCCGGAGGCGTCAGCGCCAGCGTACAGGTCCGACTGATCGTCCTCGGTCCCCTGCTCACCGACACCCGCCAGCAGCGCAGCACCGAGCGTTGTCGCGGCTATACGCTCGGCGTAGGATCTCGCGGCCGCCGAACCCCGCTTCACATCCGGCTGATTGTGGTAAACGATGGGATCCTGGGTTTCGCCGTTGATCGAGTACTTCACCTTGATCGTCTTAGGGATCTCCCCCTTGCCCTCGTAGACCGCTTCGAAGTCAGCTTCGACCGTTCCGCCGGAGTCGAGGACCTTTCGCCACTCCTTTTCGAGCGCGAAGAAGTTGGTTTCCGGCGTTCCTCCCGTTACCTGCTGGTTGAGCTCACGGAGTTGCGCGTACAGGTTGAGTCTGTGACCGCTGCCGCCGAAACCGGTGCCGATGAAGTGGCCACCGTCCCAGTCCGTCTTGTGATAGGTACCGGAACCCGTGTAGACCCGGTTCCCCCTGCGCCCCTCCGCCCCCTGGTCGTCCGCGCGGTAGAGCTCGTTCTTCTCCTCCAGGCTCAGGCCACCGTTCTCCTCGTCGGATCTGACCCTCTGGAGGTCACCGTGGGCATGGGTGGTCCTGCTGCTGCGGTCGGTCTCATAGAAGTACTTCTTGCCCTCGTTCTCCAACACGTCGACCGCATAGGTGACATTGGGCCGGGGCTTCCTCAACTCGGGGTTGCGGTCGCCCTTCTCACCGGCATGCGTGTCGACGTAGGCGATCCTGCCCGTGTCGTCGGTGTAGAACTTCCCGCGTCCAGGGAGCTCGTACAGCCAGTTCGCCTTGAGGCCTCCCCTCGAACCGAAGAGCGAGTTGGGGCCGGGGTAACCGGGCTGGTTCCTGTTTCCCCGGGTGCCGGGTTCGATCGTGGTGTGATTCCCCTCGGGCACGACCGGCGGCCGGTAGCGGTCGTCCAGACTGCCGTTGTTCCAGGCGTCCCGGTCCCCTCCGCTCCCGTCCGTGCCGTCGGAGCCGGGGGCTTCGTCGTTGGAACGAGGAACCGGAGCATCCTGCTCCTGGGACGGCAGGTCGGCGCCATCGCCGTGGCCGGTGCGTACGGGGAGGTCACCGGTGACGTTGACCCTGGTCGTCCTTCCGTGATCACTCGTGGAGGTCTCGGAGTTCCGCGTGGTCCTGTGGTCGTCGGCACCGCCCGTGGTGCCGCCCGAGGAACGGTCCCCGTTGACCGGGTCGTCGCCGGTGCTGTTGGTGACCGTGGGCGTGCGGTCCCGCATCTGCGGGCCGTCGTCGCCGGTGTCCGCGTCGCGGTGGTCGTCCGGGAAGCGCTGGGGACCGTCGCCGCCGGTGCCGGTGAGGTCCACCCGGTCGTACGACGGCGGGTTGGGGACGTCCTGGCTGCCCTCGAACGTGTCGTTGTTCCCGCCGCCGACGAGGGCGGGAACCCTTCCCGACTCCGGGCCGTCCGGGGACTGGTTGGCCTCCCACGCCGGGTAGTCCGAGGCGTGCGCGTTCATGTCGTTGAACACCGCCTCCAGGGACGGGTCCAGGCCCAGCTCCTCCAGGTCGGGCTGCCCGGAACGGTTCGGCCGGGAGGAACCGCTGTCGCCGCCCTCCTCGCCGAGGACCCTGCGCCCGAGGTCGCCCAGCTCGGCGGAGTCCGGGCGGGAGGTCAGCAGCTCCAGGAGCTCCCGGCTGTCGTCGAGCTCACGCGTGGTCGGGTTCACGGCGGGCCGGGCGTCGGCCGGGCCGCCCTCCTCGTCGCCGTGGTGGTTGGCGACGCGCTGGCTGTTGGAGCCCTCGGAGCCGTTCCCGTTCCCGTCGCCGCCGGAGCCGTTGCCGCCCGGGCCGTCCCCGCCGCCGAAGAAGCCCCCGCCGGTGAACCTGCTCAGCAGGTTCTGCATCTCCGACAGCCGGGAGGTGCTGAAGGCGCCCTCCCGGAACTGGCCCAGGTCGATCCTGAGATCCGCCAGGGAGAGGTTGCCGAACCGGGGCAGGCTCAGGTTGATCCGGCTCATGTCCGGCACGTCCACGTCCGGGACGCTCGGCCCGTCCCCGCCCATCCGGTTGAGCATGGCCGAACCGCGCCAGGCCATCAGCGGCACGCCCACGACCGCGCCCACGCCGGTCGCGGTCAGGACGGCGCCGCCCACGGTCGCGCCGATGTTGAGTAGGGCGGTCCCGATGACGTAGCCGGGCCGCTCGCCCCACTCCTCCCAGGGCACCACCGCGTGCGCGGCGTCCTTCCAGGCGTTGCCGACGGTGTCCCAGCCCGACCAGCCCCAGCTGTCGTTCTCGGAGTCGTACATGCCCGCCAGCGAGGCCAGCGACTGGAGGTTGCCCTCGTGGTACTCCCACATGGCGTCGCCCCAGGACATCTCGAACCAGCCCTCGGAGCTGTACATGCCGGTGATGCCGCCGACGTCCTCCGCGATCCCCACGAAGAAGTCGCCCACCGCCGCACCCGCGTCCACCCACCAGCCGTGGTCGGTCTCCATGGGACCGCCCCAGGCCATGGCCACGTCGCCGAGGTACCCGTCGTAGCCGTGCTCGAACTCGCCCGGCGCGGACTCCCCGTCGCCGTCGCCCGCGACGAAGTTGGTGCGGTCGGGGATGTCGGCGTTGATCGCGTTGGCGCAGGCCCGCTCGGCCTCCTCGTACTCCCGCCGCAGCGCGTCCGCGCGGTCGAGCAGCGCCTGGTGTTCCTCGACCTTGTCGCTCTCCCCGCCGAAGAACCCGGATATCCCGTCGGCCTTGCGCCAGTCGTCGTCGCCCTCGATGGAGTTGAGGAAGGTGTAGGAGTCGCTCTTGAGGGTGGTCCACTTGCCCTTGATGTCCCGGACGGCCTCGGCGAAGGTCTCCAGCGCGCTCGCGGCCTTGTCGAAGGAGGTCTCCACCTTGGCGCCGTCGGTTGCGACCGGGTCCACCACCGCGTACAGGGTCTCGGCCTCGGGCGCGGAGTAGCAGGAGGACAGTCCCGCCCAGGCGCTCTTGATGTCGCCGCCGATCCCGGCGACGTTGGCCCCCTCGCGGCGCAGGTCCCCCGCCTGTCGCTCCAGCGTGGCGGGACTGGCGGTGGGAATGGGGAAGGCCGCGGGGTTGATCAGGCCGCCCGTGGGCGTGCACATCTCGGTCACGGGGATGCCTCCGTCTGGGAGCTGAGGGAAGAACGCGTCGGGGGTCCTCGGGGCCGGGGGACCGGGGGGAGGGGATCGGGGGATCGGGGGAGGGAATCGGGCGCGGCACCGCCGCGGCCGGAGCGGAGCCCGCTACACGGGCCTGTAGGGGCCGTACTGCTGGGGCGGCTCGGGCTCTGGGATCACGCCCGCGTTCTCCTGCGCCTCGGCGGCCATGTCCAGGTTGCCGTTGAAGTAGTGCGTGGTGGCCTCGCTGGCCCCGGTCACGGCGCTCACCGTCAGCCCGGCCATGTCGCCCATGAGACCGAAGTTGTGCTCGGCGAACTCGCCCAGCGCGACGCTGACGGGCGCGCTGTCCGCCTCCTCGCTGACGGCCGTGATCAGGCCCTCGGCGGAGGTCATGGCGCCGACGAGGCCGTCGCCGCCGCCCTCCTCACCGATGTATCCGGCGACGCTGGTCAGCACGGCGCCCACCTCGGCGGGCTGGATGTTCCACCCGGTCATGCGGACATTCTCCTCTCAGGGGCTCTCGGAGCTGTCGGGGGCTTTCAGGAGTCGCCGGGGCGCGAGAAGGCACCCGCGCGGAAGTTGGCGGGCGGTGCGGCGTCCGCGGGCGCGGACCCCTCCCGGCGCTGGACGGTCTGGATCTGCTCGTTGAGCATGCCCAGGGAGGCGTGCAGGGTGGCGAGGTCGTCCCGGAGTCGGGAGCGCATCCGCGCGGACGCCATGACGAGTCTGGGGTGGACGCCGCGTGCGGCGTCCCCACCGGCGTCCCCACCGGTGTCCTCGTCGAGGACGGCCTGCTCGTCGCTCGGCTCCACCAGGTCGAACTTCATGTACTCCCCCTCTCGGCCGGGCCGTGTCCGTTCCTTGTGACGTCCTCAGGCCCTCGGTGGTTCGGGAAACCTCGCGCACACCTTATTCTCGCGCGCGGACAGTCGGTCTGCCCAGGGGTTGTCCGCTTCACGGCGGCGATTCCGCTTCGTACGGGCCCGCGGGGTCGGGGCGCTCGGGCCGCCCCCTTAGTCTTGTGCCCATGACCCGCGCCAAACTCGACAAGAAGCCCCAGGACGTCGCGGCGATGTTCGACGGCATCGCCGACAGGTACGACCTCGTCAACGACGTCATCTCGCTGGGCCAGGACCGCATCTGGCGCAAGGCCGCGGTCAACGCGGTCGACGCCTACAGCGGCGAACTCGTCCTGGACCTGGCGGCGGGCACGGGCACCTCCTCGGAGTCCTTCGTCAGGAAGGGCGCCCGCGTGGTGGCCTGCGACTTCTCCCTCGGCATGCTCCGCGCGGGAGTGCGGCGGCGCGGGGGGGCCTCCCGGGGCGGCGTGACCTTCGTGGCGGGCGACGCCCTGCACCTGCCCTTCGCCGACGAGACCTTCGACGCGGTCACGATCTCCTTCGGCCTGCGCAACGTCAACGACGTGGACCAGGCGCTGCGCGAGCTGCGGCGCGTCACCAAGGTCGGCGGACGGATGGTCATCTGCGAGTTCAGCCACATCCCGGTGGAGTTCGTGGACCGGCTCTACTCCACCTACCTCATGGGCGCCCTGCCCAAGATCGCGGGCGCGGTGTCCGGCAGCGGCGACTCCTACGACTACCTGTCCGAGTCGATCATGGCCTGGCCCAAGCAGCCCGAGCTGGCCCGCCGCCTCCAGGACGCGGGCTGGTCGCGGGTGGCCTGGCGCAACCTGTCGACGGGGATCGTCGCGCTGCACCGCGGCTTCCGCGACAAGTAGGACCACCGGAACGGGGGCGCCGCGGCGGGCGTCCCCGATGCCGTCGCCGGACCCCCGCCGATCCGCCGCCCGGCCGGGCCACCGGCCCCGCTGCGATCCGACACCGCCGCGGGCCGACGCCGCGGACGCGGTCGGCCCCACCGCGAGCCCGCCCCGCGGGCCCCGGACGGCCCAAGCACACCGGGCATAAAAATCTCGTAATCCCGAGGAGCACCCCGCTCCTCGGGATTTTCGTGTTGCCCCTGTGGCGCCTGAGGCGGTGGTCACCATTCTGAACTGGGGCTCTCGCGGAGCGTGACGGCGTTCGGGGCCTGTGAAGGCTTCTGAGGCCTATATCCCCTTTGATAGCAGGCCGTCTGAATACCCCCCTGGGACTCGCCTCCGACTCCGGGAGGGTCTAGACTGCCGAAAAGGCCTTGTGAAGTGCTTCACAAGTCTAGGAGGTATAGGACACATGCCTCTATGTCGGACATAACGGACTCCCCACAGCATCCATACAACTCCCCCCGTGAGCGGGTCCATCCCGCAGGCAGACCCGCCACGGTGCATCCGCGCGAGCAGTCGAGGACCCACCCGTGAGCGAGACAGCCACCTCCTCTCCCCGAGGCCGGGAGCGGACCGAGTACGACGCCGACGTGATCGTGGTCGGCGCAGGTCCCTCCGGCTCCACCACCGCCTACTACCTTGCCCAGGCAGGACTGGACGTCCTGCTCCTGGAGAAGACCTCCTTCCCGAGGGAGAAGGTCTGCGGAGACGGACTCACCCCCCGCGCGGTGAAGCAGCTCACCGCCATGGGGGTCACCTTCGACGACCCGGGGTGGATGAAGAACCACGGCCTGCGCATCATCGGCGCGGGCGTCCGCCTGGAGCTGCCCTGGCCCGACCTGGCCGCCTACCCGGGTTTCGGCCTCGTGCGCACGCGTTACGACTTCGACCAGATCGTGGTCAACCGCGCGGTGGCCGCCGGGGCCAAGCTCCTGGAGCGCACCACCGTCACCGGCCCCCTCATGGACGAGCGCAGCAACCGCATCGTCGGTGTCCGGGCCAAGAACGCCGACCGCGAGCCCGTCACCTTCCGGGCGCCGCTGGTCGTGGCCGCCGACGGCAACTCCTCCCGGCTGTCCGTGGCCATGGGCATCCGCAAGCGCGACGACCGCCCCATGGGCGTGGCCGTGCGCACCTACTTCGAGAGCCCCCGCCACGAGGACGACTACCTGGAGTCCTGGCTGGAGCTGTGGGACCGCAGCGGCGACAAGGACGTCCTCCTGCCCGGCTACGGCTGGGTCTTCGGCGTCGGCGACGGCACCAGCAACGTCGGCCTGGGCATCCTCAACTCCACCTCCTCCTTCCAGGACATGGACTACCGCAAGCTCCTGCGCCGCTGGACCGAGTCCATGCCCGAGGAGTGGGGCTTCACCGAGGACAACCAGAAGGGCGCCATCCGCGGCGCCGCGCTGCCCATGGGCTTCAACCGGGTGCCGCACTACTCCCGCGGCCTCATGCTCGTCGGCGACGCGGGCGGCATGGTCAACCCCTTCAACGGCGAGGGCATCGCCTACGCCATGGAGGCCGGGAACATCGCCGCCGACGTGATCGTGCAGGCGCACGGAAGACCCACCCAGCAGACCCGCGAGCGGGCCCTGCTGCGCTACCCGGACGTGCTCGCCGACACCTACGGCGGCTACTACACGCTCGGCCGCTACTTCGTGAAGGTCATCGGCCAGCCCGAGTTCATGAAGTACGCGACCAGGTACGGCCTGCGCCAGCGCACCCTCATGAAGTTCGTGCTGAAGATGCTGGCCAACCTCACCGAGCCCACGCAGGGAGACGCCATGGACAGGGTCATCAACGGCCTGTCCCGCATCGCCCCCGCGGCCTGACGGGCGGGTCCGGGCGTCCGCGCCCGGACCCGCCCGGACGGGGCGCCGCCCCGGGAGGACCGGAGCCGCGCCGGCGCCGCCGGCCGGGCGCCGGGGCCGACGGGGCACGGGGCGCCGCCCCGGCCGCGACACACAACCCACCGGGCGGTCGAGCCCGGCTCCACAACAGGACACACGGGACGACCGGAGATGAGCCCGCACAAGTGAAAGCAATCACAAGCGCTCCCGGCACGCCGCGCGGGCGTGCCCAGCAGCCAGGAGGAGGGTGAGCGTGGAGCTGTACACACCGATCTTCGTGCTCGGCGGGATCGGCGCCGCGTTCGTCGTGGTGTCGATGGTCGCCGGTGCGGTCCTGGGGCCCAAGCGCTACAACCGCGCCAAGATGCAGGCCTACGAGTGCGGCATCGAGCCCACGCCGCAGCCCGCGGGCGGCGGCCGATTCACCGTCAAGTACTACATGACGGCCATGATGTTCATCGTCTTCGACATCGAGATCATCTTCCTCATCCCCTGGGCCGTGCACTTCGACGCCCTGGGCTGGTTCGGACTGGTCGCGATCGTCCTCTTCCTGGTGAACGTCTCCATCGCCTACGCCTACGAGTGGCGCCGGGGAGGCCTCGAATGGGACTGACCGCGCCGACCGCAGAGCACACCCAGCAGCCCAGCCCGGAGGAGGACGTCTGATGGGACTAGAGGAGAAACTGCCCAGCGGCATCATGCTCACGACCGTCGAGCAGGTCGTGGGCCTGGCCCGCAAGAGCTCCATGTGGCCCGCCACGTTCGGCCTGGCCTGCTGCGCCATCGAGATGATGTCCGTCGGCGGCCCGCACTACGACCTGGCGCGGTTCGGCATGGAGAAGTTCGGCGCCACCCCGCGCCAGGCCGACCTGATGATCGTCGCCGGTCGGGTGAGCCAGAAGATGGCCCCCGTCCTGCGCCAGATCTACGACCAGATGCCCGAGCCCAAGTGGGTCATCGCGATGGGCGTGTGCGCCTCCAGCGGCGGCATGTTCAACAACTACGCGATCGTCCAGGGCGTGGACCACGTCGTCCCCGTGGACATGTACCTGCCCGGCTGCCCGCCGCGGCCGGAGATGCTCCTGGACGCCGTGCTCAAGCTGCACGACAAGGTGCAGAACACCAAGCTCGGCGCCCACCGGGAGCAGGAGATCACCGAGAACGAGGAGCGGATGCTCCGCCGTTCGCTGCCGCTGGTGAGCAAGGACTGACATGAGCACCGAGAACGAACGCGAACGCGACGAGGAAGCGGCCAACCTCCCCGACAAGCTGGGCCGCGAGCGGTTGGCCGCTCCGGTCCGGCGCACCGGGATGTTCGGCGCCACGACCACCGGCGACACCTCCGGCTTCGGCCGCCTGCAGGTGCGGGGGAGCGCTCCCGCGCGCAGCCAGCGCCCCTTCACCGACCCCGAGGACCCGCGCACCGCCGACTTCGACCGGGTGGCCGACGACCTGGAGGCCGCCCTGGGAGATGACGCCGGAGCGGTCGAGCGGGTCGAGGCGGCCCGCGGCGAACTGACCTTCCACGTCCGCCGCGAGGCCCTGCCGAGGCTGGCCCGCCTGCTGCGCGACGAACCCGCCCTGCGCTACGAGCTGTGCACGGGCGTGGCGGGCGTGCACTTCCCCGACGACACCGGCCGGGAGTTGCACGCGGTCTACCACTTCCGGTCGATCACCCACAACAGCGAGGTCCGCGTCGCCACCACCTGTCCCGACGCCGACCCGCACGTGCCCTCGATCGTGTCGGTCTACCCGACCAACGACTGGCACGAGCGCGAGGCCTGGGACTTCTTCGGGATCGTCTTCGACGGCCACCCGGCGCTGACCCGCATCCAGATGCCCGACGACTGGCACGGCCACCCCCAGCGCAAGGACTACCCGCTGGGCGGCATCCCGGTCGAGTACCGGGGAGCCACCGTGCCCCCGCCGGACGAGCGGAGGTCCTACAAGTGAGCCCCGCCAACCCCACGCACTCCGTCACAGAGGGAGGCCCGGCATGACCGTCACCGAGGACTACATCGACGCCTCCGGCGGGGACTGGGACGACGTCATCGAGAAGGCGCAGGCCACCAGCGCCGAACGCCTCGTCGTCAACATGGGACCCCAGCACCCCTCCACGCACGGCGTCCTCCGGCTCATCCTCACCCTCGACGGCGAGACCTGCACCGAGGCGCGCGTCGGTATCGGCTACCTGCACACCGGTATCGAGAAGAACATGGAGTACCGGACGTGGACGCAGGGCACCACGTTCGTGACCCGCATGGACTACCTGACGCCGCTGTTCAACGAGGCGGCGTACTGCCTGGCGGTCGAGAAGCTGCTCGGCATCCAGGACCGCGTCCCCGAGCGGGCCAGCGTCATCCGCGTGATGATGATGGAGCTCAACCGGATGGCCTCGCACTTCGTGGCGATGGCGACCTTCGGCATGGAGCTGGGCGCGACCACGGTCATGACCAACGGCTTCCGTGAGCGCGAGATGATCCTGGACATCTTCGAGCTGGTCACCGGCCTGAGGATGAACCACGCCTACATCCGCCCCGGCGGCGTCGCCCAGGACCTGCCGCCCGGCGCGGCCGGCAAGGTCCGCGAGCTGCTCAAGGAGATGCCCAAGCGCATCGCCATCATGCGCAAGCTCCTGGACGAGAACCCCGTCTACCTCGCCCGCACCCAGGACGTGGCCCACCTCAACCTGCCCGGCTGCATGGCGCTCGGCGTCACCGGCCCGCTGCTGCGGGCCTCCGGCCTGGCCTGGGACCTGCGCAAGGCCAAGCCCTACTGCGGCTACGAGGACTACGAGTTCGACATCCCCGTCTCCGACGGCGGCGACGTCTACGCCCGCTACCGGGTGCGCATGGCCGAGATGGAGGAGAGCCTGAAGATCATCGAGCAGTGCCTGGACAAGCTCCAGCCCGGCCCGGTGATGATCCAGGACGCCAAGATCGGCTGGCCCGCCAAGCTGGCGCTGGGGCCCGACGGCCTGGGCAACTCGCCCGACCACATCGCGCACATCATGAGCGGCTCCATGGAGGCGCTCATCCACCACTTCAAGCTGGTCACCGAGGGCTTCCGGGTCCCCGCGGGCCAGGCCTACGCGGCCGTCGAGAGCGCCAAGGGCGAACTCGGATGCTACGCGGTCAGCGACGGGAGCACCCGCCCCCACCGCGTGCACTTCCGCGACCCCTCGTTCACCCACCTCCAGGCCGTCGCGGCCATGTGCGAGGGGGGAACGGTGGCGGACGTCATCGCGGCCGTGGCCAGTATCGACCCCGTGATGGGAGGCGTGGACCGGTGAGCGAGCACGAGACCACCGAGACCGCGGCGACGGCCGAGCCCCGCGAGGCCTTCGCCGCCGAGGTCACCGCCCGGCTGGAGCCCGAGGCCAAGGAGATCATCGGCCGCTACCCGCGGCCGCGCTCGGCGCTGCTGCCGCTGCTGCACCTGGTGCAGGCCGAGGAGGGGCACGTCAGCAAGGCCGGGATGCGCTTCTGCGCCGACCAGCTCGGCATCACCCTCGCCGAGGTCAACGCGGTCGCCACGTTCTACACCATGTACCGCCGCCGCCCCGGCGGCGACTACCAGGTGGGCGTGTGCACCAACACCCTGTGCGCGGTGATGGGCGGCGACGAGATCTTCCAGACCCTCAAGGACCACCTGGGGGTCGGCAACAACGAGACCACCGGGGACGGCAAGGTCACGCTGGAGCACGTCGAGTGCAACGCGGCCTGCGACTTCGCGCCGGTCGTGATGGTCAACTGGGAGTTCTTCGACAACCAGACGCCCGACACGGCCAAGCGGCTCGTGGACGACCTGCGCCTGGGCCGGGACGTCGCGCCCACGCGCGGCCCCGCCAGCCTGTGCACCTGGAAGCAGGCCTCCCGGGTGCTGGCCGGGTTCGAGGACGGCCGCGCGGGCGAGGGCGTCCAGGCCGCCGCCCCCTCCCTGGCCGGGCTGAGGCTGGCCAGGGAGCGCGGCTGGACCGCTCCGGACCCCGACAACCTTCCGTCCCGCGAACAGGGTGAGGAGGACGCCAAGTGACCACCCTGACCCCGATCCTGTCGCGCGACTGGGACCGCCCCGACTCCTTCACCCTGGAGGGCTACCGGGCCACCGGCGGCTACGGCGCGCTGCGCAAGGCGCTGGCCATGGAGCCCGACGCCATCGTGGACCTGGTCAAGAAGTCCGGCCTGCGCGGCCGCGGCGGCGCCGGGTTCCCCACCGGGATGAAGTGGGGCTTCCTGCCCGCGGACAACCCCAACCCGCGCTACCTCGTCGTCAACGCCGACGAGTCCGAGCCGGGTACCTGCAAGGACATCCCGCTCATGCTCGCCAACCCGCACGTGCTGGTGGAGGGGGTGGCGATCGCCGCGTACGCGATCAGGTCCAGCCAGGCCTTCATCTACGTGCGCGGCGAGGTCCTGCACGTCATCCGGCGCCTGCGCCGGGCCGTCGCCGAGGCCTACGAGGCCGGACTGCTCGGCAGGGACGTCCTGGGCACCGGCTTCGACCTCGACGTCGTCGTCCACGCCGGGGCGGGCGCCTACATCTGCGGCGAGGAGACCGCGCTGCTGGACTCCCTGGAGGGCTACCGGGGCCAGCCCCGGCTCAAGCCGCCCTTCCCCGCGGTCGCCGGGCTCTACGCCTCGCCGACCGTGGTCAACAACGTCGAGTCCATCGCCAGCGTGCCGAGCATCGTGGCCAACGGCGCCGACTGGTTCACGTCCATGGGCACCGAGAAGTCCGCCGGGTTCGGCTTCTTCTCCCTGTCCGGGCACGTGGCCAACCCCGGCCAGTACGAGGCCCCGCTGGGCGTGACCCTGCGCGAGCTGCTCGACATGTCGGGCGGGATGCGGCCCGGGCACCGGCTCAAGTTCTGGACGCCCGGCGGCTCCTCCACGCCGATCTTCACCGAGGAGCACCTGGACACCCCGCTCGACTTCGAGTCGGTGGGCGCCGCCGGGTCCATGCTCGGCACCCGCGCCCTCCAGATCTTCGACGAGACGACCTGCGTGGTGAAGGCCGTCGGCCGCTGGATCGCCTTCTACGCGCACGAGTCCTGCGGCAAGTGCACGCCCTGCCGCGAGGGCAACTTCTGGATGGTCCAGGTCCTGGACCGGCTGGAGAACGGGCAGGGCACCGAGGCCGACCTCGACAAGCTCCTGGACATCTGCGACAACCTGCTCGGCCGCTCCTTCTGCGCCCTCGGCGACGGCGCGACCAGCCCGGTGACCTCCTCGATCAAGCACTTCCGCCAGGAGTACATCGACCACGTGGAACAGGGCGGCTGCCCCTTCGACCACTCCCGGGCCACCCTCTGGGGCGACCGGCCGACCACGACGGGAGGACAGCAGTGACCGTCACCTCCAACTCCTCCGGCGGAGCCGCGCCCGCACCGCCGCCCGAGGACCTCGTCACCGTCACCATCGACGGGTTCCAGGTCCAGGTGCCCAAGGGGACCCTGCTGATCCGGGCCGCCGAACTCCTCGGCATCCAGATCCCGAGGTTCTGCGACCACCCGCTGCTGGACCCGGTCGGGGCCTGCCGCCAGTGCCTGGTCGAGATCCCCGACATGGGCAACGGGCGCGGCATGCCCAAACCGCAGGCCTCCTGCACCATCACCGTCATGGAGGGGATGGTGGTCAACACCCACCTGACCTCCCCGGTGGCGGAGAAGGCCCAGCGCGGGATCATGGAGTTCCTGCTCATCAACCACCCGCTGGACTGCCCGGTCTGCGACAAGGGCGGCGAGTGCCCCCTCCAGAACCAGGCCATGTCCACCGGGCAGGGCGAGACCCGCTTCGTCGACGTCAAGCGGACCTTCCCCAAGCCGATCGCGCTGTCCACCGAGGTGCTGCTGGACAGGGAGCGCTGCGTGCAGTGCGCCCGCTGCACCCGCTTCGCCGCGCAGATCGCGGGCGACCCGCTCATCGAGCTGATGGAGCGCGGCGCCGACGAGCAGGTCGGCATCGCCGAGGGCGAGCCCTTCCAGTCCTACTTCTCCGGCAACACCGTGCAGATCTGCCCGGTCGGCGCGCTCACCGGCTCCGCCTACCGGTTCCGGTCGCGCCCCTTCGACCTGGTGTCCACGCCCAGCGTGTGCGAGCACTGCGCCGACGGGTGCGCCCAGCGCACCGACCACCGGCGCGGCAAGGTCATGCGCCGCCTGGCCGGGGACGACCCGCAGGTCAACGAGGAGTGGAACTGCGACAAGGGCCGGTGGGCGTTCAGCTACACCACCCAGTCCGACCGCCTGTCGCGCCCGCTGGTGCGCGACGGGGAGTCCCGGGCCCTGGAGTTCGCCTCCTGGTCCGAGGCCATCGGCGTCGCCGCCCAGGGCCTGGCCGCCGCGCGCGGCCGGGTCGGCGTGCTGACCGGGGGCCGCCTCACCTACGAGGACGCCTACGCCTACGCCAAGTTCGCCCGCGTGGCCCTGCGCACCAACGACGTGGACGCCCGCGCCCGCGCGCACTCGCCCGAGGAGGCCGACTTCCTGGCCGCCCACGTGGCCGGGACCCCGGTCGGGGTGGACTTCACCGCCCTGGAGAAGGCGCCCGCGGTCCTGCTGGCCGGGTTCGAGCCCGAGGACGAGTCGCCCCTGGTCTTCCTGCGGCTGCGCAAGGGCGTGCGCAAGCGCGGCCTCAAGGTCTACTCGGTCGGCTCCCACGCCAGCCTGGGCCTGACCAAGACCCACGGGACCCTGGTCCGGGCCGTCCCCGGCGACGAGGCCCGCGTCCTCAACGCCCTGGACGCCGACGACCCCGAGGTCGTCGCCGCCCTGAACCAGGAGGGCGCGGTCATCATGGCGGGCGAGCGCCTGGCCGCCGTGCCCGGCGCCCTGACCGCCGCCGCGGCCCTGGCCGAGCGGACCGGCGCCCGCCTGGTGTGGGTGCCGCGCCGCGCCGGGGAGCGCGGGGCCGTGGACGCCGGGGCGCTGCCGGGCCTGCTGCCCGGAGGCCGACCGGTCGCCGACCCCTCCGCCCGCGCCGAGGTCGCCCAGGTCTGGAACGTGGGCTCCCTGCCCGAGACCCCCGGCCGCGACACCGCCGCCATCCTCGCGGCGGCCGCCGCCGGTGAGCTGGACGCCCTGGTCGTCGCCGGGGTGGAGCTGGACGACCTGCCCGACCCCGACGCCGCCCGCGCGGCCCTGGCCCGGGTGCCGTTCGTCGTCAGCCTCGAACTGCGCGCCAGCGACGTCACCGACCGCGCCGACGTGGTGCTGCCGGTGGCCGCCGTCGCGGAGAAGTCCGGCACCTTCGTCAACTGGGAGGGCCGCCACCGGCCCTTCGGGGACGCGCTCAGGGTGCCCGGCGCGCTGTCGGACCTGCGGGTGCTCTCCGCGATCGCCGACCAGATGGACGTGCACCTGGGCCTGCCCGACGCCGCGTCCGCCTACGGCGAGCTGATGGAGCTGGGCCTGTGGACCGGCGAGCGCGCGGACGGACCCCGCGTGCGGCCCGTCGAGGCCGTGCGGCCCGAACCCGGACAGGCCCTGCTGTCCACCTGGCGGCAGCTCCTCGGCACCGGCCGCATGGAGGACGGCGAGCCCTACCTCGCCGGGACCGCCCGGCAGGCGCGCGCCTACCTGTCCCCGGCCACGGCCCAGGAGATCGGCGTCCCCGACGGCGGAACCCTGCACGTCACCGGCGCCCGCGGATCGGTGACCGTGCCGGTCATCGTCACCGACATCGCCGACCGCGTCGTCTGGCTCCCGGCCAACGCCGACGGTTGCGACGTGCCCCGCGACCTGGGCGGAGGCGCCGGGCAGACCGTCCTGCTGTCCGCGTCCACCACCACCGGAGCCGGTAGCAACGGGTCCGCCAGCACCCACGGGAGGCAGCAGTGACCCCCGCCGCTCTCGGCCAGGGCGTGACCGCCCACCTGGCCTCCGAGGAGACGCTGAGCGCCTTCGGCGGCGACCCCTGGTGGATCACCACCATCAAGGCGCTGGCGATCTTCGTCTTCCTCATGCTCTGCGTGCTGATGATGATCATGGCCGACCGCAAGGTCATGGGCCGGATGCAGCAGCGCCACGGACCCAACCGGATGGGCCCCTTCGGCCTGCTCCAGTCGCTCTTCGACGGCATCAAGCTCTCCCTGAAGGAGGACCTGATCCCGCGCGGGGTGGACCGGTTCGTCTACATCGCCGCGCCGATGATCGCGGCCGTGCCCGCCTTCATCGCCTTCTCGGTCATCCCGATCGGGCCCGAGGTGAACCTGTTCGGGGTCATCACCCCGCTCCAGCTCACCGACCTGCCCGTCGCGGCCCTGGTGGTCCTGGCCACCGCCGCGCTGGGGGTCTACGGGTTCGTGCTCGGCGGCTGGGCCTCCCAGTCGCCCTACGCCCTGCTCGGCGGCCTGCGCGCCTCCGCGCAGGTGATCAGCTACGAGATCGCGATGGGCCTGTCCTTCGTCGCGGTCTTCATCATGTCCGGGACCCTGACCACCTCGGGGATCGTCGAGTCCCAGCGCGGACTGTGGTTCGCCGTGCTGCTCCTGCCGTCCTTCCTCATCTACCTGGTGACGATGGTCGGCGAGACCAACCGGCTGCCCTTCGACCTCGCCGAGGGCGAGGGCGAGATCGTCGGCGGCTTCATGACCGAGTACGGGTCCATGAAGTTCACGATGTTCTTCCTCGCGGAGTACGTGAACATGTGCACGGTCGCCGCCGTGTCCGTCACGCTCTTCCTCGGCGGCTGGCTCGCCCCGCCCGGGATCGCGGCGATCCTGCCGGGCGCCAACGAGGGCTGGTGGCCCGCCCTGTGGTGGCTGCTCAAGTTCGTCTGCGTGATGTTCCTGTTCATCTGGGCGCGCGGCAGCCTGCCCCGGGTGCGCTACGACCAGCTCATGAAGCTGGGCTGGAAGGTGCTCATCCCGATCCAGCTGGTCTGGATCACCGCCGTCGCCGTCGTGCGGATGCTCGTCCTGGACGGCGCATCCCCGCTGGTCGTCGGCGCGGTGATCGCCGGCTTCACCGCCGCGACCGTGGCCGCCTTCGCCGCCTGGCTGCGCCACGTGCGCCGCGAGCGCGCCGAGGAGGCCCGCCAGCGCGCGGAGAACGCCCGACGGGCGCACCGGGAGCCCGCCTTCGGCGGCTTCCCGGTTCCGCCGAGCGCCGCACCGCACTACGGCAGCAGCGTGCTCGCCGAACCGCCGCGGACGGCCCCGGCCGCCGCCGACCGCAACAAGAAGGGTGAGGAGGTTACCGGTGCTTGAGTGGCTCAACCCCGTCAAGGGTTTCGGTGTCACCTTCCACACGATGTTCAAGAAGGTGCCGACCGTCGAGTACCCGGAGGTCAAGCGCCCCACGGCGCCGCGCTTCCACGGACGGCACCAGCTGAACAGGTGGGCCGACGGCCTGGAGAAGTGCATCGGGTGCGAACTGTGCGCCTGGGCCTGTCCGGCCGACGCCATCTACGTGGAGGCCGGTGACAACACCGACGACGACAGGTACTCGCCCGGCGAGCGCTACGGCCGGGTCTACCAGATCAACTACCTGCGGTGCATCCTGTGCGGGCTGTGCGTGGAGGCCTGCCCCACGCGCGCCCTGACGATGACCAACGAGTACGAGCTGGCCGACGACAGCAGGCAGAGCCTGATCTGGACCAAGGAGCAGTTGCTGGCCCCGCTGCGCGAGGGCATGGAGCAGCCGCCCCACCCCATGCGCCTGGGCGAGACCGAGCAGGACTACTACGCCACCGGGCGCGGCCAGCACGGCTCGCAGGACGGGCACGAGGCGCCCGAGACTCCGGAGGCGGTCCGTTGAACCCGCTCACCAATCCTGCCGTGCCGCTCGGCCAGCCGCTGTACCTGGCCGCGCCGATCGGCGGCGGCGAGGCGACCGCGTTCTGGATCCTGGGCGCCGTGGTCCTCCTCGGCGCCCTGGGCGTGGTCTTCTCCCGCAAGGCCGTGCACTCGGCGATGTCCATGGCGCTGACCATGGTCGGCCTGGCGATCTTCTACGGCATCAACGCGGCGCCCTTCCTCATGGTCGTGCAGATCGTCGTCTACACCGGCGCCGTCCTCATGCTGTTCCTGTTCGTGCTGATGCTCATCGGCGTCAGCTCGGCCGACTCCCTGGTGGAGACGATCAGCGGACAGCGCCTCATGACGGCCGTCGTCGCCCTGTGCTTCGTCGGCGCCCTGGCCACGGGCATCACCCGCATCGCCGTGGGCGACCCGGTCGGCCTCACCGAGGGCGCCGCGGCGGCC
Source organism: Nocardiopsis camelliae (assembly GCF_028993595.1). Lineage (GTDB taxonomy): Bacteria > Actinomycetota > Actinomycetes > Streptosporangiales > Streptosporangiaceae > Nocardiopsis > Nocardiopsis dassonvillei. The sequence continues at coordinate 685,541 of NZ_CP118614.1, forward strand.
GGGGGCACCATCCCGTGGATCGCGGGCGAGCTGCTCCTGCGCTACGTGATCGCCTTCGAGGCCACCGGCGCGCTGCTCATCACCGCGGTCCTGGGCGCGATGGTCCTGGCGCACACCGCCCGCACCAAGAAGCGCCGCACCCAGCGGGAGATCGCCGAGGACCGCATCCGCGGCGACCACCCGACCCCGCTGCCGGGACCGGGCACCTACGCCCGGCACAACGCGATCGACATGCCCGCGCTGCTGCCGGACGGCACGGTCTCCCAGCTCTCGCTCAACCCCGTCCTGGCCGCCCGCGCCCCCGAGTACCAGTCTCAGGTGCCCGAGACCGTGCGCGCCGGCCAGGCCCCGCTGCCCGGCGGGGCCTCGGACTCGGCCGACTCCAAGACGGCCGAGCCGGTCGCCGACGACCGGGCCCGGCCCGCCGCGGAGAGGCCCGGGAACCGGGTGGGGAACGGAACGCGGGTCGCGGCCGAGGACGACGCCGACGAGGGCGGCGGCGCGGCCGCGGGCCCCGACGGCTCCGACGACGCGGACGGGCCGCGCAACGGCAACGGCAACGGGCAGGAGGTCGAGTCCTCGTGGACCCGATGAACTACATCGTCCTCGCGGCGCTGCTGTTCACCATCGGCGCCGTCGGCGTCCTGGTCCGGCGCAACGCGATCATCGTCTTCATGTGCGTGGAGCTGATGCTCAACGCCTGCAACCTGGCGTTCGTCGCGTTCGCCCGGATGCACGGGGACATCGAGGGGCAGGTCATCGCCTTCTTCGTGATGGTCGTCGCCGCCGCCGAGGTGGTCGTGGGCCTCGCGATCATCATGCAGATCTTCCGAACCCGCAGGTCGGCGTCGCTGGATGACGCCAACCTGCTCAAGCACTAGAAGGCGACGTGGCTGTGACATCTCACGCGTACCTCGCCGCCGAACCCGTGGTGGCGACCGCGGCCGACAGCGCGGTGCTGTCGGGCGCATGGCTGCTCATCGCCCTGCCCCTCGCGGGCGCGGCGGTCCTGCTGCTCGGCGGCAGGCGCACCGACAAGTGGGGGCACTGGCTGGCCACGGCCCTGCCGGTCGCCTCCTTCGCCTGGGCGCTGCTCGTCCTGTTCGACCTGCTCGGCAGGGCGGCCGACGCCCGCAGCGTCTCCGTCCCCGTCTACGAGTGGTTCTCCGTCGGAGAGTTCTCCGCCGGGGTGGACCTGCTCGTCGACCCCCTCTCGATCAGCTTCGTCCTGCTGATCACCTTCGTGGGGTCGCTCATCCACATCTACTCCATCGGCTACATGGCCGAGGACCCGGGCAGGCGGCGCTTCTTCGCCTACCTCAACCTGTTCGTGGCCGCCATGCTCGTGCTGGTGCTCGCGGACAACTTCGTGCTGCTCTTCCTCGGCTGGGAGGGCGTGGGCCTGGCGTCCTACCTGCTCATCGGGTTCTGGCAGTACAAGCCCTCCGCCGCGGTGGCCGCCAAGAAGGCGTTCATCATCAACCGCGTCGGCGACATGGGCCTGCTCATCGCGATCATGATCATGTTCGCGGTGCTGGGCGCGGTCAGCTTCAGCGACGTGTTCGCCGCCGTGCCCGGCGCGAGCGACGGAGTGCTGCTCGCCGTCGGTCTGCTGCTGCTCCTGGGCGCCTGCGGCAAGTCCGCGCAGCTGCCGCTCCAGGCGTGGCTGCTCGACGCCATGGAGGGCCCGACCCCGGTGTCCGCGCTCATCCACGCGGCCACCATGGTCACCGCGGGCGTGTACCTCATCGTGCGCGCCGGACCCATCTTCGAGGGCGCCCCGGTCGCCCAGACCGTGGTCACCGTCGTGGGCGCCGCCACCATGCTGGCGGGCGGGATCATCGCCTCGGCCAAGGACGACATCAAGAAGTCCCTGGCAGGGTCCACGATGAGCCAGATCGGCATGATGGTCCTGGCCGCCGGGCTCGGCCCGGTCGGCTACGTGGCCGCCATCGCCCACCTGGTCACGCACGGCTTCTTCAAGGCCGGGCTGTTCCTGGGCGCCGGATCGGTCATGCACGCCATGAACGACGGCGTGGACATGCGCCGCTACGGCGGCCTGGCCCGGGTCATGCCGGTCACCTTCGCCACCTTCGGCCTCGGCTACCTGGCCATCATCGGCTTCCCGCTGCTGTCGGGCTGGTGGACCAAGGAGAGCATCATCTCCGCGGCCTTCGGCGTGGGCGGCACCCAGGGCATGGTGCTCGGGACCGCCGTCATCGTCGGCGCGGGGCTCACCGCCTTCTACATGTCGCGGATGGTCTTCATGACCTTCCTCGGCAAGAAGCGGTGGGACGAGGGCGTGCACCCGCACGAATCGCCGGTCAGCATGACCGCCCCCATGGTGGTGCTCGCCGTCGGGTCGGTCGCGCTGGGCGCCTTCCTCACGCTCGGAGACCGGTTCGCGGGCTTCCTGACCCCGGCCACCGGGGCCCACCCGCACCACTTCGACGTCGTGCACGCGTTCACCGCGCCCTACGGACTGGCCGCCCTCGGCGTCATGGTCCTGGGCGTGGCCGCCGCCTGGGCGGTCTACCTGCGCAAGCCCGTGGAGCGCACCGCGCCCAAGGGCAACCCCGTCACCGTCGCCGCCAGCCGCGAGCTGTACGGCAACGAGATCAACGAGGGCCTGCTCATGCGGCCCGGCCAGCAGCTCACCCGGGCCCTGCTCGTCATCGAGGACAAGGTCATCGACGGGGCGGTCAACGGGCTCGGCGCCGGGGTGCGCGACTCCTCCAGCGGGCTGGGCCGGGTCCAGACCGGGTTCGCCCGCACGTACGCGCTCACCATGCTCTTCGGCGCCGTCATCGTCGCCGCGACGCTGGCTGTGAGGTTCTGACATGATCCCCTGGCTCACCATCGCGATCGCGCTCCCCGCGGTCGGCGCGGTCCTGGTCTGGGCGCTGCCGCGCACCGCCAAGGCCGCCACGGAGCGGACGGCCGCGGCCTCGGCCGCCTCGTCCGCCACCGCCTCCTCCGGAGGCGCCACCGCCACGGCGACGGCCGTGCGGCCCGCCGCCGCGGCCAAGGGCGGAGCACCGGCCGAGACCGCCAAGCGGATCACGCTGGGCTTCTCGCTCGCCACCCTGCTCGTGCTCGGGGCCATGGCCCTGCAGTTCGACACCTCCCGGGCGGGAGCCCTCCAGTTCGAGGAGGTCTACCCCTGGATCCCGCGCTTCGGCGTCAGCTACGCCGTGGGCGTGGACGGCATCGCCCTGGCGCTGGTACTGATGTCGGCCGTGCTGGTGCCGCTGGTGGTCCTGGCCGCCTGGCGCGAGCACGACGACCGCGAGGACGGGGGGCGCGGGTACTTCGCGCTCATCCTGGTCCTGGAAGCGATGATGATCGGCGTCTTCGCCGCCACCGACGTCTTCCTGTTCTACGTGTTCTTCGAGGCCATGCTCATCCCGGTCTACTTCATGATCGGGCGCTACGGGCGCGGCGACGACCGGTCCAGGGCAGCGGTCAAGTTCCTGCTCTACAGCCTCGCCGGCGGCCTGGTCATGCTGGTCGCGGTGATCGGCGTGTACGTCGTCGGCGGCACCTTCCTGTGGAGCGACCTGGTCGGCGAGGGCAGCGCCCTGGCCGCCGTCGACCCGGCCACGGCCCGCTGGCTGTTCCTCGGCTTCTTCATCGCCTTCGCGATCAAGGCGCCGATGTGGCCCGTGCACACCTGGCTGCCCTCGGCGGCGGGCGCCTCGCGCCCGGGCACCGCCGTGCTGCTGGTGGGCGTGCTGGACAAGGTCGGCACCTACGGGATGCTGCGCTACTGCCTGGAGCTGTTCCCGGCGGCCGTGTCCTGGTTCGTGTGGCCGGTGGTGGCGCTGAGCCTGGTGAGCATCATCTACGGCGCGATCCTGGCCATCGGGCAGAACGACATGATGCGCCTGGTGGCCTACACGTCGGTCTCCCACTTCGGCTTCATCACCCTGGGCATCTTCGCCCTGACCGCGCAGGGACAGGCCGGGGCCGCCCTGTACATGGTCAACCACGGCTTCGCGACCGGGGCGCTGTTCCTGGTCGTGGGCTTCCTGATCGCCCGACGCGGCTCCGCGCTCATCAGCGACTACGGCGGCGTGCAGCGGATCGCGCCCAAGCTGGCCGGGGTGTTCCTGGTGACCGGCCTGGCCGGTCTGGCACTGCCCGGTCTGGCGCCGTTCGTCAGCGAGTTCCTGGTGTTCGTCGGCGTGTACGCGTTCAGCCCGGCACCCGCGATCGTCGCGGCGGTCGGCGTGGTCCTGGCCGCGCTCTACATCCTGTGGATGTACCAGCGCACCATGAACGGACCCACCCGGGAGGACCTGACCGGCCTGCGCGACCTGTCGGCGCGGGAGACGTGGGCGGTGGCCCCGCTGCTCGCGCTCATCCTCCTGCTCGGCCTGTACCCGCAGCCGGTGCTGGACGTGATCAACCCCGCGGTGGAGCGCACCGTGGAGGTCGGCGCGGGCCCTGACAGCGGGACCGGGGGCGCCGCGGGCGCCCAGGAAGAGGAAGGAGACGCGGAGTGATCCCCCACATGGACCTTCCCGTCATCACCGAGGCGGCGCCGCAGATGGACTGGTGGCTGCTCGCGCCGCTGCTCACGGTGTTCGCCGCCGGTGTGCTGGGCGTGCTGTTCGAGGCGTTCGTCCCCCAGGGGCGGCGCCGCGCCGTCCAGATCGGGCTCGCGGCGCTCGCGCTGCTGGCCGCGTTCGTCCTGCTGGTGCTCCAGGTGGGCTCGCTGCCCGATGACGCGCCGGGGGTGACGGTCGGCGCCGGGGCGCTGGCGGTGGACCGGACGGTGATCTTCTTCCAGGGCACCATCACCGTGCTCGCGCTGGTGAGCCTGCTGCTGATCTCCGAGCGCCGGGACGGGCGCGACGCGTTCGCCGCGCAGGCGGCGACGGTGCCCGGGAGCGAGGAGGAGCGCGCGCACATCCTGGCGGGCTCCCAGCACACCGAGGTGTACCCGCTGGTGATGTTCGCGGTGCTGGGGATGCTGATGTTCCCGGCCTCGAACGACTTCCTGACGATGTTCATCGCGCTGGAGGTCATGAGCCTTCCGCTGTACCTGCTGTGCGGGCTGGCCCGGCGCCGCCGACTGTTCTCGCAGGAGGCCGCGGTCAAGTACTTCCTGCTGGGCGCGTTCTCGTCGGCGTTCTTCCTGTTCGGCGCCGCCATGGTCTACGGCTACGCGGGCTCGGTGAACTTCGGCGAGATCCGCGTGGCCGTCGAGGCGGGCGGCGCGGACGTCTTCCAGGGCGGAGACGGCGAGCCGCTGCTGCTCATGGGCATCGGCCTGGTGGCGGTCGGCCTGCTGTTCAAGGTCGGCGCGGTGCCCTTCCACAACTGGAAGCCGGACGTGTACCAGGGCGCGCCGACCCCGATCACGGCGCTGATGGCCTCCTGCACGCTGGTCGCCGCGTTCGGCGCCCTGCTGCGGGTGTTCTTCGTGCCCTTCGGGGGCTCGGCCCAGAGCTGGGAGCCGATGCTGTGGGCGGTGGCCGTCCTGACGATGGTCGTGGCCGCGGTCATCGCGGTGACCCAGCGCGACGTCAAGCGGCTGCTGGCCTACTCGTCGGTCGTGCACGCCGGGTTCATCCTGACCGCGGTCGTGGCGGGCAGCACGGACGGGCTCGCGGGAGCCATGTTCTACCTGGCGGCCTACGGGTTCACCACGCTGGGCGCGTTCGCCGTGGTGACGCTGGTGCGGACCAAGGACGGCGGCCAGGAGCTGGGCGACCTGGACCGGTGGGCGGGGCTGGGCCGCCGCTCGCCCGTGCTGGCCGGGGCGCTGGCGCTGTTCCTGCTGGCGTTCGCCGGGATCCCGCTCACGAGCGGCTTCATCGGCAAGTTCGCGGTGTTCGAGGCCGCGGTGGCGGCCGGGGCCGTCCCGCTGGTCGTGGTGGGTGTGCTGAGCAGCGCGGTGACCGCGTTCTTCTACGTGCGGATCATCGTGGTGATGTTCTTCCGGGACCCGGAGGGCGAGGGCCCCACGGTGGTGCGCGCCGGAGCGGCTACGGGCGGGGTCATCGCGATCGGGGTGGCGGCGACGCTGCTGCTCGGCGTGTACCCGGGAGCGGTGCTCGACAACCTGCTGCCCCCGTCCGACGCCGACCAGGCCCCGACCTCGGTGATGGTCGAGCAGGCGTCGACGCAGGCCGGAAGCGCCGGAAGCGCCGGAGGCACGGAGTGACCGGCGGCCGTGAACGCACGGTGACCGGCGGGTACGGGCTCCGGGTTCCGGTCGGACGCGAGCGCTGACCGCGGGTGACCGGCAGAGTGACCAATTACCAGGTCTGACCTGGGATTCGTCACCTGCCGGTTCCGTACCCGGGTGTGGCTTTGGCTGTTCATTCCGGGTCGGATACCGTGGCAAGTCGGATCATGTTCATGTGCTGAGCACGCGGTGGCCCCCTCACCCGGGGTCACCTCCGTGCCGTTCGACAGGTGGAGCTGTACGGTGAGCGGTGCTGTCCCGAGCGGGTTTCTCGCTCTGCCGAGAGTCGACGATGCCCTTGCCCGGGAGGTCCAGGACAACCTGGAGAAGGTCGAGGACCTGCTGCGGGAGTCGGTCGCGTCGAGCGACCCCCTGCTGACCGAGGCGGCGTCCCACCTGCTGGCCGCCGGGGGCAAGCGCTTCCGCGCGACCCTGGTCCTGCTGGCCGCCCACTTCGGCGACCCGACCGTGCCCGACCTCATCCCGGCCGCGGCCGTGGTGGAGCTCACCCACGTGGCCACCCTCTACCACGACGACGTCATGGACGAGGCGGAGCTGCGGCGCGGCGAGCCCAGCGCCAACCAGCGCTGGGGCAACAGCGTCGCGATCCTGACCGGCGACTACGTGTTCGCCCGCGCCTCGGAGATGCTCGCAGACCTGGGCACCGAGGCGGTCCGGCTCCAGGCGACCACGTTCGGGCGCCTGGTGCAGGGGCAGATCCTGGAGACCTCCGGCCCGCAGGAGGGCACCGACCCGCTGGACCACTACCTGCGGGTGATCAGCGACAAGACGGCGTCCCTCATCGCGTCGTCGGCGGAGTTCGGCGGCATGTTCGGCAAGGTCGACCCCGAGACGATCGGGACGGTCACGCGGGCGTGCGACGCGCTGGGGATGGCCTTCCAGCTCGCCGACGACCTGCTGGACGTGGCGAGCGAGAGCACGGACTCGGGCAAGACCCCGGGGACCGACCTGCGCGAGGGCGTGCTGACCCTGCCGATGTTCTACGCGCTGCGCTCCCGGGACGCGGCGGACGAGCGGCTCAAGTCGCTGCTGGGCCGCCCGCTGGACGACGAGGAGGCCGAGGAGGCGCTGGCGCTGCTGCGGGTGCACCCGGCGATGGCCGAGGCCGAGGCCACGCTGCGCGGCTGGTCCGACAAGGCGCGCGCGGAGCTGGCGACCCTGCCCGAGAGCCCGGCCAGGGGCGCCTTCGAGGCGCTGTGCGACTACGTGGTCGAGCGCTCGGGCTGACCTTCGGCGGGTGTCCGTGAGGACGCCCGCGGCGGCCGAGGGGACCGAAGACGGCGCCGTCCGGTGGGGCGGCGCCGTTTCGCTGTCCTCGGGGACGGTCACCGACCACCCGGCTTATCCGGCGCATCCGGCGGAACGCGCGGGCTGAGCGCGCCGACGACCTACCCGTGGAACCGGGCCGGACGCCCGTCCAGGACCCGGTCGAGCGCCGCCCGCCCCGCCGGGCCCCACGCCGGCTTGCCGCCGGGCAGGCCGCGGTCCCCGTTCTGGCCCATCAGCATCAGGAAGAGGCTCTTCAGCGCGGCCAGCCCGCGGGCGCGCCGGACCGTCGCCTCGTCGGCCTCCGCGTACGCGGCGAAGAAGCGTGCCGCCGCGCCCGTCGGCAGCAGCACCCAGGCGGCCGCCAGGTCCGCCGCCGGGTCTCCGGCGGACAGGTCGCCGAAGTCGACGACGCCCGCCAGCGTCCCGTCCGCGACCACGACGTTCGCGGGGTGCAGGTCGCCGTGCACCCACACCGGCGGGCCCTCCCACGCGGGGGCCGCGACGGCGTCGTCCCACACGGCCCGGACACCGGCGGCGTCGGCGCCGATCGCGTCGGCGTCGAGGGCACCGAGGAACCGGTCGAAGCCCTCCGTGCAGCCCCCGGGGCGGGCACCGCGGTCCGTGTCGACCGGCGCGTCGGCGGGCGCCGGCACGTGCAGGGCCCGCAGGAACGCCGCCAGGGTGTCGGCCGCGTGCCCGCCGCGGGTGATCGACCCGCGGTCCAGCGGCAGGCCCGGCACCCACGTCATGACCGTCCACATCTTGGGGAACCGCTCGCAGGGGGTACCGCCGCGTACCGGCACGGGGACGGGCAGCGGCAGGAGCGGGGCGAGCAGCGGCAGCCAGCGGCGCTCCTTGAGCTGGTCGTCGGGGTCGGTGTCCATGCGCTGGATCCGCACGGCCAGTTCGTCCCCGAGGCGCCACATCTGGTTGCCCCAGCCGCCGTCCACCTCGCGCAGGGGCAGCCCGGCCAGGTCCGGGTGCTGGTCGCGCAGCAGGTCGCGGACGAGACCCGCGGTGATCTCGATCTCGGTCATGCGGAGCACCCTACGGGGTTCGGCCACGACGGCGCCGTCATGCCCCGGGCGGTGGCCGCGCCGCGACCCCTGCGCGAACCCGGAGGCGGACGGCCTCGGCCGTCGTGCCGGTGACGTGACGACGGCGCCGCCCGGTGGGGCGGCGCCGTCGCCGTGTCTCTCAGTCCCGCCGTGCGGGGAGGCCGTGCCGGTGTCGCGGTGGGATTCCGTTCAGGTGCCCGGCGGACCGCCCCGGGACCGGCGGACGCGGCGGGGGAGAGCCGTCGCGCCCGCCGGCTGTGCGGGGTCGCGCCCTAGCTGATGACGGGCAGGGCCTCGGAACCGGGCAGGTCCATGAAGGTCGGGTGCTGCGTCATGCCCGCGGGGGTCTCCTGCGGGACGGTGCCGCCCTCGACGGACAGCAGGTCGCTGGTGTCCACGTCGTTCAGCAGGTCGGTGCCGCGGCTCAGCGCGGCCACCAGGTCCTCGGCGGTCTCGGTGTTGACGCCCTCGGCGACCCCGGGCACCCGGGCGTCGGCGAGCTGCGGCACGACGGAGTCCACCGCGTCGTCGACCACGGGCACGCCGGTGCCGGACAGGCGGGGCACCTCGGACTCGGCCAGGGGGCCCTCCACGTTCAGGGGCCGGAGCTCGGCGGCCCTGAGGTCGCCGTTCTCGGCGCCGCTCGCGAGGGCGTCGGTCAGGTCTCCCAGGCCGGGCGACGCGGGCGCCGACTGGTGGACGGTGGTGAGGGGCTGGTCGAGGTTGCGCTGGCCGATCATGCCGAGCACCCTCTCCTCGCCGAGGCTGACGTCGCTGCCCTCGGTCAGGGGGGTGGCCCCCATGAGGTCCTGCACGCTGCCCGGCGTCTCCAGACCGAAGACGTAGGCGATGTCCCACATGTTCGGGACGGGGGGCGCGGCCGCGCTCTGGCGCACGGTGGGGGAGCCGCCCAGACCCAGGGCCTCCTCCAGGACGGGCGCCTCGGCGCCGTCCAGCGACAGGCTGTTGCCGCCGGTCACCGAGGACAGGTCGGAGGTGTCGGGCAGCTGGGCGGCGTCGCGGAGCCGGGAGGTGTCCGGCAGTTGGGCGACCTGGCCGACCCGGGGCAGGTCCACCTGCTCGCGCAGCCCGTAGACCGACTCCAGGGTGTGCGGCAGCACCGTGACCGCGGTCTCCTCCACGGCCTCGCCCGCACGGTGGCCGCCGTGCTCCAGGGCGCGCCCGGCGTCGTGGCCGATGGTGTCGTAGGGGTCGCCGTCCAGGCCGGTGGCGTCCTGGACCCCGGAGACGGTGTCGGCCAGCTCGGAGGTCGGGTTGGGCACCTCGCCCAGCGGGGTCCGGATGTCCTGGCCCTCGGGCAGCGGGGCGGCCAGGTCGGGAGCGGGCTTCTCGGGGTTGTGCGCCGTCTCCTGGAGCTCGCTCAGGGCGCTGTCGGCGATCGGCCCGACACCCTCGGGCGCCACGCTGTTCACGGTGGGGGCGACGCCCTCCACCAGGGCGCGCTCGACGAGCGGCGCGATCTCGTGGACGGGCGAGGAGAGGGACTCGGCGCCGGAGACCCCGGCGCCGAGGGCGACGAAGCCCGCCGTTCCGGCGGCGAGGAGGACGGCCCTGGCTGATATGCGCTTGACCTGCGTCATGGGTTTCCCTTCGGAGGTTGTGCTCTGGATCAGTGGATACGGGGACCGAACGCGTGGGGCGCGTCCGGCCGGAGCCGGGGCGGACCACCGGCTGGCGTGAATTCCGTGAACGGGGCACGGGACTCAGGTCAGCTCCCAGAGAGCGCGCAGAGGGCCTGGCTGGGACGGGTCCGTGCGCGGGTGTGCGTCCGCGCGGAAGGGGACGCGTCCTAGTCGGGGGAGACCGTGGGGTCGTCGCTGGGGCCGCCGGGCACCGTGAGCAGGGCGCGGGCGGCGAGCAGGACGGCGTCGGCGGAGGGCACGGTGACGGGCGCCGCGGTGAGGTATCCCGCGACGGCGGGAACGGGGACGCCGCCCCCGGCGGGCGCGGTCGAACCGGCGGTGAGCTGGTGGGCGGAGGAACCGGGGGCCGGGGCCGCGGTGTCCGGGCGCTCGCCCGCGTCCGCGCCGACTGAGGCCACGGCGGCGCGGATCGGGATGACGGAGCCGTGCCCGTAGACGGTGCCGTGCCCGGCCCCGGGAACGGTGTCCTCGCCCTTCGCCCGCTCGCGCGGCCCGGCCGCGGAGTCGTCGCCGTCCCGCTCCGGGGCGGGTTCGTGGACCGAGGGGGCCACGGGGGCCAGGAGCCCCGCGTCGGAGCGGCCGTCGCGGTCGAGCCCGCCGACCAGGTTCCGTGCTCCCTCGCCCATCCCGGCGACCGGCCACGCGGCCTCGGGCAGGACGGCGGCGGTCTCGGCGGCGGTGCGCTCGGCCCCGTGTTCGATGCGCTGGTGCACCGTGCCCAGGGTGGAGGCGACCGGCTCGGCCACCTTGCCTACGCCCTCGGGGACGACCTCGCCGAGGCGTCCGGAGCCCTCCAGCCCGAGGGAGGAGGCGTCCAGGGCCGCCCGGCCGGAGGAGACGCGGTCCCGGAGGCCGTGGTGCGGTGCGGTGCTCTCCGCGGAGGCGTGTTCGGGGTTCCCTGAGGTTCCGGAGAAGCCGTCCGACAGCCGGCCGCCGGTGAGTGGACCCCCGTCGAGCAGGGACCGTGAGCCGCCGACATCAGTGCCGGAGTCGGCGGCGGCCGGGGCCGCGCCGAGCAGCCACAGGCCGACCAGCAGAGCCCCGACGACCAGCGGCAGCAGGAGCAGGGAGGGCGCCTCGGGGCACACGGCCGCGACGGCGCGCGTGGCGCGTGCCGTTCGGCTGGTGCGAGGCATGGAAGGGCCCTCCGGGACGTGCGGCCTGGTCCGGGCCGGAGGCTGCCCCCGACCCGCGACCTGACGTTAGCACAGAGTCACAGAGGGTAGTTTGGGTTTTCCGAAACAGGGAAGAACGGATCACTCCGCGGACTCGGGCCGGGCGGGCCCCTCCGGGAGCGGCTTCCCGGGCTGTCCGAGTTCGCGTCTCCGCTGTTCGTCGGGGGTTCCGGCCTCTTGCCCGGCGTCTTCCCCGGACTGCTCCCCGACCTGCGTCCCGACTCCTGCCCCGTCCTGCTCCCCGGCCCGGGCGGAGGCGCGTGACCGGGAACGGGCGTCGCGGACCTGGTCGACGACGAACGCGCACAGCGCCAGCCACACCAGCGCGAAGCCCAGCCAGCGGGCGGGCGGCATCTCCTCGCCCTGCACCAGCCAGCCGACGAAGAACATGATGACCGGGGCGATGTACTGGAGGATGCCGATGACGCTCAGGGGTACCCGGCGCGCGGCCACGCCGAACAGCAGCAGCGGCAGGGCGGTCACGAAACCGCTGCCGACCAGCAGGGCGGTGTGGCCCGGGGACACCGAGAACACGGTTCCCGCGCCGGTCGCCTCCAGGTGGACCACGAAGCCCAGCGCGGGCAGGAACATCACCATGGTCTCGACGGTCAGGCTCCGCACGCCGTCCAGGTCCACGTACTTCTTCACCGCGCCGTAGGCGGCGAAGGTGGCGGCCATGAGCAGCGCCAGCCACGGGGTCACGCCGTAGGCGACGGTCATCACGGCCACGGCCAGGACGCCCAGGCCGACCGCCACCCACTGGAGGGCCCGCAGCCGTTCGGAGAACAGCAGCACCCCCAGGCACACCGACATCAGCGGGTTGATGAAGTACGCGAGCGAGGCCTGGAGGGTCTGCTCGGTGGAGACCGCGTAGATGAACCCCCACCAGTTGACGGAGATCAGCACCGCCGCGGCGGCCACCGGCAGCAGGCGGCGGGGGCTGCGCAGCACCGAGGGGAACCAGGACCAGCCCCGGCGGGTGACGAGGATGACGACGCACATCGCGAGCAGGGCCCACACCATGCGGTGGGCGAGGATCTCGCTGGGTTCGGAGGAGGAGAGGAGCGGCCAGTACAGGGCCGCCACGCCCCACAGGAGGAAGGCGGTCGCCCCGAGGACGACACCACGCTTGGATTCCGGCACGTCAGCAATCGTAGGACGAATCGTCCGGGGTGTCCTCATTGCGCGGGCGGGCGAGCGCCGCCACGGAGGCGGGTGAGCACCGCCTCCTTGCCGCGGGCCGGAGGCGCGGAGGCGGGAGGGAGCGCGGAAGGACCGGTGAGGGGGGAACGGGGGCGCGTCCCGCGTCGGCGGGCGCTCCGGCGACGGCCGCCGACCGCGTCCGTCCACAGGTTCGATCGCGTCCGTGCGCCGGACCGGGCCCGTGGATACCCTGGGAAGCATGTTCGGGAGAAAGACGACCATGGTCGATCCAGCACGCGCCCTGCCCGGTCGGGACACCCCGATGGACGTGCCCTTCGGGCACACGGTGCTGGGCACCGGCCTCACCCCGCCCTACCCCGCGGGCAGCCGGATCGCCGATGTGGCGATGGGCTGCTTCTGGGGAGCCGAGCGCATGTTCTGGCGCCTGGGCGCGGAGCGGGGGATCATCACGACTGCGGTGGGCTACGCGGGCGGCTACACGCCCAACCCGACCTACGAGGAGGTCTGCTCGGGTCTGACCGGGCACACCGAGGCGGTGCGGGTGGTGTTCGACCCCGAGCGCATCTCGTACGAGGAGATCCTCAAGGTGTTCTGGGAGGGCCACGACCCGACCCAGGGCATGCGCCAGGGCAACGACGTCGGCACCCAGTACCGGTCGGCGATCCTGTACCACGACGACGCCCAGCGGATCGCGGCCGAGACCAGCCGCGACGCGTTCCAGCCGGTGCTCACCCGCGCGGGATACGGGCCGATCACCACCGAGATCGCGCCGCTGCGGGAGTTCTACTTCGCCGAGGACTACCACCAGCAGTACCTGTCCGACGCCAAGAACCCCAACGGGTACTGCGGGATCGGCGGAACCGGTGCCAGCTGCCCGATCGGTGTGGCGCCCGCGGAGTGAGCGGGGGCCCTCTCCGGCCGGGGCCGCGTCGACCCAGGGGAGCCGTCGGGGACCTCCGGGCAGCCCGCGCGCCTGGTGGAGTGGGGCCCCGGCCGTCCCGGCCCCGCCGACAGCGGGTGCGCGGGACGGCCGGGGACCCGCCCCTACTTCACCGCGCCCGCCGACAGCCCGGACACGAGGTAGCGCTGGACCAGCATGAAGGCCACGACCACCGGCAGGGAGACGGTCACCGACGCGGCCAGCAGCTCGTTCCACAGGGTGTCGGTCTGGCTGGTGTAGAGCTCCAGCCCGATGGAGAGGGTGCGGGTCTCGGTGTCGGTGAGCACCGAGGCGAACAGCACCTCTCCCCAGGCGGTGATGAACGCGAACACCCCCACGGCGAGGATGCCCGGGCGGGCCACGGGGAGGATGACCCGCACCAGGGCGCCGATCCTGCTGGTGCCGTCGATCATCGCCGCCTCCTCCAGGCCCTCGGGGATGGCGCTGAAGTACCCGGCCAGCATCCAGATCGAGAACGGCAGGGCGAAGGTCAGGTAGGTGATGATCAGCCCGGTGTAGGAGCCGGTGAACTCGATGCCGGTGAGGTCCTCCAGCCGCACGAAGATCAGGAAGAGCGGCAGCAGGAACAGGATGCCGGGAAACATCTGCGTCGAGAGCACCGTCATGCTGAACAGCCGCCTGCCGCGGAAGCGCAGCCGTGACAGCGGATAGGCGGCCAGCACCGCCACCACCAGCGCCAGGGCCGTCGCTGTGGTCGTGACGATCAGGCTGTTGGTGAGGTAGCGGGCCAACGGGATCGTCGTCCACATGTCCACGTACGGCTGGAGGGTGACGCGGTCCGGCAGCCAGGTGAACATCCCCCGGACGTTCTCCAGCGGCTTCACCGAGGTCACCACCAGCACGTACAGGGGCAGCACCGTGAACACGGTGAGGAAGGTCAGGACGATCCGCCGGAACCAGCGGAATCCCCGTGTCTCACGCATTGTCCCTCCCCTTGGGCAGTACCAGTCGGACGTAGACCGCCGACGCGATGACCAGCGCGACGAGCAGCAGAACGCTCATCGCGGCGCCCAGGCCGAAGTTCCAGTTGACGAAGGAGTGCTCGTAGATCAGCGGTGAGATCAGCCGCGCGCTCTCGGGTGAGGTGTCGCCGAAGAGCAGGAAGGGGATGTTGAACTCGTTGAACGTCCACAAGGTCATGACGAGCAGGACGACCGCGTTCGCCGGGCGCACCATGGGCAGCGTGATGCCGGTGAACCTCCTCCAGGTCGAGGCGCCGTCGATGGCCGCGGCCTCGTACATGTCCTCGGGGACGCTCTGCAGCGCCGCCAGGAGCATCAGGAACGCGAACGGCCACAGCCGCCACACCGACACGACCACCAGCACCCAGAAGGCGTTCTCTCCGATGAGCCAGAACGGGCGCTCGTCCAGCAGCCCCAGGTCCTCCACGAGCAGCCGGTTGACCATGCCGTCGCGCTGGTTGAACATGAACGCCCAGATGATCGCGGCGACGTAGACCGGCAGGGCGTAGGGCACGAGGAACAGCGTGCGCAGCACGCCGCGTCCCCGGAACTTCGTGTTCAACGCGACCGCGGCGGCCATCCCCAGCACCCACGACACCCCCACCACCAGCACGGTGTAGACGGTGGTGCGGAACAGGCTCTCGAAGAGGGCGCTGCCCAGGGCGTTCCCGGGGTCGAGACCGCGGACGAAGTTCTCCAGGCCGACCAGCGGCGCCGTCGTCCAGCGCCGGATGGTCAGCTGCGTCAGCGAGGTGAACGCGATGTAGATCCCCAGGGCCATGGGGATGATATGGACCAGCAGCTCCAGCACCGCCGCGGGCAGCACCATGCCGTAGGGCAGGAACCACCCCGGGCGGCGCGGACGCCGCCCGCCCGGTTTCTCCGCGGGGCCGGTCCGGGGCGGGGCCTCGACGGTGCCGGGCCCCTGTTCTTCCGTAGTCGACATCTAGCGCCTCCATCAGACGGCCGCCCCGCCGCGGGGGCGGGGCGGCCAGGGACACACTCCCTAGTTCGCGGCGTCCATCTGGGTCTCGGCCGCCTCCATGGCCTGGCGGACGTCGGCTTCGGTGACCTCGCCTCCGGTCGCCACCTGGGCGAAGAGCCCGCCGATCGCCTCGCCGAGCACCGTCTCCATCTGGCCCTCCTCCGGGATCAGCGGCATCGGCGCGGAGTGCTCGGTCAGGATCGTGCGGAAGGTCTCCATGGACTCGCTCCGCAGCTCCTCGCTGTCGTAGGCCTCGGTGGCCACGGGCAGCGTCTGGAACTCCTGGGACAGGTACACCTGCTCCTCCGGGCTGGTCAGGTGCTCGACCAGCTGCAGAGCGCCCTCCTTGTCGTCGGTGTCGTTGAAGACGCTGATGTTGATCCCGGCCGCGTGGCTCTGGATGGGCTCGCCCGGCAGCGGGTCGAGCATCGGCACCTGGGCGACCTCGTAGTCCTCGAAACCGCGGGCGGCCATGCTGGTGCGGGCGCTGCCCTGCACGATGATCATGGCCGCGCGCCCGTCGACGAAGTCGCTGATGCCCTGGGTGCCGTCGCTGAACTCGGCGCTGCTGGGGTCGACGACCTCTTCCACGGCCATCAGGTCCACCCACTGCTTGACCGCGGCGACCTGCTCGTCGGAGGAGAAGGAGGGCCCGTCCCCGCCCCACAGCTGTCCGCCCTGCTGCTGGCCGAGGATGAAGGCCATGTGGGAGTTCTGCCGCTCGTTGCCGCCCTCCAGCACGAAGCCGTACTGGTCGATCTCGCCGTCGTCGTCGGTGTCCCTGGTCAGCTCGTCCGCGGTGTCGACGAACTCGTCCCAGGTCGCGGGCGGTTCCTCGATGCCCGCCTCCTCGAACATGGTGGGGTTGTAGAACAGCGCGTAGGACAGCCCGTAGAGCGGCACCGACGTCGGCGTCTGGCCCTCGGCTCCGCCGGTGGCGAAGCTGGTGCCGACGAAGCGCCCCTCGCCGCCCACCGCCTCCAGGTCCGCCCCCTCGTAGGGCACGAAGGCGCCGGTCTCCTGGAGGCTGGCCGCCCAGGTGTTGCCGATGTTCAGCACGTCGGGGCCGTCGCCGCTGCTGACCGCGGTGAGGATGCGGTTGTACAGCTCGCTCCAGGGAATGACCTCCAGCTCGACCTCCACCCCGGTCTCCTCGGTGAAGCGGTCCAGCACGGGCTGGAGGACCTCCCGGTCCTCCTCCACGCTCGCTCCCTGGTTGCTGGCCCAGTAGGTCAGCGTCTGGTCCCCGGAATCCTCGCCGGAACCGCAGCCGGTCAGCGCGGCGGCCAGTACCAGCGCCGTCGAGGCGGACAGGAGTGCTGTGGGGGGTGTCTTCACGGCCGTCTCCGTTTCTCTGTAGGCCATGTGAGCCCGTCGTCAGCGTCGGCGGTGACGGAGCGGGCGGGTCGGACGCGCCCGTCGGTCCGTGGGCAGGAGCGTCGAGAACCGTGGGCCACGCCTGTCGCTCCGCGTGACCCGATGATCAGGTAAACCGGTTTACCTCGGCAGTGTAGGCGAGATCACAGAAAGGCAGGAGGGGCAGTTGTGGAACCGTTACAAGCAGTGCGCCGGCTGTCCGGACGACTTCCTCCGGCGGAGCTCGCCGACCAGCACGGTCGACAGCGGCGGCTCCTGGCCCTTGAGCATGTCCAGCAGGATGCGGGCCCCGACACTGCCCAGCGCGCGGTGCCTGTTGCGCACGGTCGTCAGCGGCGGCGTGACGAACGAGGCCAGGGGGATGTCGTCGAAACCGGCCACCGCCACGTCGTCGGGGACGGTCAGGCCCGCCTCCCCCAGCACGGAGTAGCCGCCTATGGCCATGAGGTCGCTGCCGTAGAAGACGGCGGTGGGGCGCTCGGCGGCGGGCCTGGCGAGGATGCGCTCCGTGGCCCGGGCCCCGCCCTCGATGGTGTAGCCGCCGTGCTCCTCCACGGGCCCCGGCTCCAGCCCGAACTCGCGCACGGCCTCCTCCCAGTGGCGCCGGCGCTGGTGTGCGTGCAGCATGTGGGGGTCGCCCTGCACGTGGGCGATGCGCTCGTGCCCCGCCTCGACGAAGCAGCGGACCAGGCCGCGGATGGCCTCCCCGGAGTCGTTGGTGACGGTGGGGAAGTCGGAGGAGCCCTCGGGCGCGCCCACCACCACGGCGGGCGCGCCCAGGCGGCGCAGCATCGCGGGACGGCCGTCGTCCGTCCGCAGGTCGGTGACCAGGAAGCCGTCGACGAAGTGGTCGTTGAACAGCCGCTCGTAGGTGGCGGCCTCGGTCCGCTCGTCGGGCACGAAGCGGATGACGGTGGCGTGCTCCTCGCCGGAGAGCACCGACTCGATACCGGACAGGAACGAGGGGAAGAACGCGTCGAAGTCGAGTATCTCGGGGGAGCGGCGCACGATCAGGCCGATGGTGCCCAGCGACTTGCCGTTGAGCGCGCGCGCTGCGTAACTCGGGCTCCAGCCCAGTTCGACCGCCGCCTGGCGGATGCGTTCCCGGGTGCTGGCGCTGGTGCCGGTACCGGTGTTCAACGCCCGGGACACGGCGCCCTTGCTCACGCCCGCCCGGCGGGCGACGTCGCTGATCGTGGGGCGCTTGCGACCCGTGTTCCCGGTTGCCATGGTGAAGATGGTAGTCCGCCGGGCCCCGGGACCCGCGCCGAAAGCGCCTGCTGCCGCGGCCGTCGAGCGTCCCGGTGCCGGGGCGTGTCCCGCGGCGCGGTGCGGCTCCGCGACCGCGCCGAACGTCCCGGTCCGCCCGGCGCACGACATCCCCGGGGAGGAGCACCTCCCGGAAGCCGCCGAAAGCCCCCGTACTAGGGTGTGGCGGTATGGACTGGACCCAGCGGCTCGGATCCGTCAAACGATGGTCCCGTGCCGGGGTCCGCGCCCCCCACAAGCCCCTCCTGCTGCTGTACGCGCTCGCGCACCACCAGCGGCACGGCAACGCGCCCATCGTCTACAGCGAGGCCGAGGCCCGGCTCGCGCGGCTCCTGCGGGAGTTCGGCCCGACGAGATCCACCCACCCCGGCTACCCCTTCCACCACCTGGAGACCGACGGGTTCTGGCGGGTCACCACGGTGGACGGCGAGGGCTCTCCGGGCTCGGGGGTGACCCTGCTGCGGGAGAAGGAGGCGCGGGGCAGGCTGGCTCCCGACCTGGACGCGGCCCTGAGCGACGACCCCGGTCTGGCCGCCCGCATCGGCCGCCGCCTGCTCGATGAGAACTTCGCCCCCTCGCTGCACGAGGGCATCATCGCCCTCACCGGACTCCGCGTGGGCCAGGGGCCGGTCCCCGCGCCGGGGGAGGGCGGCGTCCGCGACCCCCGGTTCCGGGAGACCGTGCTGACCGCCTACGAGCACCGGTGCGCGTTCTGCGGTTACGAGGGGCGACTGGACGGCGTGTCGGTCGGGCTGGAGGCCGCCCACATCCGCTGGTGGTCGTACGACGGCCCCAACGACCTGGACAACGGCCTGTGCCTGTGCCCGACGCACCACCTGCTGTTCGACCGCGGCGTCCTCGGGCTCACCGGCGAACTCACCGTCGCGGTGTCCCCGCACTTCGAGGCGCGCTCCCCCGCGGCCGAGACGGTCGTGCTCTCCCTCGCCGGACGCGACCTCGTCCGCCCGGTTCCGGGCAGTCCCGCCGTCGAACCCGCCCATGTCGCCTGGCACTCCGCGCAGGTCTTCCGCGACGCCGCCTGAGGGCCGCCATCGGCGGATCCCGCCCCCCGCGGACCCCCTCTCCGGGCGCCGCCGGACAGGCTGGAACGTGACCCGGGTCACGCGCGTGTCAGGATCGTGTTAACACCCGCGTCACGTTCGGTCGTATTGTTCGTGCAACGCCCACCTGCGCGTTCGCCCGGCCGGGGCTTCCGCGTCCCCCGCCACGGCGCCTGGAGAACACATGATCACGTACCCCGCGCGCTTTCGACTATCGCTCACCGGCTCCCTGTTCATCGGCTACGTGCTCCTGCTGGCACTGGCCCTGGCCGCCGTGGGCGCGCTGTGGGCCGTCCACATGGACCGGGCCACCGACCGCCACTACGCCGAGCGGGTCCTGAGCCTGGCCCGGTCGGTGGCCGTGATGCCCGAGGTCGTCACGGGCCTCCAGGCCGCCGACCCGGCGGCCGAACTCGCACCCCTGGCCGACCGGATCGACTCCGCCACCAGCACCGAGTTCGTGGTCATCGCCTCCCCGGAGGGGATCCGCTACTCGCACCCCGACGACGAACTCATCGGCCACACCGTGTCCACCCCGCCCGGACCCGCCGCGGAGGGACGGGAGTGGACCGGCGTGCAGGAGGGGACGCGGGGACGCACCGTGCGCGCCAAGGTCCCGGTGTTCTCCGAAGGCGGCTCGGTCAACGGCGGCGACGCGCGCGGCGAGGTGGTCGGCTACGTCTCCCTGGGCATCCTCGCCTCCAGCGCCGCCACCGAGGCCAGGGAGGCGGTCCCCGCCATACTGGGCACGGTGGCCGTGGTGCTGGTCCTGGGCGTGGCCGGTGCGTGGGCCCTCTCCCGCCAGGTCCGCACCAAGACCCACGGGCTCGAACCCGCCGACATCACCTCCCTGCTGGAGAGCCGGGAGGCCCTGCTGTACGCGGTCCGCGAGGGCGTGCTCGCCGTGGACGGCTCGGGCCGCCTCGTCCTGGCCAACCCGCCCGTCCGGGAGATGCTCGGCCTGCCCGAGGACGCCGAGGGCCGGGGCCTGGACGAACTCGGCCTGTCCGAACGCGTCCGCGACATCGTCTCCGGCGACGACCCCGGCGACGACCGCCTCCTCCTGGCGGGGCACCGCATCCTGGTCGCCAACCGGATGCCGGTCCACCTGCGCGGCCAGGACGCGGGTGCGGTCGTCACCTTCCGCGACCGCACCGAGCTGGACCGGCTCACCGGCGAGCTCGACGGCGCGCGCACGGTCACCCGCGGCCTGCGCGCCCAGACCCACGAGTTCGCCAACCGGGTGCACACCATCGCCGGAATGCTCGAACTCGGCGCCCACGAGGAGGCCCGCGCCTACCTCGCCGACCTGTCCGCCACGCACAGCCGCACCAGCGCGGACATCTCCCGGCACGTCGGCGACTCCGCGCTGGCCGCGCTGACCATCGCCAAGTCCGCGCAGGCCTCCGAGCTGGGTGTGGAACTGCGGCTGTCCCCCCTCACCAGCGTCCCCGCGCTGGACCGGGAGGTGCGCTCCGACGCGCTGCTCGTCCTCGGCAACCTGGTCGACAACGCGCTCGACGCGGTGGCCTCGACCCCGCACGGCTGGGTGGAGCTGATGGTGCGGCTGCACCGGGCCGAGGGCACCGACCTGCCCCACGACCTGCTGGAGATCCGGGTGACCGACTCCGGGCACGGTGTGGCCGACGACGTTGCGGAGGAGATCTTCCGGCTCGGGTTCACCACCAAGGCGTCCCGGGACGGCGGCACGCGCGGGCTGGGCCTGGCGCTGGTCAAGCAGGTCTGCGAGGGAAGAGGGGGAAGCGTGGAGATGGAGGCGCCCGACGCCGACGAGGGAGCGGTGTTCACCGCCTGCCTGCCCCTGGCGGGGGCCGAGGCGCCGCGGGGGGCGGCCCGATGATCCGCGTGCTGGTCGTGGACGACGACGTGCGGGTGGCGCGCAACCACCAGGAGCTGGTGGAGTCGCTGCCGGGGTTCACCGTGGCGGGGGTGGCGCACACGGCCGCCGCCGCCCTCACCCAGATCCGGGGGCACCAGCCCGACCTGGTGCTGCTCGACCTGCACCTGCCCGACGCCTCGGGGATCTCGGTGATGCGCGCCCTGCGCGCCGCCGCCACCAGCGCCGCGCCCCAGCGGACGGACTTCCTGATGATCACCGCCGTGCGCGACATCGGCCAGGTGCGCTCGGCCATGCACGGCGGGGCGGTCCACTACCTGCTCAAGCCGTTCCCGCTCAGCGTGCTGCGCGACCAGCTGGAGCGCTACGCCGTGGCGCGCCGGAGGATGGACGCCGACGGGGAGGCCACCCAGCAGGAGGTGGACCGGCTGTTCGGGCTGCTGCGCCCGGCCGGGGGCCGGTCGCTGCCCAAGGGGCTGACCGCGACCACGGTGGACCTGGTGGCGGGGGTGCTGCGGGAGGCGGAAGGGGACGTGTCGGCCTCGGAGGTGGCCGAGCGCGCCGGGGTGTCGCGGGTGACCGCGCGGCGCTACCTGGAGCACCTGTGCGCGGTCGGCCGGGCCGAGCTGCGCATGCGCTACGGCTCGACGGGCCGCCCCGAACACCTCTACCGCTGGACGCCCTGAGCCTCCTCGGGTCCGCCGCCGATGCGCCTCTTCCACGGGCCGCTCGCGACGAGCCAGTGCGGCACGAGCTTCACGGGGAAGGGGAGGTCGGTCTCGAAGACGTCGGTGCCGTCGACCTTGCGGACCGGTCGGTATCCGTCGTTCTCCAGGCGGAACTCGATGACGCTCGGCGCCCACCGGCAGGGAGTGACGATCCAGTACGAGGGGATGCCGAAGGCGGCGTACTCACGCAACTTGGCATGGTGGTCGCGGAGCACACTCTCCGCCGTGGTGACCTCGACCGCGAGCAGTGGAGGGTCCGTCGGGTAGTCCTCCAGCTCCTTGTCCGTGGAACGCACCGACACGTCGGGCGCCCGGAAGCACGTACGCCGCGCGTCCATGACGAACGACACCCGGGGGAGGGTCTCGTAGCCCTCGGGCTCGTTCATGGTCAGCTGGAAGCCCAACCGTGTCGCGGCGAAGAGTGCATGGCGGTACCGGCGTAGAAGACCTCCAGCCTGCCGTCGGCCAGTTCGTACCGCCGGCCGTCGTCCGGCAGGGGTTCCAGGTCCTCCACGGTCAGGGGACGGTCGGGCAGTGCCGGGAGGTCGTGCCACGGGTCGTGCATGGCAGCCAGTATTCTGACGCACGCTCGGTTACCGGCGGGTTTCGCGGAGAAAGTCTCGCAAGGGTGTCCGAAAACCGCCCGGACACCTGGTCTCTTACCCCCTGAAATGTCAGTGTCCCGTGTCACACTCGGCCCATGTTGGACCACCTCGGAATCCAGGTCAGCGACCCCGCGGCCAGCGCCGCCTTCTACGACGCCGTCCTCGCCCCGCTGGGCGCCCGCCGCATCCTCGACTACGGAGAGAACGTCGGCTACGGCACGTCCGGACCCGACTTCTGGATCGGACCCGCGCCCGCGTCCGGCGGGGCGCGCGAGTCGCACATCGCCTTCACCGCGCCCGACCGGGCGGCGGTGGACGCCTTCTTCGCCGCGGCCGTCGAGGCGGGCGCGGAGGTGCTCCACGAGCCGAAGGTCTGGCCGGAGTACCACGAGCACTACTACGGCGCGTTCGTCCGCGACCCGGACGGCAACAACGTCGAGGCCGTCTCGCACGCGCCCGCCTGACCGGTCCGGCCCGGAACACGCCAAGGCGCGGGCGGACGCGAACCGGTTCGCGTCCGCCCGGCCGAGCACGCCGCCGGAAACCCGGGCCACGGGAACGGCGGAGGACCCCACGGGCCTTCCGCCGCCCCGGCCGCCCCATCGGACGCCCCGCGGATCGCCCCGCCCGTCCCCCGGTCGGCTAGACGGCGCGGACGACGCGCCCGCCCGTGGCCGCCTCCGCCGCCGCGACCGCGCTGTTGAGCGACACCTCGCCCAGGAGGCCGGGCGCCGCCACCGCGTCACCCGCCAGGTAGACGCCGTCGCCCCGGTCCACGGCCGGGCGGTCCCGCCACGTGTACCCCGGCAGGTCCAGCGCGCCCGTGCGCCCGCGTGCCACCTGGTCGCGCCGCCACGTCACCCGCTCCCGCCACCCCGGCAGGGACAGGTCCAGGAACCGCTCCAGCCGCTCGGTGACCCGCGCCCGGGACTCGCCCGGCCGCACCGGCAGCTGCGCCTGGACCAGCTCCTCGCCCCCGGGGGCGAGCGTGCGGTCCACCAGCGAGTAGCGCTCCAGGAAGCCGCACTCGTCGGCGTCGAAGACGATGAAGGGGTCCCGGCCGCGCCGCAGCCCCAGGTCCACCATGAGGGCGTGCCCGCTCTCCCACTCCAGCGAGTCGTCGCCGAGCAGCGCACGGGCCGAGGCCAGCGATGTCGCGACGATGACCGGGGTGCCCGGGAGCGCGTCCACCCGCTCGCCGGTCCCCACGCGCACCCCCATCTCCCGGGCCCGTCCGGCCAACTTCTCCACCAGCGAGGACCAGCCGCCGACCAGGTACTTCGGTGAGGGCCAGCCGGGGTCGGTGACCCGCAGGAACCGCTCCCAGACGAACGCGGCCGACAACCGCGACGGGTCGGAGTCGAACAGCGCCACGCCCATCATGTTCGCGGCCACGCGCGCGGGCTCCGCGCCGAGCGCCTCCCGCGCCCACGAACCGAAGTCCCGGTCGTGCGGCGCGCGCAGCCGCCGCCGCGCGGCGGCCCGGAGCAGGGAGACCGGCGGCGCTCCCACACGCCCCCGGTCGCGCACGCGCACCCGGGGCACGGCGCGCGCGGGGAAGGGCAGGTACGGCGGGAGCAGGTCGCGCCCGGCCAGCCACGCGAACAGCGGGCCGTCGCCGTAGAGCACGTGCGGCCCCTCGTTGGCGGTGTACGGCGGTTCGGTGGAGCGCGCCCGCCCGCCCAGGGTCCGGTGCGCCTCCAACAGGGTGACGTTCGCGCCCCTCTCGGCGCTGGCGACGGCCGCGGTCAGTCCGGCGAGCCCACCGCCCACAACGGTGATGTCCATACCGCTAGGACGGTTCGGGCGACCGCAGACGTGACATCTTGTCGGGGTTGGCCACCAGGTACACGTGCCGCACACGGCCCTCGGCGATGTCCAGGGACAGCAGCGCGACCACCCTGTCCCCGACGGAGACGACCGCCGCCGGACCGCCGTTGACCTCGGTGACCGCCGAACTCAGCTCCTCCGCGCCGTCCAGGCCCGCGGAGACGAGGAAGCGCTCCGCGTTGCGCGGCCGCGCCAGCACGGACAGGAACCGGCCGACCTTCGCCGCGCCCTCCAGGATCCGATGGGGCGCCCTGGTCCGGCCGCCGCTGTCGCTGACCAGCGTGACGTCATCGGCCAGCAGACCGGTCAGCCCCTCCAGGTCGCCCTCCAGACAGGCTCCCAGGAAGCGCTCGGTGATCCGCCGCCGCACGGCCCGATCGGCCTCGAACCGGGGGCGCCTGTCGCGTACGTGGTCGCGCGCCCGCCGGGCGAGCTGGCGGGTGGCGGCCTCCTCCCGGCTGATCACCGCGCCGATCTCGGCATAGGGCATCTGGAAGGCCTCGCGCAGCACGAAGACGGCGCGCTCCAGCGGGCTGAGCGTCTCCAGGACCACCAGCAGCGCGAACTCCACCGAGTCCGCGAGTTCGGCCTGCTCGGCCCCGCCGGGGATGTCGCTGACCGGCTCGGGCAGCCAGTCGCCCACGTAGGACTCCCGCCGGGACCGGGCGCTGCGCAGCCGGTCGATGGCCAGCCGGGAGGTGACGGTGACCAGGTAGGCGCGCGGGTCCTCCACTGCGGCCGGGTCGACGGAGGACCAGCGCAGCCAGGCCTCCTGGACGGCGTCCTCCGCGTCGGAGGCGCTGCCGAGGATGCGGTAGGCGACACCGGTCAGCAGGGGGCGGTGCTCTTCGAAGACGTCGGTGGTCATGGAAGGCAGACGTACCAGCTCCGGCCGTACGTGACATCCTCCGGGCGCGGAACGGACCCTCCCTCCCGGCGGGCGGGGCGGCCGGGCCGGCGCGGGGAGGTTTCGCGGGCACACCCTCCCCGAGGGCGCGGAGGAGCGGTGGTTGTAGCGTGGCGCGGTCAGAGCGCGCAAGAGGAGGAGGCAGCGGCCGTGTACCGACTGCGTGAGTGGGAGCCGGGGGACGCCGACCGGGTGCTGGAGGCCTTCGCCGAGCCGGAGCTGGCCTGGCAGTCGCCCGAGGTCCCCCGCACCCCGGAACTGGCCGCCGCGTGGATCGACCGGCAGCGCGTCCGTGCGGAGGAGGGCGCGGCCTTCGGTTTCGCGGTCGTCGGGGACGACGGGCCGGTGCTGGGACACGTCCAGGTCACCGTGACCAGCAGAGCCCACGACACCGGCTGGGTGTCCTACTGGACCCTGGCCGAGGCGCGGGGCCGGGGCGTGGCCACGGCCGGGACGCTGCTGGTGAGCGAGTACGCCTTCGCCGAGGCGGGCCTGTTCCGGCTGGAGCTGGGGCACCGGCTGAACAACCCGGGGTCGTGCCTGGTGGCCCGCCGGTCCGGGTTCCGTCCCGAGGGGATCGAACGGGGCAAGCTGCGCTACGGCGCGGAGCGCTTCGACACTGGCGCGCACGCCCGGCTGGTCACCGATCCGGTGGAGGGCGTCGATCCGCGGCCCTGCGCTTCCTGAGCACCGCGTCCACGCCCCGGACACAGGAACGCGGGGCGCGGCGTGCGCCGTGCCCCGCGTCCACCCCCACAGAAGGTCGTACGCAAGAGGTTCGTCGGGTCGACAGGTTGTTAGTCCTCGACGGAGATGCCGGAGGTGCTGTCGCCGGAGAGCACGTTGCAGTCGCCGCCCAGCTCGACGCCGTCGAAGGCCAGCACGTCGGCGCAGATCGGCACGGTGACGTTCTGGATCTCGGCGTTGTTGTCGGCGGCGGCGGTGCCGGACATGGCGCCCAGGGCGAGGCCGGTGGCGAGGATGAGGCCGGAGACGGAGGCGAAGCGCTTCATGGTGTTGGTCCTTTTCGGTTCGTGGTGTGATCGTTGGTGCTGACGGGACCCGCAGGTTCCGCGGTGAGGAGCCGGGCGCGAGGGCGGGCCGGTCCTAGTCCTCGACCGAGATGCCGCTCGTGGAGTCCCAGTTGACGACGTTGCAGTCGCTGCCGCTGAAGCCGGAGGCCGCGAGGACGTCCAGGCAGACCGGGATCGTGATGTTCTGGATCTCGGCGTTGTTGTCCGCGGCGGCGGTCCCGGTGAAGGCACCGAACGCGAGGCCGGTGGCGAGGACGAATCCGGAAACCTTGGCAATACGGGACATGCTTCTTACCTTTCGGAAGTTCAAAACAGGGTGGCTGCATCCGCCGGAATTAACTTAGCGTAGTCACGGACGTGCTCGGAGTACTTTCAGGGAAGAATCCAGAGTTTCCCTGGAGTTTCTTCGGCTTCGGGGTAGACATGCCGGACATATCGCCGCTTCGCCAGGTGAAGGTTTTACCCAACCGAAAGCAGGGCCAGCGGCGATGTCCGTCGAATGCATCGGAACCCGTATTTGTCCGACATCGGGCGTAGGAAAAGGGTCCGCACGGCTGACCGTGCGGACCCTTTTCCCGGCTGCGGGACTACCAGCCCTGCTGCTGCCCGTAACCCGGGTACTGCTGCCCGTACCCGGGCTGCTGGCCGTACCCCGGCTGCTGCCCGTACCCGGGGTACTGCTGCTGGTCGTAGCCCGGGTACTGCTGCTGCTGGCCGTAGCCGGGCTGCTGGCCGTACCCCGCGTACGGGTCCTGCGGCTGCGCGCCCGTCGGCGGGTGCGGGTAGGCGTGCTGCTGGCCCGAGGGCTCCTGATGGTGCTGCGGCTCGGCCTTGGCGGCGTCGTCCTTCTTGCCGTCGGGGTCCGGACGGAAGATGAACAGGCGGGCGGGCTTGTCACCCTCGTCGCCCGGGGTGATCAGGTCCAGCCGCCACCCGGCCTCCTCGATCCCCTCCAGGATGCGCGTCAGCCCGGGGCGCAGCTTGCTGGAGGCCTCGTCGTAGGCGTTCACCTCCAACTGGATGATGAACATCCGGCGCTTCTGCTGCGCGGCGACCTTGGCGTGCTCGACGACCGTGCTGTCCCTCACGACCTGCGTGACGCTCATGAATAACCGTACCCATCTGCTCTGCGTGGAGCTTGCCGTACTCGTCGGGCTGACACCCGGTCATCCGCGTCCACCGTGGCGGGACTCCGCCGGGCTCCGCAACCATCATGCCCCCTGGAGGAGCATCTGGCCACAGAGAGCCGGAGGCACCCCCTCAGGAGGAGGCGGCAGCGGCGCGCACGGCCTCGGCGACGGGTGTCTCCCCGTTCACCAGGTTGAGAACCCTGCCGACCGTTCCCGGTTCGTCCAGAAGGGCGACGATCACCGAGGCCACGTCGTCACGGGACACCGTGGCGCGCTCGACCTCCCCGCCCAGCTCCACCCGGCCGGTGCCCGGGTCGTCGGTCAGCCCGCCCGGGCGCAGGATCGTCCAGTCCAGCTCCAGGTCGCGCTCGCGCAGGTCGGCGTCGGCGGCCCGCTTGGCCTCCACGTACGCCGCCCACACGTCGTCCGTGCCCTCCGGCACGGGTTCGTCCACGCCGATGGCCGACACCTGGACCAGGCGGCGCGCGCCCGCCAGGGAGGCCGCGTCGGCGGTCAGCACGGCGGCCTTGTGGTCGACGGTCGCCTTGCGGGCGGCGCCGCTGCCCGGGCCCGCGCCCGCGGCGAACACGACGGCGTCCGCGTTCATGAGCTTCTCCGCCAGCTCGGTGACGGTGGCCTTCTCCAGGTCGATCACGACCGGTTCGGCACCGGCGTCGCGGACGTCCTGGGCGTGGTCGGGGTTGCGGATGAGGGAGACGGGCTCATCACCTCGGTCGGCCAGCTGCCTGGCCAGCCGCAGCGCGATCTTCCCGTGTCCTCCGGCGATGACGATACGCATGGGGCAGAGCGTACGCCCCCGCTGCGCGGTCGGCGGGCCAGCGTCCCTGTCCGCCGTGTCACACCCGGCCGCCGGATGCGCCCGGGCCCCGCACCCGGCGGGGCCCGGGCACGGCCCTACTCCACCCTCCAGGTGTCCCCGCTGGCCAGCAGGGCGGCCAGCTCGCCGTCGCCGCGCTCGGCCCGCGCGTCGGCCACCTGCTCGTTCACCAGCTCGTCGTAGGCCGGGCGGCGCACGTCCCGCAGCACCCCGATCGGCACGTGCTCGAACGCGGGCTGGTCCAGGCGCGACAGCGCGAACGCGTACCCCGGGTCCTCCCGGTGCGCGTCGTGCCGCAGCAGCCGGTCCTCTCCCACCGAGTCCACGTCCACGACCTCCAGGCCGCCGAACCCCCCGGCAACCACGCCCCGGTCCGGGCCCAGCCGCAGCGGCTCGCCGTGCTCCAGGCGCAGCAGCCGCACGTCCCGCGCCGCCGGGTCCTTCAGCGGCTCGAACGCGTCGTCGTTGAAGATCGGGCAGTTCTGGTAGATCTCCACGAACGACGCGCCGGGGTGGTCGGCCGCCGCCCGCAGCACCGACGTGAGGTGCTTGCGGTCGGAGTCGATCGTGCGGGCCACGAACGTGGCCTCCGCGCCCAGCGCCAGCGACAGCGGGTTGAACGGGTGGTCCAGCGACCCCACCGGCGAGGACTTGGTGATCTTGCCCGGCTCGGAGGTGGGGGAGTACTGGCCCTTGGTCAGCCCGTAGATCCGGTTGTTGAACAGCAGGATGTTGATGTTGACGTTGCGGCGCAGCGCGTGGACGAGGTGGTTGCCGCCGATGGACAGCCCGTCGCCGTCACCGGTCACCACCCACACCGACAGGTCCGGGCGGCTCGTGGCCAGCCCGGTCGCGATCGCCGGGGCGCGCCCGTGGATCGAGTGCATACCGTACGTGCTCAGGTAGTACGGGAACCGCGAGGAGCAGCCGATGCCCGACACCATCACCACGTTCTCGCGCGGCACGCCCAGCTCGGGCAGGAAGGACTGGAAGGCGGCCAGGATCGCGTAGTCGCCGCAGCCCGGGCACCAGCGCACCTCCTGGTCGGACTTGAAGTCCTTCATCCTGTACTCGGTGTCGGTCCTGGGCACCAGGCGCAGCCCGCCCAGGGCCTCCGGGGCCCCGTGGACGTGGCCGTTCGCGCCGGCACCCGTCACGTTCTCAGTCACGGTCGATGACCTCCTGAAGCACGCCCGCGAGCTCCTCGGCCTTGAAGGGCAGGCCGCGGACCTTGTTGTAGCCGATGACGTCGACCAGGTACCTGCCGCGCAGCAGCAGGGACAGCTGGCCCAGGTTGATCTCGGGGACCACCACCCGCTCGTACCGGTGGAGCACCGTGCCGAGGTTGGCCGGGAACGGGTTGAGGTGGCGCAGGTGCGCCTGGGCCACCCGGCCGCCCGCGCGGCGCACGCGGCGCACCGCCGCGGTGATCGACCCGTACGTGCCGCCCCAGCCCAGGACCAGCACGTCCGCCTCCCCGCCGGGGTCGTCCACCGCCAGCTCGGGGACGTCGCGGGCGATCGCGTCGATCTTGGCCTGGCGCGTGCGCACCATCAGGTCGTGGTTGGCCGGCGTGTACGAGATGTCGCCGCTCTGCGCGTGCTTCTCGATACCGCCGATCCGGTGCTCCAGCCCCGCCGTGCCCGGCACCGCCCACGGGCGGGCCAGCGTCTCCTCGTCGCGCAGGTAGGGCAGGAAGGTCCCGCCCGGCCCGTTGGGCCCGGTCGCGAACGCCGGGTCGATCCGCGGCAGCTCCGAGACCTCCGGCAGCCGCCACGGCTCCGAACCGTTGGCCAGGTACCCGTCGGAGAGCACCACCACCGGCGTGCGGTAGCGCACCGCGATCCGCACGGCCTCCAGCGCCGCGTCGAAGCAGTCCGCGGGGGAGGCGGGCGCCACCACGGGCACCGGCGACTCGCCGTTGCGCCCGTACAGCGCCATGAGCAGGTCGGTCTGCTCGGTCTTGGTGGGCATGCCGGTGCTCGGACCGGCCCGCTGCACGTCCACGATGACCAGCGGCAGCTCGGTCATCACCGCCAGCCCCACCGTCTCCTGCTTGAGCACCATGCCCGGACCCGAGGTGGTGGTCACGCCCAGGGAGCCGCCGAAGGCCGCGCCCAGGGCGGCGCCCACGCCGGAGATCTCGTCCTCGGCCTGGAACGTGCGCACCCCGAACCGCTTGTGCCGCGACAGCTCGTGCAGGATGTCCGACGCCGGGGTGATCGGGTACGAGCCCAGGAACAGGGGCAGCCCCGACCGCTCGGACCCGGCGATCAGCCCGTAGGCGGTGGCCAGGTTGCCGGTGATGTTGCGGTAGGTGCCCGCCGGGAGCCGCGCGGGCTTGATCTCGTAGGAGACCGCGAAGTCCTCGGTGGTCTCGCCGAAGTTCCACCCCGCCTGGAACGCGGTCAGGTTCGCGGCCAGGATGTCGGGCTTGGCGGCGAACTTCGACTTCAGGAACGAGGTCGTCCCCTCCGTCGGCCGGTTGTACATCCACGACAGCAGGCCCAGGGCGAACATGTTCTTGGCCCGCTGCGCGTCCTTCTTGGAGATGTCGGCGCCGGAGAGCGCCTCCACCGTCATGGAGGTCAGCGGCACCGCGCTCACCTTGAACCCGTCCAGCGTCCCGTCCGTCAGCGGGTCGGCCGTGTACCCGACCTTGGCCAGGCTGCGCTTGGTGAACTCGTCGGTGTTGACGATCACGGTGGCGCCCCGGGGCAGGTCGCCCAGGTTGGCCTTGAGGGCCGCGGGGTTCATCGCCACCAGCACGTCCGGTGCGTCCCCCGGGGTCATGATGTCGTGGTCGGCGAAGTGCAGCTGGAAGCTGGACACCCCGGGCAGGGTTCCGGCGGGAGCGCGGATCTCCGCGGGGAAGTTCGGCAGCGTGGACAGGTCGTTGCCGAACGACGCCGTCTCCTGTGTGAAGCGGTCACCGGTCAGCTGCATGCCGTCGCCGGAGTCCCCGGCGAAGCGGATGATGACGCGGTCGAGCTGTTCGATCTGTTTGGCCACTGAGATCGACGACCTCCTTGGTGAGCCGCCGGTCGTGACGGGCGGCGGCGCTCGGGTGTCGCCCCCGACCGGACCGCACCGTCGCGGGCCGGGTGCCTGGTTCGGGGACGTGGGGACAGCGTTCGCGGCCCTCGCGATCGCCGGATGCGCCAACCCGGTCTCGCGCGGTGCGGCCGCGCCGCGACGGCCGGGTCGTGAAGGGGCCAGCCTTCAACGACACGGCCGCCCGCGCGCCGGACCGAGGGGGTGGAGTCCCGACGGCCTGGTACGCGCAGTGATGAGGGCCACGTTCGCACTATAAGTCGTCGGGGGCGCCGAGACCGCGGGCGGGTGGCCATTGTCACACGGAGGGGATTCGGAGGGGTGTGGCCGTGGACGAAGGTGCGGGTGGTGCGGGGGAGACAGCAGGTGAGAGGGAGATCAGTGATGCCTCGGACGTTCGTCCCGTAACGGGAACGCGAAGCGGCGACCCGCACGTTTGCCACCATGTACGCATTCATCGTCGGCTGAGCGAGGAGGTGGTGGCGTGCACGCCAGCGTGGCCCGCGCGGCCGGTCTGTTCGTCGGCGCCGCGGTGCTCGTCGTCCTCGTCGGCTGGCTGTGCGGAGCGGAGAAGGGCGTCCAGTTCTCGGTGGCCCTGGTGCTGTGCGCCGGGGTCCTGGTCTACCTCTTCGGGGAGTCCTTGGCGCTGCGCGCGATGCGTGCGCGGCCGGTGAGCGAGATCGAGCGCCCCGAGCTGTACCGGATCGTCCGCGAGCTGGCCACGGCCGCCCGGCAGCCGATGCCCCGCCTCTACCTGTCGCCGGTGCGCTCGCCCAACGCCTTCGCCACCGGCAGCAGCCCGCGCCGCGCCTCCCTGTGCTGCACCACGGGGCTGCTGCGCACGCTGGACGAGCGCGAGCTGCGCGGCGTGATCGCCCACGAGCTGGCGCACATCCGGGCCAACGACACGCTGATCAGCTCGGTGGCCGCCACCCTGACCGCGGTGATCACGGCGACGACCGCCATCGCCCTCCTGGTCCCGCTGGGGGACTCCGAGGAGAGCGACATGCCCACCCTGCTGGGCGGCCTGATGACGGTGCTGCTGGCGCCGCTCGCGGCCATGGTCGTCTACTGCGGGGTGGGGCGCCGGCGCGAGTTCCGGGCCGACGAGCAGGCCGCGCGGCTGACCGGCGACCCGCTAGCGCTGGCCGACGCCCTGCGCAAGCTGGAGGTGGGCGCGCTCCGGTACCCGCTGCCCCGGGAGCGCAGCCTGCTGGCCTCGGCGCACCTGATGACCACCAACCCGTTCCCGAACGGTGTGGGCCGCCTGTTCGCCGCGCACCCGCCGACGGCGGAGCGCGTCCGGCGCCTGCGGGAGCTGCGCCGCAGCTGGGACCTGGGCCACTGAGGCCGTCCCGGCGGACCCGCGGGGCGGCCCCGACCGCGCCGGTGCGGTGGGACGGCGACGGCCGCCCTCCCCCTCGGGGACGGGCGGCCGTCGTGTCCTCGCCGTCGGCTACGCCTGCCGGTCCGCCACCGCTAGCGGTAGTTGACGAACTGGAGCGCCAGGTCGAAGTCCTTCTCCTTGATGAGGTTCTGGACGTTCTGGAGGTCGTCCTTCTTCTTGGAGCTGACGCGCAGCTCGTCGCCCTGGATCTGGGCCTTGACGCCCTTGGGGCCCTCGTCGCGGATCAGCTTGGAGATCTTCTTGGCGTCCTCGGAGGTGATGCCCTCCTTGAGGCCGACGGGAAGGCGGTACTCCTTGCCCGAGAGCCGGGGCTCGTCGGCGGGGTCCAGGATCTTCAGGGAGAGCTTGCGCTTGACCAGCTTCTCCTTGAAGACGTCCAGGGCGGCGTTGACCCGCTCCTCAGAGTTGCCCCGGACCTCGACCCCTTCCTCGCCCTGCCAGGCGATGGTGGTCCCGGTGCCCTTGAAGTCGAACCGCTGGGCCAGCTCCTTGGCGGTCTGGTTCAGCGCGTTGTCGACCTCCTGACGGTCGAGTTTGGACACGACGTCGAAACTGGATTCGGCGGCCACGTTCGCTCACACCCCGCTAGGTCTTCATGGGTCGCGGGCGCCCGTGGACGCCCGCGTGGGTTCTCGTCGGCGCGCGGTTACCCCGCGCGGACGGTCCTCAGAGCTTAGCCGCGCGCCGATCGGACGCCCGACGTGCCCGGTCGGGGCGCGCCCGAACAACCGATTTCAGGTTCGGGCGGATCATCCGCTATTCTCGGTGATGCGCCGCGACGAACACGTCGCCGCAGCCCAGGCAGGTTGCCCGAGCGGCCAATGGGAGCGGACTGTAAATCCGTCGGCTTAGCCTTCCAAGGTTCGAATCCTTGACCTGCCACACTGGGGAAACGCCCCGGTGACCAGCACGAACACTGGTCACCGGGGCGTTTCGCGTTCCCGGTCCCTCACGGCTGTTCACGGAACAGTCCCGGAACGCTCTCAGGCCGCGATTCCGGGTGTGCCGCCGCTCACCCGGGTAACCCGCTCGTCCCCGTGCCCGTCCCGGCACCCGCGCGGCCGTCGTCCGCCGGGGCCGTCCGGGTTCCTCGCGCGGTGCCCCTGGCGCGCCTCCGTCCCGACGCGGGCGCGTCGCCCCACAGTGGGGGAGACGCGGGTCACATTCCCGTCGCTCCTCCGGTGCTCGGAGGGCGTTCCGGGCCCCGTGCGGTGCTGTTTTCCGGATTCGGCCGATCGCGGATCCATCGCGTTCGGGACACGGGCGGATAACGCGGATGTTCGCTCTCCCGTCAGGGGCGTCGCGAGCGCGCCTCGCGCCCGGGTGGGCGCTGACCTGCGGTTTCGCTGTCGGTCTCGGAGGGCTGGCGCGGGGAGCCCGTCCCGTCTGCGCGGATGGCGGGTGGTGTGTCCGCTTCGCCGGTCTGGATCCGTCTTGGCACGGCGTCGGCCCTTTGGGCGTGTCGAGCGGAAAGAAAGCCAATGTGGCCATTCGCGGTCAGTACGAAAAGAATGGTCGCGACAATCTGGACAAAATGCTTCGCGAGTTTCGGCGTTGACAAAAACCGGGGGCCGGATGATGATTGCCCCAGTCCACCGCGACACAGGTGCAACAAGCGCCTGAGTCTTTTTCTGTCAATACCTCGTAACCGATTCTCGGGGGAAGTCATGTTCAAGAAGATGGCCGCTGCTGGCCTGGTCGCCGGTGCCGCGATGGGCGCGCTCCTCATGGGAGCCCCGGCTCACGCCAGTGGTTCGCACGGTGGTGACCAGCAGTTCAACCAGAACCTCCAGCTGGTCCCGATCCAGTCCTGCAACCTGGAGGCCAGCGTCGGCCTCGTTGCGGTGAACATCCCGATCCTGTCGCCGCAGACCACGGGCGACTGCACCAACGGCCCCGTCGGCACCAACATCAGCTAGTTCCGGCAATACGTCTGCACAAGACGCTATCTCAAACTTTCTCGAAGGGTAATTCAATGCTGCGTAAGCTCGGTATTGCCGGCCTCGTCGCTGGTGCCGCATTCGGTGTCGTCCTCGCCGGTTCCCCGGCCTCCGCCAGCGGCTCGCACGGCGGCGACCAGCAGTACAACCAGAACCTGCAGGCCATCCCGGTCTCGCTGTGCAACACCGAGGCCGTCGTCGGCCTGGTCGCGGTGAACATCCCCGTCCTGTCGCCGCAGACCACGGGTGACTGCACCAACGGTCCCGTCAGCACCAACATCGACTAGGAGGTCCCGACATGCTGCGCAAGCTCACCACGGCCACTGCCGTCGCCGGGATCGCCCTGGGCGCCATCCTGGCCGCCTCGCCCGCCTCCGCGGGTGCCGCGCACGGTTCGCACGGCGGCGACCAGCAGTACAACCAGAACCTCCAGCTGGTTCCGGTCCAGCTCTGCAACACCGAGCTGGTCGTCGGCCTCCTGGCCGGCGTCAACGTGCCGGTCCTGTCGCCGCAGACCACGGGTGACTGCATCAACGGCCCGGTCAGCACCAACATCGATTAGGGGACGGCCCATGCTGCGCAAGTTCACGGCGGCCACCGCCATCGCCGGTGTCGCCCTGGGCGCGCTGCTCGCCTCCTCGCCCGTGTTCGCCAGCTCCCACGGCGGCGGCCAGCAGTTCAACCAGAACCTCCAGTTGGTTCCGGTCCAGATCTGCAACGCCGAACTGTCCGTGGGAGTGGCCGGGGTCAACGTGCCCATCCTGTCGCCACAGACGACGGGTGACTGCATCAACGGCCCCGCCACCACCAACGTCCAGCACGACAGCTCCGAGAGCCACGACAGCGGCGACTCGGAGGGTCACAAGGACGAGGGTGAGAACGGGCGCGACGGGTACTAGCCACCTTCGGGTGGCGGGGTCCCCGATCCCGCAGTGACGGAAAACGCGAGTGGTTCGTCGAGGCCCTCCGGCAGCCTGCCGGAGGGCCTTGTCGCAGGTAGGACATCCGAGGGAACCGACGTGGGGGGAGATGCCTGATGAGGCGCACGGTCCTGACGGGAGCGGTACTGCTGTTGGCCGCCACCGGCTGCGGGGAGCAGTTGAGCGTGCCGGACCCTCCCGCGGCCACGAGTGCTCCGGAGACGGAGCAGAGCCCGCAGGGGGAGACCGCCGGACCGCAGGAGCAGGCCAGTCCGCGGGAGACGCAGCCCACTCCGCAGGAGGACAGCAACCAGAGCAGCGGGACCTTCGTCCTCAACCGGTACGGGAACGAGAACGGGTTCGACGACCAGACCCCCACCGAGTACGTGGCCACGGAGTTCACCACCTTCACCGACATGGAGTGGGGCACGTGGGCGGACGAGGTCGCGCGCGGCGAGGGAGGGGTCAAGGGGACCTGGTGCATGCAGGAGGGGTGCCAGGACGACCCCTACGAGGTCGAGGTCGAGCTGGGCGACCCGGTGGACGTCGACGGCACCATGTACTTCTCCACGTACACGATCACCGACTTCGGCGAGGAGATGTCGGAGGAGATGATCGGGACGCTGCAGGAGGTCGACAGAGGAACCCTGACGCTGCCCGCATCCGAGTGATCCGGACCGGGCGCCGGGAACAGGCCGCCGCGTCCGGTGGAGGTGAGCTTCGCCTCCCTCCGCAGAATCATGCCAAAGTTCCTCAAAAGTACATAACTCCTGCTCAAAACGGGTGACGCGGCCCTCTTCCCGGGGCCGGAGGGGGCCGAAACGGGCGTGGCGCGCCCGCGAGGTCTCTAGTCTGCTGAGTTGTGGGACTCAACCAGTGGACGGACAACCACGCGGACGACGGACGCGGCGCCGACGGGCGGCCGACGCCACGGCACGGCCGCGCCTCTCTGCTGCGCCTGGCCGCCTGGTTCGAGGAGGCCGACCCGGACCGCGCCGACGCCCTCGCCGCCGCCTCGTACGCCCTCCACCCGGCGCTCCACCTGGAGGG
This sequence comes from Nocardiopsis camelliae, assembly GCF_028993595.1. GTDB lineage: Bacteria > Actinomycetota > Actinomycetes > Streptosporangiales > Streptosporangiaceae > Nocardiopsis > Nocardiopsis dassonvillei. Next base: position 722,008 of record NZ_CP118614.1, read on the forward strand.
GAGGGTGGACGAGGGTGTCGCCGCCACCACCAGTTGGTGGCAGGCCGACGCCGACCGCAGCACCGTCACCGAGCACCCGGGCGCCCGGCCGCCCGAGCCGGTGAGCGACCACCGCGCCCAGCAGGCGCGCCTGCGCGACGCCGCCGAGTCCTCCGCCCACTGGCGCCGCGCCGGTGCCGCGCAGATCCGCTCCCTGCTCACCGAGCCCACGGGCCGCCGCGCCCGCCTGGACCTGTCCGGCGCCGGGATGGAGGTCCTGATGGAGCTCCTCACCGCGGCCCTGGGCTCCGGCGACGCCAGCAGGCGCCCCACCTCCGCCGGGGACCTGGAGTTCGCGCTGCGCCTGCACGTCGTCGCCGCGCCGGGCGCCGACGTCACCATCCGGGGCGAGGGTGGGGAGCTGACCCTGGAGGGCCTGCGCCTGCTGGTGACCCCCTACGAGCAGCACGGCCCCGGTGACCTCGAACCGCTCCCCGGGGAGCCGGAGGAGGGCGGGGCGGACCCCCTCGCCGTCGGCGCCCCCGAGGGGGAGGACCCCTCCGCCGCTTCCCGGGCCCACGCTGACCCCGACGCCTCCGCGAGCCCGGGCGCTCCTGCTGCCCCTTCCACCTCTCGGCCCCCGGGCGCCTCCGAGGACTCGGAGTTCCCGGACGGCGCCGCTGACACCGAGGCATCGACGGTTCCCTCGGCCCCGACGGACACGGAGGGCCCCGAGGCCCCGGCCGCCCCGTCCGCACCCGACATCCCTGAGGCCCCCTTCGACCCTCGGCTTCCCGTCACACCCGGAAGCGCGGAGTCCCCGGACGACCCACTGGCCCCCGCCGACTCCGCCGCCACCGTGAGCCCGGACGCCCTTGGCGGCACCCAGTCCTCGGCCGCCCCGTCCGTTTCCGACGGCCCTGAGGCGCTCTTCGACCCTCGGGTTCCCGTCGCATCCGGGAGTGCCGAGACCTCAGACGATCCGCTGGGCCCCGCCGTCTCCGGACACCCTGCCGCCCCGGACCGCTCGACCAGCCCGGAAGCTCCTGCTGGCGCCGAGGCCCCGACGGCTTCCTCCGTTCCGCCAGGTCCCGAGGGCCCCGAGGGCCCGTCCGTTTCCGACGGCCCTGAGGCGCTCTTCGACCCTCGGGTTCCCGTCGCATCCGAGAGTGCCGAGTCCTCAGACGATCCGCTGGGCCCCGCCGTCTCCGGATACCCCGCCGCCGCGGACCGCTCGGCGGGCCCGGGCACCCCGTCCGCGCCCCGCAACCCCTTCGCCCAGCCCGCCTCCGAGGACCCGAAGGCCCCACCGTCCCCGGCCGCACCCCGTACCCCCCGGACACCAGCAGGGTCGACGGAACCCCTCTCCCCCCAGTCCCCGGCGGTCCCGCCCTACTCCGCGCACCCCCGCGCCCCGTCCGTCCCGGAGATCCCCGGGACGCCCACCGCCCCGTCCTACGCGGACATCCTGGGGATTCCGGCCCCCTCAGCGCCCCCGCGGCCCTCCCCGGACCCCGACTCGGCGCCCCGCCCCGAGGACACCGAACCCACCGGTAGCCTCCCTGGACCGGACCCGCGTCCCACCGGTCCGGACGACCTGTCCGCGAACCCGCCCGAGAAGCGATCGTGGGAGTGATGGAGACGGACACCTACAGCGAGGACGCCGCGCTCATCGGCGAACGCCAGGCCGCGGCCCGCGCCCTCCTGGCCCACCCCCTGCTCACCGAGCGCACCCACCCCGCCGAGTTCGCCCTCGTGCGCTCCCACACCGAGTGGCTCGTCCAACGGTTCCAACGCGTGCTCGGCTACCGCCTGACCGTCGCCGAGGACCACGCCCGGCTGGTCAAACGCGGCCTCGTCACCGAGGTCGCGCGCCCCCTCGCACGCGGGACCGGTGCCCCCTTCACCCCGCGCACGCACACCTACCTGGCGCTGTCCCTGGCCGTCCTGGTCGAGGAGCACGGCCCCACCACCGTCCGCGGCCTGGCCGCGCGGGTCCGCTCCGCCGCGCACGAGGCCGGGGTCGACGCCGACCCCGCGCGCGGCCTCGCCGAGCGCCGCGCCTTCTGCGCCGCCCTGCTCCACCTGGTCTCGCTCGGCGCCCTCACCGAGGACTTCGGCGCCATCGCCGACCACCGTGAGGACCCCTCCGCCGACGCGGAGCTGATCCCGCACACGCAGGTCCTGCGCTCGGTCGCCGTCCACCTGCCCCGTGCCTCCGACGACCCCGACTCCTTCCTCGCCGCCGCACGCGACACCGACCCCGAGGGCGACCACCAGGGCGAGACCGCCCTGCGCAGGCTCCTCGCCGAGACCGCCGTCGTCTACCGCGAGGAGCTCCCCGACCGCCAGCGCGACCGCCTCGCCGCACACCAGTGGCGGGCCGCCGCGGCGCTCGGCAACCTCCTCGGCTGCGACACCGAGGTCCGCGCCGAGGGCGTCGCCCTCGTGATGCCCGACGAGGCGGGCGCCCGCCCGGTCTTCCCCTCCGACGACCCCGTCGGACAGGTCGCCCTGGCACTGGTCCGCCACCTCTCCGGCCGCCTGCACCCCGGCCGCCCCGCCACCTCCGCCCCGGTTCCGGAGGAGGAGATGAACACCGCGCTGGAGGCCCTCTGCGGCGACGACGCGCCCGCGCGGGCCGAGTGGGCCCGCACCGCGGGACCCGAGATCCCCGACCCCGGACGGCTCCGCGAGCGGGTCCTGGTCCTGCTGGCCGACCTCGGACTGCTGCGGGGCGCCCCCGGGCGGTGGCGGCTCACCGCCGCGGCCGCCCGCTACGGGGCCGAAACGGACATCCGCGTCCCCCCGATCCAGGACAATGACGAAGACAGCCGGACACACCCCGATCCGGTGCGCGCCCCCGACGACGACGAGGGTGGACCCGACGCCCCCGACGCTCCCGCCGACCCCCGCGGCGACCTGGGCCGGGTGGCGTCCGTGCTGCAAGCGGTGGCGAACGAGAAGGTGAGCGCGACCAGTGGTGACTCAGGAGACCAGCCAGGCCCCGGAAGCGGCGGCGACGGGTCCGGCTGATTCCGCCGGTACCGGCGCCTCCGACGGCGTCCCCCGCTACCGGCTCGAACGCGCGGGCATCCGCAACGTCTGGCAGTACGACGACCACGTCATGGACTTCGCGGAGGGGCGGCTGCTGCTGCGCGGCCGCAACGGCGCGGGCAAGTCCAAGGCGCTGGAGATGCTGCTCCCCTTCCTGCTCGACGGCGACGTGCGCCGCCTGGACACCACGGGCACCAACCGCACCAGCCTGCGCTGGCTCATGGCCGAGGACACGCGGCCCGGCCGCCTCCACGGAGCCGGGGAGGACGGCCCCGACCTGCTCGGCTGCCCCGGCGCGGAGGGCGAACCCGCCGACGGCCCGCACGGCGCCGACGCCCCCGGCGGCCCCGCCGGGGAGGAGTCCGGCCCCGCCACCCGGCTCGGCTACCTGTGGGTGGAGTTCACCACCGAGCGCGGCGACCGCGGACTCGACGCCGCGGCCCGCTCCGGAACCGGCCGGGGGGCCTCCGCGCTGCTCGCCGGTACCGGCGCCAGCAGCGCCTCCGCCCTCCTCGCCGCCAGCGCGGCGGCCAGCGCCGCCGAGTCCGACGCGGCGGCGCGCGAACCCGAACCCGAGCCCCGCGACCCCGACGCCCCGCCCAGCCACCTGACCCTGGGCGCCGCCGTCATGGCGGTCGGCGACTCCGACCCGCGGTGCGTGTTCTTCGTCACCGACCGCCGGGTCGGCCACGACCTCGAACTCGTCACCGACGGCCGCCCCAAGCCCGTCGACCGCCTCCGCTCGGAGATCGGCGCCGACAACTGCTTCACCAGCCCCGTCCCCTACCGGGCCCGCGTGATGCACGACCTGTTCGGCATCGACGACTCCGTCCGCTACCGCAACCTCATCCACCTGCTCTACCGGCTGCGCCGCCCCACCATCGGCGACCGCCTGGAGGCCGGTGAACTCGTCGGCGTCCTGTCCGAGGCGCTGCCGCCCATGGACGAGACCATCCTGGACGAGGTCGCCCGCAACATCGCCGACCTGGAGCGGGCCCGCTCCGACAAGGACGCCCTCACCGAGGCCGGGGCGGGCGTCACCGCCTTCCTGGAGGACTACCGGGGCTACCTCGTCCACACTCTGCGCACCCGGGCCGCCGAGGTGCGCGAGCAGATCGACGCCGCCGCGGACCGCACCGAGGAGACCGAGCGGCTGCGCGCCGAACTCGACGGCCTCATCACGGCGGAGAGCCAGATCTCCGAGGAACGCGACCAGGCCCGCCGCACCCGCGACACCGCCCGGTCCGACGACACGACCCTCGCCGCCGCCCAGGGCGGCGCCGCCACCGCCACGGACGGCGAGCGCCGCGCCTACGACGCCGCCGTGGGCGCCTACATCCGCGCGGCCGAGGCCGCCTGGGTGGCCGCCGAGCACGCCGAACGGGTCGAACACCACACCGTCGAGCGCATCGGCGAGGACACCGCCACGATCGAGCGCGCGCTCGACGTCCTGCGCCAGACCCACGCCGAGGCCGCGCGCGCCGCCTCCGCAGCGGGCATGGACCCCGGAGTCCTCGGCACCGTCCCCGACCCGGTCGCCGCCGTCCACGCCCCCCGCGAGAGCACCACCCGGGTCGACCTGCGCGGACTCGAACAGGCCGTCGAACGCGAACCCGTCGAGGGCGTTGACCTGGACGGCCTTCGCGAACGCCTGGGCCGCCTCCACGACCGCCTCACCGGAGCCGCCGACCGCGCCGCCGACCGCGCCGACCTGGCCGCCCGCCTGACCGGGCTCACCGCCGCCGAGGCCGCTGCCGACCGCCGCCTCGTCGCGCTGACCAGCGAGGCCGAGTCCGCCGACGCCGTGCTCGAACGCGCCCACCAGCGCGAGCAGGACGCCGTCGGCCTCGTACGGCGCCAGAGCGCCGCCTACGCCGAGGGCGTGCGGGAGTGGTCCGCCCGGCTGCGCGACTCCAGCCACGCGCACGCCCTGGGCGGGGCCATCCACGAGCTGGAGGGCAGCGTCGAACTGCCCATCGACGACGCGCTGCGCGTCCTGGACCCCGCGGTCCCCGGCAGGGTGGCCCGCCTGGCGCACGCCGCCGTGGACCCCCTCCTGGAGGAACTGCGCGCACGCCGCGACGTGGCCGTCGGGGAGGAGGGCCAGCTCTCCGGCGAACTCGCGGAACTGGCGGACCGGCGCACCAAGAACGCCGAGCACGCCCCCGAGCGCCCCGGATGGGCCACCTACCCGCGCCCTGAGGGGGACGGCCTCCCCCTCTACCTGGCCGTCGACTTCGCGGACGGGCTCAGCACGCGCGAGCAGGCCGGCCTGGAGGCCGCCCTGGAGGCCAGCGGACTGCTGGCGGGCTGGGTCCGCGCCGACGGGGCCCTGCACGACCCGACCACGCGCGACCTCATGGTCTCCCCGGTTCCGGTCCCCGCGCTGTCGCGCCCCGTCCGCGGCCGGACGCTGCTCGACGTGCTCGTCCCGGCCGCCGGTCCCACCGCCGGCCGCGGCGTCGCCCCCGACACCCTGCGCGCCCTGCTCTCCTCCATCTCCCTGGACTCCGAGGCGGAGCGGGCCCGCGACCCCGAGGACGCCGAGGCCGAACCCCGCCACCGCAAGGACAGCCCCGGAGCCGTCGCCCTCTCCAGCGCCATGTCCCTCTCCGGCGGCTGGCGCCTGGGAGTGGCCTCCGGCGCCCACTACAAGAGCGAACCCGAGTACATCGGCGAGGCCGCCCGCAAACGGGCCCGCGACCGCACCACCGCCAACACCGACCGGCGCATGGCGATCGCCGAGGCCCTGCTCGCCGAGGCGGGCGAGCGCCGCTGGGCCGTCGAGCACTCCTACGCCGAACTCCTGGAGGTCTCCCGCGACCTGCCCGACGCCGCCCCCCTGATCCGCGCCTGGGCCGCCCTGGAGACCGCCCGGGACGACGTGGCCGCCGCGCGCCGCGCCCACGACGTGGCCCGCGACGCGGCCGAGGACTGCCGGGCCGAACTGCTCGACGTCCGCGAGAGCCTGCGCCGCGCCTCCGCGGTGGAGGGCACCCAGGAGGGCGGACCCGCCGCGGGGGAGAGGGACCTGCCCACCGCGCGCGCCGACCTGGACAGCGCCCTGCGCGCCCTGGACCACCTGCGCGTCCTCATCGCCTCCGCGCTGCGCGACCTGGACGTCCTGGCCTGGGAGCTCGCCGACCACGAGCACCACGTCGCCGCCTGGCGGGCCGTCCGGGCCGACCGGGTGCTGGCCGAGGACGCCAGAGCCGCGGCGATCGACGACATGATCACCGTCCGCCGCCAGATCGAACTCGGCGACCGGGCGCGGGGCGTGGCCGACGAACAGCTCGACGCCGCACGCGAGCAGGTCGGGGCCAGAGCCGAGGAGGCCGCCCAGCGGCTGCCCGAACTCGAACGCGACGCCCAGCGCGCCCGGGACGAACGGGTCAGCGCCGAGGCGCGCCTGGCCGCGGCCACGCGCCAGCGCGCCGAGCAGGTGAGCCGCGCGCTCGCGGCCGGGGACGGCCTGGTCGCCTCGGTCAGCGGGACCGACGAGTCCGGGGCCGAGGCACCCGACGCCGTGCTGCTGCGCGCCGCGGGACTGGGCGCGTGCGCCGAGGACGACGCACCCCTGGCCGCCTACCTGGCCGCCCGCGCCGAGACCGCGCCCCCCGGGCCCGACGCCCGCCTCGCCCTGCTGGAGGCCTTCGTCATCGCGATGGAGGAGGGCCTGGCCGCCCCGGAGGGCGACGAGGAGGCGGACGCGCCCCGGGTCGACGACAGCACGGTCCTGGCCAGCCGCGAGGACCTGGACCGGGTGCTCGCCTCGGCGGGCTGGGCGCAGGTCCGCACCGAGATGAGCGAACCCCGGGGCGTCAAGCGCCTCACGGTCCACGACGAGGACGGCGCGCACGACGTCACCGCCTACGCCGAACGGATCGCCGCCGCGGTCGCCGGGGCCGAGGAGAGCGTCGCGATCGCGGAGGAGGAGGCCTTCGAACGGCACCTGCTCGGGGAGCTGGCCGGCCACCTGGCACGCCAGGTCGAGGAGGCCAGGGCCCTCATCGCCACCATGAACCACGTCCTCAAGGACGTCACCACCTCGGCCGGTCTGGGCGTGCGCCTGGACTGGCGGCTGGCCCCCGACGCCGGCGCGGACATCGAGGCGGTCGTGCCGCTCCTGGCCACCCCGGCCCGGGAGCGGACCCGCGTGCAGACGACCCGGCTGCGCGACGCGCTCCGGCGCTGCATCGAGGCCATCCGCCGCCTGGACCCCACCGCCACGGGGGGCGCGCAGCTGCGCGCGGCCCTGGACTACCGGTCCTGGTTCACCTTCACCGTGTACGTGACCGACGGCGCGGGCGACGAGCGGCGCCTGGGGCACCGCACGGCGCTCAGCCAGGGCGAGCAGCGCGTGGTGGCCTACCTGGTGCTGTTCGCGGCCGCCGCCGCGCACTTCGACGCCCTGGCGGCCCGCGCGCCGTGGGCGCCGAGGCTGATCCTGCTCGACGACGCCTTCGCCAAGGTCGACGAGCCCACGCACGGGCGCCTGCTGGGCCTGCTGGTCGAACTGGACCTGGACTTCGTCCTGACCTCGGAACGGGTGTGGGGCTGCTTCGCCAGCGTCCCCAGCCTCAACATCTACGAGTGCCTGCGGGACCCGAACGTGCCCGGGATCGCCACCCTGCACTTCACGTGGGACGGCAGCAGGAGGCGCCTGGTGGGGGTGTAGGGGAGACCGAGGCGGGGGAGGAGGCCAGTCGGCCCCTCCCGCGACGGAGACCGGCGTTCGGCGAGTGCTTCCTCCCGTCCTGTCCTAGTCTGCTTGTGCGGAGACGACACGTGAACGGGGTGACGTAGTGACTCGGGTACCCGAGACGTTCGAGGGTGGGACGGCGCTCCTGGACGCTCTGGCGCGCTCCGGGCTGCCCCGGGAGGTCAGCTCCTGGGTCGGCGCCGCCCTGTGGGGCGAGGACGCCCTGGAGGCCCGCCTGAGGGGCGAGCGCGTCCCCGAGCCGGAGCCCGTCGCCGAGCCGCCCGCGGGCAGGGTCCGGCGGACCTACCTCACCGGGATCAGGGTCCAGGGCTTCCGGGGCATCGGCCGCCCCGCCGAGCTCGCCTTCGACGCGGGTCCCGGGCTCACCGTGATCGTCGGGCGCAACGGCTCGGGCAAGTCCAGCTTCGCCGAGGCCGCCGAGGCCGCCCTCACCGGACGCAACCCCCGGTGGGACGCCATGCCCACCGGCTGGCGCGACGGCTGGCGCAACCTCCACTACGACGAGCGCACCGAGGCGACCGTGGACGTGCGCGTCGCCGGGGACGAGGGCTCCACCCGCATCAGCCGCAGGTGGACGGGCGAGAGCGTCCGCTCCGCGCGCGGCGAGGTCGTCCGCCCCGACGGCGAGGTCTCCCCCCTCCGGACCATGGACTGGGGCGACAACCTCGTGCGCTACCGCCCCTTCCTGTCCTACGACGAACTCGGCCGCACGGTCACCGGGCGCTCGGCCGAGCTGTACGACACGCTCACCGGCCTGCTCGGGCTCAGCGGCCTGACGGAGGCCGAGCGCCGCCTGGCCAAGGTGTGCGACGGGCTCGCCAAGCGCCGCGACCGGCCCTCGCGGGAGCTGCGGTACCTGCTCGACGCGCTCCGGGCCTCCGACGACCCCAGGGCCGCCCAGGCCGTCCAGCTCCTCACCGCCTCCTACTTCGACATGGACGCCCTGCGCAGGCTCGCCTCCGACACCGGGCCCAGCGACCCCGAGCTGCACACGGTCCTGCGCCGCCTGCGGCGGCTGGCCGTGCCCGAGCGGGCGCTGATGTCCGACGTGGTCAACGAGCTGCGGGGCGCGTCCATGGAGCTGGCCATGGCCGCGGGCAGCAAGGGCGACCGCGCGCACGGGGTGGTCAGGCTCCTGGAACAGGCGCTCGAACACCACCAGCGCCACCCCTCCGAGACCGAGTGCCCCACGTGCTCCTCGCCGCTGGGCGCCGACTGGACGCGCCGGGCCAACGCCCAGCTGCGCGCCCTCAAGCCGCAGGCGGCCGTGGTCTCGGCCGCCTACGAGCGCGCCGACGCGGCCAGGGACCAGGCCCGCTTCCTGATGTCCCCGGCGCCGGGCTGGCTGCCACCGGAGAGCGAACTGGGCCAGGTGTGGTCGCTGTGGGAGTCCGGCGCGGACATCGAGGACCTGGCCGAGCTGGCCGAGCACGTCGAAGCGGTCGGCCGCAGGCTGCGGGCGGCCGCGGTGAGCGCTCGCCGGGACGCGAGCGAGCGGCTGGAGGACCCGACCGGCGGCTGGTCGGAGCTGGCCGAGCAGCTCTCGGGGTGGCTGGACGACGCCCAGGACGCCCTAACCGCGCGCGAGGTCCTCAACGGGGCCGAGGCCGCGCTGAACTGGCTGTCGGAGCAGGCGAGGATCCTGCGCGAGGAGCGGCTGGGGCCGGTCGCCGCGCAGGCCGAACAGGTCTGGTACCGGCTGCGCCAGGAGCGGCACATCGACCTCCAGGGCATGCGGCTGATCGGCCGGGGCGCCCGGCGCCGGGTCGAGGTGGACGTGTCGGTCGACGGCGTCGGGGACCAGACCAGCGCGCCCGGGCTCCTGAGCCAGGGCGAGTTCCAGGCGCTGGCGCTGTCCATCTGCCTGCCGCGCACCCTGGTGGAGGGCAACCCCTTCGGCTTCCTGGTCCTGGATGACCCGGTCCAGGCGATGGACACCGAGACCGTGGAGGGCCTGTCCGCGGTGCTGGCGGAGGTGGGCAGGCACCGGCAGCTGATCGTGTTCACCCACGACACACGCCTGTCCGACGCCCTGCGCAGACTGGGCCTGCCCGCCGACATCCGCAGGATCAACCGGGACGCGATGTCCAACGTGTGGGTCGAGGCGCTCTGAGTCACAGTCGGGGCGCCGGAACCGCTGTGAGCAGGGGTTTCGGCGCCCGGGTGCGGCCCGGGGGCGTTCGATTTGGCAGACCACCCCCGAATCCCTGTATAGTCATGACCAGCGCAAGGGGGCAACGCCCCCGGGGCGGACGAGAGAAAGCCCCACCAGCGCGCCCCTTTAGCTCAGTCGGCAGAGCGTCTCCATGGTAAGGAGAAGGTCTACGGTTCGATTCCGTAAAGGGGCTCCACCACTTGACGGGGTACGGTCCACTCAGGTGGGTGGCCGGAGGGAGCATCCGCCGGCCTGCACCGGGTCGCAGCCCTGGTAGGGTTGTGGTCCCGTTGATCGGGGCGGGGTAGCTCAGTCGGTAGAGCAAGCGGCTCATAATCGCTGTGTCGTCGGTTCAAGTCCGGCCCCCGCTACCAACCCGCTGACCCCTGAGCCCACATCTCAGGGGTCGTCGCGGGCGCTTACTACTGTTTCCAGCGAGAAAGGCACTCCGAAGTGGCTGCCACCGACGTGAGGCCGAAGATCACCCTGGCCTGCCAGGAGTGCAATCACCGGAACTACATCACCCGCAAGAACCGTCGGAACACCCCCGACCGTCTCGCGATCAAGAAGTTCTGCCCGAACTGCCGCAAGCACAACGAGCACCGCGAGACCCGTTAGGTCCCGCGCGAGCGTCCCTGTCGAGCGCGATCGTCTCCGCCGCGACGTCGCAGAGGCAGTTCTCGAAGGCTTCCAGCCCGGTGAGCGATCCGCTCACCGGGCTGTTCGCGTGTCCGGGCCCCTTCACGACAGGAGAGAGCGTGGCGATCAACCCTGACTACCTCGGCCGGGAGTACCCCGCGCCGGAGGCCTACGAGGTCACCCGGGGCAAGATCCGTGAGTTCGCCGAGGCGGTCAACGACCCCAACCCGGTCTACACCGACCAGGCCTCGGCCCGGGCGGCCGGACACCCCGACGTGGTCGCCCCGCCCACCTTCCCGGTCATCCTGGGGATGGCGGGCTCGGCCCAGGCCATCGCCGACCCCGACCTCGGCCTGGACTTCTCCCGGGTCGTGCACGGCGACCAGAGCTTCCGCTACAGCCGTCCGCTGTGCGCCGGTGACGTCCTGAGCAGCGTCACCCGCATCACGGCCATCCGGGCCCTGGGCGGCAACGAGCTGCTCACACTGGAGACCGCGGCACACGACGCCGACGGCGAGCACGTGGTCACCGCCACGATGATGCTGGTCGCGCGAGGAGGAGAGGCATGAGCAGGCTGCGCCACGCCGACGTCGAGGTCGGCACCGAGCTCCCCGAGCGCACCTTCCCGGTCCGCCGCCTGGACCTGGTCCGCTACGCGGGCGCCTCGGGCGACTTCAACCCGATCCACTGGAACGAGCGCTTCGCCAAGTCGGTGGGGCTGCCTGACGTCATCGCGCACGGCATGTTCACCATGGCCGAGGCCGCGCGGGTGCTCACCGACTGGGCGGGCGACCCCGGCTGCGTCGTCGACTACTCGGTGCGCTTCTCCGCGCCCGTGGTCGTCCCCGACGACGACGAGGGCGCCGAGATCACCGTCGGCGGCAAGGTCAAGACCAAGAACGACGACGGCACCGTCACGGTGCTGCTGACCGCGCGGTCGGGCGGCGCCAAGGTCCTGGTGCAGTCCAAGGCCACCGTGCGCCTGGCGAGGTAGACGTGACCGCACTCTCCGAGTACACCACCCTGCGCCTGGGCGGCCCGGCGCGGACCTTCCTGGTCGCGGGCACCACCGACGAGCTGGTCGCCGCCGTGGCCCGCGCCGACGCCGCCGGCGAGCCCGTCCTCGTCCTGGGCGGGGGCAGCAACCTCGTGGTCTCCGACGACGGCTTCCCCGGGACCGTGGTCCTCGTGGACTCCAGGGGAGTCTCCTTCGAGGAGGCGGGCACCGACGAGGAGGGCGAACCGGTCGTGCTGCTGCGCGCCGAGGCGGGCGTGGAGTGGGACCCGCTGGTGGAGCGCGTCGTGGCCGAGGGCCTCAGCGGGCTGGAGTTCCTGTCGGGCATCCCCGGCCGGGTCGGCTCCACGCCCATCCAGAACGTGGGCGCCTACGGCCAGGACGTCAGCCAGACCATCCGCGAGGTGCTCGTCCACGACCGGCGCACCGGTGAGCGGCGCCGGATGACCAACGCCGAGTGCGGCTTCAGCTACCGGGACAGCGTCTTCAAGGGCGACGACCGCCACGTGGTGTGCGAGGTGGTCTTCGCGCTGCGCCGCTCCGAGCTCAGCCGTCCGATCGCCTACGCCGAGGTGGCCCGCACTCTGGGTGCCGAGGCGGGCGCCCGGGTGCCGCTGGAGCGGGCGCGGGAGACCGTCCTCGGGCTGCGCAGGGGCAAGGGCATGGTCCTGGACCCCGCCGACCCCGACACCCGCAGCGCCGGGTCCTTCTTCACCAACCCGGTGGTCACCGCCGAGGAGTTCGCGGCCGTGCGCGAACGGGCGGCCGCCCGCCTGGGCGCCGACGCGCAGGTGCCCGGGCACCCCGACGCGCGGGGGGACGTCAAGCTCTCCGCGGCCTGGCTGATCGACCGCGCCGGGTTCACCAAGGGGTACGGCGACGGTCCCGCGCGCATCTCCGGCAAGCACAGCCTCGCCCTGACCAACCCCGGCGGCGCCACCACGAAGGACCTGCTGGAGCTGGCCCGCGAGGTGCGGGCGGGCGTGGAGGAGGCCTTCGGGGTCCGCCTGGTCAACGAGCCGGTGATGGTCGGCGTCTCCCTCTGAGCCGGTGCCCCGCGCTCCGGTCCCAGCCGCGCCCAATTTCGGAGTTGGGCGCGGCCAACTTGTTTTTCAGGGCGGGCTGATAAAACAATTCAGTAAAGCCATGAATTGCATTATCCTTCTGTTCTGCCATAAAGTCGGAGGCGTCGAAGGGGAGTAGTCCCCAATGCGTGCGATCGACACACTGGCCGCCCCGCGGCCCGGTCGTACGAGCCCGGCCAGGCCAGACAAGCCGAGCCAGGAGCGGACGAGACCTTTGACCCGGAAAAGACCGGGTTGAAGTGGTGTCCGCCTCCTTCTGCCCAGACAACGTCGGACGGAAGGGGAGGCATGACGGGGTTCGCCGCCGGACTGGCATTCAGCGCCTTCGCCATCTTCATCGCCGAAATGGGCGACAAGACCCAACTCGTGGCCATGTCCCTGGCCACCCGCTACCGGGCCCTCACGGTCATCCTCGGCATCACCGCGGCCACCGCGGTCGTGCACGCGGGCAGCGTCCTGCTGGCCGAGGTCCTGGGCGCGACGCTGCCCACCGACTGGCTCACCCTCGCCGCCGGTGTCGCGTTCCTGTTCTTCGGCGCGTGGACCCTGCGCGGCGACGAGATGAGCGACAAGGACGAGGCCCGCGCCGCCTCCCGGCGCATCCGCTCCGCGTTCGCGACCGTCTTCGTCGTCTTCCTCGTCGCCGAACTCGGCGACAAGACCATGCTCGCCACGATCACCGTCGGCACCCAGCACCACTGGCTGCCCGTGTGGATCGGCTCCACCGTGGGCATGGTCGCGGCCGACGCCATCGCCATCGCGCTGGGCGCCGTGCTCGGCAAGAAGCTGCCCGAGCGCGCCATCCAGATCGGCGCGGCCACCCTGTTCTTCGTCGCGGGCGCCGCCATGCTGGGCCAGGGCGCCTGGATGCTCCTAGCCTGAGCCCTGAGCCCTGAGCCCTGAGCCCTGAGCCCTGAGCCCTGAGCCCTGAGCCCTGAGCCCTGAGCCCTGAGCCCTGAGCCCTGAGCCCTGAGCCCCGAGCCGGTGGCGGCTCAGTCCCCGGCGGGTTCCGGGTCGGCGGCCAGCCACGCGTCCACCCCGGCCAGCAGCTCCTTGCGCAGCGACTCCGGCGCGCCCGAGCCGCGGACCGACATCCGCGCCAGCTCGGCCAGCTCCGGATCGGAGAACCCGAGCACCTCGCGGGCGATCCGGTACTGCTCCACCAGGCGCGGCCCGAACAGCAGCGGGTCGTCGGTGCCCAGCGCGACCGGCACCCCGGCGTCGAAGAGCGTGCGCAGCGGCAGCTGCCCCAGGTCCTCGTACACCCCCAGACCCACGTTGGAGGTCGGGCAGACCTCCAGCGTCACCCCGCGTTCGGCGATCCGCTCCACCAGCCGCGGGTCCTCCACGGCCCGCACGCCGTGCCCGATCCGGTCGGCGTCCAGCACGTCCAGGCACTCGCGCACGCTGCGGGGCCCCTGGAGCTCGCCGCCGTGCGGCGCGGAGAGCAGCCCGGCCCGCCGCGCGATCCGGAACGCCCCCTCGAACTCCAGGGCGCGGCCGCGCCGCTCGTCGTTGTTCAGGCCGAACGACACCACGCCCCTGCCCGCGTACTGGCGGGCCAGGCGGGCCAGCACCTTGGCGTCCAGCGGGTGCCTGGTGCGGTTGGCCGCCACCATCAGGCCGACGGGCACGCCGGTCTCGCGCTCGGCGGCGCGGGCCGCGTCCAGGAACAGCTCCAGGGTGGCGGTGAGCCCGTCGAAGAGCGACGCGTAACCGCTCGGGTCCACCTGGATCTCCAGCCAGCCGGACCCGGCCGCGCGCTCGTCCTCGGCCGCCTCGCGCAGCAGCCGGTAGACGTCCTCGGGTCTGCGCAGCACCGACCGGGCGATGTCGTACAGGCGCTGGAAGCGGAACCAGCCGCGCTCGTCCGTGGCGCGGAGCTTGGGCGGCCACTCCTCGACCAGGGCCTGGGGGAGGTGGATGCCGTGCTCGGCGGCCAGCTCCACCAGGGTGGGATGGCGCATCGATCCGGTGAAGTGCAGGTGCAGGTGTGCCTTGGGCAGCCGGTCCAACCGGCGGGCGCTGGTCGGTGTCTCCATGACGTAAGCCTGCCGTATGCGGGGCGCCTCCGGTGCCAGGACGCCCCATCCGGCCGCGCCGGGACCGGCCCCGTACACGCCGACGCGCCCCGGGGGACCGGTCCCCCGGGGCGCGTCGGCGTGTACGGGGCGAAGCGCGGCGGAGCCCCGAAGAGGCGCTGCTACTTGGCCTCGGCCAGCAGCTTCTGGATGCGGCTCACGCCCTCGGCGAGGTCCTCGTCGCTGAGCGCGTAGGACAGGCGCAGGTAGCCGGGGGTGCCGAAGGCCTCACCGGGCACCACGGCGACCTCGGCCTGCTCCAGGATGAGCTCGGCCAGCTCGGTGGAGGTCTGCGGCGTCCGGCCGCGGATCTCCTTGCCCAGCACGCCCTTGACCGAGGGGTAGGCGTAGAACGCGCCCTGCGGCTCGGGGCAGACCACGCCGTCGATCTCGTTGAGCATGCGCACGATCGTCTTGCGGCGGCGGTCGAAGGCCTCGCGCATCGTCGCCACGGCGTCCAAGTCGCCGGAGACCGCGGCCAGGGCGGCGGCCTGCGAGACGTTGGCGACGTTGGAGGTGGCGTGCGACTGGAGGTTGCCCGCGGCCTTGACCACGTCCTTGGGGCCGATGATCCACCCCACGCGCCAGCCGGTCATGGCGTAGGTCTTGGCCACGCCGTTGACGATGACGGTGCGGTCGGCGATCTCGGGCACCTCGACGGGCAGCGAGGAGAACTCGGCGTCCCCGTAGACCAGGTGCTCGTAGATCTCGTCGGACAGCACCCACAGGCCGTGCTCGTTCGCCCAGCGGCCGATCTCGCGGACCTGCTCGCGCGGGTACACGGCACCGGTCGGGTTGGACGGGGAGACGAACACCAGGACCTTGGTGCGCTCGCTGCGCGCCGCCTCCAGCTGCTCCACGCTGGCCAGGTAGCCGGTGCTCTCGTCGGTGACGACGAAGACCGGGACGCCGCCCGCGAGCTTGATCGACTCGGGGTAGGTGGTCCAGTACGGGGCGATGACGATGACCTCGTCGCCCGGGTCCAGCATGGCGGCGAAGGCCTCGTAGATGGCCTGCTTGCCGCCGTTGGTCACCAGGACCTGGGCGGGGTCGACCTCGTAGCCGGAGTCGCGCAGGGTCTTCTCGGCGATCGCCTTCTTGAGCTCGGGCAGGCCGCCGGCGGGCGTGTAGCGGTGGAACCGGGGCTCACGGGCGGCCTCGACGGCGGCCTCGACGATGTAGTCGGGGGTCGGGAAGTCGGGCTCTCCCGCGCCGAAGCCGATGACGGCACGGCCCTCCGCCTTCATGGCCTTGGCCTTGGCGTCCACGGCCAGGGTGGCGGACTCGGAGATCGCGCTGATACGTGCAGAGAGACGGGGTCGATCAGTCATGTGACCCATGTTGTCATGCGCCCCTGGTCCGGGCGCGGGCGGGAAGGAGGGCGCAACCGGACGAAGGAGCCGTTCACGCCCCTCGGCGGGACGAACGGTTTGGTCACGGGGCCCCGAGCGCATACACTCTTTCCGGTCGGCCGTTCGTGGCCCAGGTGTTACCTGGCGCACGGTGTGCGTAGCGCACCGGAACCGGCTATGGTGGGATCGCAGTTTCCGCTAAGGGCAGTGGCTCAATTGGCAGAGCACCGGTCTCCAAAACCGGCGGTTGGGGGTTCGAGTCCCTCCTGCCCTGCACCTTCGCGCGTGCGGTGCGGCGCCCCTGCGGGCGTCGCGCCGCGCGGGCATCCGGAACTACGGGGACAAGTAGCAGCCCGCGACCCTAAGGACCCCAGGTGACTCAGACTGACGCCGACGCCAAGCCCGACAAGGAGCCCAAGCGTCGTACCGGTCCGGTGACGTTCACCAAGCAGGTCGCCGGAGAGCTGCGCAAGGTCCGCTGGCCCACGCGCCGCGAGCTGGTGACCTACACCATCGTGGTCCTCGTCTTCGTGCTGGTCGTCCTGGGATACGTCTCCCTCGTGGACTGGGGCTTCGGCGAGGCGGTCACCTGGCTGTACGGCACGTTCGGCACCCCGCAGGGCGTCTGACCACCCCTTCCGCGCCGCGTCCTCCGGCAGAAGCCGGGACGCGGCCTCCTCGTCCGCGCGTTGGTCCCGGTCCGCCCGGAGAGACCGTAAGCTGGCAGAACCGGGTTCGACGTACAGCGCTGCCTCGTGTGCGTCGCCCCGAGAGCGAATCCGACGAGAGAAAGAGCAGCCGTGTCCGAGTCCCCACTGACCTCTGACGACTTCCCCGAAGAGGAGCCGGTTCAGTCGTCGGCGGAAGAGACCGGCCTGGCGGGCGAGCTGCCGGAGGACGCGACCGACGCGGTCGACACCGACAGCCCGGAGCTGACCGGTGACGCCGACGCGTCCGAGGCCGCCGACGACCACGAGGGCGTCGTGGAGGAGGACGAGGAGCAGGGCGAGGCCGCCGAGGAGGAGGCCCCCCGCCTGGACCCCGTCGAGGAGTTCAAGAACGAGCTCGTCCTGCTGCCCGGCGACTGGTACGTCGTGCACACCTACGCCGGTTACGAGAAGCGGGTCAAGGCCAACGTCGAGAGCCGCACCCAGTCCCTCAACATGGAGGAGTACATCTTCCAGGTCGAGGTGCCCGAGCACGAGGTCACCGAGGTCAAGAGCGGCAAGCGCCAGCAGGTCACCGAGAAGGTCCTGCCCGGCTACGTGCTCGTCCGCATGGACCTGACCGACGAGTCCTGGTCGGCCATCCGCAACACCCCCGGCGTCACCGGCTTCGTGGGCCTCTCCAACAAGCCCGCGCCGCTGAGCCTGACCGAGGTGGCCAAGCTCCTCGCCCCCGAGCCGGAGGTGGAGCCGGAGCAGGCGCAGCAGGCCCGGAGCGCGGGCGGCGGCGTCGGAGAGGCCCGCATGGACGTGGCCTACGAGGTCGGCGAGTCCGTCACCGTCATGGAGGGCCCGTTCGCGACCCTGCCCGCGACGGTCAGCGAGATCAACCCCGACACCCAGAAGCTCAAGGTGCTGGTGTCGATCTTCGGCCGCGAGACCCCGGTCGAGCTGTCGTTCAACCAGGTCGCCAAGATCTAGCCCGTCCGCTCCCGCCGCTCGGGCCGGGGCCCTGCGATCGCGAAGCGCCTGTCAGGGCACTCAGAAGAGCGGCATAGACTTGGTGGGTCCGCCCCGTGGCGGACCCACTCGCGTGTTCCGCCCCGGCGGGACCCGCGCCCGGTCCGCCCGGTCCCGGCGGACCGGCGCCCCGCGCCCGTCGCGCGCGGGGTCCCCCGCCTCCTTCGGCAGCGGTTCCCCGGCCCCCGCGGCCGCGCGGAGCCGTCAGGGAGGCAACGGGACCAGAACACAACGCAGATCAGGCAAAGGACCCGATATGCCTCCGAAGAAGAAACTGGCCGCACTGGTCAAGGTGCAGCTCCCCGCCGGTCAGGCCACCCCGGCGCCGCCCGTCGGTACCGCGCTCGGTCCGCACGGCGTCAACATCATGGACTTCTGCAAGCAGTACAACGCTGCCACGGAGTCCCAGCGCGGCAACGTCATCCCCGTCGAGATCTCCATCTACGAGGACCGTTCCTTCAGCTTCGTCACCAAGACGCCTCCGGCGCCGAAGCTGATCCTGAAGGCCGCCGGCCTGGACAAGGCCGCCACCGACCCGGGTCGCAGCACCGCCGGTTCCATCACCGCCGAGCAGGTCCGCGAGATCGCGCAGACCAAGCTGCCCGACCTCAACACCGAGGACATCGAGGCCGCCGCCAAGATCGTCGCCGGTACCGCCCGCTCGATGGGCATCGAGGTCAAGTAGTCCCCCGCACGGTGGCGCCGGTCCGCGGAGACCGGAGCGACCGGGGACGCTCGACGTTCAAGAACCACCGTGGCAGGGCCAGGCGCTGGCCCGGTGACCACACGTTCCACAGGAGAACAGAGTGAAGCGCAGCAAGAACCACCGCAAAGCCAGCCAGCAGGTGGACCGTGACAAGCTCTACGGCCCCGCCGAGGCCGTGAAGCTCGCCAAGGAGACCTCCACCGTCAAGTTCGACGCGACCGTCGAGGTCGCCCTGCGCCTGGGCGTCGACCCGCGCAAGGCCGACCAGATGGTCCGCGGCACCGTGAACCTGCCGAACGGCACCGGCAAGACCGCTCGGGTCCTGGTCTTCGCGACCGGTGAGCGTGCCGAGCAGGCTCTCGCGGCTGGCGCCGACATCATCGGCGACGACGAGATGATCGAGAAGGTCTCGAAGGGCTTCACCGACTTCGACGCCGTCGTGGCCACCCCGGACCTCATGGGCAAGGTCGGCCGCCTCGGCCGCGTGCTCGGTCCGCGCGGCCTGATGCCGAACCCGAAGACCGGCACCGTCACGCCCGACGTCGCCAAGGCCGTCACCGACATCAAGGGCGGCAAGATCGAGTTCCGCGTGGACCGCCACGGGAACCTGCACTTCATCATCGGCAAGGCCTCCTTCGACGACCAGAAGCTCCTGGAGAACTACCAGGCAGCGATCGACGAGGTGAACCGCCTCAAGCCGTCCGCCGCCAAGGGCCGCTACATCAAGAAGGCCGTGGTCTCCACGTCCATGGGCCCGAGCATCCCGCTCGAGGCCTAGCCTTCGCGGCTGTCCAGCGCAGACGAGAGCGGCCCCCGCAGTCCGAGAGGACGGCGGGGGCCGCTCCGCTTCTCCGGGGCTTGTCCGTCCGCCGCACGGCGGACGGACAAGCCCCGGAGAGCCGTGACACGTGGACCTACATGGTGCCGATCTCGTCCTCGGCGGGGATCTCGACGGCGGTCTCGTTGAGCGCGGAGAACTCCATGGACACGTCGGACACCTCGTCCGCGAACTCCATGCGCAGCGGGAAGCCGGCGTCGTCGATCCAGACACCGATGTCGAGGGTGCCGCTGAAGTCGGAGCCGAGCACCTGGAGGAGCGCGGCCGACTGCTCCTCGGACAGGGCCTCGTACTCCTCGCTGGTCATCGTGCCCTCGATGACCGTCGTCTCCACGCCGTTGATCTCCTCGGTACCCGCCTCGGAGACGTTCTCCAGGGAGGCGATGGCGCTGGCGACCTGGGGCAGGGCCTCCACGTCGAAGACGTCCGCGGAAACGTCCCCGAGCGCCTCACCACCGGCAGTCACCCAGGGAGTGTCCCCGTACTGTCCCAGGCTGTTGGAGATCAGGGGGTCCTGGCCCTCCGGGTAGAGCATGACGCTGGTGCCGGCCTCCTCGGCGGTGAGGCCGCTCACGTCCGCGCCGGTCATCTCCATCAGGGCCAGCGTGCTCTCGCCGAGGAACGGCATGACCGCGGTGACCTGGAGGGCCGAGGGGTCGTCGCTCACCTCGTAGACGATGGACATCTCGACCTCCCCCTCGCTCAGCGGCGACTCGGTGGTGAGGATGTCCATCGTGAGGGTGTAGTTGTCGACGCTCTGGGTGCTCTCGCCGAGACCGGCGACCAGGTCCAGGACACTGCCACCACCGCCCGCCTCGGGCGACTCGGCCGCCGCCTCGGCGGGCTCCTCCTCCGCGGCGCCTCCGCCGCAGGCGGTGAGGGACAGGGCGAGGGTGCCGGCGGAGATCAGGACCGGCATACGGGTCTTCACGGGGTGTTCGCCTTCTTCTTTTGTGCGGGGGACACGGGCACGACTGGGAGCGGGGGTGCCCGGTAGCGTCATGCTGCCACGTCGGAGGGACATTCCGGTCCCTGCCGGCTCCTCCGCGCGGCCACCGATCCGACGCCCGCCACGTCGCCGCGGTTCCGTGCCCGCGCGGGAGTGAGCGCGATCACGGTTTCTGCCCCCCGGTGCGGAACGGGGGCTCCCGCGCGTGCGGTACGATGGGTTCTTGCCGAAGACCGCTGGTCGTCACCCGAACGGGTGACCTAAGGGCCCATCCGCGATGGGCGCCCGCGCAGGTGTCACAAGAGCTTCCCGTTCCACGCCGTGCTCCGCGCGGCCGCCGGAACGCGGTCATGCCCCGTGCGCCTCGCGCCCGGGGCTTTTTCTCGTGCTGACGCCGATCGCCCGGGCCCTTGGAGTCAACCAGCGTTCAATGTTGGAAGGAGTCCCATGGCGAGGCCGGACAAGGCAGCCGCGGTCGCCGAACTCACGGGCGAGTTCCGTGAGTCGAACGGCGCCGTGCTGACCGAATACCGGGGGCTCACTGTCGCGCAGATCACTGAACTGCGTCGCAGCCTCGGCCAGAGCGCGCGTTTTCGCATCGTCAAGAACACGCTGACCAAGATCGCGGTCACGGAGGCCGGTGTCGACGAGCAGGTCAAGGACCTGCTCGAGGGCCCGTCCGCCATCGCCTTCGTCCACGGTGACGTGGTCGAGGCCGCCAAGGGTCTGCGTGACTTCGCGAAGGCGAACTCGCCCCTGGTGATCAAGGGCGGTGTCATCGACGGCAAGTCGATGAGCGCCGACGACATCACCAAGCTGGCCGATCTGGAGTCCCGCGAGGTCATCCTCGCGAAGCTGGCGGGTGCGCTCAAGGCCAAGCAGGGCCAGGCCGCCGCCGTCTTCCAGGCGCTGCCCTCCAAGACTGTGCGTCTCGCGCAGGCCCTGGCGGACAAGCGCTCCCAGGAAGCCGCCTGACCTTTTTGAACCCCGCCGGGCGCCGAGGGCGCTCGGACACTGACTCGCACGCGGGCCCGACAGGACCGCGTGTCCGCAGAGAAAGAGAGATCGCACCATGGCGAAGCTCAGCAACGAGGACCTGCTTGCCGCGTTCGAGGAGATGACCCTTCTCGAGCTGGCCGACTTCGTGAAGCTCTTCGAGGACAAGTTCGACGTCACCGCCGCCGCTCCGGCCGCCGTGGCCGTCGCCGGCCCCGCCCAGGGTGGCGGCGCCGCCGAGGCCGAGGAGCAGACCGAGTTCGACGTCATCCTCGAGGGCGCTGGCGACAAGAAGATCCAGGTCATCAAGGAGGTCCGCGGCCTCACGAGCCTGGGCCTCAAGGAGGCCAAGGACCTGGTCGACAACGCTCCCAAGCCGCTGCTGGAGGGCGTCAACAAGGAGACGGCCGAGAAGGCCAAGGCCGCTCTCGAGGGCGCTGGCGCCTCCGTCACCCTCAAGTAGTCCCATGCGGGCCGCTGAGCGCCCGCTGGCCTGCTTCCGGCGGCCGTCCCTCCTTCCGGGGAGGGGCGGCCGCCTTCGTGCGTCCTGGAACCCCTCACCGCCTCCGGGCGGTCCTCCCGCGCGCCTCCCGTCCGGCCCGCGCTCCTTCGCGCTCCGGCCCGCGACCGCCGCGCCCCCGCCTCCGCGGCCCCCGCTCCTCCCGCGCCCCGGGCCGGTGTCCGCCGTGTCCCGCGCTCCGTCGAGCCCTCCGCCCCGCCGCCCGGGCCCGGGCGGCGCCTCCGGCGGCGCGCTGACCTGCGGCGGGTCAGGAGTCCTTTGCCCGCGCCCCGCCGTGTCCGTCACCGCTCGTCCCGTCCCCTGTGCGAAGCTGAGGGGGATCCGGCAGGTTCCGGAACCGGGGGCGCGTGTGCGAACTGTCCCCCGGACGCGCTAATCTCCCGTCCCGGGAAACCCGCTGAGGCCCGGAGGACGTGTTTACCCGCCTGAGGCGGGGGAATCCTTCGGATGTCGTTGGCTCCCGACCCCCGGGCCAGGGCAGGCGCACCAGTCCACCGACGAGGTCGTCGGACCGTTCCGGGCAGCCGGAATCCGGGCCCCTCCGCCGGGAGCGGGCTTGACGGATCGCCCTCCAGGGGTGATCCTGCCGGTGTCGTGAGTGGCGCTGTGGACCGTGAGTGGACAGCGGTGTGGTGTTCGGCTACACTGCTCTTTTGCGCTGCCCTTTGGTGATCCCTGTGCCGGTGAAGGCTACCGCCACTCCATTTTTCCGGACATTCCGGTGGCCCGCTCCCGCTCGATGTGACCGTCTCAACCGCGTTGCGGCGGTCCTTCTCGTGACGGATCGTCTGGCGTGCGCGCTTCAACCGCCACAAGCCTTCGGAAGGACCCCTGTTGGCAGCCTCGCGCAACGCCTCCGCTAACGCCCTTGGTCCGCACCGCGTTTCCTTCGCCCGTATCCAGGAACCACTGGAGGTCCCGAACCTCCTCGCCCTTCAGACCGAGTCGTTCGACTGGCTGCTGGGCAACGACAGGTGGAAGACCCGGGTTGAGACGGCCCGAAACGCTGGCCGCAAGGACGTTCCGGAGCAGTCCGGTCTCGAAGAGATCTTCGAGGAGATCAGCCCGATCGAGGACTTCTCGGGCACGATGTCCCTGTCGTTCCGCGACCACCGGTTCGAGCCGCCCAAGTACTCAGAGGATGAGTGCAAGGACAGGGACATGACCTACTCCGCCCCGATGTTCGTCACGGCGGAGTTCATCAACAACGACACCGGTGAGATCAAGAGCCAGACGGTGTTCATGGGCGACTTCCCGCTCATGACCGAGACCGGCACCTTCATCATCAACGGCACCGAGCGCGTCGTCGTGTCCCAGCTGGTGCGCTCCCCGGGCGTGTACTTCGACAAGTCCGTCGACAAGACCTCGGACAAGGACCTCTACGGCTGCAAGGTCATCCCGTCCCGCGGCGCCTGGCTGGAGTTCGAGGTCGACAAGCGCGACTTCGTCGGCGTCCGCATCGACCGCAAGCGCAAGCAGGGCGTCACCGTCCTGCTCAAGGCGCTGGGCTGGACCACCGACCAGATCCTGGAGCGCTTCGGCCAGTACGAGTCCATCCGCAACACGCTGGAGAAGGACCCCACCGCGGGCACCGACGACGCGCTGCTGGACATCTACCGCAAGCTGCGCCCCGGCGAGCCGCCCACGAAGGAGTCGGCCCAGGCGCTGCTGGAGAACCTGTACTTCAACCCCAAGCGCTACGACCTGGCCAAGGTCGGCCGTTACAAGATCAACAAGAAGCTCGGGCTGGACACCGACTACCGGCAGGGCACCCTCACCGAAGAGGACATCGTCGCCACGATCGACTACCTCGTCCGCCTGCACGCGGGTGAGGTCGAGAAGGAGACCGTCAACGGTCCCCGTCCGATCGAGACCGACGACATCGACCACTTCGGCAACCGCCGCCTGCGCACCGTCGGCGAGCTCATCCAGAACCAGGTCCGCCTGGGCCTGGCCCGCATGGAGCGCGTCGTCCGCGAGCGGATGACCACCCAGGACGTCGAGGCGATCACGCCGCAGACCCTGATCAACATCCGTCCGGTCGTGGCCTCCATCAAGGAGTTCTTCGGCACCTCGCAGCTGTCGCAGTTCATGGGCCAGACCAACCCGCTGGAGGGCCTGACGCACAAGCGCCGCCTCTCCGCGCTGGGCCCGGGCGGCCTGTCCCGCGAGCGCGCGGGCTTCGAGGTCCGCGACGTGCACCCCTCGCACTACGGCCGCATGTGCCCGATCGAGACGCCCGAGGGACCGAACATCGGTCTGATCGGCTCGCTCGCCGCCTACGGCCGGGTCAACTCCTTCGGCTTCGTGGAGACCCCGTACCGCCGCATCATCGACGGCAAGGTCTCCGACCAGGTCGACTACCTGACCGCGGACGAGGAGGACCTCCACGTCATCGCGCAGGCCAACACGCCGATGAACCCCGACGGCTCCTTCGCCGAGGCCGGTGTGCTCGTGCGCCGCAAGGGCGGTGAGTTCGAGCAGGTCAGCACGGACGAGGTCGACTACATGGACGTGTCGCCGCGCCAGATGGTGTCGGTCGCCACCGCCATGATCCCGTTCCTGGAGCACGACGACGCCAACCGCGCCCTCATGGGCTCGAACATGCAGCGCCAGGCCGTGCCGCTGCTGATGGCCGAGTCGCCGTTCGTCGGCACCGGCATGGAGTACCGAGCCGCCACCGACGCCGGCGAGGTCGTCCTGGCGCAGAAGGCCGGTGTCGTCGAGGACGTCACCGCCGACTACGTCACCGTCATGGCCGACGACGGCACGCGCAAGACGTACCGCATGGGCAAGTTCCAGCGCTCCAACCAGGGCACCTGCTTCAACCAGCGGCCGATCGTGGCCGAGGGCCAGCGGGTCGAGGAGCGCCAGGTCCTCGCGGACGGCCCCTCCACCGACCAGGGTGAGATGTCGCTGGGCAAGAACCTGCTCGTGGCGTACATGTCCTGGGAGGGCCACAACTACGAGGACGCGATCATCCTCTCCCAGCGCCTGGTGCAGGACGACGTCCTCTCCTCGATCCACATCGAGGAGCACGAGGTCGACGCCCGCGACACCAAGCTGGGCCCGGAGGAGATCACCCGCGAGATCCCCAACGTCAGCGAGGAGGTCCTGGCCGACCTCGACGACCGGGGCATCATCCGCATCGGCGCCGAGGTCGTGGACGGCGACATCCTCGTCGGCAAGGTCACGCCCAAGGGCGAGACCGAGCTGACCCCGGAGGAGCGCCTGCTGCGCGCGATCTTCGGCGAGAAGGCGCGCGAGGTCCGCGACACCTCGCTGAAGGTGCCGCACGGCGAGACCGGCAAGGTCATCGGCGTCCGCGTGTTCAGCCGCGAGGAGGGCGACGAGCTCGCCCCCGGCGTCAACGAGATGGTCCGCGTCTACGTGGCCCAGAAGCGCAAGATCACCGACGGTGACAAGCTCGCGGGCCGCCACGGCAACAAGGGCGTCATCTCCAAGATCCTGCCCCAGGAGGACATGCCCTTCCTGGAGGACGGGACGCCGGTCGACATCATCCTCAACCCGCTGGGCGTGCCCGGCCGCATGAACGTCGGCCAGGTCCTGGAGGTCCACCTGGGCTGGCTGGCCAAGAACGGCTGGCTGGTCGAGGGGGTCGAGGAGGAGTGGCAGAAGTCGCTGGAGGCCATCGGCGCCACCGACGTGCCGCCGGACTCCCGCGTGGCCACGCCGGTCTTCGACGGCCTGCACGGCGACGAGCTCAGCGGCCTGATCAAGTCGGTGCGCCCCAACGCGGACGGCAACCGCCTGATCAACGAGGACGGCAAGGCGCGTCTGTTCGACGGCCGCACCGGCGAGCCCTTCGCCGAGCCGATCTCCGTCGGCTACAAGTACATCCTCAAGCTCCACCACCTCGTGGACGACAAGATCCACGCGCGCTCCACCGGCCCGTACTCCATGATCACCCAGCAGCCGCTGGGCGGTAAGGCGCAGTTCGGCGGCCAGCGCTTCGGTGAGATGGAGGTGTGGGCGCTGGAGGCCTACGGCGCCGCCTACGCCCTCCAGGAGCTGCTCACCATCAAGTCCGACGACGTGGTGGGCCGGGTCAAGGTCTACGAGGCCATCGTCAAGGGCGAGAACATCCCCGAGCCGGGCATCCCTGAGTCCTTCAAGGTGCTCATCAAGGAGATGCAGTCGCTCTGTCTGAACGTGGAGGTGCTGTCCAGTGACGGTATGTCCATCGAGATGCGGGACAGCGACGAGGACGTCTTCCGCGCGGCGGAAGAACTGGGAATCGACCTGGGTCGGCGGGAGCCGAGCAGTGTCGAAGAGGTCTAACTTCCGCATTCTTCGAGAGCAGGGGACGAATTAAGTGCTCGACGTCAACTTCTTCGACGAGCTGCGCATCGGCCTGGCCACGGCCGACGACATCCGCCAGTGGTCGCACGGCGAGGTCAAGAAGCCCGAGACCATCAACTACCGCACCCTCAAGCCCGAGAAGGACGGACTCTTCTGCGAGAAGATCTTCGGTCCGACCCGCGACTGGGAGTGCTACTGCGGCAAGTACAAGCGCGTCCGCTTCAAGGGCATCATCTGTGAGCGCTGCGGCGTCGAGGTGACCCGCGCCAAGGTGCGCCGTGAGCGGATGGGCCACATCGAGCTGGCCGCTCCCGTCACGCACATCTGGTACTTCAAGGGCGTGCCCTCCCGCCTGGGCTACCTGCTGGACCTGGCGCCGAAGGATCTCGAGAAGATCATCTACTTCGCCGCCTACATGGTCACGTGGGTGGACACCGAGGCCCGTGAGCGCGACCTCCAGTCCCTGGAGGCGCGGATCTCGGTCGAGAAGCAGCACCTGGAGCAGCGCCGCGACTCCACCGTCGAGGACCGCCACCGCAAGCTGGAGGCCGACCTCGCCGAGCTGGAGGAGCAGGGGGCCAAGGGCGACGCCCGCCGCAAGGTGCGCGAGGGCGCCGAGCGCGAGATGCGCCAGCTGCGCGACCGCGCCCAGCGCGAGATCGACCGCCTCGACGAGGTCTGGAACCGGTTCAAGAACCTCAAGGTCCAGGACCTCGAGGGCGACGAGATGCTCTACCGCGAGATGCGGGACCGCTTCGGCAAGTACTTCCGCGGCGGCATGGGCGCCCAGGCCATCCAGGACCGGCTGGCCAACTTCGAGCTGGACGTGGAGGCCGAGAGGCTCCGGGAGATCATCCGCACCGGCAAGGGCCAGAAGAAGGCCCGCGCCCTGAAGCGGCTCAAGGTCGTCTCGGCGTTCCTCAACACCACCAACAGCCCCATGGGCATGGTGCTGGACTGCATCCCGGTCATCCCGCCGGACCTGCGTCCGATGGTGCAGCTGGACGGTGGCCGCTTCGCGACCTCCGACCTCAACGACCTGTACCGCCGTGTCATCAACCGCAACAACCGCCTCAAGCGGCTGCTCGACCTCGGCGCGCCCGAGATCATCGTCAACAACGAGAAGCGGATGCTCCAGGAGGCCGTCGACGCGCTGTTCGACAACGGCCGCCGTGGCCGCCCGGTCACCGGGCCGGGCAACCGTCCGCTCAAGTCGCTGTCCGACATGCTCAAGGGCAAGCAGGGCCGCTTCCGCCAGAACCTGCTGGGCAAGCGAGTCGACTACTCCGGCCGTTCGGTCATCGTCGTCGGCCCGCAGCTCAAGCTGCACCAGTGCGGCCTGCCCAAGCAGATGGCGCTGGAGCTGTTCAAGCCCTTCGTGATGAAGCGCCTGGTGGACCTGAACCACGCGCAGAACATCAAGAGCGCCAAGCGCATGGTCGAGCGGTCCCGCCCGGTCGTGTGGGACGTCCTCGAAGAGGTCATCACCGAGCACCCGGTTCTGCTCAACCGCGCCCCGACGCTGCACCGCCTGGGCATCCAGGCATTCGAGCCGCAGCTGGTCGAGGGCAAGGCCATCCAGATCCACCCGCTCGTGTGCACGGCGTTCAACGCCGACTTCGACGGCGACCAGATGGCCGTCCACCTGCCGCTGTCCGCCGAGGCCCAGGCCGAGGCGCGGCTGCTGATGCTGGCCACCAACAACATCCTCAAGCCGTCCGACGGCAAGCCCGTGACCATGCCCACCCAGGACATGATCATCGGCCTGTTCTACCTGACGACGGAGAAGGCCGGAGCCAAGGGCGAGGGGCGCTCGTTCCTCTCCCCGGCCGAGGGCATCATGGCCTACGACCTGGGGGACCTCGACCTCCAGGCCAGGATCAAGCTCCGGATCGCCGACGGCGCCCCCGGTCCCAAGGACTGGACGCCGCCGGAGGGCTGGACGCCGGGGGAGCCGTACACCCTGGAGACGACCCTGGGGCGGTACCTGTTCAACGAGACCACCCCGGTCGACTACCCGTACGTCAACTTCCAGGTGGGCAAGAAGCAGGTCTCGACGCTGGTCAACGACCTCGCCGAGAACTACCCCAAGGTCCAGGTCGCCACGACGCTGGACGCCCTCAAGGACGCCGGTTACCACTGGGCCACCCGGTCCGGTCTGACCATCGGCATCGAGGACGTCGTCGCGCCGCCGCGCAAGACCGAGATCCTGGAGGGGTACGAGCGCAAGGCGGACAAGATCCAGCGCGAGTACGACCGCGGTCTCATCACCGACGACGAGCGCCGTCAGGAGCTCACCGAGGTGTGGACGCAGGCCACCACCGAGGTCGCCCAGGACATGGAGAGCAACTTCCCCGCCGACAACCCGGTGTGGATGATGGTCCAGTCCGGCGCCCGAGGCAACCCGATGCAGGTGCGCCAGATCGCGGGTATCCGCGGCCTGGTCTCCAACACCAAGGGTGAGACGATCCCGCGTCCGATCAAGTCCTCCTACCGCGAGGGCCTGTCCGTGCTGGAGTACTTCATCTCCACGCACGGCCAGCGCAAGGGTCTGGCCGACACCGCCCTGCGTACCGCCGACTCGGGTTACCTGACCCGTCGTCTGGTGGACGTCGCGCAGGACGTCATCGTCCGCGAGATCGACTGCGGCACGGAGCGCTCGCTCTGGCACGAGATCGGCGAGAAGAACGCCGCCGGCGTCGTCGTGCGCAAGCACAACGTCGAGAACACCGGTTTCGGCCGGACCATCGCCGAGGAGGCGGTGGACGCGGAGGGCAACGTCGTCCTCCCCGCCCTGAGCGACACCTCCGAGCAGAACATCGACAAGCTCATCGAGGCCGGGATCACCCGCGTCCGCGTGCGCTCGTCGCTGGTCTGCGAGGCCAAGATCGGCGTCTGCACCACCTGCTACGGCCGCTCCATGGCGACCGGCAAGCCGGTGGACGTCGGTGAGGCGATCGGCATCATCGCGGCCCAGTCCATCGGTGAGCCCGGCACCCAGCTGACCATGCGTACCTTCCACATGGGCGGTTCGGCCGGTCAGGACATCACCCACGGTCTGCCCCGTGTCCAGGAGCTCTTCGAGGCCCGCATCCCCAAGGGTGTGGCCCCGATCTCCGAGATGGAGGGCCGGATCCGGATCGACGACACCGAGAAGAGCCGCAAGATCGTCGTCATCCCCGACGACGGCACGGACGAGATCGCCTACCCGGTCCCGATGCGCGCCCAGCTGCTCGTCACCGACGGCGACCACGTCAAGGTCGGCCAGCAGCTGATCCAGGGTGCGATCAACCCGCACGAGGTCCTGCGCATCCAGGGCCCGCGCGCGGTGCAGCAGCACCTGGTGTCCGAGGTCCAGGAGGTGTACAAGTCGCAGGGTGTGTCCATCCACGACAAGCACATCGAGATCATCGTCCGCCAGATGCTCAAGCGGGTGAACATCCTGGAGTCGGGCGACACCGAGCTGCTGCCCGGTGAGATGGTCGAGCGGCCGAAGTTCGAGCGGATCAACCGCCGCGTCGTGTCCGAGGGCGGCCAGCCCGCGGCCGGGCGCCCGGTGCTGCTGGGGATCACCAAGGCCTCGCTGGCCACGGAGTCCTGGCTGTCCGCGGCCTCCTTCCAGGAGACCACCCGGGTGCTCACCGAGAACGCGATCCACGGCAAGAGCGACCCGCTCCTCGGCCTCAAGGAGAACGTCATCATCGGTAAGCTCATCCCGGCCGGTACCGGCATTCCGCAGTACCGCAACATCCGGGTGGAGCCGACCGAGGAGGCCAAGGCCTCGATGTACTCGGTCTCCGGGTACGAGGAGCCGAGCGAGTACACCTTCGGACAGGGTTCGGGCGAGGCCGTTCCGCTGGAGGAGTACGACTTCGGACCGTACAACCGGTAGAAGCGGTTTGCTTGACTGACGGCGGCGGTATGCCACTCCTCGCGGGGGGTGGTACCGCCGCCGTTCCGCGCACAGGGTCCGCTGACACGGACGGAAGACGGCGCTACTGCGCTGGCGGGAGAGGCACAGGTGACTGACAACGGGGGCGAACGGCGGGACTCCGACGCGGAGGACTCGTGGTTCAAGCCGAGCGAGAACCGCTATCGCACACAGTCGGACTACCAGGACCCGCTCGAATCGGAGGGGACCGCTGACACGGTCTTCCCGGACAGCGGGGGGTACGCGGGGCTGAGCTCGTCCCGCCCGGCGATGGTGGAGCCCTACCCGGAGGCGCTGGGCGGACCGCCGCCCCCCGCCTCCCACGGCATCTCCTACCCGGGCGCCGGGTCCGCGGCCTACCAGCCGCTGACCAGGGTTCCGGGAGAGGCCGAGGAGCCCTCCCTGCCGAGCGTCGCGGCCAGCGCCCAGGTGCCGCTCCCGTCGGAGCGGGACACCGACCGGCCCGAGGCATGGTCCGACGGTCCCCGGACCCAGGAGTTCCCCGCGCTGGACGACCGGGACGCCCCGGACGCCGGGCAGCTCCGGGACGAGCCCTCCTCCGCGCCCGGCTCCGCCGCCGAACAGCCGTGGGCTCCCGGCGCACCGGTGGACGAGGACCGGGGCGCGCCGTCCTGGGACGCCCCGTCCCCCGGCGCGTCCGGTCAGCCGTGGGACGAGGCACCCTCTTCCGGTGTGTCCGGTGGTCAGCCGTGGAACGAGGCTCCTTCCTCCGGCGCGTCCGGTCAGCCGTGGGACGATGCTCCCCCTTCCGCCGCGTCCGGTGGTCAGCCGTGGGACGAGGCGCCCTCCTCCGGTGTGTCCGGTGGTCAGCCGTGGGAGGACGCTCCGGTCGCCGACCGGCGCGATCCGCTCGACGACGGCCTCGGCACGGCCTCGTGGGACGTCCCGGCCCCCGCCGCCCGTCCCTGGGAGGACGACACGCGCTCTCCCTCATCCTGGGACGCCGAAGTCCCCGCCGGCGGGGACGACCGCGGTGCGTCGGCCCCGTGGTCGGACTCCCCCGGAACCGGTGGTTCCGTTGAGAGCGGTTCGGCCGACGGGTCCCGGCCCTGGGACACCCCGTCCTCGTCCGCCCTCGGCCAGCCGTGGGACGACGCCCCGGCCCGTGCCCGGGACACCTCCGACGACGGCCTGGGCCCCGCGTCGTGGGAGACTCCCTCCTCCGCCGCGTCCGGTGGTCAGCCGTGGGACGAGGCACCCTCTTCCGGTGTGTCCGGTGGTCAGCCGTGGGAGGACGCTCCGGTCGCCGACCGGCGCGATCCGCTCGACGACGGCCTCGGCACGGCCTCGTGGGACGTCCCGGCCCCCGCCGCCCGTCCCTGGGAGGACGAAACCCGTTCCCCCTCCTCCTGGGACGCCGACGCCTCCGGCAGCGGCGGTCCGGTGGAGGACGCCCGGCCCTGGGACACCGGCTCCGCCGACGCCCCCGGCGCCTGGAACGCCGACCGGGGCGCCCAGCCCTGGGAAGACGCCCCCGCGGGCGGTACGCGCGACCCGCTCGACGACGGTCTGGGCCCCGCGTCGTGGGAGTCCCCGGCTGCCGGCGCGTCCGGCCAGCCGTGGGACGACAACGCTCCGGGCCGCGGACGTGACGCGGCCGACGACGGCCTGGGCCCCGCGTCGTGGGAGACGCGGCCCTCCTCCGCCACCGACCAGCCCTGGGGCCCCGACCCCGTGGGCGACCGGGGTCCGTGGACCGCTGACCGGGGCGGCCGGCCCTGGGAGGACGACACCCGCGCCTCCTCCGGCTGGGACGACGACGCTCCCGACCGGGAGCGCGGCCAGGCCTCCTGGACCGACGTGCCCGGACCCGACGGCGGTTCCTGGGACGACGGAGCCCCGGCGGACCGGCTCCTGGACGACCGCGCCCCCCGGCACGGGACCGGCGAGCGCGCCGCCGAAGCCTGGGACGACCGCCCCTACGGCGACGACCCCCTCGGGGGAGACCGCGCACGCGGCCGCTCCTGGGACGACGACGAACTCGGCGGCGACTTCGGGGGCGCCGACAGCGCCCCCGCGGGCGCCGACGCCCCGGACGCCTGGGCGCCCTCCGGCCGCACCGACGACCGGCCCGGCGCGGGCTCCGGCGGCTCGTGGGGCGACGGGTACGGCGACGAACTCTCGCCCTCCGGGCTGGGCAGCGGCAGCGGCAACACGTGGGCGTTCGACCGCAACGACCCCCGGCTGCCGGACGTGGTCCGCGAGGCGGAGCAGCGCCGCAGGGAGTCCTCGTCCGGACGGGCCGAGACCGTCGACTGGGGAGGGCCCGACACCGGTGAGCTCTCCGCGGCGGTCCCCGGCGCGGACGACCCGCTGGGTGCGATCGCCGACATGCAGTCGCGCGCCCGCTCCAGAGAGCAGGACCCGCTGGAGGACCCCGGCGGGGCCACCCAGATGTTCGACGCCCGCGCCCTGGCCGGAGAGGGGGGCTGGGCGGACGACGACGAGTACCGGCGCGACGACCGCCGCGGGGACGGCGAAGCGGACTACGACCGCTACGACGACGACCCCGACGGGCCGGAGTACGACCAGGAGGGGCCGGAGTACGGCCGCGACGGGGACGCGGACCTGCCGGAGCCGGAGTACGGCTACGACGACGACCCCGAGCCACACGGTGACGAGCGTCGCGACCGGGACGACTCCGAGTACGAGGACGGGTTCACCCCGGCCGACTACGGCATGCCCGCCGCCCCGGCGGGACGCAGCAGGCGCCGCAAGGACCCGATCGCCGAGGAGTTCCCCGGCTTCGGCGACCGCCCCCTGGGCGGCGAGGCCGGTGACGCCTACCCCGGCTACGACAGCATCGACTTCCTCGCCGACACCGAGCGGGGAGCGACGCTCACCCTGTGGCTGGGCGTGGCCTCGCTGCTGCCCGGCGTGGGACTGGTCACGGCCGTCCTGGCCCTGCTGGTCACCGGGCCCAAGGCCAAGAGGGCGATCCGCGAGTCCCGCGGACAGCTCGACGGCCTCGGCCTGATCACGACCGGAACGGTCTTCGCCGTCGTGGGCATCCTGGTGACGGTGATCTCCGTCGCCCTCTGGCTGGTCCTGTAGCGCGACGGCCGCCTCTCGGGGACAATCGTCCCGGGGAGGCGGCCGTCAGCCTTCGGCCGCGCTCTCGCAGAAGCGGGGCCGAGCAGCCGCAGGACCGCGTAGAATGGTGGCGACCCACGGCTGAGCGAGGATCCGTCCCGACGGTTCCCGTCATGTCGCACACCGTTTTGACCGTCCTGACGGCAAGCGGTAGCCTGTGTGATTGTGCCCGTGAGTCGACGGGTCGCACATGCGAGTGCGGCGCCCGGTTCCGCAGACGAGGACCTACGGTGCGCGGCGCATGTGAACCCCCTCCCATGATTCGGCCTCTCGGTCGGGTGTGAACTCGTTTTCGCCATGCGCGGGAACGAACGCGACACGCCCGACATCGGGGGTCGGGGAGGTTCGGGAAATCCAGCAGGTCAATAGCGATATCGGCTACGAGAACCGGCGTAGGTCACGAGGAAGACGGAGACGCGGTGCCCACCATCCAGCAGCTGGTCCGCAAGGGCCGACAGGACAAGGTCGCAAAGAACAAGACCCCGGCGCTGAAGGGGAGTCCGCAGCGTCGTGGTGTGTGCACTCGTGTCTACACCACCACGCCCAAGAAGCCGAACTCCGCTCTGCGCAAGGTCGCCCGAGTCAAGCTGAGCAGCCAGATCGAGGTCACGGCCTACATCCCCGGCATCGGCCACAACCTCCAGGAGCACAGCATCGTGCTCGTGCGCGGTGGCCGTGTGAAGGACCTGCCGGGTGTCCGTTACCGCATCGTGCGCGGCTCGCTCGACACGCAGGGTGTCCGTAACCGCAAGCAGGCGCGTAGCCGTTACGGCGCCAAGAAGGAGAAGTAAGCATGCCGCGCAAGGGCCCGGCGCCGAAGCGCCAGCTCATCACCGACCCGGTCTACGGCTCGCCGCTCGTCACCGCACTGATCAACAAGGTGCTGCTCGACGGCAAGCGCTCCATCGCCCAGAGCGTCGTCTACGACGCCCTGGAGGGCGCTCGCGAGAAGACCGGCCAGGACCCGCTCGTCGTCCTGAAGCGGGGACTGGACAACGTCAAGCCCGCGCTCGAGGTCCGCAGCCGCCGCGTCGGCGGCGCGACCTACCAGGTGCCGGTCGAGGTTCGCGCCTCCCGGTCCACCACGCTGGCCCTGCGCTGGCTGGTCTCCTACGCGCGCCAGCGCCGTGAGAAGACCATGACCGAGCGTCTGATGAACGAGCTGGTCGACGCCAGCAACGGTCTCGGCGCGGCTGTCAAGAAGCGTGAGGACACGCACAAGATGGCCGAGTCGAACAAGGCCTTCGCGCACTACCGCTGGTAATTCCGGCGGGTTCGAAACAGACCGAGGGACGACGAGCCTCATGGCTGCCAAAACTGTTCTTGACCTGGCCAAGGTCCGCAACATCGGGATCATGGCTCACATCGACGCTGGTAAGACCACGACGACTGAGCGGATCCTCTACTACACCGGTGTGACCCACAAGGTGGGCGAGGTCCACGATGGCGCTGCCACGATGGACTGGATGAAGGAGGAGCAGGAGCGGGGTATCACCATTACCTCGGCTGCTACCACCACCCACTGGGACGACCACACCATCAACATCATCGACACGCCCGGCCACGTCGACTTCACGGTCGAGGTCGAGCGGTCGCTGCGTGTGCTCGACGGTGCCGTCGCGGTCTTCGACGCCAAGGAGGGCGTTGAGCCCCAGTCGGAGCAGGTCTGGCGCCAGGCGGACCGCTACGGCGTCCCGCGTATCTGCTTCGTCAACAAGATGGACAAGATCGGCGCCGAGTTCCAGCGCTGTGTCGACATGTTCCGTGAGCGCCTCGGCGCCAACGCCATGCCGATCCAGCTCAACATCGGCGCCGAGAGCGACTTCAAGGGCGTCATCGACCTCGTCCGCATGAAGGCCTACGTCTGGAACGACGAGGCCGCGCTCGGCGAGATGTACGACACCGTCGACATCCCCGAGAGCCACGCCGACGCCGCCCGCGAGGCCCGCGACCAGTTCATCGAGACGCTGGCCGAGGCCGACGACGAGATCATGGAGATGTACCTGGAGGGCCAGGAGCCCACCGTGGAGCAGCTCGTCCCCGCGATCCGCCGCGCGACCATCGCCGGTACGGCCGTCCCGGTCGTGTGCGGCACCGCGTTCAAGAACAAGGGCGTGCAGCCCCTGCTCGACGCGGTCACCGCCTACCTCCCCTCGCCGCTGGACGTCGAGGGCGTCGAGGGCCACGACCCCAAGGACGAGACCGAGGAGACCAAGCTCGTCCGCAAGCCGAGCAACGACGAGCCGCTGTCGGCTCTGGTCTTCAAGATCATGAGCGACCCGCACCTGGGCAAGCTGACCTACGTGCGCGTCTACTCCGGCGTTCTCCAGGCGGGCACCCAGGTGCTCAACAGCCTCAAGGGCCGCAAGGAGCGCATCGGCAAGATCTACCGCATGCACTCCAACAAGCGCGAGGAGATCTCCGAGGTCGGCGCCGGCGACATCGTCGCCGTCATGGGCCTCAAGGACACCACGACCGGTGAGACCCTGTGCGACCAGGCGAACCCGATCGTCCTGGAGTCCATGACCTTCCCGGCTCCGGTCATCGAGGTGGCCATCGAGCCCAAGACCAAGAGCGACCAGGAGAAGCTGGGCATCGCGATCCAGCGCCTCGCGGACGAGGACCCCTCGTTCCAGGTCGCCACGGACGACCAGACCGGTCAGACCGTGATCTCGGGCATGGGCGAGCTGCACCTCGAGGTGCTCGTCAACCGCATGCGCGACGAGTTCAAGGTCGAGGCGAACATCGGCAAGCCGCAGGTGGCCTACCGCGAGACCATTCGCAAGAAGGTCGAGGGGCACGTCTACACCCACAAGAAGCAGACCGGTGGGTCGGGCCAGTTCGCCAAGGTCAAGATCGACGTCGAGCCCCTGGAGACCGAGAGCGGCGACGCCTCGGGCTACGAGTTCGTCAACGCCGTCACCGGTGGCCGCATCCCGAGGGAGTACATCCCCTCGGTCGACGCCGGCTGCCAGGAGGCCGCCGAGCTGGGCGTGCTCGCGCACTACCCGCTCGTCGGCGTCAAGGTGACGCTCCAGGACGGCCAGTACCACGAGGTCGACTCCTCCGAGATGGCCTTCAAGACCGCCGGTTCGATCGCCTTCAAGGAGGCGGTCAAGCTGGCCAAGCCGACTCTCCTGGAGCCGGTCATGGCTGTCGAGGTCACCACTCCCGAGGAGTACATGGGTGACGTGATCGGCGACCTGAACTCCCGCCGTGGACAGATCCAGTCCATGGACGAGCGTTCCGGCGTCCGTATCGTCAAGGCCCAGGTGCCCCTCTCCGAAATGTTCGGCTACGTGGGTGACCTGCGCAGCCGCACGCAGGGTCGAGCCAACTACTCGATGGTGTTCGACTCCTACGCGGAGGTTCCGTCCGCTGTCGCCCAAGAAATTGTGGCGAAGGTCCGCGGCGAATAGTCGCGAACACGTAACCAGCCCGCTCCCCGTCCACGCGGGGAGCGAGCACCAGACAGCTCTGTACGTCTAGGAGACATCCAGTGGCGAAAGCAAAGTTCGAGCGGACTAAGCCGCACGTCAACATCGGCACCATCGGTCACATCGACCACGGCAAGACCACGCTGACCGCGGCCATCACCAAGGTGCTGCACGACGCGTACCCGGAGCTGAACCCGTTCACTCCGTTCGAGGACATCGACAACGCTCCTGAGGAGCGCGAGCGCGGTATCACCATCTCCGTCGCCCACGTCGAGTACCAGACCGAGGCGCGTCACTACGCCCACGTCGACTGCCCCGGTCACGCGGACTACGTGAAGAACATGATCACCGGTGCGGCGCAGATGGACGGCGCCATCCTGGTCGTGGCCGCCACCGACGGCCCGATGCCGCAGACCAAGGAGCACGTGCTCCTGGCCCGCCAGGTCGGCGTGCCCTACATCGTGGTGGCCCTGAACAAGGCCGACATGGTGGACGACGAGGAGATCTTCGAGCTCGTCGAGCTCGAGGTCCGTGAGCTCCTCAGCGAGTACGAGTTCCCCGGCGACGACGTCCCCGTCACCAAGGTCTCCGCGCTCAAGGCGCTGGAGGGCGACGAGGAGTGGGGCAAGTCCGTCCTGGAGCTCATGGGCACCGTGGACCAGTTCATCCCCGAGCCCGAGCGTGACACCGACAAGCCCTTCCTCATGCCGATCGAGGACGTCTTCTCGATCACCGGTCGCGGCACCGTCGTCACCGGCCGCATCGAGCGCGGCATCGTCAACGTCAACGAGACCGTCGACATCGTCGGTATCAAGGACGAGAAGCAGACCACCACGGTCACCGGTGTCGAGATGTTCCGCAAGCTGCTCGACCAGGGCCAGGCCGGCGACAACGTCGGTCTGCTCCTGCGCGGCATCAAGCGCGAGGACGTCGAGCGCGGCCAGGTCGTCATCAAGCCCGGCACGACCACCCCGCACACCGAGTTCGAGGCCCAGGTCGTCATCCTGTCCAAGGACGAGGGTGGCCGCCACACGCCGTTCTTCAACAACTACCGCCCGCAGTTCTACTTCCGCACCACGGACGTCACCGGCGTCGTGACGCTGCCGGAGGGCACCGAGATGGTCATGCCCGGTGACAACACCGAGATGACCGTCCAGCTCATCCAGCCCGTCGCGATGGAGGACGGCCTGAAGTTCGCCATCCGCGAGGGTGGCCGGACCGTGGGCGCGGGTCGCGTCACGAAGATCCTCAAGTAGTACCCGTGCGGGGGCGGCCCCTTCGGAGCCGTCCCCGCCGTGGTGGGCGGGCCGTGGGTCCACGGCCCGCCCACCAGCACACAAGACGTCATCGGGCTCTGTGACGGTGACGCACCGCAGGGGCAAGCCCTGTTGCGGTTTCTCAAGGGAATAGGGGCTCACGGCTACAACGGCGGATCCGCCGGGCCTGGGCGTCTGTGACCGGGAACAGCTCACCGTTACGGACACTGAAGCGAAGGACGAACAGGCCACATGGCGGGACAGAAGATCCGCATTCGGCTAAAGGCCTATGACCACGAGGTCATCGACAGCTCGGCTCGCAAGATCGTCGAGACTGTGACGCGAACTGGCGCACAGGTCGCGGGCCCGGTGCCGCTGCCGACGGAGAAGAACGTTTACTGCGTCATCCGATCGCCGCACAAGTACAAGGACTCGCGCGAGCACTTCGAGATGCGCACGCACAAGCGGCTGATCGACATCATCGACCCCACGCCGAAGACGGTCGACTCGCTCATGCGACTCGACCTCCCGGCGGGCGTTGACATCGAGATCAAGCTTTAAGGACGCACAGACATGGCCACCAAGCAGATCAAGGGAGTTCTGGGCGAAAAGCTCGGCATGACCCAGGTCTTCGACGACGCGGGCAAGATGGTGCCCGTGACGGTTCTGAAGGCCGGTCCGTGCGTCGTGAGCCGCATCCGGACTCCGGACACCGATGGCTACTCCGCCATCCAGCTCGGCTACGGGCAGATCAACCCGCGCAAGGTCAACAAGCCGCTCGGCGACTACCTGCGCAGCCACGACCTGACCCCGCGCCGCCACTACGTCGAGGTCCGCACGACCGACGCCACCGAGTACACGCTCGGCCAGGAGGTCACCGCGGACAGCTTCGAGACCGGCCAGAAGGTCGACGTCACGGGCAAGAGCAAGGGCAAGGGCTTCGCGGGTGTGATGAAGCGCCACGGTTTCCGCGGCCTCTCCGCCTCGCACGGTACCCAGCGCAAGCACCGCTCGCCCGGTTCCATCGGCGGCTGCGCCACGCCCGGCCGCGTGTTCAAGGGCATGCGGATGGCCGGTCGCATGGGCAACGTGCGCAAGACCGTCCAGAACCTGACCGTTCACTCCGTCGACGCGGAGAAGGGGCTCATCCTGGTCAAGGGTGCCGTCCCCGGTCCCAACGGCGGTCTGGTGCTCGTCCGCACCGCTGTGAAGGGGGACAAGTAAGCCATGGCCCAGATCGAGGTCAAGAACCTTGAGGGCGGCGCCAAGGGCAGCGTCGAGCTGCCGGACAGCGTCTTCGCCCAGCAGGTCAGCATCCCGCTGATCCACCAGGTCGTGAACGCCCAGCTCGCCGCTGGCCGTCAGGGCACGCACGCCACCAAGACCCGCGGCGACGTCCGCGGCGGTGGCAAGAAGCCCTACCGCCAGAAGGGCACGGGCCGGGCCCGCCAGGGTTCCATCCGCGCCCCGCAGTACACCGGCGGCGGCACGGTCCACGGACCCCAGCCGCGCGACTACAGCCAGCGCACCCCCAAGAAGATGAAGGCCGCCGCCCTGCGCGGAGCCCTCTCGGACCGGGCGCGCCACGGCCGCATCCACGTCGTCAGCCAGTTCGTGGCCGAGGACCTGGAGAGCAAGTTCACCAAGACCGCTCTGAAGGCGCTGCGCCAGGTCACCGAGTCCGACAAGGTCCTGGTGGTGCTGGCCCGCGACGACGAGCACAACCGGCGCGCCCTGCGCAACGTCGAAGAGGTGCACATCCTCGACGCGGACCAGGTGAACACCTACGACGTCCTCTACTCGGACGACGTGGTCTTCACCGAGGCGGGCTACGCCGAGTTCCTGGCCCACGCGGCCGGTGCCTCCAAGGCCGCGCAGTCCGAGGAGGACGACCAGTGAGGATCGCCGACCACCGGGACATCATCGTCGAGCCGGTGATCTCCGAGAAGAGCTACGGGCTCATGGACGAGAACAAGTACACGTTCATCGTCCGCCCGGACGCCAACAAGACCCAGATCAAGATCGCGATCGAGAAGATCTTCGAGGTGAAGGTCACGAGCGTGAACACGATCAACCGCAAGGGCAAGCGCAAGCGCACCCGCTTCGGTTACGGGAAGCGTCCCGACACCAAGCGCGCGATCGTCAGTGTCGCCGAGGGCGACCGGATCGACATCTTCGGTGTCTGACCTCTCCCGGGTCTGACCGCTACACACCAAGCAACACGTAAAGGAATGCGCGAAGAAGATGGGCATTCGTAAGTACAAGCCGACGACACCGGGTCGTCGCGGCTCCAGCGTGAGCGACTTCGTCGAGATCACGCGCTCGGAGCCCGAGAAGTCCCTGGTGCGTCCGCTCCACTCCAAGGGCGGTCGCAACGGCCACGGCCGCATCACCGCCCGCCACCAGGGCGGTGGCCACAAGCGCGCCTACCGCGTGATCGACTTCCGTCGTCACGACAAGGACGGCGTGCCGGCCAAGGTCGCCCACATCGAGTACGACCCGAACCGCACCGCGCGCATCGCGCTGCTCCACTACGTGGACGGCGAGAAGCGCTACATCCTGGCTCCGGCCGGCCTCAAGCAGGGCGACCGGGTCGAGAACGGTCCGCAGTCCGACATCAAGCCCGGCAACTGCCTCCCGCTGCGCAACATCCCCACGGGTACGTTCGTGCACGCGGTCGAGCTGAAGCCGGGCGGCGGCGCCAAGCTGGGCCGCTCCGCGGGCTCGCAGATCCAGCTCCTGGCCAAGGAGGGCAAGTACGCCACGCTGCGTATGCCCTCCGGTGAGATGCGCATGGTGGAGATCACCTGCCGCGCCACCGTCGGCCAGGTGGGCAACGCCGAGCAGTCCAACATCAACTGGGGCAAGGCCGGCCGCTCCCGCTGGAAGGGCAAGCGCCCGACCGTCCGCGGTGTCGTGATGAACCCGGTCGACCACCCCCACGGTGGTGGTGAGGGCAAGACCTCCGGTGGCCGCCACCCGGTCAGCCCCTGGGGTAAGAAGGAAGGCCGGACCCGGGCCAAGAACAAGGCCAGCGACAAGCTCATCGTGCGGCGTCGGCGTAGCGGTAAGAAGAAGCGGTAAGGAGCACGTCTGATGCCACGTAGCCTTAAGAAGGGTCCCTTCGTCGACGACCACCTCATCAAGAAGGTGGAGTCGCAGAACGAGAAGGGGACCAAGAACGTCATCAAGACGTGGTCCCGGCGGTCCATGATCGTTCCGGAGATGATCGGTCACACGATCGCCGTCCACGACGGCCGCAAGCACGTCCCCGTGTTCGTGTCCGAGTCGATGGTCGGCCACAAGCTCGGTGAGTTCGCTCCCACGCGTACTTTCCGCAGCCACGTCAAGGAAGACCGCCGTAGCCGCCGTTAGCGGTTGCAGCAGCAGAAAGAACCATTTCTCCACGGTGAGTGGAGATGAATTTCCGTGAGCGAGGGAAAAGCGATGGGAACGAGGGCACAGGCACGGTTCGTCCGTGTTACGCCCCGAAAGGCCCGCCGGGTGGTGGACCTTATTCGCGGGTTGCCCGCTGACGAGGCACAGGCGGTGCTCCGGTTCGCGCCCCAGTCGGCGAGCGAGCCCGTTGGCAAGGTGCTGGCTAGCGCCATCGCCAACGCCGAGCACAACGACAAGCTGGACCGCGGGACGCTGGTGGTCGAAGGCGCGTGGGTGGACGAGGGTCCGACCCTGAAGCGCATTCGTCCGCGAGGCTTCGGCCGCGCCTTCCGGGTGACCAAGCGCACGAGCCACATCACCGTGGTCGTCGCTGAGCGCTCGGGCGCCTCGTCCAAGACGAAGGAAAGGACCCGATAGTGGGGCAGAAGGTAAACCCGCACGGGTTCCGCCTCGGAGTCACCACCGACTTCAAGAGCCGTTGGTACGCCGACAAGTCCTACAAGGACTACGTCAAGGAAGACGTCGCGATCCGTCGGATGCTGACCCGCGGCATGGAGCGCGCGGGCATCTCCAAGGTGGAGATCGAGCGCACCCGTGACCGCGTCCGCGTCGACGTCTACACCGCCCGGCCGGGCATCGTCATCGGCCGCCGCGGCGTCGAGGCCGACCGCATCCGGACCGACCTGGAGAAGCTGACCGGCAAGCAGGTCCAGCTGAACGTCTTCGAGGTCAAGAACCCCGAGATCGACGCGCAGCTCGTCGCCCAGGGCGTCGCCGAGCAGCTGAGCAGCCGCGTGGCCTTCCGCCGCGCGATGCGCAAGGCCATGCAGACCGCCATGAAGAGCGGTGCCAAGGGCATCCGCATCCAGTGCGGTGGCCGCCTGGGCGGGGCTGAGATGTCGCGCTCGGAGTTCTACCGCGAGGGCCGTGTGCCCCTGCACACCCTGCGCGCCGACATCGACTACGGCTTCTTCGAGGCCCGTACGACCTTCGGCCGCATCGGTGTGAAGGTCTGGATCTACAAGGGTGACGCGCCCGCCACCCGCGCCGAGCGCGAGGCGGCCCAGGCCGCGCAGCGCTCCGCCGGCGGCGGTGGCGGTGGCGGCGGTCAGCGCCGCGAACGCCCCCAGCGTCGTCGTCGCGGCGGTGCCGGTGGCGGCCAGCCGCAGAACGCCGAGGCCAAGGCCCCGGCCGAGTCCGCGAAGTCCGAGGGGAGCTGACCAGTGCTTATTCCTCGTAAGGTCAAGTACCGCAAGCAGCACCACCCGGATCTGCGCGGCAAGGCCAAGGGCGGCACGACGGTCACTTTCGGTGAGTTCGGCATCCAGGCCCTGGAGTCGGCCTACGTGACGAACCGTCAGATCGAGTCCGCTCGTATCGCCATGACGCGTCACATCAAGCGTGGCGGCAAGGTGTGGATCAACATCTTCCCGGACCGCCCGCTGACCAAGAAGCCCGCCGAGGTCCGCATGGGT
Source organism: Nocardiopsis camelliae (assembly GCF_028993595.1). Taxonomy (GTDB): domain Bacteria; phylum Actinomycetota; class Actinomycetes; order Streptosporangiales; family Streptosporangiaceae; genus Nocardiopsis; species Nocardiopsis dassonvillei. The sequence goes on from NZ_CP118614.1 coordinate 764,723, forward strand.
TCCGGTAAGGGTTCCCCGGAGTGGTGGGTCGCGCCGGTCAAGCCCGGTCGCGTGATGTTCGAGCTGTCGGGCGTGCCCGAGGCCATCGCCAAGGAGGCGATGCGCCGTGCGATGCACAAGCTCCCGATGAAGTGCAAGTTCGTTACGCGGGAGGGGGAGTGATGGCCAAGTCCGTGACTGCCCATGAGCTCCGTGACCAGTCCGTCGAGGACCTGGTCGCCAAGCTCAAGGAAGCCAAGGAAGAGCTGTTCAACCTCCGCTTCCAGGCCGCCACCGGCCAGCTCGACAACCACAGCCGACTGCGTACCGTCAAGCGCGAGATCGCCCGGATCTACACGATCCTGCGTGAGCACGAGCTGGGTATCGCCCCGCTGTCTGGTGAGTCGGCGCAGGAGAAGGAAGCAGCCGAATGAGTGAGAACCAGACCGCGACCCGCAACTACCGCAAGGTGCGCGAGGGCTACGTCGTCAGCGACAAGATGGACAAGACCGTCGTCGTCGAGGTCGAGGACCGCATCACGCACGCCAGGTACGGCAAGGTCATCCGTCGCACGTCCAAGTACAAGGCGCACGACGAGGCGAACTCCTGTGGCGTGGGCGACCTGGTCCGTCTGATGGAGACCAGGCCGCTCTCCGCGACCAAGCGCTGGCGCGTCGTGGAGATCCTGGAGAAGGCTAAGTAACCCCAGCCTGTCGGCGGCCGGCCCCCGGGCCGGCCGCCGATCCCGGGGGTGAGACCACCTAGCCGTGCGGCAGTGGACCGCACGCATCACATCAGGAGCAGACGTGATTCAGCAGGAGTCGCGACTCAAGGTCGCCGACAACACGGGTGCCAAGGAGATCCTTACCATCCGTGTTCTCGGTGGCTCGGGTCGGCGCTACGCCGGGATCGGCGACACCATCGTCGCCACGGTGAAGGACGCCCTGCCTGGCGCTGGAGTCAAGAAGGGCGACGTCGTCAAGGCCGTTGTCGTGCGCACCGTCAAGGAGCGCCGCCGGCCCGACGGCTCCTACATCCGCTTCGATGAGAACGCTGCCGTGCTCATCAAGGACGGTGGGGACCCGCGAGGCACCCGCATCTTCGGCCCGGTCGGCCGCGAGCTGCGTGACAAGAAGTACATGCGCATCATTTCGCTGGCGCCGGAGGTGCTCTAAGCGATGAAGATCAAATCTGGCGACGAGGTCATCGTTCTCGCCGGCAAGAACCGGGGTGCCACCGGCAAGGTCGTCAAGGCCCTGCCGAAGGAAGACCGTGTCGTTGTCGAGGGCGTCAACCTGGTCAAGAAGCACAGGAAGGCCAACCCGGCGGGCGGCCAGCAGGGCGAGGTCGTCACCAAGGAGGCCCCGATCCACGTGAGCAACGTCGCGCTCGTGGAGGACGGCAAGGCCACCCGGGTCGGCTACCGCTTCGAGGAAGACGGAACCAAGGTTCGCGTCTCCCGCCGCACCGGTAAGGACATCTGATGACGGTTACCAACGACATCACCGCCCCTCCGATGCCGCGGCTCAAGGAGAAGTACCGCAACGAGATCGTTGCCGCCCTCAAGGAGGAGCACGGCATCGGCAACATCATGCAGGTCCCCGGTCTGACGAAGATCGTGGTCAACATGGGTGTTGGCGAGGCGGCTCGTGACGCGAAGCTGATCCAGGGCGCGGTCGCCGACCTGTCGGCGATCACCGGCCAGAAGCCGCGGATCAACCGGGCCAAGAACTCCATCGCGCAGTTCAAGCTGCGCGAGGGACAGCCGATCGGCGCCAGCGTCACGCTGCGCGGCGACCGGATGTGGGAGTTCCTCGACCGGCTGCTCTCCCTGGCCCTGCCCCGTATCCGGGACTTCCGTGGCCTGTCCCCGAAGCAGTTCGACGGGAACGGCAACTACACCTTCGGGCTGACCGAGCAGGTCATGTTCCACGAGGTGGACCCGGACAAGGTCGACCGGCAGCGTGGGATGGACATCACGGTCGTCACCACCGCCACGACCGACGAACAGGGCCGCAGCCTGCTCAAGCGGCTCGGTTTCCCGTTCAAGGAAGCCTGAGGGGTAAGCACACATGGCCAAGAAGTCCCTGATCGCGAAGTCGCAGCGGAAGCCGAAGTTCGGCGTTCGCGCGTATACTCGATGCTCGCGGTGCGGCCGCCCGCGCGCCGTCTTCCGGAAGTTCGGCCTGTGCCGTATCTGCTTCCGTGAGATGGCCCACCGGGGCGAGCTGCCCGGTATCACCAAGTCGAGCTGGTAGTTTCCGGCGGGGCCGACCGTTCGCCCACCCCTGGGTGCACGGAGTCGGCCCCCCGAAGCGCCACCCTCGGCGCGAACAGCGTCCGTGACCGCACGATGCGGCACGGTCCGGCAACATCCAACCACCAGGGCACGGCAGTCCCGAAGGGGACCGCGGTGCCCACGACCACGCCGTAGGTCCGTTTGTGCACCTTCGCGGGAGTACCCGCGCAAGGGCAGGCTCTGGGAAAGCCCGCACTCGGAAACCGCGGTGAGGAAGGGCCAGTCGGCCATGACGATGACCGACCCGATCGCAGACATGCTCACGCGTCTGCGCAACGCGAATTCGGCTTACCACGACACCGTGGCGATGCCGTATTCCAAGATCAAGGCGCACATCGCCGAGATCCTCCAGCAGGAGGGCTTCATTCAGGGCTGGCGGACCGAGGAGGCCCCCGTGGGCCAGAACCTCGTCCTGGACCTGAAGTACGGCCCCACCCGGGAGCGTTCCATCGCGGGCATCCGCCGGGTCTCCAAGCCCGGTCTGCGGGTGTACGCCAAGAAGGAGAACCTGCCGCGGGTGCTGGGTGGCCTCGGCGTGGCGATCATTTCGACGTCCGGCGGCCTGATGACCGAAAAGCAGGCCAAGAAGCGTGGCGTGGGCGGCGAAGTCCTCGCCTACGTCTGGTAACAGGGAGAGATTGAAGCATGTCGCGAATCGGTCGACTGCCGCTCTCGGTCCCCAAGGGCGTCGAAGTCACGATTAACGGGCAGGACGTCACCGTCAAGGGTCCGAAGGGCGAGCTGAAGCACACCGTCGCCGAGCCGATCACCGTGTCCCTGGAGGACGGGGTCTTCACGGTGGCGCGTCCGGACGACAAGCCGGAGAACCGCTCGCTGCACGGTCTGACCCGTGCGCTCATCGCCAACCTCGTCGAGGGCGTGGCCAAGGGCTACACCAAGACGCTGGAGATCCACGGTGTGGGTTACCGCGTCCAGGCCCGCGGCTCCAACCTGGAGTTCTCGCTGGGCTACAGCCACCCCGTCGTGGTCGAGCCCCCCGCGGGCATCAGCTTCCGCGTGGAGAAGCCGACCATCCTCCACGTCGAGGGCATCGACAAGCAGCTGGTGGGCCAGGTCGCCGCGAACATCCGCGGTCTGCGCAAGCCTGACCCGTACAAGGCCAAGGGCGTGCGGTACCAGGGTGAGCACATCCGCCGCAAGGCCGGAAAGGCTGGTAAGTAGGCATGGGTAGCACCGTGAGCCGCAAGCGGACCACCAAGCGCGCCACCTCCCGTGCGCGCCGCCAGTTCCGCGTCCGCAAGAAGGTCGTGGGTACCGCCGAGCGTCCGCGCCTGGCCGTGTTCCGCTCCTCCAAGCACATCGTCGCGCAGGTCATCGACGACACCAGGGGTCACACCTTGGCCGCCGCCTCCAGCGTCGAGGCCGACCTGCGCGTTGACGAGGGCACCAAGTCCGACAAGTCCGTCAAGGTCGGTCAGCTCATCGCCGAGCGCGCCAAGGCCGCCGGTGTCTCCTCGGTCGTCTTCGACCGCGGTGGCAACCAGTACGCCGGTCGTATCGCCAAGCTCGCCGACGCGGCGCGCGAGGGCGGGCTGGAGTTCTAGCGATGACCTCTGCAACGGCCAAGATCAACCACGAGAAGAGGAACCACTGATGGCTGCAGCACCGCGGCGCGGCGCCGGTGGCGAGCGGCGTGATCGCCGTGACGATCGCCGCGGCGGCGCCGCAGACAAGGGTGTCTCCTACATCGAGAAGGTCGTGACCATCAACAGGGTCGCGAAGGTCGTCAAGGGCGGCCGTCGCTTCTCCTTCACCGCCCTGGTCGTCGTCGGCGACGGCAACGGCATGGTCGGTGTCGGTTACGGCAAGGCCAAGGAGGTCCCGGCCGCGATCGCCAAGGGTGTCGAGGAGGCGAAGAAGAACTTCTTCCGCGTCCCCCGCATCCAGGGCACGATCGTGCACCGGGTCCAGGGCGAGGACGCGGCCGGCGTCGTCCTGCTCCGTCCGGCCGCCCCGGGTACCGGCGTCATCGCCGGTGGTCCCGTGCGCGCCGTGCTGGAGTGCGCCGGCATCCACGACGTGCTGAGCAAGTCGCTCGGCTCGTCCAACCCGCTCAACATCGTGCACGCCACCGTGGCGGCTCTGAAGGGCATCAACCAGCCCGAGGAGATCGCCGCCCGCCGTGGCCTGCCGATCGAGGACGTCGCCCCGGCTGCCATGCTGCGTGCTCGCGCTGAGGCGAAGGCAGGAGCCTGACCATGGCCAAGCTCAAGATCACGCAGACCCGCTCCAAGATCGGCGGCAAGGTGAAGCAGCACGCTGCTCTCCAGTCGCTCGGTCTGGGCCGGATCGGCAAGTCCACCGTCCGTGAGGACCGCCCTGAGGTTCGCGGGCAGATCACGATCGTCGCGCACCTCGTCTCTGTCGAGGAGGTTGCCGAATGAGCGACTACAACCCCGACGAGCTGCTCAAGCTGCACCACCTGCGTCCCGCCCCGGGCTCCAACAAGGCCAAGATCCGCAAGGGTCGCGGCGAGGCGTCCAAGGGCAAGACCGCCGGTCGCGGCACCAAGGGCACGAAGGCTCGTAACACCGTCCGCCCCGGCTTCGAGGGCGGGCAGATGCCCCTCATCCGCCGGGTGCCCAAGCTCAAGGGCTTCAGCAACGCCCGGTTCAAGACGACCTACCAGGTCGTCAACCTGGACCGGCTGAGCGAGCTCTACCCCGAGGGTGGCGAGGTCACCGTCGAGAGCCTGGTCGCCAAGGGCGCGGTTCGCAAGAACCAGCCCGTCAAGGTGCTGGGCACGGGTGAGATCTCCGTCGCCGTGCAGGTGAGCGCGCACGCGTTCTCCTCCTCGGCGAAGGAGAAGATCTCCGCCGCCGGTGGCTCCACCACCGAGGTGTAGGGGTCTTCCCCGCGATGAAGCGACTGGGGGCGTCCGCCCGGCAGGTCTAGGACCGGCTGGCGGACGCCCCCGCGTGTTGTGAGCGGTGATCGTTATGACTCACGAACTCAACTGCGGAGTGATCACTGTTACAGTGCCATCTGTTTGAGTTCACCGCTTGACGTACTGTGAATACTTCCGAGCAACGGGCGACCGCCCGGAGCTGACGTTCTACGACGATTCAGGATCGGCCGCGATGTCTGGAACCCGTTCCGCCGCCGAAGCTGCGCAGGAGGAGACGTGCTAGGTGCGTTCGTTCGTGCATTCCGCACGCCCGACCTGCGCAACAAGCTGCTGTTCACACTGTTCATCCTGACGATCTTCCGTCTGGGCTCGGTGATCCCGGCGCCGGGTATCAACTCCGCGGCGATCAGGGACCAGATGGAGGCGATCACCTCCTCGGACCAGTCCGGTGTGTACGCGCTCGTCAACCTGTTCAGCGGCGGTGCCCTGCTGCAACTGGCGGTGTTCGCGCTCGGGGTCATGCCGTACATCACCGCGAGCATCATCATCAACCTGCTCACGGTGGTGATCCCCCGTCTGGAGGCCCTCAAGAAGGAGGGCCAGTCCGGGCAGAGCAAGATCACCCAGTACACCCGCTACCTGACGCTCATGCTCGGTGTCCTCCAGGCCACCAGCATCGTCGCCATGGCCCGGACGGGCGCCCTGTTCCAGGGGGCCATCCCGGTCAGCTCCTACATGCCCAACCAGGACATCCTGACCCTGGTGACCATCGTGTTCACGATGACCGCCGGTACCGCCATCATCATGTGGTTCGGCGAGCTCATCACCGAGCGCGGCGTGGGCAACGGCATGTCGCTGCTGATCTTCACCCAGGTCATCGCGATGTTCCCCTCCTCCATGGTCGCGCTGTTCCAGGAGCGCTCGATCTGGGTCTTCTCCCTCATCTGCATCGCCGGCCTGGTGCTCATCACCGCGGTGGTCTTCATGGAGCAGGCCCAGCGCCGCATCCCGGTGCAGTACGCCAAGCGCATGGTCGGCCGCCGCATGTACGGCGGCAGCTCGACCTACATCCCGCTGAAGGTGAACCAGGCGGGCATCATCCCCGTGATCTTCGCCTCCTCGCTGCTGTACCTGCCGCAGCTGCTCGTGGGCCTCATGGGACAGGACTCCACGCACCCCGTGGTGACCTTCGTGCAGGACTACTTCCTCACCGGCACCCACCCCGTGTACATGGCGACGTTCTTCGTCATGATCATCGGCTTCGCGTTCTTCTACGTGGCGATTACCTTCAACCCCGCTGAGGTCGCCGACAACATGAAGAAGTACGGTGGGTTCATCCCGGGTATCCGACCAGGGCGTCCGACCGCCGAGTACCTCGACTACGTGCTGACGAGGCTGACGACCCCCGGATCCCTGTACCTGGGTGTGATCGCTCTCCTGCCGATGGTCGCCCTCGGCGCCACCGGCGCCAGCGCGAACTTCCCCTTCGGAGGGACGAGCATCCTGATCATGGTCGGCGTCGGGCTGGACACGGTGAAGCAGATCGAGAGTCACCTCCAGCAGAGGAACTACGAAGGTTTTCTGCGATAAATGCGAGCAGTATTGGTGGGGCCGCCTGGGGCCGGCAAGGGCACCCAGGCCCAGATCCTCGCGTCCGAGCTGTCGATCCCCAAGGTGTCCACGGGTGACATCTTCCGGGCCAACGTCAGCGGCAAGACGGACCTCGGCAAGAAGGCCAAGGAGTACATGGACCGCGGTGACCTCGTCCCCGACGAGGTCACGAACGCCATGGTCAAGGACCGACTGGCGAAGGAGGACGCCGCCGAGGGGTTCCTGCTCGACGGCTTCCCGCGCAACGTCCCGCAGGCCGAGACGCTCAAGGGCATCCTCGCCGACCTCGACACCACCCTGGACGTCGTCCTGGAGCTGAGGGTCGACGAGGAGGAGGTCGTCAAACGCCTCTCGGGCCGCCGCTCGTGCCCCGAGTGCGGCCAGGTGTACCACGTGGAGTACGACGCCCCGAAGATCGCGGGCAGGTGTGACAACGAGGGCGCCGAGCTGTACCAGCGCGACGACGACCGCGAGGAGACCATCCGGCACCGCCTGGAGGTCTACCGCGAGCAGACCGCTCCGCTGGTGCAGTTCTACGAGGCGGAGGGCCTGCTGGCCACCATCGCGGCCACGGGGACCGTGGACGAGGTGACGGCCCGTGCCAAGGCCGCCATCGACAAGGTCGGGGCCGGCTCCTGATGTTCCGCAAGGCCGATCCGGACGTGCAGATCAAGACTCCGGAGCAGATCGCCATGATGAGGGCGGCGGGCCAGGTCGTGGCCCGCGCCCTGGACACGCTCCGGGCCGCGGTGCGGCCCGGAGCGTCGACCCTGGAGCTGGACTCCCTCGCGGAGAAGGTCATCCGCGACGCGGGCGCCGTCCCCTCCTTCAAGGGCTACCACGGCTTCACGGGCTCCATCTGCGCCTCGGTGAACGAGGAGGTCGTCCACGGCATCCCCAGCGCGCAGCGGGTGCTGGCCGAGGGCGACATCATCTCCATCGACTGCGGGGCCGTCCTGGAGGGCTGGCACGGCGACTCGGCGATCACCGTCGCGGTCGGCGAGGGCCGCCCCGAGGACCTGCGCATGATGGAGGTCTGCGAGGAGTCCATGTGGCAGGGGATCGCCGAACTGCGTCCGGGCAGGCGCCTGGGTGACATCGGTTACGCGATCGGCGGCCACATCTCCCGCAACGGCGGCTACGGCAACGTCCGCGAGTACGGCGGCCACGGCATCGGCACCGAGATGCACATGGACCCGCACGTGCTCAACTACGGCAAGCGCGGCAAGGGCATGAGGCTGGTCGAGGGCATGTGCCTGGCGATCGAGCCGATGACCACCCTGGGCCGCCACGACGTGGTGCAGCTCGACGACGGCTGGACCGTGGTGACCCGCGACGGCGGGCGCGCCGCGCACTTCGAGCACACGGTCGCGGTGACCGCGGACGGGCCCGTGGTGCTGACCGCGCGCGAGTCCGATCGGGATAAAATCGCCGACATGGGGTTCGTCCAGCCGACCTGGTAGGGGTCTCCTCCCGTGCGGAGCGCGGGGGCCGCTTCCGGGTGAAGATGCGAGGTGCGCGCAGTGTCCGACCCGGTGCCGTCGATACGAACGTCCGACGCGGAACGCGACCGCGTGGCCCAGCTCCTCCAGGAGCACTTCGCCCAGGGGCGGCTGGACCACGAGGAGTTCACCGACCGCCTCGGCCGCGTCTACAAGGCCAGGACCACGGGTGAGCTGGCCACGGTCACCAACGACCTCCCCGAGCGCGACCTCGCCGACATCCGCGGTGCCGCCTCCCGGGACGAGGATTTCGCGGTGACCCCTGCGATCAGCATGCGCGACCCGGTTCTGATGGTGCCGTGGGCCCTCTACGCGGGGGTCAACATCCTGTGCTTCGTCATCTGGCTGATCCTGTTCCTCACCACCGACTACGACTACCCGTGGTTCCTGTGGGTCATGGGGCCGTGGGGCATCGTGATGGGCATGGTGACCGTGGGGGTCCTGGCCGGGCAGAAGCACCACTCCGACGGCGACGGGACGCCCTAGGTCCGGGGTCCGTGCCCGCCCTCGTTCCGGTGCGGTAGGGTGCTCCGTTCGGCGGTCAGGAGCACTTGCCGGAAGGGGATAGACTGTCCATGCCCATACGCGGGCTGTTGGGTCAGTCTGCCTTCTTCGCGCCACGTCCTCCAACCGACGTTCGCCTTTTGCAGTTGGCCTGAACTTCCAGTGTCCCTCGGCGTCGGTGACGGCCATCCGCCGTTGCCGGGGCCGTAGCGTCATGCGGGGCCACTGGGGTCGCGTCGGGTTGTCCTGATCAACCAAACGATGAGCGAGGCGTGGAAGGACATGGCCAAGAAAGACGGCGCCATCGAGATCGAGGGTTCCGTTGTCGAGTCCCTACCCAACGCTATGTTCAAGGTAGAGCTCGACAACGGGCACCAGGTCCTTGCCCACATCAGCGGCAAGATGCGGATGAACTACATCCGTATTCTCCCCGACGACCGCGTCGTCGTGGAGCTGAGCCCGTACGACCTCACGCGCGGGCGCATCGTTTACCGCTACAAGTAGCCCCTCACGGGCCTCGCGGCCCGGGAGAGTATGAGTTCGGAGTCACCATGAAGGTCAAGCCGAGCGTGAAGAAGATCTGCGCGAAGTGCCGCGTGATCCGCCGTAACGGCCGGATCATGGTCATTTGCTCGGACCCGCGGCACAAGCAGCGCCAGGGTTAGTCACCCCCGCTCCGCTCGCCGCGGCTTCACACACCGCGATCGGCCCGGCCGGTGCGCCAGCACCGCACCGGGCGCACGACACAACGAAAACCTGTTCCGACTCCCGCCGCCAGTGCGGCGCGGGAGCCACCCCCGGTCGGAGGCCGGGGCCTCGTCGATTGGGCGACGAGAGGGTGGAACGGGCCAGACCTCCGCATAGGGCATTAGGAGTCTCGCCCACATGGCACGTATCGAAGGCGTTGACCTTCCCCGCGACAAGCGGGTGGAGATCGCTCTCACGTACATCTTCGGGATCGGGCGCACCCGCGCCCTGGAGACCCTGAAGAGCACCGGCGTCGACGGCAACACGCGCGTCTACGAGCTGACCGAGGAAGACCTCGTCAAGCTGCGCGAGTGGATCGGCTCCAACTACCAGGTCGAGGGTGACCTGCGCCGTGAGGTGCAGGGCGACATCCGCCGCAAGATGGAGATCGGTAGCTACCAGGGCATCCGCCACCGCCGTGGGCTCCCGGTCCGCGGTCAGCGCACGCAGACCAACGCGCGCACCCGCAAGGGCAAGAAGAAGACCGTGGCCGGTAAGAAGAAGGCCGGTAAGAAGTAGTCCGCTCGGACTGGACTGTAAACACGCGTCCGGGAACGACAACGGACCGATGATCTCTGGGAGTTTCGCTCATGCCGCCTAAGGGCCGTCAGGGTGCCGCGCGCAAGGTGCGCCGCAAGGAAAAGAAGAACATTGTCCACGGGCACGCTCACATCAAGAGCACGTTCAACAACACGATCGTGAGCATCACCGACCCGACCGGTGCCGTGATCTCGTGGGCCAGCTCCGGCCAGGTGGGCTTCAAGGGTTCGCGCAAGTCGACCCCCTACGCCGCGCAGATGGCCGCCGAGGCCGCTGCCCGCCGCGCCCAGGAGCACGGCGTCCGCAAGGTGGACGTCTTCGTGAAGGGCCCGGGCTCGGGCCGGGAGACCGCCATCCGCTCGCTCCAGGCGACCGGGCTGGAGGTCGGCTCCATCCAGGACGTGACGCCGGTTCCGCACAACGGCTGCCGTCCGCCCAAGCGCCGCCGGGTCTGATCCCGCACCGGCGCCCGCGCACCTACCCGCGCGGGCGCCGCGCCTGGTTCCGCGCGCTCCCCTGAGAGGGGCCCGCGCGGACGGGGTAGGAATCCGAGTAGCGGACACCGATGTGGTGTCCGCCGGGTGGCCGTCAAATAGCGGGCGGCCATGTGGAAGGGAAGACACGGACCATGTTGATCGCACAGCGTCCCACGCTCACCGAGGAAGCCTCCTCGGACCTGCGCTCGAAGTTCGTCATCGAGCCGCTGGAGCCGGGCTTCGGCTACACCATCGGCAACTCGCTTCGGCGCACCCTGCTGTCCTCCATCCCCGGCGCGGCTGTCACGAGCATCCGCATCGAGGGCGTCGAGCACGAGTTCACCACCGTGCCCGGTGTCAAGGAGGACGTCACCGAGATGATCCTCAACCTCAAGGGCCTGGTCGTCAGCTCCGAGCACGACGAGCCGGTGCTGATGTACCTGCGCAAGCAGGGCCCCGGTGTGGTGACCGCCGCGGACATCGCTCCGCCGGCCGGTGTCGAGGTGCACAACCCCGACCTGCACATCGCCACGCTCAACGGCAAGGGCAAGCTGGAGATGGAGCTGACGGTCGAGCGCGGCCGCGGTTACGTCTCGGCGACGCAGAACAAGCAGGCGGGACAGGAGATCGGCCGCATCCCGATCGACTCCATCTACTCCCCGGTCCTGCGTGTGACCTACAAGGTCGAGGCCACCCGTGTCGAGCAGCGCACCGACTTCGACCGCCTGATCGTCGACATCGAGACCAAGCCGGCCATCCGTCCCCGGGACGCGGTCGCCAGCGCGGGCAAGACCCTGGTCGAGCTGTTCGGTCTGGCGCGTGAGCTCAACGTCGACGCCGAGGGCATCGACATGGGCCCGTCGCCCACGGACGCCGCCCTGGCGGCGGACCTGGCGCTGCCGATCGAGGACCTCAACCTCACGGTCCGGTCCTACAACTGCCTCAAGCGTGAGGGCATCCACAGCGTCGGTGAGCTGGTTGCCCGCTCCGAGCAGGACCTGTTGGACATCCGCAACTTCGGTGCCAAGTCCATCGACGAGGTCAAGCAGAAGCTCGTCGACATGGGCCTGTCGCTGAAGGACTCCCCGCCCGGATTCGACCCCAGCTCGGCGGCCGACTCCTACAGCTCCGAGGACGACGAGGGCGAGTCCTTCGTCGAGACGGAGCAGTACTAACCGACCTTCGTCGCCCACATGGTCCCCGGCCGAGTGCGGCCGCGGACCGCATCACTAGGAGAACGACACCATGCCCACGCCTACCAAGGGCGCCCGTCTGGGTTCCGGGCCCGCTCACGAGCGGCACATCCTGGCGAACCTCGCCACCTCGCTGTTCCAGCACGGCCGCATCCGCACCACCGAGGCCAAGGCCAAGCGCCTGCGCCCGTACGCGGAGAAGCTGATCACCCTCGGCAAGCGCGGTGACCTGCACGCCCGCCGCCAGGTCCTGACCAAGATCACGGACAAGGCCGTCGTGCACGAGCTCTTCACCGAGATCGGCCCGCGCTACGAGAACCGTCCCGGTGGCTACACCCGGATCACCAAGATCGGTCCGCGCAAGGGCGACAACGCCCCGATGGCCGTGATCGAGCTGGTCGAGGCCCTGAGCGCCCAGGCCGCGGCCCCGGCCGCCCAGCCCGCCGCGCAGGAGCCCGAGGCCGAGGAGCCCAAGGCCGACGCGACCGCCGTGGCGGACGAGGCCGGCGACCAGCCGGCGGAGGACACCACCTCCGACCAGACCGCCAAGGCCGGCGAGACGGCCCAGGCGGAGGGCCCGGCTGACGACAAGTAGCGTGCGGGGCGCGGGGGCGCCGACGCGTCCCGCGCACGCACCGCTCGGCGAGTGCCCGATCCCCGCGGGGGTCGGGCACTCGTCTTTTTCGTGGACGCGGAGGAGTGGCGGGTAATGGACGAGACGACGGTCCGGGTGCGGTTGGACGTGGCCTACGACGGCACGGACTTCTCCGGGTGGGCCGCGCAGCCGGGCCGGCGCACGGTGCAGGGCGAGCTGGAGGCGGCGCTGGCGCGTGTGCTGCGCCTGCCGGAGGTGTCGCTGACGTGCGCGGGGCGCACGGACGCCGGTGTGCACGCGCGGGGGCAGGTGGCGCAGGCCGACATCCCAGCGCGCACGTGGGAGAGCGAGGGTGAGCGCGTGCTCCGGCGCCTGGCCGGGGTGCTGCCCAAGGACGTGCGGGTGCGCGCGGCGCGGCTGGCGCCGCCCGGGTTCGACGCCCGGTTCTCGCCGCTGTTCCGGCGGTACCTGTACCGGGTGAGCGACGCGCCCTACGGGGTGGACCCGCTGCTGCGGCGGGACGTGCTGTGGCACCGCGGCCCGCTGGACGTGGACCGGATGAACGCGGCGGCGGAGCGCCTGGTGGGCGAGCACGACTTCGCGGCGTTCTGCAAGAAGCGCGAGGGCGCGACGACCATCCGGGAGCTGCTGCGCCTGGAGTGGGCCCGGGTGGACGAGCACCTGCTGCACGGGACGATCCAGGCGGACGCGTTCTGCCACAACATGGTGCGCGCGCTCGTGGGCGCGCTCCTGGCGGTGGGCGACGGGCGCAGGGACGTGGACTGGCCGGGGAAGGTGCTCGGCGCCGGTACGCGGGACTCGTCGGTGCACGTGGTGGGGCCGCAGGGACTCAGCCTGGAGGAGGTGCGCTACCCGGCCGACGAGGAGCTGGCCGTGCGCGCCTCGGCGACCCGCCGCGTGCGGGAGCTGCCGTGCCGGGGCCACTCGGCCTGAGGAGGCCGCGGCCCCGGGGCCGCGGGAGTTTCGAGGGTGCGGGCAGCACGAGGCGCCGGGGGTGGGACCCCCCCTTTTACCAGGCTAGAGCCGCTCCGGGCCCCGCGGGAGCGCGGAATCCGGCCTGTGGACGGGGGAGGGGCGTCCGACACCCATCGCGCCCTTCAGTCGACGTGTGCCGGTCCCGGGTCGGCCCAGTGCCGGTGCAGCAGTGCGATCTGCTCGGGCAGCACCCGCGACACCGACAGCTCTGGCAGGTCGTCCACGTCGAACCATGCTCTGGCACTGGTCTCGGCGCTGCTGAAGGCGCGGTCGCCCGTCCCGTCGCTGCCGAAGGCGGGACCGCCGGTCCCGGTGCCGCCGGAGGCGGGGGCGTGGTCGGCCAGCGGCGCGCACACGAACAGGAGCTTGTAGATGTGGCGGTCGTAGACCGGCACGTGGGGCCACAGGTGCCGGTCGAGGGCCCCGGCCAGGTGGATCGCCCGCACGGCCAGCCCCGCCTCATCGCGGACCTCGCGTTCGATCGCCTCCCTGGGGCTCTCCAGGACGTCGCACCACCCGCCGGGCAGGGTCCAGCGGTGGCCGTCGGAGATCTCGCGGACGAGCAGGACCCGGCCGGAGGGGTCGAAGACGCCGCCGCGTACGTCGAGCTTGGGAGTGGTGTAACCGGCGGCCGAGGCCACTTCGGGCTCGTACCCGGGGAGCTCCCCGGCGGCCACCATCTGCATCAGGTCGCGGGCCAGGGCGCCGACGCGGTGGAACCGCCCGATGTCGAACTCGTTGGTGCTGTACGCCAGCCCCGACTCCGACTGCGCCGTCAGCTCCATCGCGATGCGCCGGATCCGTTCGGCGGGTTCCGTCATCGTCACGCCCTCCTCCGGGGCTCGCGGACCGGCCCGCAGGGACTCCTGCCCGCCGCGGGCGCCGACGGAACCCGCCCGCGGACACGAAGAGGGGGCACCCGGTCGCCGGGTGCCCCCCACTGGTGCTGACGACCGCTCAGCCGCGGTTCTCACTGAGGCCGGTGTGGGCCTCCTGCAGGAAGCCCTCGCTGATGGCGCGCAGCTCGGTGGCGGACTCGCTCTCGCCGCCCTCTTCGGTGCCGTCGCTGTTGGCCGCCAGGGAGAAGAGCAGGTAACGGCCCCACTGGCCGCTGCTGCCGTGGCCGCCGGAGTGGCCCAGGCGCTCGGCGGGGCTGCCCTCCTCGCCGGGCAGACCGGCGAACCACTGCGCGGCCACCAGGTCCTGGGCCTCCATCGCGGTGGTCGCCTCCTCGCCGGTGGGCATGGCGGCCACGCCCACGGTCACCGCGTGGCCCTCGTCCTCGCTGAGGTAGGAGGCGCGCACCATCTGGCGGCACTCGTTGTCGGCGAGCACCTGGCCGTAGTCGCCGTGGGCCCCGGCGGCGCAGTCCTCGGTGTCCTCGACGGCCACGCGGGTGAACGTGCCCTGGCCCTCGACCTCCATGCTCTCGGGGAAGAGGGCCTCCGCGTCGAGCGCGCCCGGGTCGTCGGCCTCGTCGGCGACGGTCGCGGCGTTCGCGCCCCCCGAGCCCATGCTGGTGGCGAGGAAGAACGTCCCGCCGCCCGCGAGGACGAGCAGCGCGGCGAAACCGGCGATCATCATGATCCGGCGCTTGCGGGCGCGCGCGTCCGCGCCGCCGTCACCGTACCGGTCGTCGTCGTAGCCGTCGTAGTCGTCGTAGTCGTTGATCCCCTGGGCGTCGAACTGCGCGGTGTCCACACCGGCGTCGTCGGGGACCTCGTCCCGGAACAGGGGACGGCCGCCGGGCGAGGCGGGGACGGAGCCGGGGACGGGGCTGATGTGCTGCGTGGCGCCCATCGCGTCCGGGGGGAACACGGGCTCCTCCCGGCCGGGCGCCGGGAGCGCGGCGGGGGGCTGCGGCGGGCCCTGGAAGGCCTGCTGGGCGGTCGGGGGCGCCGAACCGGGGGGCATGCTGGGGGGAGGGCCGACGGGCGCTCCGGGGTGGCCGGGAGCGCCGGGACGGCCCTGTGGCACGCCCTGCGCGCCGGGGGGGAACCCGGGGACGGGGCCCTGGGGTCCGGGGTGCTGGCCGGGGGCGTGCGGCGGCACGGGGGCGCCGGGAGGGAGCGCTCCGGGCGGAAGGGGCTGCCCGGGGCGGCCCGGGGCGGCGTTCTGTCCGGGGGGCGCGTGCGGGCCCGGCTGCTGGCCCATGCCCGGGTGGCCGCCGGTGGGAGCCTGGTGCGACTGGTGGCCGCCGGTAGGGGCCTGGTGCGAGGGGTATCCGCCGGTGGGCGCCTGCATCGGCGCCTGGCCGCCGGTTGGGGCCCCGTGCGGCGGGAACTGGCCGCCGGTGCCCTGAGGAGGCTGTCCGGGGTGCACGGGCGCCTGCTGGCCGCCGGTGCCCTGCTGGGGCTGCCCCGGACGATGAGGGGCCTGGCCGCCTGTGGGCGCGCCCGCCTGGCCGCCGGGGTAGCCGGGCACGCCCTGGGGCAGCCCGCCCTGGCCGTACTGCGGGTTCTGGGGACTCTGCGGGCCGCTCGGGGGCTGGGGCGGGGCCTGCGGGCCGCTCGGTCCGCCGTGGAGGTCCTGACGGACGCCGCCGGGGTAGCCGTGCTGCTGCCCGCCCTGGCCGTACGGCGGTATCTGGGGGCCGCTCGGCTGCGTGGGGGAGTGGTGCTGCTGGTACGGGGGATGCTGGTCGGGCGGGGGCGCGCCATGTGTCTGCTGTGGCCCCGATGTGGGATGCTGGCCCTCGGCATGGGAGGGCGCTGACCCGAGCAGGTCCTGGCCGTCACCGGCCTCCGGCCCGACGGGTCTGCCGTCGGGACCGTACTGTGGCTGGTTCGGATGGGTACTGATGGGAGTCTCCGAGGGCTCTGGGGGTGGGACTGGGCCGCGGTCCACCGGCACGTGGCCTGGGCCGCGCGGTGCCGTCCGTTCCGGGTTCCCGTGGTTTCGGCGACCGTGACGGGCGTCTCCAAGGCCGTGTCGGTGCCCGTCATAACGGGAGCAGACCGGCCTTTCGGTGCAAGCGTAGCCAACGCAGGGGCGGGAACAGGACGAAGCACTCCCGGCAACGGGCATAATAAAAGACGGAGAGGTCACGGATGTGACCCCGTGCCGGTGTTTTCCCCGCCGAGCGCGGTCCGGCCGGTCCGCCCCGCCGCTGGCTTTGACCTGCGCGGCGGTGGCCAGGTAGGATATTCCGTCGTTGTGCGTTGAGTTGCCGTGGGCCCCGATCGCCGGGCGCCGATCCACGCACCATCGTCTGCGCACTCACCATTCGGAGAGTCCTGTGACATGGCACGGGATATCCGGCCAGACGCCCCCGCAACCGCGGGTGTGTATACGAGTCCCCCATCCCCGCACGGGATGGGGCAGCCGACTGAAGAGCGAAGGCAAACGATCGTGCGCACATACAGCCCCAAACCAAACGATGTCCAGCGTCAGTGGCACGTTGTCGACGCTACCGATCTCGTGCTCGGGCGTATGGCGAGCCAGGTTGCCACGCTGCTTCGGGGCAAGCACAAGCCGTACTACGCGCCCCACATCGACACCGGCGACTTCGTGATCGTCGTGAACGCCGACAAGGTCGCCCTGACCGGCAAGAAGCTGGAGCAGAAGCGCGCCTACCGCCACTCCGGCTACCCGGGCGGCCTGCGCTCCGTCTCCTACGCCGACCTGCTGGAGAAGAACCCCGAGCGGGCCATCGAGAAGGCCGTCAAGGGCATGCTCCCCAAGGGCTCCCTGGGCCGCCAGATGGCCAAGAAGCTCAAGGTGTACGCCGGTCCGGAGCACCCGCACCAGGCCCAGCAGCCGGTTGCGTTCGAAATCACCAAGATCGAGCAGCCCGCCTAGGCGTTCGCAGACTTTTACAGAGAGCACGAGGAGAACCGTGGTCGAGCCCACCGGCATCGAAGACGTCGAGCAGGAGTACGTGGAGAACCCGGAGGAGTTCCCCTCCGAGTACACCAGCGAGTCCGACGAGAACGCCGCCGCCTACGTCCCCACCGCGTCCGGCCCCAGCGCCGGCACCGGTCGACGCAAGCAGGCCGTCGCCCGTGTCCGCATCGCCCCCGGCGCGGGCGAGTGGAAGGTCAACGGCAAGTCGCTTGAGGCGTACTTCCCGGACAAGGTCCACCAGCAGACCATCAAGGAGCCGTTCGTCTCCCTCGGGTTCGACGGCGCCTACGACGTCTTCGCCCGTCTCGACGGCGGCGGCACCAGCGGCCAGGCCGGCGCCCTGCGCCACGGCATCGCCCGTGCGCTGGCGTCCCTGGACCCGGAGAACAACCGCCCGACCCTCAAGAAGGCCGGTTTCCTGACCCGCGACGCCCGTGAGGTGGAGCGCAAGAAGGCCGGTCTCAAGAAGGCGCGCAAGGCTCCCCAGTTCTCCAAGCGCTAGTGCTCATGCGCCGGCACCCGCTCGGCTGAGCTTCGGCCCGTACGCCGTTCCCACCACCGGGACGGCGTACGGGCCTTCGGTTTTCCCGGTGGCTTGTCTGGGCCACCCTCGCTACTCCACCGGCGCCACGACCCGGCGCCGTCTTCGAAAGGGGCTGTCCGCCTGTGGCTCGGCTGTTCGGAACAGATGGTGTACGCGGTGTCGCCGGTCGGGACCTGACCGCCGCCCTCGCGCTGGAGCTGTCCGTCGCGGCGGCGCGGGTGCTGACCCGCGGCGGCGACGGGGCGCGGCCCAAGGCCGTGGTCGGTCGCGACCCGCGCGCCTCCGGCGAGTTCCTCGAGGCCGCCGTCGTCGCGGGCCTGGCCAGCACCGGCGTGGACGTGGTGCGCGTGGGCGTGCTGCCCACCCCTGCCGTGGCCTACCTGACCGGCGCGCTCGGCGCCGACTTCGGCGTGATGCTCTCCGCCAGCCACAACCCGGCCCCCGACAACGGCATCAAGTTCTTCGCGCGGGGCGGCCAGAAGCTGGAGGACGCCCTGGAGGAGGAGATCGAGGGCATGCTCGGCGTGCCCTCCACCCCCGCCGTGGGCGACCTCGTCGGCCGGGTCACAGACGCCGACGACGGCGCCGAGCGCTACGTCGAGCACGTGCTGGCCTCGGTGCCCCACAGCCTCAAGGGCCTCAAGGTCGTGGTGGACTGCGCCAACGGCGCCTCCGCCTTGGTCGCGCCCGAGGCCCTGCGCCGCGCGGGCGCGGAGGTCGTGGCGATCGGCGACCAGCCGGACGGCCACAACATCAACGACGGGTGCGGCTCCACCCACCTGGAGGTGCTCCAGGAGGCGGTCCGCCTGCACGGCGCGGACGCCGGTATCGCCAACGACGGCGACGCCGACCGCTGCCTGGCCGTGGACGCTGAGGGCCGCGTGGTGGACGGCGACCAGATCCTGGCGATCCTGGCCGCCGAGGCCAAGGAGGAGGGCAGGCTCGCCCAGGACACGCTCGTGGTCACGGTCATGTCCAACCTGGGCCTGAAGCTGGCGATGGAGCGCGAGGGCATCACCGTGGTGGAGACCGCGGTGGGCGACCGCTACGTGCTGGAGGAGATGAAGCGCGGCGGGTTCGGCCTGGGCGGCGAGCAGTCCGGCCACGTGATCCTGCTGGAGCACGCCACCACCGGCGACGGCGTCCTGACCGGCCTGCACCTGCTGGCCGCGATGGCCCACCGCGAGCAGGGCCTGGCGGAACTGGCCAAGGTGATGACCCGCCTGCCGCAGGTGCTCGTCAACGTGCCCGACGTGGACAAGGCCCGCGCCAAGGACTCCGCGGAGCTCGCGGCGGCCGTGCGCGAGGCCGAGGAGGAGCTGGGCGAGACCGGCCGGGTGCTGATCCGGCCCAGCGGGACCGAGCCCAAGGTCAGGGTCATGGTCGAGGCGCCGGAGCAGGAGCAGGCCACCGCGGTGGCCGAACGGCTGGCCGCCGTGGTGCGCTCCGCGCTCGGCTGAGGGCAGGACTTCTTCCACGCGCACCCGGGCACGCGGACGGCCGGGTGCGCGTTCTCATGTGTGGCTGACCCGCGGAGCGCGGGTCCGAGGCGGTGGAGTTGGTCACGGTGGCGGACACGCGGTACGGGCACGCCCTGACGATCGGGGTGGACATCGGAGGGACGAAGGTGGCCGCCGGTGTGGTGACGCCCGGCGGGCGCATCCTGGCCCGGCTGCGCACGGAGACCCCCAAGCGCAGCAAGAGCCCCGCGGTCGTGGAGGACACGATCGTCTCGGTGGTGCGGGAGCTGCGCCGGGAGTTCCGGGTGCGCGCCGTGGGCGTGGGCGCCGCCGGTTTCGTCGACGAGCGGCGGGCCAACGTGCTGTTCGCCCCGCACCTGTCCTGGCGCCGGGAGCCGCTGCGCGACGCCCTGGCCCTGCGGCTGGGGCTGCCCGTGGTGGTGGAGAACGACGCGAACGCCTCCGCCTGGGCCGAGGTGCGCGCCGGGGCGGGCCGGGGCGTGGACAACGTCGTGGTGGTGAACCTGGGTACGGGCATCGGCGGTGCGGTCGTGCTCGACGGGAGTCTGCACAGGGGCCGGTACGGACTGGCCGGGGAGTTCGGGCACATGACGGTGGTGCCGGGCGGCCACCGCTGCGAGTGCGGGAACCGGGGCTGCTGGGAGCAGTACGCGAGCGGCAACGCGCTGACGCGGGAGGCGCGGGAGCTGGTGGCCTCGCAGTCGCCGGTGGCGGAGGCCCTGCACCAGGCGGTGGGGGGCGACGCCGCCCAGATCACCGGGCCGCTGGTCAGCGAGCTGGCGCGCAAGGGCGACCGCGCGTGCGTGGAGCTGATGCGCGAGGCCGGGCAGTGGCTGGGCTCGGGCCTGGCCAACCTGGCCGCGGCGTTCGACCCGGAGCTGTTCATCGTGGGCGGCGGCGTGTCCGAGGCGGGGGAGCTGCTGCTGGAGCCCGCGAGGGAGGCGTTCGGGCGCAACCTCACCGGGCGCGGTTACCGTCCGGAGGCCCGGGTGGCGGCGGCCGAGCTGGGCAACGAGGCGGGCCTCATCGGCGCCGCGGACCTGGCCCGGGAGGCGCTGCCCCGGTGGCACCAGCGGCGCCGACAGCGCCGCCTGGGGCGTTTCGGCAGGAGTCAGGGCTGACCGGTCCCGTCGGGGCGGCGGCGCGCGGCCGGAGGGTGCCGCGCGCCGCGTTGCGCGGGACCTAGCGGGACAGCGCCCTCACGTCGATGTCGATCGGGAACGGCAGGTCCAGCTTGAGGCGTTCCCGAGCGACGGTGACAGGGATGTAGCGGGGTTCCTTCGTGCCGTCCAACTCGTAGACGTAGACGGCCGGGCCGCCGTCCTCCCGCTCGATCCGCCAGAAGTGGGGGATGCCCGCCTGCGCGTACTTGAGGGGTTTGGTGGAGCGGTCACGGTCCTGGGACTCCTCGGACACGATCTCGACCGCGAGCAGGACTTCGTCCGGGGTGTAGTAGCTCCGGATGTCCCCTACCTCTGGGTCATCGGTGTCGCGGTAGACGAGGATGTCGGGTTCCGGGCGCTGGCGCTTACCCAGCTTGATCGTCATCTCCTCGTCCACGGCGAGCTCCGGGGGCAGCACGTCCTCCAGCACGGTGGACAGACGTCGCTTGACCCGTGAATGAAAGCGGATCTGGGGGGAGAACACGATGAGCGCTCCGTCGATGAGTTCCATCCGGGGCACTCCCGGGGGAAGGTCGTCCATGTCGTCGGCGGTCCAGCCGCCGGGCGGGGGCATGAACCAGTCGGGGAGCGGCTCAGCGGTCATCGAAACCTCCCGGGTCGATTCCTGAGCCCATGCTAATGCGGTCGTCATCGCCATGACAGGACGGTAGCGCTCCGTGACGACGGTGTGCGGGGGTTCCGCGAAGAACCCCGGTTCTCGGACGAAAGTCCTGTTCGGAGGGGCTACCCGCAATTAACCGAACCTGGTTCTAGTGCGGAGGTCGCATCCTCTGTAGAGTGCCGCCATGGATCTCAACGCAATCTCCGCCCTCGTCTCGGGCGGCGCGAGTGGCCTGGGCGAGGCCACCGCCAGGGAGCTCGCCTCCGCGGGCGCGACCGTCGTCGTCGCCGACCTCAACGCCGAGCGCGGGGAGGCGGTCGCCAAGGAGATCGGCGGTGTCTTCGTGCGCACCGACGTCTCCCGGGAGGACCAGGTCAAGGCCGCGGTCCAGGCCGCCGTCGACACCGGCAAACCCTTCCGGGCGGCCGTGTCCTGCGCGGGCATCGGCTGGGCCACCCGCACCGTGGACCGCAGCGGCAACCCCCACGACCTGGACAGCTACCAGAAGGTCATCCAGGTCAACCTCATCGGCACCTTCAACGTGCTGCGCCTGTCCGCGGCCGAGATCGCCAGAACCGAGCCGGTCAACGGGGACGGCGAGCGCGGCTCCATCGTCAACACCGCCTCCCTCGCGGGCATCGAGGGCCAGATCGGCCAGATCGCCTACTCCTCCTCCAAGGGCGGCGTCATCGGCATGACCCTCCCGGCCGCCCGCGACCTCGCGGCCGTCGGCATCACGGTCAACACCATCGCCCCCGGAATCCTGGAGACGCCCATCTACGGCGAGGGCGAGGCCGCCGAGGAGTTCAAGCAGCGCCTGGCCGCGCCGGTGCCCTTCCCCAAGCGCCTGGGCACCGCCGAGGAGTTCGGCCGGCTCGCCCGGGCCCTGCTGGAGATCAGCTACGTCAACGGCGAGGTCGTCCGCATCGACGGCGCGCTGCGCATGCCGCCGAAGTAGGGAGGGCACCGTGTCCGACGAGGTTCTCTACACCGCCGAGGACGGCGTCGCCGTCATCACCATCAACCGGCCCCAGGCCAGGAACGCGGTCAACGCCGCGGTCGCCGCACGCGTCGCCGAGGCGCTCGACGACCTCGACGCGCGCAAGGACCTGAGCGTCGGCATCATCACCGGCGCGGGCGGCACCTTCTGCGCCGGGATGGACCTCAAGGCCTTCATGCGCGGCGAGGTCCCGCTGGTGGAGGGACGCGGGTTCGGCGGCTTCGCCGAGCGCCCGCCCCGCAAGCCGCTGATCGCCGCCGTGGAGGGGTACGCCCTCGCGGGCGGGTTCGAGGCCGTGCTCGCCTGCGACCTGGTCGTGGCCGCCGAGGACGCCAGGTTCGGCATCCCCGAGGTCAAACGCGGCCTGGTCGCAGGTGCGGGCGGCCTGCTGCGCCTCCAGCACCGCATCCCGCGCAACATCGCGATGGAGTTCGCCCTGACCGGCGACTTCGTCGAGGCCCCGCGCCTGGCCGAGCTCGGACTGGTCAACCGGGTCACCGCCAGCGGCGGGGCCCTGGAGGGCGCAGGCGAGCTGGCGGCCCGCATCACGGCCAACGGCCCGCTGGCGGTGCGGGTGTCCAAGGAGGTCATCACCTCCTCCGACGACTGGCCCACCGAGCGGATGTGGGAGAGGCAGAACGAGCTGACGGGTCCGGTGTTCGTCAGCCACGACGCCATGGAGGGCGCGGCGGCCTTCGCCGAGAAGCGCGCCCCCGTGTGGAGGGGCGAGTAGGCCCCGGACGCCCTGCGGCGGCCGTCCCCCCGCCTGGGGGCGGCCGCCGCGCGCTGTCGGGCGCGCCGCGGCGGGAGCCGGTGCGCGCACGTGCCCTGAGCTGCGGAGGGCCCCGGCCGCCGTGGAGTGTTGTGCGTCACGGACCGGCGTGACGGGATCCAAGGCGCGCCGTTCCCTTCGGCCCCACGGAACGGGGACCGCCGCGGCGGGTGCCCCGGCGGGTTCGCTGAGGGCGCCGCGGCCGGGCCCCCGCTCGGCCGACATGTCCGAGGTGGGGGTGCTTTCGCGGGAGCGCGCGTCCGCCCGCGCGCCCGCGTGCGAGGGGTTCCCCTCCCCGGCGCGGCCCCGGCGGCCCCCGGTGCGCGCCCTCCCGTCCGGGCGGGGAGGAAGTTCACGCAATTCCAGACGGTTTGAAGTCATGGGTTAACCTGGGTTCTACTTTGCCCACCTTGTCCTGTCCTGTCGGTCGTTCCGTCTCTGCGGGCTGACAGGAGCGGGAGCCTGATCCACCCTCCCCCCACACCCGGTAGACCGGGCGCGCGTTGGCGCGACCTCCGCTGTGCGACGGGTGTGTTCGGATCCGCGGAGCCTTGGAGTCATTTGTGGTCGCACTCAGTGTCGTCGTCCCCATCTACAACGTCGAGAGGTATCTCGACGAGTGCCTGCGCTCCCTGCAGGTGCAGACATGGGACGATCTCGAGGTCGTGATGGTGGACGACGGGTCCCCTGACGGCAGCGCGGCCATCGCGGCCCGGTACGCCGAGCAGGACCCCCGCTTCCGGCTGATCCAGCAGGAGAACGGCGGCCTGGGCGCCGCCCGCAACACCGGCATCGAGCACGCGCGCGGCGACTTCATCACCTTCGTGGACAGCGACGACGTGATCCCGTCCTACGCGTTCGGCTACCACCTGGAGAGCCTGCGCCGGAGCGGCTCGGACTTCTCCAGCGGCAACGTCCACCGCCTCAACGAGCTGGGCACGCGCCAGTCGCCCATGCACCGCAGGATCTTCCGCACCGCGAAGACCGGCACGCACATCACGCGCGAGGACACGCTCCTGGTGGACCGGCTGGCCACCAACAAGGTCTGGCGCCGCTCCTTCTGGGACAAGCACGGGATGACCTTCCCCGTCGGCGTCCTGCACGAGGACATCCCCGTGGCCATCCCCCTGCACTTCCTCGCCGAGTCGGTGGACGTGCTCTCCGCGCCCGTCTACCTCTGGCGCGAGCGCCCCAGCGACGACAAGTCCATCACCCAGGACCGGCTGCGCCCCCAGGCCCTGGAGGACCGCGTCAGCGCGGTCACCAAGGTCAGCGACTTCCTCAGGGAGAACCAGCCGCCCCTCCAGAAGCGCCGGTGGGACGCGGTCGCGCTCGGCAGCGACCTGCGCCTCTTCCTCCAGGTGCTGGACCGGGCCGACGCGGACTTCAAGCAGAGGCTCGTCGAGCTCGGCAACGCCTACCTGGACCAGGTGGACGACAAGGTGCTGCGCGACCTCCCCGCCATCGAGCGCCTCAAGTGGCACCTCGTCCGGCAGCGCAAGGTCGAGCAGCTGCGCGAGGTCATCGTCTTCAACAAGAGTGCCGAGCACAAGAAGGCCAAGATCGTCCGGCACGGGATCCGCTACTACGCGGACTACCCGTTCAAGGACGACCCCGCCCAGGGCGTGCCGCGCTCGGTCTACCGCGTGCGCTCGGAGCTCAAGCTCCGCCAGAAGGCCGAGGAACTCGCCTGGGTCGACGGCAAGCTGGTGGTCGGGGGCCGGGTCTGCCTGAAGTACCTGCGGCCCAACAAGCGCCTCCAGCAGCAGGTCCGCGCCTGGGCGGTCAACGCCGAGGACGGCAGGCGCGTGCGGCTGAACACGACCACGCACCAGGCCAACGAGTTCCGGCTCGCCCCGACGGTGGCCACCTCCCGCAAGGACTGGGGCGGCTACCGGATCGTCATCGACCCAGCCGAGCTGGGGGACGAGGGCGACTGGTACGTCGAGCTGGGCGTGGTCAACCGCGGCTTCCGCCGTGTGGACCGCCTCAAGAAGCCCGCCGCGGCCGACGTCCGGATGCTCGGCCCCGAGCAGGTCCGGCCGGGCGTGTGGGCCCGCCCGCACTGGGTGGACGACTTCGAGCTGCGCCTGACCGTCGAGCGCCCGGCGGTCGTCCTCGACGGCTCCGCCGTCGAGGGCTCCTCCCTGGTCCTGAGCGGCCGGGCGACGGGAACCCCGGCCGAGGGCCTGAGCGCCTACGTCCAGCGCTTCCCCGGCGACGTCGAGGTCCCCGCGAAGGTGGAGACCGACGGCGCGTCCGTGCGCGTGCTCGCCGACCTGGCCGCCCTCACCGACGGCTACCGGGAGCGGGACGCGATCGCGGGCAGCGACCCCTACGAGGACTGGTCGGTCCACCTCAGGGACGGCTCCGGCCGCTCCCGGTGGATCCCCTTCGCCGAGGACGGCCCCGAGGGCCGCTACGCGCACTCCGGCCTGAGCGTGCGGGTGCTCCCCGACTTCGCCGGGCGGACCAGGGTCCGGGTGGAGCGGCCCCAGCCCCTGCTCACCGCCGTCTCCTGGGACGACGACGTCCTCGACCTGCGAGGCGACTTCCCCGAGACCTCCACGGGAGACCTCTCCCTGGTGGTCAAGGCCGTCGGCCGGATGGAGGAGCACCTGTTCCCGGTGGAGGCCGCGGACGGCAGGTTCTCGGCCTCGGTCCCGCCCACCGCGATCCCCAACTTCGGCACGAAGGTGCCCCTCACGCCCGGCAACTACCGCTTCCTGCTGCGCACCGCCACCGGCGACAACCAGTGGGACGACCGCCGGATCGGCTTCTCGCAGGAGCTGCGCACCGCCAAGTTCCCCGCCCCCGAGAAGGAGGGCGGCTTCGACCTGGAGCTCAAGCCGGACGGCCGCGGATGGCCCGTGCTGCGCCTGGGCTCGGTGCTGCGTCCGGAGGAGCAGGGGTCCTACGCGCAGCAGGTCCTGCGCGAGGAGGTCTACCCCAAGCTGCGCCGCAAGCCGGTGCAGCCGGGCATCGTCTTCGACAGCTACACCGGCAAGCAGTTCTCCGACAGCCCGCGTGACATGTACGAGGAGCTGCGGCGGCGCGGTGTGGAGACGCCGATGTCGTGGATGGTGCGCAACCGCCAGATCACGCTGCCCCCGGGGCTGACCGAGGTCCGGCACACGAGCCGCGAGTACTTCGAGGCGCTGGCGCGCTCGGAGTTCATCGTCTCCAACGCCCACCTGCCCATGTGGTTCGAGAAGCAGCCCGGGCAGAAGGTCGTGCAGACCTGGCACGGATCGATGCTCAAGCGCATCGGCTTCGACATCGAGCACGTCCAGTTCGCGGGCCGCAACTACCACGACCGGCTCCGGCACGAGACCAACCAGTGGGACTACCTGGTCTCCCCGAGCCCCTGGGCGACCCCGATCCTGCGCCGCGCCTTCGGCTTCGAGAACGAGATCCTGGAGACCGGCTACCCGCGCAACGACATCTTCCACCGCCCCGAGCGCGAGGCGGTGACGGAGACGGTCCGCGAGCGCCTGGGCCTGCCGGAGGGCAAGAAGGTCATCCTGTACGCGCCCACCTGGCGCGACGACAAGTTCTACTCCGCCGGCAAGTACAAGCTGGACCTGCACCTGGACCTGCGGCGGCTGTACGACGCCCTCGGCGACGACCACGTGCTGCTGTTCCGCAGGCACCCCAACATCGTCGACCGGGTGCCGAACGTGGGCAAGGACTTCGTCTTCGACGTCTCGGCCTACCCCGAGATCCAGGAGCTGTTCCTGGTCACGGACATCCTCATCACCGACTACTCGTCGCTGATGTTCGACTTCGCCAACACCGGCCGCCCGATGCTGTTCTTCACCTACGACCTGGAGGAGTACCGCGACAGCCTGCGCGGGTTCTACTTCGACTTCGCCGAGACCGCCCCGGGCCCGCTGCTGCGCACCTCCGACGAGGTCATCGACTCGATCCGCGACATCGACGGCGTCCAGGCGGCCCACAGGGAGCGGTACGAGGCCTTCGTGAACCAGTTCTGCCCCCTGGACGACGGCAAGGCCGCGGCCCGGGTGGTCGAGCAGGTCTTCGGCAAGCTCCTCTGAACCGGACGGGTTCGGGGGAAGGCAGGGGCCGTGCCGTCCGGCGCGGCCCCGCGACAGGGAGGGTGAAGAGGGCCTTGAGGATTCTGCTCACCGGAGGAGCCGGGTACATCGGCTCCCACACGGCGGTCGAGCTGGTCGCGCGCGGGCACCACGTGGTCGTCCTGGACAACCTGGTCAACAGCAGCGAGGAGGCGGTGCGCCGGGTCGAGAGGATCACCGGCGCGCGGATCCCGTTCGTGCGCGGCGACTGCACCGAGCGCGGCGTCGTCGAGCGCGTCCTGGCGGAGCACGGCATCGAGGCCGTGGTGCACTTCGCCGGGCTCAAGGCGGTGGGGGAGTCCGTCAGCCAGCCGCTGCGGTACTACCGCAACAACCTGGACGCCCTGTTCACGCTCGCCGAGGCGATGGACCGCGCCGGGGTGCGCGACCTGGTGTTCAGCTCCTCGGCCACCGTCTACGGCGACCCCGAGACGGTGCCGATCGCCGAGGGCAGCGCGCTGCGGGTGACCAACCCCTACGGCGCGACCAAGCTGTTCGGCGAGAGGATCCTGGAGGACCTCGCGGTGAGCGCGCCCGACTGGCGGATCACCGTGCTGCGGTACTTCAACCCGGTCGGCGCCCACCCCAGCGGCCTCATCGGGGAGGACCCCAACGACATCCCCAACAACCTCTTCCCCTACATCTCCAAGGTCGCCGCGGGCACGCTGCCCGAGCTGACGGTCTTCGGCGACGACTACGACACCGAGGACGGCACGGGGGTCCGGGACTACCTGCACGTGGTGGACCTGGCCCGGGGGCACGTCGCGGCGCTCGACCACCTGGCCTCGCAGAAGGGGCTCAGGGCCTTCAACCTGGGGACGGGGACGGGCACCTCCGTCATGGAGGCGATCCGCGCCTTCGAGGCGGCCTGCGGCCACACCATCCCCTTCCGGGTGGGGCCGCGCCGCGACGGCGACATCGCCACCTGCTTCGCCGATCCGGGACTGGCCAACCGCGAACTGGGCTGGAAGGCCGAGCACACGGTGGCCGAGGCCTGCGCCGACGCCTGGCGCTGGCAGTCGGCCAACCCCGACGGCTACAGGTGACGCCGCGGAGCGCGGAGTGAGGCCGTCCTCCGCGCTCCCCGGCCTCCGGTGCGCCCCGCCGCCGGGACGACCTTCTCCGAGCGCCGAGCGTCGACGAGACGATGTCGAAGGAAGGGCGGAACCGGGCATGGAACACGACTGGGACGAAGAGCTCGAAGAGTACGAGGAGGGCGAAGAGCACTTCTACGACGACGAGGGCGCCTTCGGCGTCGGGCTCCCGCCGACGGCCGGGCCCGCCCACGAGGAGTGGACCCGGCGGGACTGACCCCGAAGGGTCCGCCGCGAGGCCCCGGTCAGCCGGCGGAGGCCCCCTGCGCCCTCCTCGCGGCCCGCTCCCCGGCGTCGCGGTGGGGCAGGAGCACGCCCAGACCCCAGTGCAGCAGCAGGCCGCTGGCCAGCCCCACGAGCCACCCGTAGTCCGCCAGCGGGGCCAAGAACGGGATCAGGCCCTCGGCCGGGAAGGGTCCCGAACCCTCGGGGGAGTGCGAACCGCCCACGGCCAGCACCGAGCCGACGCCGAAGGCCACCAGGGCGCGCCAGTTCCACCCGTGCCGGTACCAGCACTCCGAGCCGCGCTCGTACAGCGCGGGCAGGTTCATCCGCGTGCGGCGCAGCAGCCAGTAGTCGGCGAGCAGGATGCCCGCCACGGTGCCCAGGAGGCCGCCCACCGTGCCCAGCCAGGTGAAGATGTAGACGCTCTCGTTCTCCAGCAGCCGCCACGGCATGATCAGCACGCTGAGCACGCAGGTGGTGATCGCCCCGGCGCGGAAGCTGATCAACTGCGGCCGGAGGTTGGACAGGTCGTAGGCCGGACCGACCAGGTTGGCCGCGATGTTGGTGGAGACCGTGGCCAGCAGCACGACGAAGACCGCGAAGAGCAGGCCGATCCCGCTGTCCATCCGCGCCACGACGTCGATCGGGTTCCACAGGGGTTCGCCGTAGACGGCCGCGGTGCCCGCCGTGACCATGACGGCCAGCAGCGAGAACAGCGTCATGGTGGTGGGCAGCCCCAGCGACTGGCCCACCACCTGGGCGCGCTGGGAGGACGAGAAGCGCGTGAAGTCGCTGATGTTGAGGGTCAGGGTCGCCCAGTAGCCGATCACGCCCATCAGCGACGGGAAGAACAGCGCCCAGAAGGAGGGCCCCCAGTCCAGGGGCTCGCCCGAGTCCAGGGACAGCATCGGGGCCAGCCCCCCGGCCTCCACGGCCATCCAGGCCAGCAGTGCGACGCCGCCGAGGATCATCAGCGGCGCGGCCCACACCTGGGTCCGGCGCACGCCCTCCATGCCCCACAGGATGATCGCGAGCTGGGCGACCCAGAACAGGCCGAAGGACAGCCACAGCGTCCACGGTTGGCCGCCCAGCGCCGCCGCCCCCGTCCACCCGTCGCCGAGCAGCCGCCCGAGCAGGACGTAGACCCCCTGGCCGCCGACCCAGGTCTGGATGCCGTACCAGCCGCAGGCGACCGCGCCGCGCAGCAGCGCGGGCAGGTTGGCGCCGCGCAGGCCGAAGGAGGCGCGCGCGAACACGGGGAAGGGGATGCCGTACCTGGCGCCCGCGTGGCCGGTCAGCACCATGGGCAGCAGGACGACGAGGTTGCCCAGGACCACGGCGAGCATGGCCTGGCGCCAGTCCATGCCCGCCGCGATCAGGCCGCTGGCCAGGGTCCAGGCCGGGATGCTGACCGACATGCTCACCCACAGGGCGCCGAAGCTGCCGGTGCCCCAGGTGCGCCGGGACATCGGGACGGGCTGGAGGTCGGCGTTGACGTAGGGGCCCTCGGGCAGGGCGGTCCCCTCGGCGAGGGACACCCGGCCGTCGGGGTGGGTGACGGTTGAGGGTTCCGGCGGGGTCGGGCTGTGGGTCACGGGTCACCTGGTCTCGGCGGGCGGACGGGGAGGGCGGGGGATGCGAAGCACTGCCGGGCCCACCGGGGGAACCCCTGGAAGCGCGGCGAAAAGTCCGGATTCGTTCCGGGCCGCCGAATATCCTCGCACGTCACGAGGCGCACAGGTGTCGTGGGCGGGTCGGGAGGGTTACCGCCGGACCGTCCGCCCCGAAGGGAGGCCCCCGTGCGGCGGGGGAGCGGGCCCGGACGCCGTCCCGTCCGGGCCGTCCCCGACCGGTGCGCCGGTCCCGGGCCGAGGCCTTCCGGGTCCCGGCCCCCTCCCGCCCTCCGCTCCGGGGACGGGGCCGCCACGGCGCGGTCGCCCGCGCCCCGGCGGCCCCGCGGCGCGGGTCAGGACACGGCAGGGACGACGTGGCGCCCGTAGGCGTCGATGACCCCGTCCACGTCGTCGTGCATCGCGTACACCGCGAACTGGTCCACGCCCGCCTCCCGGAGCCGCTCCAGCTTCCGCACGTGCTCCTCCACCGGCCCGACCAGGCAGAACCGGTCGACGATGCCGTCCGGGACGAACGCGGTGTCGGGGTTGTCCGCCCGGCCGTGGTGGCTGTAGTCGTAGCCTTGTCGGGTCCTGACGTAGTCGGTCAGCTCCCGCGGGACCGCGTCGGAGGAGTCGCCGTAGCGGGCGACCAGGTCGGCCACGTGGTTGCCCACCATGCCGCCGAACCAGCGGCACTGCTCCCGCGCGTGGGCCAGTTCCCGCTCGGAGCCGTCGGTGACGTAGGCGGGCGCCGCCACGCACACCGTCACCGCGTCGGGGTCGCGCCCGGCGTCGGCCGCGGCCGTGCGCACCGCCCTGACCATCCACTCGGTCAGGTAGGGGTCGGCCAGCTGGAGGATGAAACCGTCCGCCTGGCGGCCCGCCAGTTCCAGGGCCCGGGGCCCGTAGGCGCCCATCCACACGGGCAGGGAGCCGTCGCGCACCCACGGCAGGCGCAGGGCCGCGCCGTCCACGTCGGCATCCCGGCCCTCGGCCAGGTCCTTGATCGCGCGCATCGCCCGGGACAGGCGTTCCAGGGTGGCGGGACGGCGGCCCGCCACCCGCATGGCCGAGTCGCCCCGCCCGATCCCGCACACCGTGCGGTTGCCGAACATGTCGTTCAGGGTGGCGAACAGCGAGGCGGTCACCTCCCAGGCGCGCGTGCCCGGGTTGGTCACCATGGGCCCCACGACCAGGCCGCCGGTGCGTTCCAGGATCCGGCTGTAGACGACGAAGGGCTCCTGCCAGAGCACGACCGAGTCGAAGGTCCACCCGTGGGTGAAGCCGTACCCCTCCGCGCGGACCATCCGCTCGACCAGCAGGTCGGCGGGCGGGTCGGTCTGGAGGACGAGTCCGATGTCCATGTGCTGCCCTCTCGTTCAGACCAGGTACTGGCAGGTGGACCGGGGCACGTACCGGCCGTGCCCGGCCTCGCCCAGGTAGGAGCCGCGGTCCACCACGACCCGGCCGCGCGAGAGCACGGTGCGGGCCCGGCCGGTGACCCGTCTGCCCTCGTAGGCCGAGTAGTCCACGTTCATGTGGTGCGTCTCGGCCGACAGGACGTGCTCGGCGCCGGGGTCGTAGACCACGATGTCGGCGTCCGAACCCGGGCAGATCGTGCCCTTGGCCGGGTACAGGCCGAACATGCGGGCCGGGGTGGCGCAGGCGATCTCGATCCACCGGCGCCTGCCGATGCGGCCCTCCACCACGGCCTGGTGCAGCAGGTCCATGCGGTGCTCGACCCCCGGCATGCCGTTGGGGATCCTGGAGAAGTCGCCCCGGCCCAGGTCCTTCTGCCCGGTGAAGCAGAACGGGCAGTGGTCGGTGGAGACCACGGACAGGTCATTGGTGCGCAGCGCCCGCCACAGGTGCTCCTGGTGCTCCCGGGGCCGCAGAGGTGTGGAGCACACGTACTTGGCGCCCTCGAAGCCGGGCTCGGCGAGGTTGTCGGCGGACAGGAACAGGTACTGGGGGCAGGTCTCGCCGAACACGTTGAGCCCCATCCCGCGCGCCCGGGCCAGCTCCTCCACAGCCTCCCGGGCCGAGACGTGCACCACGTACAGCGGCGCGCCCGCCACCCGGGCGAGCTGGACGGCGCGGTGGGTGGCCTCCGACTCCAGCAGGGCCCTGCGCACCTCACCGTGGTACCTCGGGTCGGTCCTGCCCTCGGCCAGGGCCTGCTCGACCAGCACGTCGATGGCGATGCCGTTCTCGGCGTGCACCATGGTCAGCGCGCCGTTGGCGGCGCCGCGCTGCATGGCTCGCAGGATCTGGCCGTCGTCGCTGTAGAACACGCCCGGGTAGGCCATGAACAGCTTGAACGAGGTCACACCCTCGTCGACGAGGGCGTCCATCTCCCCGAGCGAGGACGCGTTGACGTCGGAGAGGACGGCGTGGAAGGCGTAGTCCACCGCGCAGTTGCCCTCGGCCTTGGCCATCCACGCGTCCACGCCCGCGCGCACCGGCTCCCCGGGCCGCTGGATGGCGAAGTCGACGATCGTGGTGGTGCCGCCCCAGGCGGCGGCCCGGGTGCCCGTCTCGAAGGTGTCGGAGGAGGAGGTGCCGCCGAAGGGCATCTCCATGTGGGTGTGGCCGTCCACCCCGCCGGGAACGACGTAGTGCCCGGCGGCGTCGATGACCTCGGCGCCGCTGTCGGCCCAGGACCGGGCGGCGTCGCTGCCGCGCAGCGCGAGCGCGGCCACCCTCTCGCCCTCCACGAGGACGTCGGCCTCGGTCTCCTCGGCGGCGGTGACGACCAGGCCGCCGCGGATGACGGTGCGTCGTGCCATGGCGCGCCCCCTCAGCCCTGGACCAGCGGGCCGTAGGCGTCGGGCCTGCGGTCGCGGTAGAAGGCCCACTGCCGGCGGACCTCGTCGACCATGTCCAGGTCCAGGTCGCGCACGACCAGTTCGGCGGAGGTGTCGGAGGCGACGTCGCCGACGAACTGCCCGCGCGGGTCGGCGAAGTAGCTGGTGCCGTAGAAGTCGTTGTCGCCGTACTCCTCCACGCCCACGCGGTTGATCGCGGCGACGAAGTAGGCGTTGGCCACGGCCGCCGCGGTCTGCTCCAGCTTCCACAGGTGGGCGGACAGGCCGCGGCTGGTCGCGGACGGGTTGTACACCAGTTCGGCTCCGGCCAGCCCCAGGGCCCGCCAGCCCTCGGGGAAGTGGCGGTCGTAGCAGATGTAGACGCCGATGCGTCCGGCGGCGGTGTCGAAGACGGGCCAGCCGAGGTTGCCGGGGCGGAAGTAGTACTTCTCCCAGAAGCCGTGGACCTGGGGGATGTGGTGCTTGCGGTACTTGCCCAGGTAGCTGCCGTCGGCGTCGACGACCGCGGCGGTGTTGTAGTAGAAGCCGGGGGACTCCACCTCGAAGACCGGCAGGACCATGACGATGCCCAGCTCCCGGGCCAGCGCCCTGAACCGGGTGACGGTGGGGCCGTCGGGGACGGCCTCGGCCCAGCGGTGGTGCTCGGGGTCCTGCACCTGGCAGAAGTAGGGGGCGTTGAACACCTCCTGGAAACCGATCACCCGCGCGCCCTGTGCGGCGGCGTCGCGCGCGTGCTTCTCGTGGACGGCGAGCATGGATTCGGTGTCGCCCGTCCATTCGGTCTGGACGAGTGCGGCACGGACGTTGTGCGGCATGTGTTCCTCGTTCCTGCGTGTGCGCCGCCGGGGCGGGCGAGAACGGTTGTTACGTCCGCGTGTGTCCTGCTGGCACGGTGGTGCGAGCGGGTGGTGCGCGTGCCGTCGCACCTTAGGTAACGTCGAATGGCCGGTCAATGTCCGACATCCGCGTTCTCCGCGCGCGGCCGGGTGAAGGAATTGCGCGATCGTGCCCTTGCGGGGTGTGATGTCCTTTCTGTGGCACGCGGAATTTCAGAGGAAATGACATGTTTTCCGGCTTTTTCCCGCTGAATTTCGGATGAGGACACACACTCCCCCCGGCCGCCGCGCGGTCAGGCGGCGGTGCGGTCCCCGGTGACGGACGCGCCGCCGACACCGAGGGGTCCGAACGCGCCCTCGCTCCGCTCGGCGCGGTCGTCGAAGACGAAGACGATGAGCAGGACCAGGCCGATCCCGATGAGGAACAGGGCGCCGCAGCCCAGGCTCAGGAACAGCCAGGGGGAGTGCTCCTTGGCGCCTCGGGGCTCCCCGGGGGAGGGAGGGCCCGGACGGGCGAAGCCGGGCGCGGGCGGCGGCCCCGGGGGAGGCTGCCAGCCGGTGGGCGGCATGCCTCCGGGGGGAGGGCCCATGGGCGGCTGGTCGCGGTCCGCGGATCCGTCACCGGGACCGTGCGGGGGCTGGCTCATGGCGGGGCCTGGCTTTCTGCTGCGGGCGTCGGCTGAGCGCCGGTGCCGGGTGGCGCCGTGCGGGAGGCGGCGGTGGCGCGCCGCCGCCTCCTAGTGTGGGGGACATGGCACGACTGCTCATCGTTCACCACACGGTCTCGCCCGCGACCCGGCAGTTGCTGGAGGCGGTCCTGGAGGGCGCCCGCGACGACGACATCGAGGGGGTCGAGGTGCGTGCGGAGGCGGCGCTGTCGGCCACGGCCAGCGACCTGCTCGGCGCCGACGCCGTCGTCCTGGGGACCCCGGCCAACATCGGGTACATGTCGGGCGCCCTCAAACACTTCTTCGACACCGTCTTCTACCCCGCCCAGGGGGCGACTGAGGGGCTTCCCTACGCGCTGTACGTGCACGGGGACGACGACGCCTCCGGCGCGGTCCGGGCGGTCGAGTCGATCGCCAAGGGCATGGGGTGGCGGCGGCACCGCCCGCCGGTCACCGTGACGGGCCGCCCGGAGGCACGGGACCGCGAGGCCTGCTGGGAACTGGGCGCCGTCACCGCGCTCGCCGCCCTGGAGCGTGCCTGAGCCGACCCGCACGGGTCACGGGCTCCGACGTACGCGGCTCGCGGGCCGCTCCGGCGAACCCGCCGCCACGGCGGCGGACGAGCGGGCGGGAAGCCGGAAAAGGGAGCTTTCACTTACATTTAGGGTAGTTTGTACATATTTAATCGCCCTTGGCGCTTCTTGGAGTGGCGCTCACGGTACGGAATGGACATCCCCCATGCAGGAATCCCCGACTTCCTGGGCGAGAACGCCTGAAGACAGAAGAACGGCTACCTTCCGCAGCGGAGGCTACGTGGCCCTGGGGGCCTTCGGTATGGCGATGGTTGTGCCGCTCCATCTTCCTCTGTCGTGGGAGGAGGCTGTTCGGCACGGTTTCTCCAGCAGCGACCTCTGGATCATGTGCCCGCTGCTCGGAGGGATGATCACCCTTTTCTACATGCTCAGTTTCCATCCCCGGGTGAGGCTATCCGCGGAGGGCGTTGAACTGAGGGACTTCGTATCGCGGCACTTCGTCCCCTGGAGGCATGTGGTGACGTTGGACGCTGAGGGGCGTGGCCGCTTTGTCATAGGTGCCAGTGATGGGACGACGGCCTCCAATCTCCAGTACGGAGGGTCTTTGGGAGGGGAGCTGATTCGCTACCGACACCACAGACGAGCGGTGCGCCGGGTCGAGCGCTGGCGGGCGCGGTATGCCGACGCGCCGGGCAGCACGCGCGGAATCGAGGAGGTGGAGGGCTTCCCGGGCCGTGTTTGCCTCGTTGTCCTCGCCATCACCCAGGTACACGTTTTCGTGGGAATCGCGATCCACTACCTCGGTGGCTGACAGAGCCGGGCGCGGAGTCTTTCATCGGAAGACGGTCAGCATCCCCTGCCGCCTACACGGAGAGGCGCCGGTCACCGTGACGGACCGACCGGGCGCACAGGACCGCGAGGCCTGCTGGGAGTTGGGCGCCGTCACCGCGCTCGCCGCCCTCGGTAAGGGGTGAGTCGTCCTCGGAACGTGGAACGGCCCCCGGATCGGCCGAGGGCCGTCTCGCGTAGGCCGTTCAGAACTGATCGCTGTCGACAGCTTGGCCGATCGGGAAGACATGCCGTGTCGCCGCGCAGATCGTCTCCAGCGCGTGGACGGGCACGTCCTCGGTGGAGCGGCTGACACGGAGCACCTGCACCACCCACTCGCCGGGAATGTCGAGCAGGTCCGCCTCGTACGGTGTCGCCGGGCGCGCGGTCAGCGTCTCGGTGGCGTGTCCGAACCGGTGCCCAAGATCCTCGATGGCGGCCTGGAGGGTCGGTAGAACGAATCCCTCACCGTCCAACCTGGTGTTCTCGCCGACGTCCACCCGGAAGTACGACGTGCTGATGCGCACGGGCACCTCATTGGCCCAGAACATCTTGCGTCGGGCGATGACCGGGTCCCCGGGTTCGAGGCGTAGTCCCAGGGCGACGTGTTCGTTCGCGGGCTCCTGCCCCACGAACAGCATCTTCCGCTCCGGAGTGAGCCCCTGCTGCTGTGCCTCGGTCAGGTAGAGCGACTTCGAACCGCGTGTGCTCGGAGGGGTCGGCAGCGCACGCTGGACGAGTACGCGCGGACGTGGCTCGACGGGACCGGTGGGCGCCTTGTGCGCGGATTCCTCCGCGCCCGCCTTCTTCATCTGGCTCACC
The DNA here is from genome assembly GCF_028993595.1 of Nocardiopsis camelliae. Lineage (GTDB taxonomy): Bacteria > Actinomycetota > Actinomycetes > Streptosporangiales > Streptosporangiaceae > Nocardiopsis > Nocardiopsis dassonvillei. Next base: position 801,006 of record NZ_CP118614.1, read on the forward strand.
CGGCCGGGCGACACGCCGAGGTGCCGAGCGATGTCCTCCTGACGCATCCCGGACTGCTGGGCCTCGATGATGGCTCCGCGCCGAATCCGGGACAGCTCAACGCTCTGCCCCTGGAGGCTCGTCATCGCGGCGGAAGCGGCGCGGGCTCTCTCCAGCGGGTCCGGCATAGCGGCGATGTCATGCAATGTCCGTGCGTCCAAGACGAATCCTCACTTCAGGTACTCCATCACCACGGACTTTAGCCCCCCTATTGCGTCGAGCGAAAGGTCGAGTTACTGTCATCACACGCGGAGGGTTTAGCCCCTATAAAGTCAGCGGCTCCGCGCTGACTCGTGGGTGTTGGAGCGTTTGGCGGTCACACTCCCAGTGTGCCTCAGGCGCCGGAACCCGAGCGTGGCACCGCGCGGCATGCGGCTTGGCGGTCACGGCTGCGCGGTGTCTCGTCCTGATGGCCCGCCGGGCTTCCCATCCGGTACCTTGCCCGAGGAGGCGCCCCATGCGCTACCTGTCCCTGATCGCGTCCGCGCTGTGGCCAACGGCTCGCACGAGCGCACGCCACGCCCGTCGGCGCGGGCCCCGCGTCCGCCGGTACGCGTCCCGCCTGCCCGCTCCGCGCCCGCACGTCATCACGGGTCCGATTCCGCTCCTCACACCCCGGACAGCTCCAGGGGCGGAGATTCCTCCGCTCCCTCCCAGGCCCGTGCTCCCCTGGGAAGCCGAGTGGACCTTCGAGCCGGTGGACGTGCTCCAGCTCCGGAGCGCGGACCGCTACCAGCTCGGAGTCAGGATCCTGCCGGGGGTCTCATGCCAGGAGAAGCGTCCCGGACGTCACCGTCGGACGGTGGCCGCGTGAAGGCCCGCGTGTGCGTCTGCGACATCCGCGAGCTGCCGACCCTCCAGGGTCTGCGCGCCTGGGCCGCCGCCCACCGGTGCCGGGTGATCTACCTCGGCCCGACGCTGGAGGGACAACCCTTGTACGGCGCGACCAGGGGGACGGTCACCCGCGTGGCACGGGAGCACCGTCCAGACCCCCGCCCGCACAGGCTCGTCTGGGCATCGCCGCTGGAACACCTGGTGGTGGACCGGTGACCCCCCTGGGCCATCTGCTCAACGATCTCATCCAGGGCCGGTGGGTGCTCACCCTGGAGGGTGACGAGGTCGTCGCGTACCGACCGCCGGGCTGGACCGGTCCGGGCGACCCGCACGAGCGGATCGCCGCCTCCTCCCACGAGGCCATGCGCGCCGCGTTGACGCGTCGGCAGAAGGAGAAGGACTGATGGACGGCTGTACGGTCTGGTCCTTGCCCTGGGCCCGTTGGTGGGGCTGGTGTTGTCCGGTCCACGAGTGGGTGGAGCACCGTTCCCACGTCGATGTGCCGCCCCCGCGTCCACTGGGGGACTGAGAACTCCATGCTCCCGGGGATGGGGTGCGAAGCGGCGAACCCGCCGCCACGGCGGCGGACGAGCGGGCGGGAAGCCGGAAAAGGGCGGGAAAGTCTGGGTAAGGGGTTGGCTGGGCCGGTGTCGGGTACGGCGTGGCGGTTTCGCCGAGTTCGACCAGCGGGTCAGGATGGGCCCAGGCCGTCGGGGAACGCGGGGAGGCGCACCCTTGTCCCGTCCGGCGCCGTAGACCTTCCGTCCGTCCCTCCGCCCGCGACCGCCGTCCCCCGGGACGGGACCGGACCCCCGATCAGCCCCTCCCCAGACACACCGCGTGGCCGCCCACTGGCCCAAGTCCTCAGGCCGCGCGGTGTTTGCCTCAGAGGCGGCGCCGGTCCGCGGACCGGCGTCAGTAGCCCCGCCAGGCCCCCTGGTGGTAGCCGATGATCCTCGGGTGCATGAGGGTCGACTCCTCCACGTCCTCCTCGCGGCGGTCCTTGGGGAAGACCTGCGCGGCCTCCAGCAGGGCCGGGTCGAGGAAGCTCAGCGGCGGCGCGTCCCCGGGGACGCGCAGCTCGGGTGCGGACCCGGGTGAGGTGAGGTAGAAGCCCCAGTTGCCGAAGCTCGGCACGTCCACGTTGTAGGGCGTGACCGCCAGGTCCGCCGCCTCCAGGGAGTCGCCCACGCCCCAGTAGGCCTCCGGAGCGAAGAAGGGCGAACCCGCCTGCACGACCATGCGGCCCTCCTCGGACAGGGCGTGGCGCAGGAGGGCGTAGAACTCCACCGAGTAGAGCTTGGCGGTGCCCACGGAGTCCCCGTCCGGGAGGTCGGCGATGATGACGTCGAACTCCTCGCGGTTCTCGCGCAGCCACTGGAAGGCGTCGGTGTTGATCACGTCCACACGCGGGTCCTCGAAGGAGTCCCCGTTGAGGCCGCTGATCACCGGGTCGGTCGAGGCCAGCTCGATCACGGCCGGGTCCAGGTCCACCAGGGTGGCCGAGGCCACGTCGTCGTAGGCCAGGATCTCGCGCAGGGCCAGGCCGTCGCCGCCGCCCAGCACCAGCACGTCCCCGTGCGGTCCCGCCATCGCCGGGTGCACCAGCGACTCGTGGTAGCGGTACTCGTCCAGGCTGGAGAACTGGAGGCTCCCGTTGAGGAACAGGCGCACGTCCCGGCCGTCCAGGGACCGGGTGAGCACGATCTCCTGGTACTCGGAGCGCTCCGCGTGCACGATCGGGTCGCGGTACAGCGCCTGGCGCGCGTCCACCTCGAACTGGTCGGCGTAGGCGTAGGCCAGGCCGAGCACCGCGATGATGAGCGCCAGGCCCAGGCTCAGACCCGCGTAGGCCCGCCGGGTCAGCTCCGCGCGGAACAGCCACAGCACCACCGCCACGCCGACGACGGCGTTGAGCGCGCCCACCATCAGCGCGCCCTTGGGCAGGCCCAGCAGAGGGAGCAGCAGGAACGGGAAGGCCAGGCCGCCGATCAGGCCGCCCACGTAGTCCGCGGCGAACAGGTCGGCGACCGCGTCGGAGGCGTCCTGCCTGCGGATGCGCTGGATCAGCGTCATCAACAGCGGGATCTCCATGCCGATGAGGAGCCCGATGGCGAACGACAGCGCCACCAAGGCGGGCTGGTAGGCGGAGAACCAGGCGAACGCCCCGTACAGCAGCAGCACGGACAGTCCGCCGACCAGCGAGAGCAGGCCCTCGATCACCGCGAAGGCCGCGGCGGGGTGCGCCTGGAAGCGCTTGGACAACAGGGAGCCCACGCCCATCGCGAACACCATCACCGACAGGACCACGGAGGCCTGGGTGATGCTGTCGCCCAGCAGGTAGCTGCCGATGGCGACCAGCGCGAGCTCGTACACCAGACCGCAGGCGGCGCAGACGAACACCGCCAGCAACACGAGGAACCGGGCCGCCCTGGCGGGTACCGGCAGTCGGGGCCGTGTGCGGACGGTGGTCTCAGTCAACGGAACTGCCTTCGTGTGGTGGTGCGGTGGTGCGGTCGCCCGGGGCAGGGGGCCGGTGGGGGGAGGGGCGTCAGGTCAGGGCCGCGGCGATGACGACCGCGATCGCCACGTGTGCGGAGGCGCTCACCCAGGTGGCCGGGTGCGGCTCGTCGTTGCTGATCATCTGGGCGATCTTGGCGGGGACGAGGAGGTCGATCAGCACGAATGACAGCGCCATCACGCCCAGGCCGATCAGGCCGTAGACGGCGGCCGAGAGCAGGCCCGCGCCCAGCCCGATCTCGGACTCGCTGGAGAGGATCGCCGAGGTGACGACGATGGCCGAGCCCAGCGTGTTCGCGGACACGAGCAGGACCGCGTTGCGGTTGCGGTTCTCCCAGATCAGCACGTGCAGCTTGCCGGGCGTGAGGAGGTCGGTGAGGAGGTAGCCCAGCACGAGGATGGCGATGCCCACTCCGCCGTAGGCGAGGGCTCCGAGCGCGTTGAGGAGGATCTCGTTCATGGTCCTGTTCGCAGGTAGGGGATTTCGGTTGACGTGTTCGTGACGTGTGGGGAAGGAGACTACTTGCCGAAGCCGCTGCCGCCGCCTCGGTAGTTGCTGCCGCTGCCGTTGCTGCTGCTGCCGCCGCTGTAGCTGCTGCTGTTGTTGTCCCTGTAGCTGCTGCCGCCGGTGCCCCCGCCGAAGAAGAAGAATCCTCCGCCGCCGGAGGATCCCGAGGACCCGTCGCAGTCGTCATCGTCATAGCCCTCGATCTGGACCACGTCGTCGTCGGGGCAGTAGTTGTTGCTGTTGTTGGAGCAGGCGCTGAGCAGGATCAGGACCAGCAGGATGACGCCGATCACGACGAACACCGTGATGATGACGTTCCTGTTGCCGTTGTTCGCGGGCTCCTCGTATGCCTTCATGGTGCGGTTCTCCCTGAAGTGGGGGGAAGGGTCACGGTCGAGGTGGTCGTCACCAGCTCGCCGCTCTGGGGGTAGGCGTGCCAGGTGCGCCAGCCGAGTGGTCCGCCGGGGACCAGGTGCAGCGCGGTGACCGCCAGCGGATCGCCGGGGAAGGCGACGAGCAGGCCGCCGGGGGAGCCCTCCACCTCCCGGTGGATCCCCTCCACCCGGCGGGCCAGTTCGGTGCGGGTCAGGGACTCCACGCGCGAGCCGAAACGGTAGCCGCCCAGGTCGGGACGGTCGGCGCTGCCGGGCAGACCGCCGGGGAGGCCGGGCAGGCAGGCCACCGTCTCCACCAGCGGCTCCCCGGCCACCAGGGCCCCGGGCGACGGCTCCGGCGTGACGACCACCTGGTGGGAGGCGCCGAGCACCCGCAGCTCGACCCGGGCCCCCGGCACCCGGACGGTGCGGGCGGCCAGGGGGTCGACCAGCGGGTGGCGCAGGGCCCAGACCAGGTCGTCGGCGCTGGTGTCGACGAAGGGGGCGCTGATGCTCGCGCGCACGTTCCGGTCAGCTCCCCGGGTAGATGGTGAAGGTGGCCGGGGCGACCTTGTTCCCCGTGCTGGCCTCCCAGCGCCCGTGGTCGAAGCGCTCGAAGGACAGCAGCCGTCCGTCGTCGGACTCGTAGTCGGCGTAGTCCAGGCCCCCGGAGGCCTTGAGCCCGGTGGTGCCCTCGGAGCGGTAGGAGCCGGTGCCCTTCTCCTGGAGCCGGTAGACGGTGCCCTCCAGCTCGATGCTCTTGCCCTGGGGGATGATGTCCAGGTCGGGGCGGCCGGTCCACAGGGCCAGCTCCACGTCGGGGTCCTCCTCCACCGAGAGCCAGCGCTTGCCGCCCTCGACCTCCAGGAAGTGCTCCGACCAGGTGAAGCCGCCCTCGGACAGGCGCAGGGTGCCGCGGATCCAGGTCCGCTCGGTGCCCCAGTCGATCATGTCGCCCGCCTTGATGGCGCGCGGGTCGCCGGCGGTGCTGTCGCCCGTGTCGGCGAAGGGGTCCCGCGGCGGGGCGGGGGGTTCGGGGGCCGTCTTCGGTTTCTTGGCGCGCTGTGCGTAGATCAGGACGCCGATCACGACGGCGACGCCGACCAGGATGAGCAGCAGCAGGAGTTCGATGGCCAATGTTCCTCGTTTCGCGGTGGGGCATGGGGGAGCGAGGCCGTGTACGTCCCCTGCCTGCGTGTTCCCCGGGGCCGGGCAATCCTACTGACGCTCTGACGCCGCGTGCGAGGGGTCGGTTCCACATGTGACCAGATCAGGACACGAAAGACGCCCGGTCCGGGAACCTCTCACGGACGGTGATCGTTGATAACGGTCCCGTGTCCGGGAGTACGCCGCGGCGCGCTCCCGGACACGGGACCGGGACGCCGGCGCCCCGGTCCCGGCGGCTCGGGCCGACGCGTCCGTGTCCCGGTGCGCAGGGGTTTCAGACCCGGGGGTCTCCGGTCTCCACCGGGAGGGTGTCGTCGCCTCCCCAGCGGCTCCACGACCCCGGGTACAGGCGGGCGCCGGCGTACCCGGCGTGCTCCAGGGCGAGCAGGTCGTGGCAGGCGGTGACCCCGGATCCGCAGTAGGCGGTGACGGTGTCGGCGGAGTCGGCGCCGAGGGCGGCGAAGCGTTCACGCAGGATTCCCGGGGCGGCCAGGAGCCCGTCGTCGTCCAGGTTCCCCGTCCACTCGGCGCTGCGGGCTCCCGGCACGTGCCCCGGCCGGGCGTCGACGGGTGCGGGCCGCTCACCGGTGTAGCGTTCGCGGGCGCGGGCGTCCACCAGCAGGTGCGCCGGATCGCCCGCCTCGGCGCGGACGGTGTCGGTGTGCACGATCCGGTCCGCGGGCCAGGGCAGCGGGGTGCGGTGCACCGGCCGGGGGGCGACGTCGCCCTCCTCCAGTTCGCCGGTCCACGCCTGGACGCCCCCGTCGAGGAAGGCCGCCGGGGTGCCCAGCACGCGCAGCATCCACACCAGGCGGGCGGCCACGGAACCGCCCGCGTCGTCGTAGACCACCACGGAGGAGTCGTCGCCGATGCCGAGGCGGCCGAGGGCGTCGGCGAAGTCGGCAGCGGAGGGCAGCGGGTGGCGTCCGCCCTCGGCACCGGCCGGGGCGGCCAGGTCGGTGTCCAGGTCGGTGAAGACGGCGCCGGGCAGGTGTCCGGCGCGGTGGGCGTCGCGGCCGGAGCGCCCGTCGAGGTACCACCGGGAGTCGACGAGGACCACCCGGTCGCGGTTTTCGCGGAGCCAGTCGGCCGACACGGCCACCGGCAGGGTCAGGAGTTCGGACATGGGCACCACACTAGGCGTTCCGTCCCGGCAGGTGGGGAGGGGTGTGCCCGGTACCCGCCGCCGTACCGGCCCGGGGGAGGGCTTACCCGGCCGCGGAACGGCGAGCGGGCTCGGGGGACGCCGTTCAGGCGCCGCGGCCCCCGTCGCCCCGGACCATGCGGTGGACGCGCAGGATCCACCACAGCCCCAGCACCGGCAGCACCAGCGGGATGAACAGGTACCCGGCGCCGAAGTTCGACCACACCGTGTCGTCGGGGAAGACTCCCGGCAGGAACAGGCTGACCGCGCCCACCGCCAGCACACCGACCAGTTCGACACTGCACGAGACCAGCGCGACCCTGCGCGAGGTCCGCCCGGCCCGGGCCAGGCCCACCGCCGCCACCAGGTAGATCACCCCGGCGAGCAGCGAGAGCCCGTAGGCCAGCGGCGCCTCGTCGAACCTCGTGGCCAGTTGGTAGCCCCCGCGCGCGGTCGCGGCGAGCGCGAACACCCCGTACACGGCGACGAGCAGCCGCCCGGGGCCGGTGCGCAGGGTTCTGTCCCGGGTCGCGGCGGACTCAGACAACGGGGCTCCAGAGCTGTTCGAGGCGGACGAACAGGACGGGCAGGATCAGGCACGCGAAGGCGATCACCGCCGGGCCCCACCTGCTCCGCTCCATGAAGCCCCACACGGCGCACGCGGGCGGCAGCAGCGCGACCGTGGCCAGGTAGGACACGAACATGGCCGTCTCGGCGGGCCGCTCGCCGCTGACCATGGTGACGACGGTGGCGGCCACCTGTCCGAGCACGAGCAGCCACAGGACAGCCATGCCGACCAGGTGCGGGACCACCATGGGCTGGTCGCGGAAGGTCGAGACGAGGCACCACCCGGCCAACGCCAGTGACACCATCTGAATCGTCATGGTCAGCCAGTCGACCACGCCGCCTCCGCTCGTCGTCCTCACGCCATGCCAGCGGGCTTCTACGACACAGCGTAGTACGTCAGGGCCACCGGAACGCACCGTCCCCCGTCGGCTCCCGGGCCGGGGCCCGCCCGACAGCGGAAACGCCCTATTCCGGACAGCGTGGACACGGGGCTTGCGAGGCGGCGGTACACCCGCGTCGGATATGGTCCTCGAAGCCGCATGTGTTCCAGCCGGTACACGGCTCAGGCCCGCGGCACATTCCCTCAGGCATCGTGTACGAGACCGGAGCACCCCGTTGTCCTATCCCCAGTACCCTTCCGGCCCCCAGCAGCCTCCCCACGGTGACGGCACCGGCGGCTACCAGCCCTACGGCGGCCAGCCCGGCTACGGCCCTCCCGGCGGAGGCCAGCCCGGCTACGGAGACCCGTCCGGCGGCCAGCCGCCCTACGGGGGCCCGGGCGGACCGCCTCCCGGCCAGCCCCCCTACGGCGGCATGCCCCCCGGCGGCCCCGGAGACCCCTACGGCCCGCCGCCCGGCGGCCAGCCCCCGAAGAAGGGCATGTCCACCGGCGCCAAGGTCGGCCTCGGCATCGGCGGCGGCTGCCTCGGCCTGGTGGTCATCGTGGTCATCGTCATCGTGATCCTCGCCTCGATGGCGGGCGGCGACGACAGCGCCTCGACCTCCACGCCCTCGGCGCCCACCCAGCAGGAGGGCACGCAGGAGTCCGAGGGCGGCGCGGCCGAGCAGCCCGCCAACGAGCAGGGCGTAACCCTGACCGCCACCGCCGCGGGCACGGCCGGTGACACCATCGACGACACCGTCTACACGGTGCTCGACGTCGAGCTCACCAACAACGGCGACGAGCCGCTCGACATCAACCCGCTCTACTTCACGACGGTGCTCTCCGACGGGACCGAGCGCACCGACTGGGCCGACGCGCTCTTCGCCGACATCCAGCACATCGAGGTCGGCACCCTCGCGCCCGGCTCCTCGGTCACGGGGCAGATCGCCGTGGTCGGCGAGGTCGTGGTGACCGAGGTCCGCTACGACCCCAGTTTCGGTATGGAGGACCCCATCGTCACGACGGTCCAGTAGTCCACGCACGCACCGCGAAGCCCCGGCCGCACGCCCCGCGGCCGGGGCTTCGTGCTGTGTTCCCGACGTTCGCCGGTGTCCGGCGGTATCCGGCCGGGTCTACTGAGGTGTCCGTCCATGCGTGCGGAGGTCTCCGAGGGGGCGTCCGGGTACGGCAACGGAGCGGCCGGGTGCGATGGCAGAACGGCCGGGTGTCGCGAAAGCCGCTTTCTACCGTGAAAGGGACCTTTTTCGCGGCTGGCTCGTATATCGTCGGCGCACGCGCGCGTCCCCGCCCGCACGCGCCCGTCCAGCGCGGTACCCGCTCCACCGCTCCCTGCGCATCCCCCGGAGCCCCGCCATGTCCCTGCCCCCGCGTTCCCCCGCCGCCGTGTCCACCGGCGGCAAGATCGGCCTCGGATGCCTGGGGTGCTTCGGCGCCCTGGTCCTGACCGTGATGATCGGCTCCTGCGCCAGCGCGCTCGCCGGAGGCGGCTCCGACCAGGCGGGTCCGCCGCCCCCGGCCGCCACGGTGACCGCGACCGTGTCCGAGACGGTGGAGCCGACCGCCACCGCGACCGAGGAGGTCGAGGTGGAGGTGACCGTCACCGCCACGGAGACCGTCACGGAGACGGTGACCGAACGCCCGGACGACGGCGGCAGCGGCGGGGGCGGTGACACCGGCGGCGGCGCCCCGGCCTACTACGAGAACTGCGACGCGGCGCGCGCCGCGGGCGCGGCGCCCGTACGCCGCGGCGACCCGGGCTACGGCTCCCACCTGGACCGCGACGGCGACGGCGTCGCCTGCGAATGACGGGAGCCCGGCCCGGGACCGGTTCCGGGGGTGACGTCGGAGCGGGTCGGAGCGCGGAGCGCCCCGACCCGTCGGTGCTCCCCTACGCCGCGGGGGCCTCCGCCTTCGCGGCGCTCCCCGCCAGCGCGCGCTTGATGACGGCGGCCTCCACCTGGTCGACGGCGTGGGCGGTCATCTTGTCGCCGTACCCGGGCAGGGCGCGGCTGCCGACGTACTCGCGGGTCAGTCGTACGGCCTCGGCGGTGGCCTCCCCGTAGTCGCCGTCGACCCCGCCCGCGCCCAGGGCGTCGCCGAAGCCCGCCCGGGTGACCTTGAGCTGGAGGAGCTTGACCGCGTCCCCCGTACTGCCGATCGCGAGTCCGAGCATGTCGTTTACCTCCGTGATCTCCCCGGGGGGCTTTTCGAACGTGCCGTCGCGGACGAGGGCGTAGGCCTTGTCGCCGGGGCACGAGGTGGAGACGAAGTCGCGGTGCCCGAGCACCGTTCCGGCGATCGACGTGTCCGGTTCCATCAGCCACTGGCGGAGCGCGCGCACGGCGTTGATCTGCTCCGGGGTGATGGCGTCCGTGGGGCCGGTGGCCAGGGTCACCGAGTAGTGGGAGGTGTTGCCCCCCGGCTGCGCGGCCTGGGTCTTGTACAGCCCCCGGCCTTCAAGGACATATCCGTGCGAACAGGACATAAAGGAATATCCGACGTCGGCCCAGCCGCGGGAGGGGCCGGTGTGGAAGGAGCGGGTGTCGCGCCAGTACTTCAGGCAGGCCGAGTGGTCCTTCGCGGCCAGCCCCTGATCGGCGCTGTCGTAGTGGATGACCAGTCCGGATCGGGGATTGGCCCGGGTCGCGGGCGAGGAACCCCATCCCAGATCGGACCGAGAGACGTATTTGCTCGGTCGAGGCATGCCCCCCATTGTGTCAAGTCGACACTCCGAAGGGTAGGGGGGTGTTCACTTTGCGTGGAAAATTCCTTGTTGTCGGCCACCCGGTGTGGCGGAGCCCCCGTACCCGGAGCCCTCTGCGGCACGATGGTGGCCGACCCGAACCTGGGAGGTAACCCGTGCGCTCCGCACACACCGCCGACACCGTCCGCGAGGCCGAGCGCGCGCTCATGGCGCGCCTCCCCGAGGGGGCCCTCATGCGCAGGGCGGCCACCGGACTCGCCGCCGAGTGCGCGCGGCTGCTGCCCCGCGTGTACGGGGCGCGGGTCGTCCTCATGGTCGGCGGCGGGGACAACGGGGGCGACGCGCTGTACGCGGGCGCCGCGCTGGCCGCCCGGGGCGCGGCCGTGCGCGCCCTGATCGCCGGGCGGCGCGTCCACGAGGGCGGGATCGCCGCCCTGCGGTCGGCGGGCGGGCGGGTCCGCTGGTTCACCGACGCCCTCGCCGACGAGAGCGACCTGTTCGACGCCGACCTCGTCGTGGACGGGCTCGTGGGCATCGGCGGCAGCGGCGGCCTGCGCAGGCCGCACTCCACCCTGGCCCTGCTCGCCGCGAACGCGCCCGTCCCCGTGGTCGCCGTGGACCTGCCCAGCGGGGTGGACGCCGACACCGGCGAGGTGGCCGGACACGCCGTCCGCGCCGACGTCACGGTCACCTTCGGCACCCACAAGCCCGGCCTGTTCGTCGATCCGGGCGCCGAACACGCGGGCAGGGTCCGTCTCGTGGACATCGGGCTGACCCCGGAGCTGCCCGGGCCCGACCTGGTCAGTCCGCGGGCTGCGGACGTCGCCTCGCTCCTGCCGGTCGCCGGGGCGGAGTCGGACAAGTACCGGCGGGGCGTCCTCGCCGTCCGCGCGGGCTCCGACCGCTACCGGGGCGCCGCGGTCCTGTGCGTGGGCGGAGCGCTGCGCACCGGGGTCGGCATGGTGCGCTACGGGGGCGGCCCGGCCGTGGTGGACCAGGTGCTCGCCCGCTGGCCGGAGACCGTCGCCGGCCTCCTCGACCCGCAGATCAGCACCGACCTGTCGCCCGGGCGGGTGTCTGCCGTCGTCGTCGGCTCCGGCCGGGGCACGCACCCGGCCAACGCCGACGAGCTCCGCGCGGTCCTGGACAGCGACGTCCCGGTGCTGGTGGACGCGGACGGGCTCACCCTGCTCACCGGTGACTGGGGTGAACCGCTGTGCGAGCTGCTGCGGGAGCGGAAGGCGCACACGCTGCTGACGCCGCACGCCGGGGAGCTGGCCCGGATGCTGGGCGCGGACCGGAAGGACGTCGAGGCGCGCCGCCTGGAGCACGCGGCCCGCGCCCGCGACCGTTTCGGGTGCACGATCCTGCTCAAGGGGTCGACCACGGTGATCGCGCACCCGGGGGCCCCGGTGGTCGTCAACCCGACCGGAACGCCGCTGCTGGCCACCGCCGGGACCGGAGACGTGCTGTCGGGGGTGGTCGGCGCGCTCCTGGCCGCCGGGCTGCCCGCCAGGGAGGCGGCGATGTGCGGCGCCTACCTGCACGGACGCGCCGCCTCGCTGGCCCGGGACGGAGCCCCGATCAGCGCGTCCGACCTGCTGGAGGCGCTGCCGCTCGCGGTGGCCGAGGTCCGCCGGGCGGCCTGAGACGGAGCTGGGGCGGCATCGGGTCGCCCGCCGGGCCGCGTGGACGCCGTCCCCGGAACGCGTATAGCCGAGCCCCCATGGGTTCGCCCCGGTGCGGTTCGCGCGCGGGGCCGGGGGAGGGGTGTCGGACCGCCGTGGGATGCTGGGGTCCCCTCCCCCGGACACGACGGGCATCCCCCATGTTCCTCGCCTCCGCACCCCTGGCCGGTGCCGTCTGATCACCGCAGCGGTCCTCCTCCCACTGTTCCTCGTCGGAACCCTGATCGCGCTGTACGCGGAGACGCGTCGCATCGGCGCCCACCGCGGTGGCGACCGGACGAGCGGTCGTGCGGGGCTGTGGCGCGATGCGCTGCGGGCCGCACGGCTTCCCCGTTCGTGCGCGCGGATCTGGTGGGGATTCTTCACCGTGGCCTGTGTCCTCTGGACCGCGCGTGAGGGCGCGCCCCTCGTCGGAGCAGGGGGGTTCGTCCTCTGGGGCGTGGTCGGTCTTCCGGGAAGCCCGTCCCACGATCTCCTGCTCCGACTCCGGGCCGGGCGGGAGGCTGAAGACCGGTCCGACCCTTCGGCCGCGCGGCCGGTCACCCTGTACCGCGGCCGGTTCCGTGTCCTGGGTGTCGCCGCGGTACTGGTGATGGCGACGCTCTCCGCGGTGCTCGTGTTCGGCGCGGGGGAGGGTGACTGGTACGTGCTGGTAGCGGCCCCTCTTCTGCCGGTCCTCGGGCTGGTGGTCTGGCAGCGGACCGTCTACCCGGAGGTCCGCCTGTCCGGGACGCGCCTGCTCCTGAAGCGGTACGCCGTCTGGGTCTCCGTACCCGTGGAGTGGGTCGCGCGGGCCGACGCCGGGAACGGGGTCGCCGTCCACTTCCTCGACGGAAGGGCGTTCTGTTCGAGGGCCTGGGGGAGCACCCCGGCCCGGGACGAGGAAGCCGCCCAACGGATCACCCGGTTCGTCCGGAAGGCGGGTGAGGGGATGCTGCCCTCCGCTGACCGGCCCCTGGAGTGGGGCCGGGACCTGGTGGCGGGCCCGTTCGCCGTGTGGCTCGGGCTCGTGCTCGCCTGGATGCCCACCGGCATCTGACCTGACCACCGCCCGGCACGCGGACGGCACCGACGCCGTGCCGCACGGGTCCGGTGCACGGACAGGTGCTAGACGGGGACCACGTGGACGCTCTCGGTGCCGATCGCCCGGAGGTGGGCCCCGACGTCGTCGGGGTCGCTGGTGAACACCACGGCCTCCCCGTGCCGTGCCGCGGTCCAGGCGACCATGGCGTCCACCGCGTCCGGTCGTTTCTTCGGGGGCAGGTCCGCGCTGCCCAGGAGCACGCCGATACGCCGCCAGTCGGTGGTGTCGGGCGCCGTGGAGCACATGATGCAGGTGACCTGACCGGCGCGGGACGGGCGCAGCGCGGGTGCGGAGGACCTGGCCCGGGGAACGGTGCACTCCTTGAGTACGCGCCCCAGGGCGTGCACGGTGGCCGGGTCCGACCTCCAGGCCTGTGCCAGGACCGGGCCGGGGACGATGGGGCGGTGCGGGGTCCTACCGAGCCCCTGGTGCAGGTGCGACGCCTTGGCCTTGTCCGAGGCCAGGGCGATGAGCATGCCGGTGTCGTACACCGGCACCATGGCGGTCACGCGACCTGCCCCCGGTCCGCGTCCGCCTCGTCCCCGTAGACCAGGCGCAGGGCGTCGGCGACCTCCCCGCGCTCCCCCTCGGAGAGTTCCGCTGCCTCGTCGACCGGGGTGTAGCCGGCGGCCCTGGCCTCCGCTTCGGCGATGACGGCGTCGATGCCGGAGAAGACCTCCTCGGCGGCTTCGACCTCGACCATCTGCCTGGTGGCGGCGTTCACCATGTACGAGGAGAGGTCCATTCCCGCCCGTTCCGCGTGGCTTCTGATGCGGTCCGCGTGCTCGGGGTCGAGGCTGATGCTGATGCGTACCTTGCCCATGCACCCGATGGTATTACGCGTATTACGCCGCGTCCACCGTGGTCGGCGCCGTCGAGGGGCCGGGGTGCGGTGCTCCGGCGCCGGGTGTGCGGCCGCCCGTCAGCGTGCGCGGGCGGCGTCGAGGCCGAGCCGCACGATGTCGGCGATGAAGTAGTCGCCCGGGTCGCGGTGGTCGCGCAGCCGGTGCACCAGGGAGTCGTCCACCCACAGGAACTCGGTGTGCTTGCCCGGCTCCAGGCGGGGCGCGTCCAGGTCGCCCTCAACCCGCACCAGGTAGTCCACCTCGTGCCGGGTCAGGCCGTCCCCGGGGTCCCAGTCCAGCCGGAACAGCTCCGCCAGCACACCGGTCAGCCGCCAGCCGGTCTCCTCCCCGACCTCGCGCGCCAGCCCCTCCAGCATGGTCTCGCCCTGCTCGACGTGTCCGCCCACGATGTCCCAGCAGTGCGGGAACACCTTGCGCGTGGGGGACCGGCGCTGGGCGAAGACCCTTCCGCGGTCGTCGGCGATCACCGCGGCCGCCACGTGGGTCCGGCCGTCGGCGGTGTCGGGGAACTCGATCCCGGGGGCCACCGTGATGCCTGTGCTCATGCGTCCTCCTCGTCCTCGTCCGCGGGCGAGCCTACCCCCCGGTCGCGGCGGGGCAGGCGCAGCGTCAGGAGCCTGGCCCGGGGGGCCAGTCCGCGGGCCAGGTCGAACACCGCCTCGGTGCGCGAGTGGTCCTCGTCGAGCACCGAGAACAGGTTCACCCCCAGGTAGAACGTGATCGCCCCGTAGGCCACCTCGCGGGCGGGCAGCAGCTTCCCGAGGGCGGACCCGCCCAGGACCCGGTTCCACTCCTGCTCGATGAAGGCGATCCACGGCTCCGAGCGGTCCCGGATCTGCGTGCGCAGCTCCGGTTTGGTGACGGCGGCGGCCACCAGCTCGGAGAACTCGGTGATGTAGCCGCGCTCCAGGTCGGTCCGGTAGATGCGCATCGCCGCCTCCACCAGCTCCTCCAGGGTGCCGGCCCGTGCCGCGATCTCCCGGTACATCGCCATGCGCTCGGCGCTGGAGCGGTCCAGCGCCGCCAGCAGAAGCTGGTCCACGCCGCCGAAGTGGTAGAAGACCAGCGCCGAGTTGGCCTCCGCGCGCGCGGCGATACTGCGCGCCGACGCCCCGGCGTAGCCCTCCTCGCGCAGGACCTCGCTGGCGGCCGCCAGGAGCCGCTCCCTCGTCTCCTCGCTCGTGCGCCGTCCTCCGCCGCCCCTGGCCATGGCCCTCCTTGCTCTCGGGGAGGTTTTCAGCATACGGTTTAATCGAGTGATTAAACCAAGCGATTTAATCGCATGCTGAAGGAGTTCCCCCGTGCCCCGAAGCGACTCCCCCGCGCCCTCCAGGGCCCGCCTGCTGCTCGCGGCCCTGGTCCTGGCCGCCTTCGCCGCCCTGCTGGCGCTCCGGATCCACCACTGGGGCGGCCTGGACCAGACCGCGCTGTTCTACGTCGGCCTGCCCGCGACCATCGCCCTGCTCGTGGTGTTCACCGTGCGGGCCCGCAGCGCCATGGGCGTCACCATGGCCGTCACCACCCTCTGCCTGGCCCTGGCCGGTCCCCTGCTCGGCGAGGGCATGGTCTGCCTGCTCATCGCCGCGCCGCTGATCTACGGGGTCGTCGCCGTGGTCACCTGGACGGCCGGGGCGCTCGTCTCCTGGCGGGACCGCTCCCGGCACGCCCTGTTCGCGGTGCCGCTGCTGTTCGTGCTCGCTCTGGAGGGCGTCGCCGGAACCTCCCTCCTGCCCCGGGAGGACCGCGGCGAGGGCCACGTCCTAGTCGCCGCCGCCCCGCACGAGGTCGCCGCCGCCCTGGCCGTCCCGCCCGCCTACGCCGCCCCCGACGCGCTCTTCCTGCGGGCCGTGCCCTTCCCCGAGCCCGTCTCGGCCTCCGGCGAGGGCCTGGAGGTCGGTGACACCCGGCACGTGCGCTTCACCCCGCGCCGCACGCTGGAGCCGGGCGCCGAGCCCACACCGCGCCACATGGAGCTCCGGATCACTGCGAGCGAGGTCCGCGGGGACGGCGGGCGCGTGGTGTTCGAGGTGGTGGAGGACACCGCCTTCGCGAACTGGATGGACATGCGCGGCGCCGAGGCCGTGTGGCGCGCCGAGGGAGACGGGACCCGCCTGACCTGGTCCATCGACTACGAGCGCACCTACGAGCCCTCCTGGTACTTCGGACCGATCCAGTCCTACGCCACCGACCTGGCCGCCGAGTACCTCGCCGCCACCTTCGCCGCCGCCCCGGAGGGCTCCCGATGATCCCGGAACTGCCCGCGGCGCTGATCCGCGGCGTCGGCCTGTTCGCCCCGCTGTTCCTGCTGGCCGGACTGTGCCTGTGGCGCGCGCCCCGCCCTCGCGAGGTCGCGGCGATGCTGGTGGCCGGGGCGTGGGCCCTGCTCACGCTGGTTCCGCTCAACCTGTACGCGCTGCGCGTCGGCTGGTGGTCCTTCCACGCCGAGGGCGCGGTGTGGCTCGGCATGCCCGTGGACCTGCTGCTGGCCTGGGCGGTGCTGTGGGGCGCGCTGCCCGCGCTGCTGCTGCGCCTGCTGCCGGTGCCGCTGCTCAGCGGTCTGCTCGTGTGGGTGGACGTCATCGTCATGCCGCTCGCCGAACCCGTCGTGGTGCTGGGCCCGCTCTGGCTGCTCGGCGAGTTCGTCGGCTCCGCGCTGTGCCTGATCCCCGCGCTGATGCTGGCCTACTGGACGCGTACCGGCCAGCTGGTGCACGCCCGGATGTGGGCGCAGGCGCTCCTGGCGTTCGGGGCCATGGTGGTCCTGCCGCTGGCCGCGCTGGACGCCCTGCCCGGTCCGGGCACGGCCTTCGTGGCCGCCCAGGTCCTGGCCCCGGTGTGCCTGCCGGGACTGGCGGCGGCCCGCGAGTTCGCGCGGGTGGGCGGCGGCACCCCGCTGCCCTTCGACCCGCCGTCGCGGCTGGTCACCAGCGGCCCCTACGCCTACCTGCGCAACCCGATGCAGGCCACCGTCGCCGGGGTGTACCTGGTCCTGGCCCCTGTGACCGGCGACCCGCGGCTGCTGCTCGGCGCGCTCGCGGCCCTCGCCTACGGCGCGGGGTTCGCCGCCTGGCACGAGGGCGGTCAGCTGCGGGCGGCGTTCGGCGGGGACTGGGAGGCCTATCGGGCGGGCGTGCGCGCCTGGCTGCCCCGGTGGCGGCCGTGGCCCGGCCGCGCGCCGGGCACGCTGTACGTGGCCGCGGACTGCGCGATGTGCCGGGGCCTGGGCGGCTGGCTGGCCGCCCGCGCGCCGGTGGCGCTGGAGCCGCGACCGGCGGCGGAGCACCCCGAGGTGCTGTACCGCCTCACCTACGAGAACCCCGAGGGGCTGCGCTGGAGCGGGGTGTCGGCGCTGGCCCGGGCGCTGGAGCACCTGCACCTGGGGTGGGCGCTCGCGGGCTGGGCTCTCGACCTGCCGGGGGTGCGGCACTTCGCGCAGTTGTGCGCGGACGCCTTCGGGGCCGGACCGCGGCCCTCGCGCGAACCCCTCGGCGAAGGAGGGGCAGGGGAGGAGCCGGGCGCTCCCCGCGGCGGTGGGGAGCCGTTGCCCGGCGCGCGGGTGTGAGTCCGCGCCGACCCGTTTCCGGCCGACCCGTTTCCGGCCGACACGGAGAGTGCCGCCCGCGTCTAGCGCGGGCGGCACCTGGTGTTCCTCGTGGTCTGGGACCTTCCTCCCCGGCGTCGGAGCCGGAGCGGGCCGCCGCGGTTCCGGCCGGTCCGGGCTCCCCGTCCCGGTTCAGGTGTCGGGGTCGGGCTCGACCGCTGATTCCAGGCCGGTCAGCCAGGCCAGGTGGCTCTGCAGGGCCGTGCGTCCGACCGGGGTCAGGCGGAACCAGGTTTTCGGTCGGCGCCCGACCGCTCCCTTGCGGACTTCGAGCAGTCCGGCGTCCTCCAGGGTGCGGCTGTGCTTGGAGACCATCGGATCGCTGACGCCGAGCAGATTGCGCACGGTGGCGAAGTCGACCCACTTGGCGCTCTGCAACAGCGCGCACATCGCCAGGCGCGGGCCGGTCTCCAGGATCGGTTGGCGTGCGGCGGCGGCACCTCCGGGGGAGGCGCCGCCGCCGGGGCTGTGCAGCGCGGTCACTACTTGACCCTGCCGTTCTCGATGCTGCGGCGCATGGCCGAGCGGACCAGCATCTGTCCGGCGAGCACGAGGGCGGCCACGGGCACCAGCGCGGCGAGCGCGAAGCCGATCATGCCCTGGTCGACCAGGAGGGTGATGCCGATGTAGCCCACGCCCGTGATGGCCAGGGCGGCGATCCACATCAGGCGGGCGCCGGGGTAGGAGGTGATGTAGCGCGGCATGTACACGCCGCTGCGGCGGCGCTGGATGACCGAGTAGGCGGTGGCGATGACGACCACGCCGAGGATGGCCCACTGGAAGTAGGGGCCGCTGCCGGGCAGGACGGCGGACCAGATCGGCAGTCCGGCGATGAGCACGCTCGCGGCGGCGAGGAAGACCCAGTAGGCGGCGGGCAGGTCGGTGCGGCTGGCGAGCTTGCGGCGGGCGTCGGCGACCTGGTCGAGCTCGGGATTGCTGTTCATGTCATCTCCTCTTTCGTATCTACTTTCTATATGGAAAGTAGATACCAAGGATCGGGTCCTGTCAAACACACCGGGACCCGAAAGAAGACCGCCGGGACGCAGCCACCGCGTCGACCAGCGACGACGCGAGGAACGCGAATGACCGACACGCCCCGCGGTCGGCGGGGCCGCCGCTAGCCGACGCCGCGGGGAGGGGCCCACGCCGCCCTCCCCCGGCCGGGCGGCCCACCGTTATGCTCGGTCGGGCCGATCCGTCCGGAAGGCGGCGGAAACGGGCCCGCGGCCCCCACCCCCGAGCGAGCGCCCGTCCGCCCCCGAGTGAGCCCCCAGGCACGAGGTGACCCATGGAAGAACAGGCCATGCTCGCGCGTGACCTCGTGCTGCGCGTCTGCGCCGGAGCGACCGAGTTCGACCCCCACTGGGTCCGGGCCGACGGCAAGGTCACCACCCCCTTCCTGGTCCCCCGCGACCGCAACCTCATCCGCGCGGTCGTCGCCGCCGGCCGCGCCATGGGCGTGGACCGGCTCCTGGTGTGCCGGACCAGGCCCGAGTTCTCCTACGACCCCGTCACCGAGGTCCCCCTCGACACCGACACCCTCATCGACCTCATCCGCGGCTGGGGGCCCGCGCCCACCGACTTCCTGGTCTGCGTCGAGGACTTCTCCGCCGCCGTCCTGGTCACCGCGGACGAGCTCACCGTCGCGGCCGGTCCCGCCGACTTCGTCCGCGAACTCGTCGGCGCCGACATCCCCCAGGCCCGCAGCCACTTCGCCTCGCGCGCCCGACGGGAGGGCGGCCCGGTCCTCACCCGCGCCGCCCAGCTCTACCACTGCGCCGAGACCGGCGCGCGCCACGCCCGCGGCCCGCGCGGACCCGGCCCCGACCCGGCCGAACTCCTGGCCCGCAGCGTCGAACGCGCGCGGCGGCGCTCACCGCGTGCGGTCCGCTCCCTGCGGGCCCTGCGCGGGGCCTGGGGTTGGCTCATGGCGGCCGCGCTGCTCGTGGCGCCCCTGGCCGTCCCCGGTCTGGGCGCCGCGTTCCCGGCACTGGCCGCCTCCTTCGTCCTGCTGTTCCAGCTGGCCCTGCTGGCCCGCTCGCGCACGGTCTCCTTCGCCTCCCTGCTGCGGGTGGCCGCGTTCGGCGCGCTGCTGCTGTGGCCGCTGGCGCTGGCCGAGTCCGCCGTCACCGGGCTGCTGGGCGGCGACCCCTACGGCGTCCTCGGCTACACCTACGTCGCCGTGACCGTGGAGGAGGTCGGCAAGCTCCTCCCGCTGCTGCTCCTGGCCCTGGTGGTCCGCCGAAGGCTGCGCCGCCTGGCCGCGGTGGACTTCCTGCTGCTGGCCGCGGCCTCCGGCGCCGGGTTCCAGCTGGCCGAGCGCCTGCTCACGCAGGTGGCCCTCGGAGGGGCGGGCGTGTCCGCCGGGACCGGCCTGTTCCTGCCCGGCGGCAGTACCGTCACCGACCCCGCGGGCACCGTGCTCGCGGTCTTCTCCGGTCACGCCGTCACCACCGGCCTGGTCGGCGCCGCGCTCGGCCTGGCGGTCGTCGGCCGCCGCTACGGGGCCTGGCTGTGGCTGCTGCCGCCGGTCGCGCTGACCCTGGCGTTCCTGGAGCACCTGAACCTGAACGCGCGGCTGGCCAACGCCCAGCTGCACCCGGCCTCCGACCTCGTGCACGGCCTCCTCGGCGGCGGGGTGCTCACCCCGTGGCTGCTGGTGCTGCTGTTGCTGTGCGCGGTGGCCATGGACTACCGGCTGATCGCCACCGCGGCCGAGTCCACGCCGCCGCTGCCCGGGCAGCCGCCGCTGGCCCGCCTGCGCCGCCGGGCGCGGGGGCGTTCGGTGGCCATGCGGGTCCGCGTGCCCGCCGACATCGCGCCGCTGTTCCGCCGGACGGCGCTGTCCTGGGTGGACCTGCCGATCACCCTGGTCACCACGGTGTCCACGATCGCCCACGAGCTGGCCGTCGCGGCCATCGCGGCGCGGCGCGGACCCTCGGTGCTCTGCGACACCTGGCGGTTCCTGCGCTGGCGGCGGGCGAACGCCATGGGCGAGGCCCGGTCGGCGGGGCGGCCCTGGCGCCACTACCCCTCACAGGAGGAACTGACCCGGCAGGCGCGCGAACTGGCGATGCGGCTGGGGCTGGCGGCCACCGGAGGGGTCACCGGGGCGATGGCGGCGATGGGCGCGGCGGCGATGGTGTTCACCGCCGCGCCCGACCCGGCCGCGACCGGTGCGCCCGCGTACGCGTTCATGGCCCTGGACCGGATCCAGGGCTGGCTGGGCGACCTGAACGGTGTCGACTCGGTCTGGGCGGCCGTGGTGCTGGTCGCGGTGCTCACGCTGCTGCTGTCCGGGAACGGGGTTCCGCACGCGCACCCGAGGATGCGCGAGTTCCTCCGCGCGCCGGCCGCGAACACCGGGGCGATCCTCGGCATGCTCGCGCCCGGCCAGGTGGGATACGCGCTCCTGGGCTGGGCGGGGCTGCTGCTGCCCAGACGCGTGAACCGGCTCCTCGTACGGTGACGGGCCCGGCTCCGGGACGCCGCGCTCAGACCGCGGTGACGCCCCTCGGCGGCTCGAAGGCGCGCACGGGCGGTACCTGCCCGGTGAACGGTTCGACGCGCACGCGCACCAGCTGACCCGTGCACCCCTGGCTCAGCGAGGACGTCCCCACGTCCTCCGTCAGCGCGTTCGGGTTCCCGTGCGCGCACGTCACGTCCTCCGACGAGGGGTCGTACCAGGCCCCCGTGGACAGCTGCACGACCCCCGGCCGCAGCGCGTCGCTCACCACCACGCCCGCCAGGCACGAGCCCGTGGCGCTGGACACCCGCACCACGTCCCCGTCAGCCACACCGCACGCCCGCGCCTCCTCCGGACGCATCCGCAACGGCGCCCTCCCGCGCACCTTCTGCGACATGCTGTGCGCACCCATGTCCTGCTGGCTGTGCAGCCTGCCGCTCGGCTGGTTCGCGATCAGCACCAGGGGGAACTCCCCGGCCCGACCACCGGAGCCGTCCACCGCGGGTTCCCCGGCTCCGGCCGGGGACCCGGAACCGGTCACCACCGGCCCCGCCAGCCACACCGGGTGCCCCGGGCAGTCCTCGTACCCGAACGACGCGATCGTCTCCGAGAACAGCTCGATCCGCCCGCTCGGCGTACGCAGGGCGTGGCCCTCCGGGTCGGCGCGGAACTCGCCCAGCAGCGCCTCGTCCTCCACCCGGCCGGGCATCTCCACCCGCCCGCGCTCCCAGAACTCCTCGAACTCCGGCACCTCCAGGCCCCGCCGCGCCACCAGCGACCGCCAGCGCCCGTACACCACGCGCATCCACTCGCCGCTCGTGCGCCCCTCGGTGAACTCCTCGCGCGCCCCCAGCCTCTCGGCCAGGTCGGCGTAGGTGTCGTACTCGTCGCGCGCCTGCCCGTGCGGCGCCACCGCGCGCGGCATCGCCCGCACGCTCAGGTCGCCCTGGCTCGCGGCCATGTCGTCGCGCTCCAGCACCGTCGTGGCCGGGAGCACGATGTCGGCGTGCCGCGCCGTCGCGGTCCAGTGCGTCTCGTTCACCACCACCGTCTCCGGCCGCCCGAACGCCTCGGTCAACCGCCTCAGGTCCTGGTGGTGGTGGAAGGGGTTGCCCCCGGCCCAGTACACCAGCCGGATGTCCGGGTACCGCCGCTCCTCGCCGTCGTGGTCGTAGCGCCCGCCCGGCTCCAGCAGCATGTCGGCCACCCGCGCCACCGGGATGAACGAGTCCACCGTGTTGTTGCCCTGCGGCATCCTCGGCAGCCCCAGCGGCGTCGCGCCGCCCCCGTAGTTGCCCATGGACCCGTAGCCGGACGCGAAGCCGCCGCCCGGCAGCCCCACCTGGCCCAGGCAGCACGCCAGCGCCAGCCCGGCCCACAGCGGCTGCTCGCCGTACCGCGCCCGCTGCACCGACCACCCCACGTTGACCAGCGTGCGCCGCGCCGCCATCCGCCGTGCCAGCGACCGCAGCTCGTCGGCGGGGACCCCGCTGATCCGCTCGGCCCACTCCGGCGTCCGCGCGGTCCCGTCCGGTCCGCCCCGCTCGTCGCGCTCGCCCAGCACGTACGCGCGCAGCACGTCCGCGCCCACGGTGTAGCGGTCCAGGAAGGCGGTGTCGGCCAGGCCCTCCGTGAACAGCACGTGCATCAGCGCCAGCATCACCGCCGTGTCGGTCCCCGGATTGAGGGAGACCC
The DNA here is from genome assembly GCF_028993595.1 of Nocardiopsis camelliae. Lineage (GTDB taxonomy): Bacteria > Actinomycetota > Actinomycetes > Streptosporangiales > Streptosporangiaceae > Nocardiopsis > Nocardiopsis dassonvillei. Next base: position 823,666 of record NZ_CP118614.1, read on the forward strand.
ACTCGGCCTTGACGTCCTCGGGGGTGTCGTCCAGCAGCGGTGACACCGACACGAACTCCACCCCGGCCCCGGACGCGTCGCGCATCGCCGGACCGGCGGTCTGGGCGGCGCGCCCGCCCGAGGAGGTCCACGTGTTGGACACCCGCAGCCCGCCGAAGCTCACCAGCAGCTCGGTGTGCTCGCGGATCCGGGTCCACGACGGGGCCCGGTGCAGCAGCCGGTTCGCCGCCGGGACGCCGATGATCCGCGGGAACAGCACCTCCACCGCGCCGTGGCTGTAGGTGGTGCGCGAGCGCGTGTACCCGCCGATCGAGTTGAGGAACCGGTGCAGCTGGCTCTGCGCGTGGTGGATCCGCCCCGCGCTGCCCCAGCCGTACGAACCGCCGTAGACCGCCGCGTTCCCGTACGCGCCGCGCACCCGGTCCAGCTCACCGGCGAGCAGGTCCAGCGCCGTGGACCACTCCACCTCGACGTAGGCGTCGTCGGGGTCCCCCCGGAGCGGGTCCGGGCCGGGGCCGCTCTCCAGCCAGCGCCGCCGCACCGCCGGACGCGCCACCCGCGAGGCGTGGTGCTGGGCGGCGGGGGTGTTGGCTATCACTGGGGACGGCGCCGGGTCGTCCGGGTCCGGGAGGGTCCCGACCACCCGGCCGTCCTCCACGACCACCCGGTAACTGCCCCAGTGGGCGCTGGTCGGATACGACGACGTGCCGGACATGCTCGTTTCCCCCCTGGAATTCCCCTGCGCCCCACCAGGGGCCCGAACTCACTCTATGCACCGCACGATGCGATGATGGGCGGCGCGGTCCCGCCCGGAGGAGGCGGCCGACCCGGCCGGACGGCCGGCGCCGCGACCGCGCTCCCGCGCGGCCGACCGGCGCGGACCGCGCGCAGGCGGACGAGCGGAGCAGGGGGACGGGGCGATGGGCGAACTCAGGTCGCGGCGGTCGGTACTCGCGGTGCCGGGGTCCAACCCCCGGTTCGTGGACAAGGCGCGGGGACTGGACGCGGACGCCTTCTTCCTCGACCTGGAGGACGCGGTCGCGCCCCTGGAGAAGGACGCGGCCCGCCACGCCGTCGTCCGGGCCCTCAACGACGGCGGCTGGGACGGCAAGGTGCGGTCCGTCCGCGTGAACGACGTCACCACCGGGTGGGCCTACCGCGACGTCGTCACCGTCGTCGAGGGCGCCGGTGCCGAACTCGACGCCCTGGTCCTGCCCAAGGTCACCTCGGCCCGCGACGTCCAGTGGCTCGACACCCTCCTCACCCAGATCGAACGCGCCGTCGGGCTGGAGGTCGGCCGGATCGGCATCGAGGCGCAGATCGAGGACGCCCGCGGCCTGGTCGCCGTGGACGGGATCGCCGCCGCCTCGTCCCGCCTGGAGAGCCTCGTCTACGGGCCCGCCGACTTCATGGCCTCCCTCAACATGAAGAGCCTGGTCGTCGGCGAGCAGCCGCCCGGCTACGACACCGGCGACGCCTACCACTACGTGCTCATGCGCATCCTCACCGCCGCCCGCGCCCACGGCCTCCAGGCCATCGACGGCCCCTACCTCCAGATCCGGGACGTGGACGCGTTCCGCCGCTCCGCCGGGCGCACGGCCGCCCTCGGCTTCGACGGCAAGTGGGTCCTGCACCCGCTCCAGGTGGAGGCCGCCAACGAGGTGTTCGCGCCCTCCCAGGAGGACTACGACCACGCCGAGCTGATCCTGGACGCCTACGCCCACGCCACCACCGTGGACCGGCGCGGCGCCGTCATGCTCGGCGAGGAGATGCTCGACGAGGCATCCCGCAAGATGGCGCTCGTGGTCGCGGGCAAGGGGCGCGCGGCCGGGATGGGCCGGACCCGCGCGTTCGACCCCGGGGCCTGAACCCGGACCCCTGCGGAGGGCGGACGGGACCCCGTGCGGACCCGCCCGGTTCTGTCCGGGGCCGCACGGGCTCTGACCGGCGCGGAGTCTGACACGCGCCCCACCCCGCTCTTACCGCGCTCTCACCCTCATGCGGAACCATGGGCGCCATGGAAGCCACCGCCACGGTTCTGGTCGCCGACGACGACCGCGCGATCAGGGACTCACTGGAACGCGCGCTCCAACTGGAGGGCTACAGGGTCAGGACGGTACCGGACGGGGTCCAGGCCCTCGCCGCCGTGCACGCCGACCCCGTCGACCTGCTCGTCCTCGACGTGATGATGCCGGGAGTGGACGGGCTCGGGGTGGCCCGCGTGCTGCGCGCCGAGCGCGACCGCACACCCATCCTCATGCTCACCGCGCGAGTGGAGACGCCGGACCGGGTGGCGGGGCTCGACGCGGGGGCCGACGACTACCTCGCCAAGCCCTTCGAGCTGGAGGAGCTCCTCGCCCGGCTGCGCGCCCTGCTGCGCCGGGCCGCGCCCTTCCCCGAGGAGGCCGCCGAGCAGGGCCCGCTGCGCGTCGGCGAGCTGTCCCTGGACCCGGCCTCCCGCCGGGTCTGGCGCGGCGACCGCGAGGTCGAGCTGTCCAAGACCGAGTTCGACCTGCTCGAACTCCTGGTGCGCAACGCCGGGATCGTCCTGGACCACTCCACCATCTACGACCGCATCTGGGGCTACGACTTCGGCCCCGAGTCCAAGAACCTCGCCGTCTACATCAGCTACCTGCGCCGCAAGCTGGAGGACGGCGGGCCGCCGCTGATCCAGACCGTGCGCGGGGTCGGCTACACGCTCCGGCCGCAGGGTTGAGATCCGTGCGACCCGAAGACGGCACCCCGCGGGACCCCGGACACGGAGCCCCGCACGGTCCCGGAGCCTCGCCCGCCTCCGGTTCCCCGCACGGCCCCGGCGCCGCGTCCGGTCTCAGGGCCCTGGTGTCCGCCGCGCGCACCGCCGTCCCGAGGTGGCGCCGGACGCTGCTCCAGCCGGGCGACTGGCGGCTGGGCACCCGCTTCGCGGTGATCTTCGCGCTGGTCGCCACCGTCGTCATCGCCCTGGTCGGCACCCTCGCCTACACCACCGCCGCCGCGCTCATCCGCTCCGACGCCCGCACCGAGTTCGAGAGCACCGTCACCGCCCTGTCCGACCAGCTCGTCGACTACCACCAGCAGGGGCAGGGGGGCTCCGCCGGTCCCGGCCCGTTCCTGCCCAGCGACAAGTTCCAGCTCCAGCTCCTCGAACCCGACGGCAGCAGGACGGTCAACATCGCCGACCCGTCCGAGATCATCCTGTTCGCACCGTCGCAGAGGGACCTGGAGGTCGCCGAGGAGCCGCGGCCCGGCATCGTCGACATGCGCGAGCAGGCCATCGGCGGCCAGGAGTACCGGCTGGCCACGGTCTCCCTCGGCGACGGCGCCGGGGCCCTCCAACTCCTCCAGCGCCTGTCCCCGACCGAGCTGATGATCGACCGGCTGGCCACCCAGATCCTGTGGGTGGGCCTGTTCGTCGCCCTGTGCGCGGCCGCCGCGGGCTGGCTGGTGGGCCACCGCACCACCGGGCGCCTGGTGCGCCTCACCGATGCGGCCGAGTACGTCAGCTCCACCGGGCGGCTCGACCCCGTGGACCCCGGCCGCAGCGGCGAGAGCCGCGAGGAGGACGCCGGCCGCGACGAGGTCGGCCGCCTCACCAGCGCGTTCAACGCCATGCTCGCCCGTCTGGCCCGTTCCAAGGACGAGCAGCGCCGCCTCGTCCAGGACGCCGCGCACGAACTCCGCACCCCGCTGACCAGCTTGTACACCAACGTGCAGGTGCTCGACAGGGTGGACCGGCTCAGCCCGGAGGCGCGCGCCGGCCTCATCGAGGACCTGCGCGGCGAGACCCGCGAACTCACCGCGCTGGTCAACGAACTGGTCGGCCTGGCCACCGGCGACCACGAGGACGAGCAGATGAGCGCCGTCCCCCTCGCCGGGATCGCCGAGAAGGTCGCCAAGCGCACCCGCCGCCGCACCGGCCGCGACATCGTCGTGGACGCCGACGACAGCGTCGTGTGGGGCCGCCCCGGCTCCCTGGAGCGCGCCGTCTCCAACCCGGTCGAGAACTCCGCCAAGTTCGACCCCGAGGGCACCGCGCCCATCGAGATCCGCGTGCGCGCGGGGGCGGTGGAGGTCCTGGACCGGGGGCCCGGCATCGACCCGGCCGAACTCGACCACGTCTTCGAACGCTTCTACCGGGCCGCCGTCGCCCGCGGCCTGCCCGGTTCGGGGCTCGGCCTGTCCATGGTCAGGGAGATCGCGCAGGCGCACGGGGGCGGGGTGTTCGCCCGCAACAGGGAGGGCGGCGGTGCCGTCATCGGCTTCCACCTGCCGCTGTTCACACCGCCGCGGGACGAGGAGCCGAAGGCGCGGGGGTGAGCGCCGCACCGGCGGACGCCGCGCCGGAACCGCCGGTCACTGCCCGCCGAACGCCGCGACCGCTGCCGCGCCGACCCCCGCACCGGCGGACGCCTCGCGGTAGATCCGCTCGAACCGCTCCAGCGAGTCCTCCAGCCGGTGCAGCCCGGCCATGTCGCGGCTGCGCGCGCCCATCCCGAGCCGTCGGCCCTCGTCGGTGACAACCGACTCCACCCGGGCGGCCAGCGCCTCCGGGCTGCCGGGCGGGTACAGGTACCCGTTGCCGCCCTCCTCCACCAGGTGCGGCAGCGCCATGGCGTCCGCCGCCACCACCGGCAGGCCGCTCGCCATCGCCTCCAGGGTGGCGATGCTCTGGAGTTCGGCGGTCCCGGCGATGGCCCACACGTCCGCGCACCGGTACACGTCGGGCAGGTCGGCGTGCGGCACGAAGCCCAGGAACACCACCCGGTCGGCCGCGCCGACCTCCGCCGCCAGCTCCTCCAACCGCGCCCGGTGCGCGCCGTGCCCGGCCAGCACGAGCTGTACACCGTCGGTCAGGGCCACCGCGCGCACGAGTTCGTCCACGCGCTTCTCCTCGTCCAGCCGCCCCACGAACAGCACCGTCCTGCGGTCCGGCACGCCCAGCCGGGCGCGCAGCCGCCGCCGGGTGGCCGCGCCGCCGTCCAACGGGCTGAACCGGTCCAGGTCGATCCCGCACGAGACCGGTTCGACCGGCCGGGTGAACCCCTGGTCGACCAGCAGCCGCGCCGCCGCCGGGGTGGGCGTGGTCACGTGCCCGGCCCTGGACAGCACCGCGCCCAGGTCCCACCAGGCCAGCCGGGCCGCGTGCGGGCGCAGCGGCGCGGGCACGTGCACGTAGTCGAAGAGGTTCTCCGGCATGAAGTGGTTGGTGGCTACCACGGGCACGCCGCGGGCGTGCGCGGCGGCGGCCAGCATCCGGCCGACGAGGAAGTGGTTCTGGATGTGGACGGCGTCCGGGCGCAGCCGGTCCAGGAGCCGGTCCAGGTGGCCGCGCACGCCCAGCGGGACCGCGAGCCGCACGCTGTCGTGGACCAGGGAGGACACCGAGCGCAGCCGGTGCTCGACCACTCCGCCGCGTTCGGCCGTGTACGGGGAGCCCTCGGGGGAGGGGCACACCACGTGCACGCGCGCGCCGCGCGCGGCCAGACCGCGGGCGAGGCGGGCGGTGAAGTACGCGGCGCCGTTCACGTCGGGGGGATAGGTGTCGGTACCGATCAGGACCCGGGTGCGGCGCGTCGCGCCGACGGCGGGCCGGGGCGGTGCCGCCACCGCGGGGGAGGCGAAGGACGTGGACATGACCTGATCTCCTTTGTCGGGCCGCCGCGTACGCCCGAGTGTGGGTCACCCGCGTTGACCCCCGCCGACCTCTCGGTGACCGCGGGGCGACCGCTCGGTGGCACGCGGCGCGGGGGAGGGAACCCCCGCGCCCCCTCCGCCTACCCACAAGTCCGGCCGCGCCGACGGGCAGCGGCCCGCGGTCCGCGCGCCCGGGGCCCGCCGTGCCTTCGGGGCATGGCCGAGGCTTCCGCCGCCGCGCGTGCGTCGGACGATTCCGGTCCCGCCGTGCCCGCGGGCCGTGGCCGCGGCTTCCGCCGCACACACGACGGGCGGCCCCGGACCCGAGGGTCCGGGGCCGCCCGTGCGGGAAACGGGGCCGCTTCCGTCAGTTCCCGCCCTCCTCGTTCTGGGCCGCCTCCACGCTCTGCTCCCCGAGCGTCACCGTGACCTCCTCCTCGGAACCGCTGCCGCCGTCGGGGACGACCCCCAGGGTGACCTCCTCGCCGGGCTGGCGGATCCGGATCTGCGCGATCAGCTCGTCCGGCGTGGACACCTGCTCACCGTCCACGGACACCACCACGTCACCGGCCTGGAGCCCGGCCTCGGCGGCCGCGCCGCCCTCGGTGACCTCCACGATCTCCGCGCCGCCGACGCGGGAGTTGGTGATGGTCGCCTCGATCGCCGGGTAGCTCGCGCTGCCGTCCTCGACCAGCTGCTCCGCGATGGGGCGGACCTGGTTGATCGGGATGGCGAAGCCCAGCCCGACCGAGCCGCTGTCCTGCGAGACGCCCGCGATCGCGGTGTTGATTCCGATGACCTCGCCGTTCATGTTCACCAGCGGGCCGCCCGAGTTGCCGGGGTTGATCGCCGCGTCCGTCTGGATCGCGTTGATGACCGTGGAGGTCTGCCCGGACTGCCCGGTGTTCACCGGACGGTTCAGCGCGCTGACCACACCCGTGGTCACCGTGCCCGACAGCCCCAGCGGGGAACCGATCGCGACCACCTCGGCGCCCACGCCGATCTGCTCGGAGTCGCCGAGGGTGGCCGGGGTGAGGTCGTTGCGCCCCTCCGCCTGGATCACCGCGATGTCGGAGACCGGGTCCGAGCCCATGACCTCGGCGCGCGCGGAGCTGCCGTCGTTGAACAGCACCTCGATCGGACCGCCCTCGGCGGCGGCCACGACGTGCGCGTTGGTGAGGATCTGGCCGTCGGAGGAGATGACCACACCGCTGCCGCCGCCGTTGGCGGTGCGGATGGACACCACGCTCGGCAGGACCGTGTCGGCGACCTCGCCCACCTCGCCCTCGGTCTGGGTGCTCTCCTGCTCCTGGTTGAGCGAGCTGATCGGCCCGCTCAGGCCGTTGGGGAACAGGTAGGCGGTGCCCAGGGCCGTCATCGGTCCCACGATGAGGCTCGTGACCAGGGCGGTGATCGCGGCGACGGTCACGATCCTGCCGGAGCCGCGCTTTTTGCCGTTCCCCTGCGGGGGCACCGACCCGGGGAAGGCGCCGCCGAACGGGGGCTGCCCGCCGTGGCCGCCGTGGTCCCCGGGACCGCCGGGGCCGCCCGCCCCGAACGCGCCGCCGTCACCGTACGGCGGCTGCCCGTGCCCGATCGGCCCGTGGGGGCCGTTCTGCCCGCCGTGCGGGGGAGCGGGGTGGTGGGCGGAGAACTGCTCGTGCTGGCCGCCGACGGCGCCGTAACCGCCCCCGGGAGGCGGGAAGGTGTAGGAGGCGTGCTCCGGGTCATTGGGCCCGGTGGCCCACCTCGGCGGCTGCCCGGGCGGGGAGAAGGTCGGCCCCGCCCCCGCGGGGCCGGTCTCCGGCCGCCCGTACCGCTCTGCCCCCGGGTGCCCGCCCTGCTGGGACGGGAAGCCCTCACCCGTCTGCCCGGCCGCCGCGTACCCGCCGCTCCGCTCGGCGCCGGGGTACCCGCCGGACGGCACCTGACCGGGCTGTTCGCCGCTCTGCCACACGCCGGTGTACCCGCCGGGCTCGTGCGGCGCGGGCCGCTCCACGTGCTCGCCCGCCTCCCCGACCCCGGGCTCCCCACCGGTTCCGCGTGCCTCGGAGTCCCCGAAGGAACGCTGGGGCCCGGCGTGCTCGGCTCCGTGGGTCCGGCCGTCCTGTCCGGCGGGGACACCCCCGTGCTCCCCGCCGGACGCGCCACGGACGTCGGTGCCGTCAGCCGTGGAGGAGCCCCCCTCGTGCGGGCCGGAGGGCCCCGCCTGGTCGGCGGGCTCGGCGGGACGGTGCTCGGGAAGTCCGTTCCCGGCCGCCGTACCGGGCTCGGTACCTGCACTCGGTTCGTTGGGGTTCAACTCATCCTCCGGCTGACGGGACGATGTTCAGTGACGTGTTCCATCATGCGACGCATGGGTTAGAACAGGGTGAGAGCGCGATATGCCGGGGTTTCGAGTCCTTCCGCCCCCGCCGTGCCCCGGCCCGGTCCGCGTCGGCGGTCCCGTGGTCCAGCGCCGTCGGACCGGGCCGCCCGTGACTGGCCCCGACGTCCGTGAGAGCATCCCAACCCCCGACGCCGCGACCCGACACGTCGCCCGTTACCCCGGCGCGCTCCCCGTAGGCGCCGTATGCACCACAATGCCCGAAACGATATCGTGCCGAAGCCAAAGCGAGACACCGGAGAAGAGCCGACCTTGATCAAGATCGTGCTGGCCGATGACGAACACCTCGTGCGGGGGGCCATCGCCGCCCTCCTCGGCCTGGAGGACGACCTGGAGGTCGTCGCCGAGGTCGGCCGGGGCGACGAGGTGGTCGACGCCGTCCTGCGGCACGGCGCCGCGATCGCCGTCCTGGACATCGAGATGCCCGGCGCCACCGGGCTGGAGGTGGCCGCGCGGCTGCGGACGGACGCCCCCGACTGCGGTGTCGTCATCCTCACCAGCTTCGGCCGCCCCGGCTACCTGCGCCGCGCCCTGTCCTCCGGCGCGCGCGGCTTCCTGGCCAAGGACGCCCCCGTCGACCAGCTCGCGGGCGCCATCCGCCGCGTGCACGGGGGCGGGCGCTACATCGACACCGACCTGGCCGCCGCCGCGATGGTCGGCGGCGAGAGCCCGCTCACCGACCGCGAGACCGAGGTGCTGCGCGCCGCCTCCGACGGCGCCACCGTCGCCAGGATCGCCGCCTCCCTCCACCTGACCGAGGGCACCGTGCGCAACTACCTCTCCAACGCCATCGGCAAGACCGGCGCCGACAACCGCATGTCCGCCATCCGCACCGCCCAGGACATGGGCTGGCTGTAGGCACCGAAGGTCCCAAAAACACTGCTCAGAGGAAGCGCAGCACCAGCATCGCGGTGTCGTCGCTGCGCCCGCCCGGGGCGTACTCCTCCAGCTCCCGGTCGATGCGGCTGATCACCGCCTGGGCGGTCAGCCCAGCGCAGCCTGAGAAGATCTCCATCAGCCCCTCGTCGCCGAGCATGTCCGTGTTGCTGCGCCGCTCGGTCACGCCGTCGGTCACCGCCAGCACCACCTCGCCGGGGCGGATGTCCACGTTCTCGGTCGTGAACCCCACGTCCTCGAACGCGCCCAGCAGCGGCTGCGAGGCCCCGAACGGCAGCACCTCGCCCTTCTGGTTCAGCCGCAGCGGCAGCGGGTGCCCGGCCGAGACCATCCGCAGCCGCATCCCGCCCCCGCCGTCCGTGGCCGGGGTCATCTCCCCGTACAGCATCGTCAGGAACCGGGTCGAGGTGTTCTCGTCCAGGATCGCCATGTTCAGCCGCTGCATGATGTGCGAGGGCGTGAACCCCTCCTTGGCCAGCGCCCGCAGCGTGTGCCGCGCCAGGCCGGTCACGGCCGCCGCCTCCGGGCCCGTGCCGCACACGTCGCCGATGGCGAAGCACCACCGGCCGCTCGCCGCGAACACGTCGTAGAAGTCCCCGCCCACCACGTTGCGCTCGTCGGCCGGACGGTAGAACACCGCGTGGTCCACGCTCGGGATCACCGGCTCCTTCTCCTTGGCCGGCAGCAGGCTGCGCTGGAGGGCGTCGCTCATCGCGGCCTGCTTCTCGTGCAGCCGCGCGTTCTCCATCGCCGACGCCACCCGGCTGCTCAGGTCGTCGGCGACGTCCACCTCCTCGCGGGTGAAGTCGTCCGACTCGTTCTTGCCGATCGTCATCCGCCCCAGCGCGCGCCCGTGCGCCACCAGCGGGACGCAGATCGCCGGGCCGCTCGCCAGCTCCCGGACGAGCTGCTCGTCCAGCCCCTCCTTGGCCAGCTCGGCCGGGGACCACAGCGGCTGCGGCTCCCGCTGCTCGTGCGGAGGCAGCCCGGTCAGCAGCGCGCGCAGGATGTCGTTGTAGTTCTCGTCGCTGTGCACCACGTGCGTCAGCTGCGAGACGCCCATCTCGTTGATCGTCTCGATGGCGCACCACCGGCCCAGCCGCGAGGTGATCAGCTGCGCCGCCAGCGCGCCCGTCATCCGCTCGTCCAGCGTGCCCGCGAGCAGGTCGCTGGCCTCGGCCAGGAAGCTCAGCGAGGCCCGCCTGCTCAGCTCCACCTCGGCCAGCCTGGCCCGCTCCACCGGCAGCGCGATCAGGTTCGCGCCCTCCTGGAGCCGCTTGGCCGCCGACGCCCCGAAGTGCCGGGCCCGCCGGGAGGCCACCCCCAGCAGGCCGACCACCCGGCCGTCCACGATGAGCGGCGCCGTGACCAGCGAACGCATCCCCGCGCGCGACAGGCGCCCCCGGCTGGCGCGGGCGATCATCAGGTCGTCGTTGATCACCGCGCCCGGCTCCGGCGCCGACGACGGGAAGATCTCCTCCGTGCGCACGCGCAGCGGCCGCCAGGGGGCGCCGCCCGAGGTCAGCCCGACCGCGGCGCGCACCTCCCACATGGTCTCGTCGGACGTGGCCAGCGTGATGTAGGCCGCGTCCGCGCCCAGCGCCGTGGCCGAGTGCTCCACGGTGCGCTCCAGCAACTGCGGTAGGGACAGCCGCGAGCCCAGGGCGGAGTCCAGCGCCGACCACGGGGCGGGGCGCCCGGGACGGGAGGGGCTCCTGCGCACCGGCGGGGACTCCAGGGAGGCGCGCTCCCCCGAGTCGTCCTCGATCCGGAACCACACGGCCTTGTCGTTGCGCCCGTAGCTCACGCCCCAGCTCGACGCGATCGCCGAGGCCAGGGCCAGCCCCAGACCGCCGGTGCGCCCGTTCTCCCGGGTCGGGGAGGTGTCCACGGACAGGGGCCCGGCCTGCGGGACGGCGCGCTCGGGCACGGAGTCGGTGACCATCACCTCGGTCGCCCCCTCCGACCGGCGCACGGTCACGTCCAGGGACGAGCGCGCGTGGATGACGGCGTTGGTGACCAGCTCGCTCACCAGCAGGATCACGTCGTCGGAGGGGTCGGTCACACCCCAGGACAGGAGGGTGTCGTGAACGAACTCGCGGGCCGCCGCCGCGGTCTCCGGGGCGGGCGGGAACTCTCGTCGAGCGACCTTCGACGCGTCGTGTGCTGGCAAGCCGTCGGTGTCCTTCGTCACTGGGTGCGTGCGCGGGGGGTGGTGGTCACTGCCACGATACGCGTGCCGGGGTGACCGGTGCCGCGCGAACCGTCACTTCCGCCCTCCGGGCCGCCCGCCCGGGTCCGCCCGCCCGGGTCCGCCCGCCGGTCCGCACACCCGGGGTCCGCCCGGGGCCGAGCCGGACCTGCCCGCCTCCGGACGCGTCGGCCGGGGGGACAACATCACCAAGCCTCCTGTGCCGGGCGCCCCGGCCGGTTAGTGTAAGTCGACACATGCGCTTCTTTCGGGTGGTACCTCTCGCCGGTAGCGTGACGGGGTGTCACCAGGGGGCCGACGCGGCGGACACCGCGTGGCCCTCCCCGTCCCGTGCGCGCTCCGCGGGCCGATCCGCCCGCGGGCGCCCGGCCCAGGGGGCCGGGACGGGAGGCCGAGGTGGCGGAGCAGGCTGAGGAGGGGGTTCGATGCCCGAGGCGGTCAAGGAACTGGCGGCCGACGACCAGCTCGACGAGATTCTGCGTGCCCTGTACCGCATGCGCGACGGCGACTTCAGCGTCCGTCTGCGCAAGCGCGGCGGCGGCACCATGCGGGAGATCGCGTCCGTCTTCAACGAGGTGGTCGACCACAGCGAACAGCTCAGCGACGAACTCCAGCGCGTCGGCGACGTCGTGCGCAACGAGGGCAGGCTCAACGAGCGCGTCAACGTCAACCCCGCCCGGGGCGCCTGGGGCGAGAGCGCCTTGGCGCTCAACGTCCTGCTCGACGAGGTCGCCGAACCCGTGACCGACGTCGCCGGGGTCCTGGACTCGGTCGCGGAGGGCCAGCTCAGCCGCCGCGCATCCACCGAGGGCCGCCGCGGCGAGCTCAAGGGCGACCTGCTGCGCCTGGCCACCACGGTCAACCGCATGGCTGACCAGATGAGCGGCTTCGCCGGGGAGGTCACCCGGGTGGCCCGCGAGGTGGGCACCGAGGGCAAGCTCGGCGGCGCCGCGCAGGTCGAGGGGGTCTCCGGGGCCTGGCGCGAGGTGACCGAGTCGGTCAACCAGATGTCCTCGCGCCTGACCGACCAGATGCGCGACATCTCCGAGGTGACCACCGCCGTCGCCCGCGGCGACCTCAGCCGCAAGATCACGGTGGACGTGCAGGGCGAGATGCTCGACCTCAAGGACACCGTCAACACGATGGTGGACCAGCTGTCCACCTTCGCCGACGAGGTGACCCGGGTGGCCCGCGAGGTGGGCACCGAGGGCAAGCTCGGCGGACGCGCCAACGTGCGCGGCGTGCGCGGCATCTGGAAGGACCTCACCGAGAACGTCAACTCGATGGCGGACAACCTCACCAACCAGGTGCGCGACATCTCCCAGGTCACGACCTCCGTGGCCCGGGGCGACCTCACCCAGAAGGTCCAGGTCGACGTGCAGGGCGAGATGCTCGCCCTGAAGAACACCGTGAACACCATGGTCGACCAGCTCGACTCCTTCGCCGACGAGGTCACGCGCGTGGCGCGCGAGGTCGGCACGGAGGGCAAGCTGGGCGGACGGGCCAACGTCAAGGGCGTGTCGGGCATCTGGAAGGACCTGACCGACAACGTCAACTCCATGGCCAACAGCCTCACCTACCAGGTCCGCAACATCTCCCAGGTGACGACGGCGGTCGCCACCGGTGACCTCACCAAGAAGATCACCGTGGACGCCCAGGGGGAGATGCTCGACCTCAAGGACACCATCAACAAGATGGTCGACCAGCTGGACTCCTTCGCCGGGGAGGTGACCAGGGTCGCCCGCGAGGTGGGCACCGAGGGCAAGCTGGCCGGGCAGGCCCACGTCCGCGACGTGTCCGGGGTCTGGAAGGACCTGACCGACAACGTCAACTCCATGGCCAACAACCTGACCTACCAGGTGCGCCAGATCTCCATGGTCACGCGCGCGGTGGCCGCGGGCGACCTGACCAAGAAGGTCACGGTCAACGCCAAGGGCGAGATCCTGGAGCTGAAGGACACCATCAACGTCATGGTGGACCAGCTCTCCGCGTTCGCAGACGAGGTCACGCGCGTGGCCCGCGAGGTCGGCACCGAGGGCAAGCTGGGCGGCCGCGCCGACGTCAAGGGCGTCTCCGGAATCTGGAACGACCTCACCGAGAACGTCAACTCGATGTCGCACAACCTCACCACGCAGGTGCGCAACATCTCCGAGGTGACCACGGCCGTCGCCGCGGGCGACCTCACCAAGAAGATCGACGTCAACGCCCAGGGGGAGATCCTGGAGGTCAAGACGACGGTCAACACCATGGTCGACCAGCTGTCGGCGTTCGCCACCGAGGTCACCCGAGTGGCCCACGAGGTGGGCAGCCAGGGCCAGCTGGGCGGACAGGCCAAGGTCGAGGGCGTGACCGGCACCTGGAAGCAGCTCACCGACAGCGTGAACGGCCTGGCGGGCAACCTGACCACGCAGGTGCGGGCGATCGCCGAGGTCGCCAACGCCGTCGCCAAGGGCGACCTGACCCGCAACATCCAGGTCGACGCCCGCGGTGAGATGGAGCAGCTCAAGCACAACATCAACCTGATGGTGTCCAACCTGCGCGAGACCACCGCCACCCAGCGCGACGCCGACTGGCTCAAGTCCAACGTGGCCCGCATCTCCGGGCACATCCAGGGCCACCGCGACCTCAAGGAGCTGGCCCGCCTCATCATGACCGAGGTGACGCCGCTCATCGGCGCCCAGCACGGCGCCTGCTACCTGCCCGAGGACCAGGACGACCAGGAGAACTTCCTGTTCTACGCGGGCTTCGGCTTCGACCCCGACGAGGACCGGCGCCGCGTCCGCGCGGGCATCGGCCTGGTGGGCGAGGCCCTCGCCCAGCAGGTGGAGCAGCAGGTCGGCAACATCCCGCCGGGCTACGTCAAGGTCGAGTCGGGGCTGGGGGAGGCCTCCCCGCGCAACCTGTACATCCTGCCGATCGTCTCCGAGGGGCGCTCGCTGGGCGCCATCGAGTTCGCCTCCTACGACGACTTCCGCGAGAGCCACAAGAACTTCCTGCGCCAGCTGGTGAGCCTGCTCGGCACCACCATCAACACCATCCTGGCCAACAACCGCACCGAGGACCTGCTCGAACAGTCCCAGCAGCTCACCAGTCAGCTCAGGGAGCGCTCCAACGAGCTCCAGCGCCAGCAGGAGGAGCTGCGCGGCAAGAACGCCGAGCTCCGCCAGAAGGCCACCCAGCTCGCCAACCAGAACCGGGCGATCGAGCTCCAGAACCAGCAGATCCAGCGCTCCCGCAACGCCCTGGAGGAGCGCGCCCACCAGCTCCAGGTCTCCTCCAAGTACAAGTCCGAGTTCCTGGCGAACATGTCGCACGAGCTGCGCACGCCGCTCAACAGCCTGCTGATCCTGGCCCGCCTGCTCGCCGACAACGCCGAGCAGAACCTGTCCGCCAAGCAGGTCGAGTTCGCCCAGACCATCCACAAGGCGGGCAGCGACCTGCTGCTGCTCATCGACGAGATCCTCGACCTGTCCAAGGTGGAGGCCGGGCGCGCCGAGGTGCAGCCCAGCGAGGTCTCCATCGCCCAGCTCGTCGACTACGTCGAGGCCACCTTCCGCCCGGTCACCGGGGACCAGGGGCTCGCCTTCGCGGTGGACGTGTCGCCGGACATCCCCGGCACGCTGTGGACCGACGAGCAGCGGCTCCAGCAGATACTGCGCAACCTGCTCTCCAACGCCGTCAAGTTCACCCCGCAGGGGGAGGTGCGGCTGCTCATCGAGCCCGCGTGGGCGCTGGAGGACGCCGACCTGGAGATGTTCGTCGAGAACGAGGAGGTCATCGCGTTCACCGTCGCCGACACCGGCATCGGGATCGCCGAGGACAAGCTCCAGGTCATCTTCGAGGCCTTCCACCAGGGCGACGGCGGCACCTCGCGGCGCTTCGGCGGGACCGGCCTCGGCCTGTCCATCAGCCGCAACTTCGCCCGGCTTCTGGGCGGCGAGATCCGCGTGCAGAGCGTGCCCAACCAGGGCTCCACCTTCACGCTGCTGCTCCCGGTGCGCCTGCCCGACGACGCGGGGGAGCGGGCCGAGGAGGCCGGGTCCCCGGGCCGCGCCCTGAGCGGCATGGACTCGGCGCCGATGCTCGACCCGGGCCGGGGCGCGGACACCGGCGGCTTCGAGTCCTCCCCGCTGGACGACGGCTTCTCCATGCCGGACGAGGACTTCGACGCGGCCCTGGCCGCCCTCACCGACATCAGCGACGAGCCGCTGCCCACCGTCCCGGTGCTCAAGGCGCCCGAGACCCAGGCGGCGGCCGAGGGCGAGGCGCCCGAGCAGCCGGCCGAGTCCGAGCCGCGCACCGACCCCGAGCGGCGGGCCGTCCTGAACGGCCAGCGGGTCCTCATCGTCGACGACGACGTCCGCAACGTCTTCGCGCTCACCAGCGCTCTGGAGGCGCAGGGCCTGGAGGTCCTCTACGCTGACAACGGACACGCCGGAATCGCCAGGCTGGAGGCCAACGAGGACATCGCGCTCGTCCTGATGGACGTGATGATGCCCGAGCTGGACGGCAACCAGACCACCCAGCGGATCCGGGAGATGCCGCAGTTCGCCGGTCTGCCGATCATCTCGCTCACCGCCAAGGCGATGCAGGGTGACCGCGAGCGCAGCCTCGCGGCGGGCGCCACGGACTACGTGACCAAGCCGGTCGACCTGGACCACCTGCTGGACGTCATGCGGCGCTGGCTCACCGCGGGGCGCGAGGAGACCATCGCCGGAGCGGCGGCCGACGGCGGGGACGGTGCGGCCTCGGACGGGCACAGCCGCGCGACGCCCGGGCCGGAGGAGGCCGGTGCCGGGCATGACAACGATCCGAACGGGGAGACTGGCACCAGCACCCCGAGCGAAGACCTGGAGTAACCCGACGTGACCCAGAAGGCCAACATCCTTCTCGTCGACGACCGCGACGAGAACCTGATCGCGCTGGAGGCCGCACTCACCTCACTCGACCAGAACCTGGTCAGGGCCAACTCCGGTGAGGAGGCGCTCAAGCACCTTCTGGGCACCGACTTCGCGGTCATCCTGCTCGACGTGGTCATGCCTGGGATGGACGGCTTCGAGACCGCCGCGCACATCAAGCAGCGCGAGAAGACCAAGGACGTGCCGATCATCTTCCTGACCGCCCAGGAGGTCGACCGGCACCAGGTCTTCCGCGGCTACGCCTCGCGCGCGGTGGACTTCCTGCTCAAGCCGTTCGACCCCTGGGTGCTGCGCTCCAAGGTCGAGGTGTTCGTGGAGCTGCACCAGCTCAAGGCGCAGATGCGCGAGCAGGCCCGCGCCCTCCAGCGCGACCTGGGCCAGGAGACCGGTGAGCCCGGCAAGGTCCTGGCCGAGCAGCTGGCGCAGCGCTCCCACCAGGTCCAGGCCGACCTCGCCCAGCTGCGCGAGCACATCGTGACCAACTACCAGGACGTGGACCAGAGCCTCGTGGACGGCGTGCGCCGGGTGGACAGCGCGGTCTCGCGCCTGTCCACGCTGGTGGACACCCTCCACGGCCCCGCATGACAAGGACCCTCAGGCGGAGGGCCGGGGCGGCAGCGCCAGGCCGATGTGCTCGCCGATCTCCTCGATCAGGCCCAGGTCGGCCAGGCGGAAGCTGCCCCGGTTGCTGCGGCGGATCAGGGTGAGCGCGCCGCGCACGCCCCGGCTGCCGCGCAGGGGGACCGACAGCAGCGAGCCCGCGCCCAGCATCGACAGCAGCGGCGCCCCCGACGGGGCGTGGCCCAGCACGGCCTCGTCCTCGATCAGCGGGAACAGCAGGGACTGGCCCCGCTCCAGCACCTCGCCCGGGATGTCGGAGCCGCCGGGCGCCGCCGAGGCCACCGCCTCCCTCTGCGCCGGGAGCGCGTCGGCCGGACCCGCGACCACGGCGCGGCGGGGCGCCACGGACGAGGTCGGCAGGTCGCACACGTCCACGACCACCCAGTCGGCGTAGGAGTCGGCCAGCAGGTCGGCGGCGTCAGCGAGCGCGAGCGGTTTCCCCGCACCGCCCGGACCGGCCGAGCGCAGCAGCAGCCGCGTCATCCGGGTCAGCACGTCCAGCCTGCGCGCGGCCAGCACCACCACCTGGTCCTCCACCTCCGTCTCCAGCGGGGCGGGGCCCTCCTCCTCGGCGCCGTTCATCGGCGGCGACATCGCCACCAGCACCAGCGGGTTGGGCTCGGTGGGCAGCTCCAGCCGCGTCAGGGTCAGGTGCACGTCCTCGGCCCAGCCGCGCTGGGCCAGCCGGGACTCCAGCGCGGCGTCGCCGTCGCCGCGCAGCACCGCGGCCAGCCAGGACTGCATGGCCGCGCGCTTGCGCAGGTCGACGAAGTGGGCGAAGGGCTTGCCGGTGAGGTAGCCCGGCGCGCTGCCCAGCCGCGAGGCGCCGGAGTTGTTGATGCGCCGGATGTAGCCCTCGTGGTCCAGCAGCACCGCGGGGACGCTCAGCTCCTGGAACATCGCGCGCAGCAGGGCCCGGTCGCCGTCGTCGCCCTGGCGTCGCGGCTCGGGCTGGGCGTGGGCCCCGGCCAGTTCGGCCCCCGCGTCGCCCAGCAGGCGTTCGGCGTACTCCAGTTCGGCCAGGGCCGCCTCGGCGGTGCCCTGGGCGTCGTCGGGATACATGGTGTGCGTGTTGCGCAGGGCCGCGATGCGTTCACCCAGTGCGGTGATCTCACGCTGCAACCCGGCGAGGTTCTCCGACACGCTCAGGTCTCCCGTCGTGGATGGGGTCTTCCCGAAGAGGGCGGAT
Organism: Nocardiopsis camelliae; assembly: GCF_028993595.1. Classification (GTDB taxonomy): domain Bacteria; phylum Actinomycetota; class Actinomycetes; order Streptosporangiales; family Streptosporangiaceae; genus Nocardiopsis; species Nocardiopsis dassonvillei. Next base: position 841,524 of record NZ_CP118614.1, read on the forward strand.
GTCCGCTCCCGCGGTCTTCCAAGGTTACGGTTAGTCCGAGCCCGGAAACGGCAAGGAGGCCCGACTGTGTGGATCGAACGCCTGGCCCGGGACATCGGAGCGCTGGGACAGGCGGACGGCACGACCCTGGAACGGGCCCTGGACCAGATGAGCAGGGCCGCGGCCCTGGGCGTCCCCGGCTGCTCGGCCGCCCTCGTCGTGGTCTGGCGCGAGGTCGGGGGGGCCGACGGCTCCGTTCGGCACGTGGTCACCGACTACGGGGCCTCCCACGCGGACCTGTCCGCGGCATTCGAGCACCAGTACACCACCGACCAGGGGCCCACCGTCGAGGCCGTCCGCGAGATGGGGCGGGTGCGGGTGGGCGACATCCTGCGCGAGCCCCACCGCTGGCCCCGCTACACCAGCATGGCGGTCCAGTGCGGGGACCGCTCCTCCATCACCCTGCCCAGCCTGCTGCCCGGCGAGGGCGACGACCGGGTGATCACCTTCGGCGTGCACTCCGGCCGGGCCGACGCCTTCGACGAGGAGGTCGTCGCCCCGCTGACCGCCCTGCTCGCCGAGCACGCCGCCGTGTCGCTGTACAGTGCCGGACGCCAGGCCGACGTGGCCAGGGAGACCGCCCACATGCGCCGGGCCATGTCGGCGCGTACGGTGATCGACCAGGCCAAGGGCATCATCATGCACGCCCGCGGCTGCGACGCCGACACCGCCTTCGCCGCGCTGCGCGAGGTCGCCCAGCGCAACCGCAAGCGGGTGGTGGACGTGGCCCGCGACCTCGTGGCCGAGAACACCGGTCCCCAGCCCCGGATGCGCCCCGACCGAAGGTGAACGGGCGGGCAACACCGGGCGATGAGTCCCGAGCGTGATCGAAAAGCGCCATGATGAGGGCTCGGGGCCGTCCCGGAACAAGAAGGAGAAGTGACCGTGACGTCAGACATCTCGATCCGTCGCGAGGATGACGTCGTCGTCGTCACCCCCGCGGGGGAGATGGACGCGGTGACCTCTCCCGCGCTGGCCGACGTCCTCGACGGCCTCCTGGCCGCCGAGCCGCCACGGGGGGTGGTGGTCGACCTCGCCAAGGTGTCCTTCTGTGACTCGCGCTGCATCGGCGTGCTCGTCTCCGCCTACCGGCAGGCCCGCGACCTGGGCGTGGGCCTGATGGTCGCCGAGCCCCAGCCGCAGGTCAACCGCCTGTTCGTGATAGCCGGGATCGACCAGGTCATCCCGATCGCGGCCAGCACCGGCGCCGCGGCGGAGTCCCTCAGGGGCTGAGCGGGGCCCGCGTCCCGGACTCCCGGACGGTCTCGGACTCCCCGGCCCCGTCCACGAAGTGCAGCCGTACCAGGGAGCCCTCGCCGCTGCCGCTGATCTCCAGGAAGTCACAGGTCTGCCGGGTGATCCACAGCCCGTACCCGCGCGGGCGCATGCTGTCGGCCGGGCGGTAGCCGGTGAGCGGGTCGAAGAGCCCGCCGCGCTCGTCGAACACGTCGCACACCCACCGCCCCGGGGCGCGCCAGACCTGCACGGTGCCCTTGCCCGCGCCGTGCTCCAGAACGTTGGCCGCCAGCTCGTTGACCGCCACCACCAGGCTGTCGATGCGCTCGGGCGGGAACCCCGTGGACTCGCCGAGCGCCGCCAGGTCGGCGCGCAGCCGCGGCAGGGACATCCCGATCTCCAGCCGGTGCACGGGCCCGCTGACCGGCAGCGGCTCCGGGGCGACCGGCCGGGTGCCGAAGGCGGCCGTGCCCAGGTAGGCGGGGTTGGGACGGGGCCCGCCGGACTCCACCAGCACCGGGTGGGTGGCCACGACCGCGGACCGCGTCCGCGGGGCCAGGTCGCGGTCGTCGTGGACGCACAGCAGGCTCAGCCGCTGCGGGGCCAGCGCCGTGGACAGCACCGACTCCAGCCGGTGCCACTCGCGCAGCTCCATCCCCGAGACCGGCAGGGGCGGCTCGGCCACCACGACCACCGGCACGGGGTCGTGGACCAGCGCCAGGCGGTGCAGGGCGGCCAGGGTGCGTCCCGGGGCGTCGTAGAACCGTTTCCGCTCCAGGACGTGCACGCGCTCGCGCTCGGAGTCCGACAGCGCCCCGACGAGCGCCGCGGCGCGCTCGCCGGAGACCGCGAGCACCGTGTGGGCGTTTTCGCGTACGGCTGAGCGCAACCGCTGCCGGGCCACCTCGTGGAACCGCTGCCCGCGGCGGAAGAGCAGTCCCTGGTGTTCGAAGGTCATCGGTACGTGGCGTCCGCGCCCGGGGCCGGCCGTCCGGCCGCCGGGCGCCACTGTCTGTGTACCCGCTGCGGCCCCTCGGGGGAAACCCCCGGGGGCCGGTGGGCCGGGCACGCCGTCGGGGCGGGCACGGCTCAGCGCGCGGTCCCGGACAGTAGCAGACCGTCCGTCTCGTCCTCGTCGGCGCGGTCCTGTTCCGTCTGCTGCGGGCGGGAGCGCTCGTAGGCCAGCTCCGTCTCGACGGCGATCCGCTGCCAGGTGAACCGGGAGCGGGCCCGGTCCACGGCGGCGATGCCGTACGCGGTGCTCATGGTCGGGGTGTTGAGGACCGCGCGCACGGAGCGCACGATCTCGTCGGGGCGGCCGAAGCGCATCAGCACGCCGCTGGTGCGGTGCAGGACCGCCCCCGGGGTGGCGCCGGTGGCGGTGGCCACCACGGGCAGGCCGCACGCCATGGCCTCCAGCACGGCCCCGCCGTAGGGCTCGTAGGAGGCGGCGGACACGTACACGTCCGCGGAGCGCAGCAGGCGGGGCAGCTCCTTGCGCTCCACGGGCCCGGCCAGGTGGACGCGGTCGTTCACCCCGGCCTCCTTGGCCAGGAGCTCGATCCGGCGGGCGTTCTCGTCCAGGGCCACGTCCAGGTCGTCGGCGGTGGAGACGAGCAGCAGCTCGGCCTCGGGGAGGCGGGTCATGGCCTCCACGAGCCGGTCGGCGCCGCCGGCCTCGGTCAGGGAGGTGACCGAGACCAGGCGGGCGCGCTCCTCGCGCCGGGAGTGCCAGTGCTCGGCGGAGGCGCTGCCCTCCACGCTGAAGTGGTCGGGGTCCACACCGAAGGGCACGACGTTGACGTGGTGGCGGGGGACGCCCAGGCGGGCCAGCTCGACCTGCTGGTCAGTGGAGTTGACTAGCACGCGGTCGGCGCGCGAGGCGAGGATGGTCTCCATGCGGGCGCGCTCGGGGTGGTGGCCGAGGCCGGAGCGCTGCTCGCTGGCGTTGAGGGAGTGGAAGGTCTGCACCAGGGGCGTGCCGCTCTGGTCGCTCTCGCTGTGCGCCTGCGCGTGCAGGGCGGCCAGGCCGCTGGTCCAGCCGATCGCGTGCAGGACGTCGGGGCGGTCCTCGTCCAGGACGGAGGCCAGGGCGCTGCCGAAGGCGCCGGTGTGCTCGGCGTGCTCCTCGGGGGACAGCGGCCGGGCCGGACCGGCGTCCAGGTAGGCGACGGAGACGCCGCGCGCCATGCGGGTGCGGCCGTCGGGCTGGTCGGGGTCGCTGCGGCGGGCGTAGACCGTCACCCGGTGGCCCCGCTTGGCGAGCTGACGGGACAGGGCGCACACGTGCAGGCTCGCGGGGCAGGCGGGCTCGCCCCTGTGCGCGGGGAGGGGGTTGGCGTGTTCGGCGACCATGGCGATCTTCACTGGGCTGAACTCCTTGGACACGGTCTCATCCGGATGTCCGTCGTAGGTGCGCCCGAGGCGACTCCGGAGCGGGGATCGGAGTCCTCACGGGCGGGGCTGGGGCCGTGGCGCCGGTTTCCGGGCCGTGGGGCCGGGTCCGGCGGGAAGGTGGCGGGGGAGGCGGGGCGCGGTCAGGGGAGGGCGGCACACGGTGCCGGACGGCGCGCCGGTGGAGGCCTCCCGGCAACACGGGAAGCCGTAGGCGCATGGCGCGTACGGCTGCCGTTGAACGGAGGGGGGAGAGGAAGAAAGAAGGGAAGACGCACGGAGATCACACCAAACGACCGGTCGAGGAAGACTGGGGCCACCGTGCGTGACAGGATGATGCCGCACGGGGCTGGTCGTGTGTGTCTGCGTCTTAGACACCCAACGGGGTTCATTCTGCCAGACGGTTCGCGTCTCGACAACGTGACGCGAATCCGACACCAAGGGACGCGGGGGTTCGGTGCTGTCCGTAACCCCGGAGTTCTCCCGGTTGGTCTGCGGTTTCGCGGTACCCGTGGGTGGCCCCTGTCGGGTCGGCCGCACCGCCGCTACTGTCGGACCGGAACACCGGGACCGCCCGGCGCGCACCGCGGATCGTCCGGCACGGCGCCTACGGCGGCGGGAACCGGGGCGGGGACTGCGTATCCGGGTGTTTTCCGCCATGATGTACGCGGATTTTGACCCACTCCGGCGGTGGCTCGGTACGGTGACAGAATCCAGACGTTGAACGGGACTCGACCAAGGCCCGGCGCGGGGCGCCGGGCAACCGGCCACGGCCGATGAAACGGGAGGAAGGGCGTATGGGTGTCGCTGGTGGGGAAGTCATTGTCACGGCCCTCACGCACCGGGGCGCTATCCGCCCCGCCAACGAGGACGCCGTCGTCATGGGTGCCCTGACCGTCGCCAGTGCGAACATGACCTCGCCGGTGCGCTGCGTCCTCCCGGTCGGGGAGCCCGTCATCCTGGCGGTCGCCGACGGGATCGGCGGTCAGGCCGCGGGGGAGATCGCCTCCGAGCACGCCGTGCACCGCATGGCCGAGATGGGGCCGCGGCTCAACGGTCCGGAGGAGATCGCCCAGCTGCTGAGCAACATCGACGAGGAGATCAAGGACCACGCCACCCAGCACACCGAGTTCTCCGGCATGGGGACCACGGTCGCGGGCGTCCTGCTCAACAACGACGGCAACTTCTGGTTCAACGTCGGCGACTCCCGCACCTACCGCCTGGAGGGGCGCCGCCTGCGCCAGCTCTCGGAGGACGACTCGCCCGCGCTGCCCCCGTCCGAGGACGGCCGTCCGGTCACCACGAACTTCATCACCCAGTCCCTGGGCGGCAGTTCGGGCGGCACGATGGTCCCGCACGTGGGCCGGGACGACGCGGCCGACCCCAGCGCCTGGCTCATGTGCAGCGACGGCCTGTCCGACCTGGTCCTGCCCGAGGAGATGGAGCGGATGATCGCCGAGGCGGGCAGCGACGAGGCCGCCGTGTACGCCCTGTGGCAGGCCGCCATGGAGGCGGGTGGCAAGGACAACATCAGCATCCTGCTGGCACGCCGCGTCTGACCCGTCCCGACCGGGCCGACCGAGTCGGCCCCGGCGGTCGGCCGACGTCCCCCGGGTCGAGCCGATCCCGCCGACCCCCGACCCCCCTCCAACCGCCGGCCTCCCCCTACCCCCGGCCCCGGCCCCCGCGCGAGCGGACGCCGCCGAAGCCTCCCGTGTCCGCCCTCCCCGTCGCCGGGCGGGCGGACCGGGCACCGAACACGACGAGGGGCCCGTACGCGCCTCCCCCGCGGGGAGGGCGCGCGGGCCCCTCGGTCCTTCGCAGCGGTCCTACTTCTGTCCGGCGTCCCCGCCCGGGCGCTTGCGCATGCGCACGGCCACGAGCACGACCGCGGCGATGCCCGCGACCGCGACGACGGCCACGACCGCCAGCGCCACCGGCGACACGCCGCCCGACTCCTCCTCGGCCGCGGCCTCGTCCGCGTTCACCTCGTCGGCGGGCTCCTGCTCCGGCTCAGCGGCGGGCTCCTGCGCGGTCTCGCTCTCCTCGGGCTCCGGCGCCGCCGCGGCGACGGCCTCCTCGGTCACCGAGAAGGTCAGGGTGTCCTGGATCGGGTGGCCGTCGGAGGAGACCACGCGGAACCCGATGGTGTACTCACCGGCCTGGTCCAGCGGGGCCAGCCCCACCGACACGTCCGTGCCGTCGAAGGTCAGGTCCCCCTCCTCGTAGGTGGTCTCCTCGTCCGGACCCGTGACGACGACGGCGCTGCCGCTGCCGCCCTCCATCGGCGAGTTGTTGAAGCTCAGCACGACCTCCTCGGGCACGGTGTCCAGGGTGGCCCCGTCCTCGGGATCGGACCCGGTCAGGACGTCGTGCGCCAGCGCGGGCGAGGGGGCCAGGGCCAGGGCGGCCGCGGCGAGGGGGGCCAGTACGGCGGCGGCCGCGCGCGCGAGCGGGCGCGGGGTGGTCGCGGTGTCGGGGGTGCGGGTGGTGGTCATGTCTTCCCTCAGTTCTCGGTACGTTCCGGCGTGCGCGCGGGGGCGCCGTGCAAGGGCGCCCCGGGAGGGGGAGGGCCGCGCGGGCCGTGCGCCGAGAGCGCGACGGGCTGGGGAGCGGTACCGGAGGCGGCGCACGCGACCGGTACGCGGGCGCCGAACGCGATGCCGGGCACGCGCAGCGGCGGCAGCGCCCGGGCGAGCAGGGCGGTCAGGAACCACAGGGCCGCCTCGCCGTGGGCGAGCAGCGCCGACGCCAGCAGGGCCGCCCACAGGTGGGCGAACAGCATGCCGGGCGCGAGGCCGAGGGCGTGGGTGATCAGGCCGTGCCCGGTGTGGTCGGCGCCGGTGTCGAGGATGCCGGGGACGGGTTCGCCCGAACCCTGGAACACCAGGTGCAGGAGGATCTGCACGCAGGCCATGACGGCGAAGATGTCGCCGAACCCGCGCATCGTGCGGGTGAAGTACCACAGCAGGGGGAACAGGACCGCGGTCGCCGCGGCCAGGCCCCCGGGGGAGGCGGGCGCCGCGGCCCACAGGTTGTGCCCGCCCCAGGCAAGCCCCGTGCACGCAGCGGCCAGGAGGGCCGTGCGCAGGAGGCGGAGTGTGCCGTGAGCGGGTCGCACGAGAAAGAACCTAGGCCGTGCCCCGGAGGGTCGCAAGATCCCCTGGGGGCGCCGGACGCGCGGCCCGGGCGGACCGGCGCTGGGCGCGGTCGTCCGGGCAGCGGACGAGGCGGGCCTGGGCCGGGGACGGTTCGAGGGGGCTGGACCGCCGGGCGGGCCGAGACCCTCCGGCGGTCCCCGTCGCCCTCGTCAGTGACGACCGGCCGGGACGAGTTCGCGGCGCATGTAGCGGCGCTCCTCGGGGGTGGTCCCACCCCAGACTCCGTGAGCCTCTCCCGCCCGCAGGGCCCACCGCAGGCACTCTTGGCGAACAGTACAGCTGCGGCAGACGGCGATGGCCTGCTCGGTGTCGGCGCGCCCGATCCCGGTGCTGCTCACCGGAAAGAAGATCTCCGGGTCCTGCGAGCGGCAGTTGCCCTGCAGGACCCAGTCCTCGCTCTCGTGGTACAGGCGGTTCACGGGCGCCTCCGATCCGTGGCTGGTGGTCCCTGTCCCCGTGCCGTGTCACCACGGCCGGACCAGGGGGCTTCTCCGCCCCACCGCCCACGGGTGATCGACCCGGGAACTGCGGCGCGGCGATGCGACCAATTGTAGTACGACTCAACGTAGTACTACACGGAGTCTGCTCGAAAAGACCGGAAATCTCAAGGGCGTCCCCGGGGTGCGGGCCGCCCCTCCCGCGGGCGCGCCCCCGGGCGGGGTCGGGGTCCGATCCTCCCCCTGCCCACACGCGGCCGCGCCAAAGGCCGCGTCCTCCCGGGTGTCGGCGTTTCGGGTGTGCCGCCAGCCCCTTTCGGCGTAGCGTGTGGTGCGCCCGCGGAGCCCCCGAGTGGCGTTATGTCGCGAGCTTTCCACCGGATTCATGTGACTTAACGCACGCTTAATATTGCTCCGCGAGGATCTATGTTTGACCCTGACGGCTGTCGGCCCCCCGAGCGCCGACGCCCGCCCTCCCCGGCGGCGCCCCGAGCCCGCTCCCCGCGGCCGAGGCGCCGAACCCCCTGTTGGGCGGGGCGTGGGACCGTGTCCCCTCCGCTCCCGGACAACCCCCGAAAGTCCAGGTCAGGGCTTTGAAGCGCTGCTAAATAAACGGGCCATACCCGTGAGCGCTCTGCCCAAACATTCGCGAGCGGCCTCCGCGAAATGTCATTGACATTCGTTCGCTAAGTTCGATCGACGTGCCACATCTACGAACGAACCTCCAAGCACGCGACCGGACTGACACCGGGGCCACGGCCCCGGGTGCCCCAGGCGCCGCGGGCGGTGGAGGCGTGCGCCTGTCGCACCCGTCCCCGGAGGACGGACCGCACATGTGGCGGCTGGCGCGGGAGAACGGCATGGACGCCAACTCCCCGTACGCCTACGCGCTCTGGTGCCGGGACTTCGCCACGACCAGCGTCGTCGCCCGCGACGACGAGGGCCGTGTCGCGGCCTACGTCACCGGCTACGTGCGGCCCGACGACCCCGACACGTACTTCCTCTGGCAGGTCGCCGTCGACTCCGCGTACCGCGGACAGGGGCTGGCCCGCCGGATGCTCGACTTCATCGGTGACCGGATCACCGACCGCGGCCTGCGCTACCTCGAAGCGACCGTCACCGCCGACAACACCGCCTCCCGCGCCCTGTTCGCCTCGTTCGCCAGGGACCGGGACGCCGAGGCCGTGTGGAGTCCGCTCTTCACCGGGGAACACTTCCCCCGGGAGGACACCCCCCACGACCCCGAGGACCTCGTACGCATCGGACCTCTCGGAGCCGGGCCCGGAGCATGACCGACCGTCCGCACCGGACCCGTTCGACCCACCCCGTCGCCCAAGCCATGAGCCCACGAACCTGGGATAAAGGAACCGAGGAACACACGATGGAGACCTTCCAGCGCCTGGAGTCCGAAGTCCGCGGATACTGCCGGAACTGGCCGGTCGTGTTCGACCGGGCCGTCGGTAGCCACGTCTACTCCGAGGACGGCAAGCCCTACCTCGACTTCTTCGCGGGGGCGGGGTCGCTCAACTACGGGCACAACAACCCCGAGCTGAAGACCTCGCTCATCGAGTACCTGACCGACGACAAGATCGTCCACAGCCTCGACGCCTACAGCGTGGCCAAACGCGAGTTCCTGGAGACCTTCGAGGAGATCATCCTCAAACCCCGGGGCCTCGACTACAAGGTCCAGTTCCCCGGGCCCGCGGGCAACAACGCGGTCGAGGCCGCGCTCAAGCTGGCCCGCAAGTACACCGGTCGCGAGACCATCGTCAACTTCACCAACGGCTTCCACGGCATGACCCTGGGCGCCCTGGCCGTCACCGGCAACTCGATGAAGCGCGGCGGCGCGGGCGTGCCGCTGGGCCACGTCGCCACGATGCCGTTCGACAACTACCTGGACGGCAAGACCCCGGACTTCCTGTGGCTGCGCAGCCTGCTGGACGACAGCGGCAGCGGCCTGGACAAGCCCGCCGCCGTCATCGTCGAGACGGTCCAGGGCGAGGGCGGCATCAACGCCGCCAGCGCCCAGTGGCTGCGCGAGCTCTCGGACCTGTGCCGCGAGTACGAGATCCTCATGATCGTCGACGACATCCAGATGGGCTGCGGCCGCACCGGCGACTTCTTCAGCTTCGAGGAGGCCGGGATCACCCCGGACATCGTCACGCTGTCCAAGTCCATCAGCGGCTACGGCCTGCCCATGGCCCTCACCCTGTTCAAGCGCGAGCTGGACGTGTGGGAGCCGGGCGAGCACAACGGCACCTTCCGCGGGTTCAACCCGGCCATGGTGACCGCCGTCGAGGCCCTGCGCCGCTACTGGAGCGACTCGGCCTTCTCCGACTCGGTCAAGGCCAAGGGCGACATGGTCGCCGCCCGCCTGGCCGAGATGGCCGCCGAGCACGCCGAGTTCGGCGCGCACGTGCGCGGCCGCGGCCTGGCCCGGGGCCTGGCCTTCGAGCAGACCGACATCGCCAAGAAGGTCGCCGCCGAGGCCTTCGAGCGGGGTCTGCTCCTGGAGACCTCCGGCCCCGAGGACGAGGTGGCCAAACTCCTGCCGCCGCTCACGGCGAGCGAGGAGGAACTCACGGCCGGCCTTGACATCATGGCTGACGCGGCCCGCGCCGCGGTCAAGGCGGCCCAGCCCGCCTAGGGACTCCCACAGGGGGATTTCCACACCACACGGTGCGGGGCCGGGCGGCGACCCTCGGGACGTCGTCCGGCCCCTCCCCGTGTGCCGTACCACCACAGGAGCGCTCAGAGCGCGTAGAGGGGGAGCACAGTGATCGTTCGCAGCATGGACGAGGTCAACGACACCGACGCCGACATCAAGACGGAGAACTGGCGCAGCCGTCGGATCGTCCTGGCCAAGGACAAGGTCGGCTTCTCCTTCCACGAGACCGTCCTGTACGCGGGCACCGAGTCGACCTTCTGGTACGCCAACCACGTCGAGCTCGTGCACTGCATCGAGGGCGAGGCCGAGCTGACCAACGAGGAGACCGGGGAGAAGCACGTCATCACCCCGGGCACCCTCTACCTGCTCAACGGCCACGAGAAGCACACCGTCCGCCCCAAGACGGACTTCCGCGTCCTGTGCGTGTTCAACCCGCCCGTCACCGGGCGCGAGGTGCACGACGAGAACGGCGTCTACCCCCTCGTCGTCGAGGAAGACGCCTGATCCCAGGACTGCCAGACCACGCGGGCGGGGCCGGTCGGCCCCGCCCGTTCGCGTTCACGCAAGGCGGCGCCGGGGTGTTCTCGGAGTGTCGCGCGGGCGGCGCCCCAGGGTGACGGAGAACCGGACCCAAAGTCACGAGCACCAGGTGACCCGCCCTGAGCAGGCCAAAGGGCGGATCACCCCGAGACTGCACGTGAATAACCAGTGCATAACGGACTAATCGGGTCCTGTTACTGCCGGTCCTGCCCGGGGAGGGAGACCCCCGTACTTGTGCCGCCCCGCCCTGCCCCCGGGTGGCGGCCACAGCCGCGGCCCGGTGCCGCACACCGCCCACACCAGGCATCCCGATCCGAATGCGCGGCGCTGTCGTCCAGCCAGGCGAGAGCGCCGCTCCCGCGAGTCTTTCGAGGAGCAGTCGTGAAGAAGCAGGTACCCGCAGTACGCAGAGGAGCCTGGGGCCGCCGTGACGCACTCCGCCTGGGAGGCGTGGGGCTGGCCACCCTCGGCCTGGCCGCCTGCACCCGCGTCGACGGCGGAGGCGGCGGGGAGGGGGAGGAGGGCGCCTCGACCCTGGACCGGCTGCGCGAACAGGGCTTCGTGGCCGTCGGCCTCGCCAACGAGATCCCCTTCGGCTTCGTCGACGACTCCGGCAACCCGGCCGGTCAGTCCCCCGCCGTGGCCAAGGCGGTCTTCGAGGAGCTGGGCGTCCCCGAGATCCAGGCCTCCTCGGTGAACTGGGACGGGCTCATCCCCGGCCTGAACGCGAACCGCTTCGACGTCATCGCCGCCGGTGTGTTCATCACCCCCGAGCGCTGCGGCCAGGTCGCCTTCAGCGAGCCCACCGCCACCTCCCCCGAGGCCTTCATGGTCGCGGAGGGCAACCCGCACGGCATCCAGCACTTCACGGACTTCGTCGACAACCCCGACCTCGTGCTCGCGGTCCTCAACGGCTCGGTCGAGCAGACCTACGCCGAGTACTTCGAGGTGCCCGAGGACCAGATGGAGCTCATCCCCAACCAGACCGCCGGCTACGAGCTGCTGGAGGCGGGGCGCGTCGACGCGATGTCCATGCTGAGCGTGTCCCACACCTACCTGCTCCAGGACCGGGGCGGCCCCTTCGAGGTCACCGAGGCGTTCTTCCCCGAGATCGACGGCCAGGAGGAGAAGGGCTGGGGCGGACTGTGCTTCCGCCAGCAGGACACCCAGCTCCTGGAGGAGGTCAACCGGGTGATCGCCGAGTTCAAGGAGAGCGGACGCCTCCTGGAGCTGGGCGAGGAGTGGGGCTTCACCGAGGCCGACCTGCCCGACGACACGACCACCGCCGAACTCTGCGAGGGATGAACCCGCAGTGGACTTCCTGATCCAGCGGCTACCGCTCTACGCCGAGGGCGCATGGGTCACCATCCAGCTCACCCTCGGGGGCATCGCACTGGCCTTCGTCCTCGCCATGGTCTTCGGGATCATGGGGACGATCCGCCACTGGCTCCCCCGGGCCGTCGCCACGGTCTACGTGGAGGTGTTCCGGGGGATCGCCGCCCTGGTGCTGATGTTCTGGATGGCGTTCGCCCTGCCCCAGTTGACCGGTTTCCAGCTGGCCGACAACTTCGCCGCGATCCTCGCCGTGGGGCTCAACCTGGGGGCCTACGGGGCCGAGGTCGTGCGCTCGTCCATCAACGCCGTGCCCAAGCCGCAGGTCGAGGCCACCGTCGCGCTGAACCTCTCCTGGTTCCAGCGGACGCGCCTGGTCGTGCTGCCCCAGGCCTGGGCCCAGATGCTGCCCACGTTCGGCAACCTCGTCATCGAGCTGATGAAGGCCACCGCCGTGGCCTCCCTCATCGCCGTGAACGACCTGACGGCCGTCGCGCAGAACATGCGCCAGGCCACGGGTGAGACGGTGGTCGCCTTCATCGGCGCCTTCATCCTCTACTACCTGATCGCGCAGGTGCTCATCCTCGGCATGCGACTGCTCGAACGCCGCGCCAACCGCAAGCTGGGCCGCGCCGCGCCGGGTGGCGGAGGCCTGGCGTCCCTCCTGCGGCCCCCGGCCATCGACGCGAAGGCGGGGGTGGCCAAGTGATGTTCTGGGACTTCGAGTGGACCTTCGAGGTCATGCCCGACCTGCTGGGCGGGCTGTGGGTGACCGTCCAGGTCACCGTCCTGAGCTACCTGATCGCGCTGGCCCTGGGCCTGGTGATCGCCATCGTCCGCCGGGTGCCCTTCGTCGGGGCCGTCCTGCACGCGGTCATGGAGTTCATCCGGACGACCCCGCTGATCATCCAGCTGGTGTTCGTCTTCCTGCTGGCCCCGTCCTTCGTGACCGGGTTCACCGTGGGCGTCGTCGTGATCGGCGTGCACTACGCGGCCTACACCGCCGAGGTCTACCGCTCGGGCATCGAGGGCGTGGCCAAGGGGCAGTGGGAGGCGGCCCGGGCGCTGAGCCTGCCCACCAGCCGCACCTGGGGCGCCATCGTGCTGCCGCAGGCGGTCCGCAAGACCATCCCGGCGCTGGGCAACTACCTCATCGCGACGTTCAAGGACACGCCGCTGCTCATCGCGATCAGTGTGCCCGAGCTGCTCACCGAGGCCAGGCAGATCGGCAGCGCGAGCTTCCGCATCGTCGAGGCCTACACCATGGTCGGGTTCCTGTTCCTCCTCGTGAGCATCCCCTCCGCCATCCTCATCCGACGACTGGAGCGACGCTATGCCGCCGTCTGACACCACCGTGAACGAAGAACCCCAGGGTGTCGGCAACGGGCCCCAGGACCAGTCCCTGATCGTCTTCGACGACGTGGTGAAGCGCTTCGGCGACCTCACGGTGCTCGACCACCTGAACTTCTCCGTCGCCCCCGGCGAGCGGGTCACCCTCATCGGCCCCAGCGGTTCGGGCAAGACCACCATCCTGCGCCTGCTGATGACCCTGGAGAAGGTCACCGAGGGCGTCATCTGGGTGGGCGGCGAGCCCTTCAGCCACATGCGCAAGGGCCAGGGGCTGACCCGGGCGAACGAGTCCTACCTGCGCGCGCGCCGCAAGCGCGTCGGCATGGTGTTCCAGCAGTTCAACCTGTTCCCGAACATGACCGTCCGGCAGAACATCACCGAGGCGCCCGTGCACGTGCTGGGCACCCCCAAGGCCGAGGCCAACGCCAAGGCCGAGGAACTGCTGGAGCTGGTCGGGCTCGGCGACAAGATCGACGCCCACCCGACCCAGCTCTCGGGCGGCCAGCAGCAGCGCGTGGCGATCGCCCGCGCGCTGGCCATGCAGCCGGAGATCCTGCTCCTGGACGAGGTCACCTCGGCCCTGGACCCGGAGCTGGTGGCCGGGGTCCTGGACGTGCTGCGCGAGGTCGCCGAGACCACGGACATCACCATGCTGTGCGTGACGCACGAGATGGCCTTCGCACGCGACGTCTCGCACCGGGTGCTCATGTTCGACCAGGGCCAGATCGCCGAGGAGGGCACGCCGGAGCAGATCTTCGGCGACCCCAAGGAGGAGCGCACCAAGTCCTTCCTCCGCTCGGTGCTCGACAACGGTTTCTGAGAGGGCCTTCCGCACCCGCGCACCGCCGGGGCCGCTCCTGCGGGAGCGGCCCCTCGGCGTGACGGGACATGTCGAGGCGAGTGGCGACATACCGTAGTCATTAAGTAGCTTTTAGTTTCCCCTTGGGCAGAATGAGAGTTCTGAGACAGGGGGGACTCTTGTGACCATGGTGCGAAGATGGGGGCTCGTCTGGGGGGTGCTGGTCGCCCTGCTGCTTGTCGCGGTGCCGATGCTCTCCCACCCCGTACTGCGCTCCGACGTCCTCGGCGACTCCCTGGTCCTCTTCCTGGTCTCCTGGTCCCCGATGCTGGTCGGCGGCATCCTGGCCTGGGCCATGGTCAGGGGCTTCGGCGCCCGCGAGCAGCTGGACCGCCGCGTCGTCCAGGCGATGGACGGCCACCCCCTCGGCCGCGAACTGGGCTGGCTGGGGCTCTTCCTCGTCGGCTTCGTGGCGTCCATGGCGCTGCTGTCGCTGCTCTTCGCCACCTACGAGGCGGTGTTCGGCGCCGACCTGGCCATGTCCGAGGCGCTGGTCTCGCGCCTGCTGTTCCTGTTCACCCTGCCGCTGCTGGTCATGGACCGCTCCGGCATCACCCTGGACGGCAAGGGCACCGCCATGCCCGCGGTCGCCCTGAAGGTGTCCGAGCCCTGGCGCTGGCTCGGGATGGTCCCGATCGCCATCGCGCTGCTCCTGATCGGCTACCTGCTCATCCCGCGCCTGGGGCTGCCGGGGCCCTCCCTCCAACTGCTGGGCTACGTGCTCGCGTTCACCGTCATGGCGGTGTGCGAGGAGATCTTCTTCCGGGGGATGGTGCAGACCCGCCTGGAGATCCTCATGGGCCGCTGGGGCGGCATCGTCACCACCTCGGTGGTCTTCGCCCTCACCTACGCCCTCATCCAGCCCTACGACGCGGTGTCCCAGCTGCCGGGGACCGACCTGGTCTACAACACCGGCCTGGCCCTGCTCACCTACGCCACGGCCAGCCTCCTCTACGGCTACCTGTGGGCGTGCTTCCGCAACACGTGGATCCAGGTGGTGATGCGCGTGGGCATGTTCCTGATGCTCATGCCCCCCGACCTCCAGACCGGTGTCATGTGACCGGACCCGTGCACCGGGCGAACGGTAAAACCCGCGGTCGGAAGGGGAAGACCACGGCGGGAACGGGCATAAGGCTACAGAGGGTCCACACCAGTCGTGTCGCGGTCATTTTCCCCTCACGGGGTTGTCACCTCGCGGTCATGGAAAAGGGGGAGTCTGCCCACTGTGAGCACGGAAACAGCGCCAACACCCGAGGGGCCCGCCGCCGGTACGCCCGAGCTTCCCGCCGACAGGTTCATGGACAGGGAGGAGGGGTGGCTGCGCTTCAACCAGCGCGTGCTCGAACTCGCCGAGGACGAGGACATCCCCCTCCTCGAACGCGCGCGGTTCCTGGCGATCTTCTCCAGCAACCTGGACGAGTTCTTCATGGTGCGTGTGGCCGGGCTCAAACGCCGCCTGGCCACCGGCCTGTCCGTCGCCTCCTCCAGCGGACACCACCCCCGCGCGCTGCTCGGGCGCATCTCCCGGTTCACCCGCGAACTCATGCTCCGCCAGGCCGCCTGCTTCCACGACAGCGTCGCGCCCGCCCTGCGCGAGGTCGGCATCCGCGTCGTGCGCTGGAACGAGCTGGAGACCGTCGAGCGCGAGAACCTGCGCGGCTACTTCCAGCGCTCGGTCTACCCGCTGGTGACGCCCTTCGCGGTCGACTCCGCGCACCCCTTCCCCTACATCTCCGGCCGCTCGCTCAACCTCGCGGTCGCCGTCCGCGACCCCCACGACGGGCGCCGCATGTTCGCCCGGGTCAAGATCCCCAGCTCCCTGCCCCGCTTCATCGAGCTGGGCGACCGAGAGGGCGGCCGGTTCGTCCCCGTCGAGGACATCGTCGCCGCCCACCTGCCCCAGCTCTTCGAGGGCATGCAGATCCTGGAGCACAACGCCTTCCGGGTCACCCGCAACGCCGACCTGGAGGTGGACGAGGACGAGACCGACGACCTCGTCACCTCCCTGGAGAACGAGCTGCTGCGCCGCCGCTTCGGCCCGCTCGTGCGCCTGGAGGTCGAACACGACATCAGCGACGAGGCCCTGGCCATACTCACCGAGGAGCTGGGCGCCGAGGAGGAGGAGATCTACCGGGTCCCCGGCCCGCTCAACCTCGCCGGGCTGTCCCAGATCGCCGACACCGACCGGCCCGAGCTGCGCTACCCGCCCATGGTCCCCGTCGAGCCGCGCGCCCTGACCTCCGGCGACCTCTTCGCCACCGTCCGCGAGCGCGAGGTCCTCGTCCACCACCCCTACGAGTCCTTCGCCACCACCACCGAGCGCTTCCTGGCCCTGGCCGCCACCGACCCCGAGGTCGTGGCGATCAAGCAGACCCTGTACCGCACCAGCGGCGACTCGCCCATCGTGGAGTCCCTCATCGAGGCCGCCCGCGAGGGCAAGGAGGTCGTGGTCCTGGTCGAGATCAAGGCCCGCTTCGACGAGCAGAACAACATCCAGTGGGCCCGCAAGCTCGAACAGGCGGGCTGCCACGTCGTCTACGGCGTCGTCGGCCTCAAGACCCACTGCAAGCTGTCGATGGTCGTGCGCCGCGACGACGACGGGCTGCTGCGCCGTTACTGCCACGTGGGCACCGGCAACTACAACCCGAGCACCGCCCGCATGTACGAGGACCTCGGCCTGTTCAGCGCCGACCCCGAGGTGGGCGAGGACGTCAGCGACCTGTTCAACAGCCTCACCGGCTTCTCCCGCAAGAAGCACTACCAGCGCCTGCTCGTGGCGCCCGGTGCCCTGCGCGAGAGCCTGCTCGAACAGATCGCCGTCGAGATCGACAACAGCCTCAGGGGCGAGCCCGCCCACATCCGGATCAAGGTCAACTCCCTGGTCGACCTGGAGATCATCGACGCCCTGTACCGGGCCTCCCAGGCCGGGGTGAACGTCGACCTGTGGGTGCGCGGCAGCTGCGTCCTGCGCGCCGGAGTGCCCGGGCTGTCCGACAACATCCGGGTGCGCAGCATCCTGGGCCGCTTCCTGGAGCACTCCCGCATCTTCGTCTTCGCCAACGGCTGGCGGCCCCAGGTGTGGATCGGCAGCGCCGACCTGATGCCCCGCAACCTCGACCGCCGGGTCGAGGCCCTGGTGCGCGTGGCCGACACCGAGCAGTGCCGCAGGCTGGTGCGCCTCATGGACCTGGCGATGGACGACGCCACCTCGTCCTGGCGGCTCGAACCCGACGGGACGTGGACCCGGTGCACCCGCGACGGCGACGGGCGCCCGCTCACCGACCTCCAGGACAGCCTGCGCGGCGACCGCCACCTGCGCGTGGTGGAGGGCGGGTGAGCACCGTACCGAACGGGGGAGACGTGGAGGGATCGGTCGAGGGCGCCCACGGGGCGGGCCCCCTGCGCGAGACGGCGATCGGCGGCTACCTCGAACCCATCCGCGCGGCTGGAGCCCTGCTGTGGCGCGAGGGTGCGGGCGGCACCGAGATCGTCCTGGTCCGCAGGCCCGACCGGGGCGACTGGTCCCTGCCCAAGGGCAAGCTCAAGAGCCGCGAGCACCCCGTGACCGGCGCGGTCCGCGAGGTGGTCGAGGAGACCGGCCTGACCCCCGTGCTGGGCCGCAGGCTCCCCCCGCAGCGCTACCTCAAGGACGGCTGGCCCAAGCAGGTGGAGTGGTGGGCGGCCACCACCGCCGACCCGGCCGCGGGGATCGACTACCCGCCCAACGACGAGGTGGACCTGGTCGAGTGGGTGCCGGTGGAGGAGGCCCGCGACCGCCTCACCTACGACCACGACGTGCGGGTGGTCGACAACTTCCTGGCCGGGCCCGCGAACACCTTCCCCGTCATCCTGCTGCGGCACCTGTCGGCGGGGGACAAGGGCGCCTGGACCGACGACGACCTGCTGCGGCCCCTGGACGGGACCGGGCGGGCCGACGCCCTGGCCCTGCCCCGGGTGCTGAGCGCCTACGGGCGGCCCCGCGTGGTGACGTCGGCGGCGGCGCGTTGCACCGAGTCGCTGCTGCCCTACACGGTGGAGTACGACGTGCCCACGCGCACCGAGCGGGCGTTCACGATCCACACGTCCCCGGACGGCTCCGCGTACGGCGTGGCGGAGGCCCGCGAGGCGTTCGCTCGCGTCCTGGCCGAGGGGAGGCCGACCGTCGTGTGCACGCACGGCGAACTCGTCCCGCAGCTCATGGCCGAGGCGCTCACCCGGCTGGGCGCGCCGTTCTCCCAGCAGCTGGGGCTGCGCAAGGGCTCCTTCTGGGTGGTGCACGTCACCGCCCGGGGCGGAGGGCTGGCGGCGGTGGAGCGGCACGCCGTCCGGGCCTGAACCCGGATCCGGCGGGGTGGCCTGAAGCCGGCCGCGCGGCGCTGCCATGATGCGGTCATGGCCAAACACAGGGTTGCGCGGAGCGTCGTGGTCGACGCTCCCGCCAAGCGGATCTTCGACATCATCGCGGCGCCGGAGCGGCACGCCGAGTTCGACGGCTCCGACACCGTCCTCTCCACCCTCTTCGGCCCGGAGCGGCTGGAGCGGGGCAGCGAGTTCGGCATGGACATGAGGATGTTCGGCGTCGGCTACCGGATCACCAACCGGGTGGTGGAGTACGAGGAGGACCGCCTCATCGCCTGGCGGCACTTCGGCCCGCACCGCTGGCGCTACGAGCTGGAGGAACTGGCGGAGGCGGGCACCCGCGTCACGGAGACCTTCGACTACTCCAGGGGCCTGCCGGCCTTCTACGTCCTCATGGGGATGCCCGCCAGGAACGCGCGGAGCATCGAGCAGACTTTGGTGCGCCTCAAGGCCGCGGCGGAGTCGCGGGAGGGCTGACCGGCCGTCCGGCCCGACGGCCGACACGACGGGCGCCGCCCGCGGGTCGGGGGCCGCGGGCGGCGCTGTGGTGAGGAGAGCGGGTCCGTCGCGTCGGCGCCGCGCGCCCCCTCCTGCGCGGGCGCGCCGTGCTCAGCCGGACGCGCGGACCCGGCGGCTAGCGCCGGTCGTCGTCCTCGTCGTCCTGGTGGTAGCCGTCCTTGTGGTCCTTGCCCTTGCGGTCCTCGTCGCCGTGGTCGCCCTTCTTGCGGTCGTGGCCCTCGCGGTCCTCGTGGTCGCCGCCGCGCCGGTCGTGGCCCTCGCGGCCGTCGCGGTCACCCTTCTCGCGCTTGTCCTTCTTGCCCTTGTCCTCGTGGCCGTCGCCGTGGTCGCCCTTCTTGCGGTCGTCGCCCCTGCGGTCCTCGTGGTCGCCCTTGCGCCGGTCGTCGCCGTCGCGGCCCTCGCGGCCCTCGCGGTCGCCCTTCTTGCCCTCGTCGTCGTCCCCGCCCTTGTGGTCCCTGCCCTTGTCGCCGTGGTCGTGCCCGTTGTCACCGTGCTCGTGGTGCCAGCCGTTGTCGTGGTGACCGTGGTAGCCGTTGTGCTCCTCGTCCGCGACGGCGGGGGAGGCGGCGCCGATGACGGCACCGGCGGTCAGGGCCATAAGGGCGAGTCCAGCGATACGCTTCACAATAATCCTTGCTTTGAGTAGCCAGAAAATCACTGACAGTGATGAATGTAGGCTGGCGATCCCCGTTTGGCCAGTTCATCGGCGCAAGGAAATCAACATTGCTCTCGCAGAGCGCGCGGATTCCACGACAGAACACGGAACGTCCGCACATGCCCTAAAGTTCGGCAAGGGCCCCTGTTCCACGCGTCTCCCGGCAACCGCGGCGCGCACCGGTGGGGCCCGTGCACGATCGGGTCGAACCAGAGTCGGGGGCACACGTGGGAACAACCTTGGGCGACGTCTGGCGGGAAGTGCTGTCGGTCCAGCCCGAACCGGAGCGGTGGATCATCGTCACCGCGGCGGTGCTGGCCCTGGCGGCCGTGCTGCTCGGACCGCCCTGGCGGATCGGGCGCAACGTCGTCACCATCGCCCACGAGGGCGGACACGCCCTGGTCGCCCTGCTCAGCGGCCGCCAGCTCACCGGGATCCGCCTGCACTCCGACACCTCGGGGGTCACCGTCTCCCGGGGCAAGCCGACCGGCATAGGCATGGTCCTGACCGTCTTCGCGGGCTACGTCGCCTCGTCGGTCATCGGCCTGCTCGGCATCCTCATGCTCATGTCGGACCGCATCACCGCCCTGCTGTGGCTGAGCATCGTGGTGCTCGCCGCCATGCTCCTGATGATCCGCAACGTCTACGGCGTGGTGTCGATCGTGGTGACCGGCGCGGTGGTGTTCGGCATCAGCTGGTTCACCCCGCCGGAGGTGCAGGCGGCCTTCGCCTACCTGTTCATCTGGTTCCTGCTCTTCGCGGGCGTGCGGCCGGTGATCGAACTCCAGGCCCAGCGCAGGCGCAACCCCTCACCGCACTCAGACGCCGACCAGCTGGCCCGTCTCACCGGCGTGCCGGGAACCCTGTGGGTCGTGGTGTTCTTCCTGTTCAACGCGGCCGTGACCGGCCTCGGCGTCTGGCTGCTGCTCTTCTAGGCAGTGCTTTTTTGGGACCTCCGCTCCGCTTCGGTCCGTGTTCGGGCGCCCAAGGTGCGGGAACCTTCGGTGCCTACGGCGGGTTCGCTCGTTCCTCGCGAACCCGCCTCCGCCACCTCCAGAACCCCGCGGGCGCCCGAACCAACCCCCACAGGCTGAGACCGGTTCGCGCGGGTCGACGGTCCGCCGATCGCGAGCGGGACGGACCCGGACACGACGAAGGGGCGCGACCGCCGTGGTCGCGCCCCTCGCGCGTGTGCTGTGGCCGTGTCCGCTGTCGTCGTGTGTCCGGGAGGCTGCCCGGGGGCCGGGCGGCACGGGCGCTAGGCGCGCGGCGCCGTGAGCGCCTCCGAGACCGTCGTGAAGACGGGGATGCGCGTGTCGAGCGAGGTCACCCGCAGGGTCTGGAGCACCCGGTGGATGGGTGAGGCGATGGCCAGGACCGCCTTCTGCTCCTTGGCCGCCTTGTGCGCGCGGATCAGGACGCGCAGACCGCTGGAGTCGATGAACCGCAGGTCGGCGCAGTCCAGGACCACCCGGCCGAAGGGCTGCGTGGTCAGAGCCTCGGTCACCGCCTCCTGGAAGCGGTGCTCGGTGGCCATGTCGATCTCCCCGTCCAACGCCAGGACGCGTCCGGCGTCGTGCAGGGTGGAGGAGATGTTCAGGTCGGGCATGGCGACTCCGGCGTATTCGGGCCTCGCCCGACGGATCGGCGCGGTGGGCCGCACGCGGCTCCACGAGCGCGTGCCGACCGGGACGTTGGTCGTGTTACCGCGGTGGCCAAGCTGATGGTTCATCAAGTTCCTTGCGTGATGCCCCCGGACCGGGGGTGAAACGCCCTTCTCGCCTGGGTCTGCCGGACGGGTCCGCGTGAAACGGAGTCATCGGGCAAACGTACGGACCCGGGCCGGAAGTTCCTGCGTGTCCGTGCCCTTGCGATGGAGGCGGCAAGAACGGACGGTGCGCCGGTGGGCGCCGAGCCGCTGCCTCGGGCCACTCCCGCCCTCGGCAACTGTGCAAACCAGCCCGCGGGGGCGGGCATTCCCCGCCGGTGCGGCGGGGGTGGCCGTCGGAGGGCGGTGCCTGGCCTCTTCCGAACGGTCGGTCGGACCGGCTCCGCGCCCGGCGGAGCGCCGGGTGTCTCCCATGAGAAGCCGTCCAGCCACGGACTTTACCACAGCGCCGTGGCCGATTCGTGACGTGAGCGACGCAAGGTCGTGCTCGCGTCCTTTGCTCCCCGTGTGCTTTATGAGGTATGCATCACATGCACTGGGCGTTCTCGGCGGGTTCGGGGGCCGGTGTCCGGTCCTCGTCCCTCTGCTGGAGGGCCCACACGCACGCGGACAGTGTGAGCGGTACCACCACCGTCAGCGCGATCGCCGGGATCGCCACCCCGGAGTCGTTGACCGCGAAGCCCACCAGAGCGGTCACCAGGGAGCCGGTCAGTCCGGCCCGCAGCGTCGGCGCGTACTCGTAGGCCACCTGGAGCGCGCCGATCCGCCAGTGGGTCGGCCGGTGCAGCATCACGAACAGGAACACCAGCGCGCACGCCGCCAGCAGGGTCAGCTGCCAGTTGCCCAGCGTCCCCAGCATCGCGCTCAGCTTGCGGGCCACCACCGCCCCCGCCTCGCCGCTGACCACCTGGCCCGCGAACGCCCCGAGGTGGCTGCGGTCCCCGGGCGGGCGCAGGTAGTCCAGCCACGAGATCAGCGAGATCGCCGCCACCGTCACCAGGGCCACCACGGCCAGGCGCACCGCCGTCACGCGCACCCCGGCGATCATCATCGTCGTCACCGCCAGGCCGGGGATCAGCGCGATCACCCCGCCGAAGTCGGTGCCCAGGCCCGGCCAGCCCACGATCAGCACCGTCGCCGCACCGACGACCAGGGTCACCGCCACGGCGGAGCGGCGCCAGCCCCGCGAGACCAGTTCGTGGGAGACCCCCGCCACCGTCATCAGCATGCCGGTCGCGAACGTCGCGAACGCGATGTTGCCGACCCCGTAGAACCGGCCCGCCACGATCGGCGAGTACCCCGTGGGCGAGTTCATCTGGAGGTAGGCGCCGAAGCACAGGTCCAGGAAGAGCACCGCCGTGGTCGCGCCCGCGACCACCGTCATCGGGCCCAGGGCGGTGCGCCGCCACGGCCCCGCCATGGCCAGCGCCACCACCAGGGCGTCCGCGGCCAGGACGCACACCAGCAGCGACAACAGGGGAGAGGACGAGGCCCACCACGGGATGAGGTTGGCCAGGTAGCTGGCCACCGGGAAGGCCGCCCCGGCCAGCGCCACCGCCCGCGTCAGCGTCAGCACGCGCGCGCGTTTGCCGCGCTGCCGGTTGGAGTAGCGGTGCAGCGCGTAGGCCGCCGCCGCGTAGACGAGCAGCTGGAAGGCGACCAGGCCGCTGAAGAAGCCCGGGATGGCGGCGCCCACCACCACCGCGGCGGTGTTGAACTCCACCAGCCGCCCGACGGCCTCGTCCGTCGCCGGCGGCCGGTCGGCCAGGTGCCAGGCCCGGCCGCTGGTCGGCTCGGTGGCCCGCATCCCCAGGGCGGTCAGGACGGTCGGCGTGGTGTCGGTGAGCACCACCAGCCCGGCCCGGCGGGTCGAGTCCGAGGCCAGGAAGGCCCCCTCACCGGTGAACCCGGTATCCGCGACCTCACCGGACACGGCCACCGTGAGCTGGGAGGGCCCGGTGTCCATGGAGACGCCGACCACCATCAGCGACGAGCCGGTCGGCAGCACGCGCTCCAGCGTCCGCAGCCGCTCGTCCATGTCGGCCAGCGCCTTGTCGCGCTCCCACTCGGGGACGTCCTCGGGGTCGGGCTCGGGCGGTCCCTCGGCCTCCCCGTCCGCCTCCTCGTCCTCGTCCTCGTCGGCGTCCTCGCCGACCGGCTCCTGGGCGGCCTCCCGGGCCTCCTGGTCGGTGATCGGCGGGTCCGGGTAGTCGGGGTAGAGGCGGGTGAGCCCGGCCAGTTCGACCGCCGCGAGGGAGACCCCCTCCAGACGGTCGGTGGTCAGTTCGCGCACGTCGTCGACGTAGTGGTCCACCCGACCGGAGGCGTCGGCCACGCCCAGGGCGGCGCCGTGGCCCACGGCGAGCGTGGTCCCGCCCTCCTCGCGCACGGTCTGCCCGAGCAGTCCCACGGGGGCCTGGAAGGCGGTCCGCGCGTTCTGGCTGACGTAGGCGTCGAAACCCGGGACGACCGCGCCCGAGCCGGTGCGCTCGGGCTCCGGGGCGGCCTCGCACACCGTGAAGCGCTCCCGGATGGACAGGGCGCGCTGCCCGGCCGACACCGACAGCCAGCCGTCGGTCGGGCAGGTGCGCGAGGTGGCCGTGCGGATCGACACGTTGCCGATCGAACCCTCCTCGGCCATCCCCCACAGGGTCGGTGTGGTCTCGGGGTTCACGTCCTGCCACAGCAGCCCCGGTACCCCCACGAGCACCACGGGTCCCTCACGCTGCCCGGCCGGTCCCTCGGGCCCGGACAGGGCGTCGGTCTCGGCGGGAACCGCGGCGGACGCGGCGGGCGCTGCGCACAGCACCACCGCGGCGGACAGCAGCAGGGCACCCAGACGCGTTCCCCAGTGCGTCCCCGGTGTGACGAGCCGTCGTGGCATGGCGGACCCCCCGTCGCGCGCTCAGCCGGACTGGTCGCTCACCCTAGCCATTCTCCGCGCCGCGTAGGGGGATTCGCGGGGCCCGGCGCGTGGGGCGGCACGGGCGGCGGAGGGCGCGAGAGGGGTTCGGGTCGGTAACCGGACGACGCGCGGACGGGGTTTCGGTCAGGGGGCGATACCCCACTCCCGGAGGGTCCGCGCGGTGTCGGGCTGCCGGGCGCCCCGGGTGACCCCGCCCGGGGTGCGGTCGAAGCGCGGCGCCGGGCCCGACACGATCCGGTCGCCGTCGCGCACGAGCGAGCCCCGGGCGCGCACGTGCGGGTGGTCGGGGGCCTCCTCCAGGGACAGGACGGGCATCACGCAGGCGTCGGCGCCCTCGAAGACCTCTCCCCACGCGTCGCGGGTGCGGGTGCGCAGGACCTCGGCGAACCGCTCCCGCAGCCGGGGCCAGCCCGACCGGTCCCACTGGTCGGGCAGGTCCTCCCCGGCCAGGCCGGTGCCCTCCAGGAACGCGGCGTAGAACTGGGGCTCGATGCAGCCCACCGACACGTACCGGCCGTCGGCGCACTCGTAGACGTCGTACCAGGGTGCGCCGGTGTCCAGGTAGTTGGTGCCGCGCTCGTCGCTCCAGGAACCGCGCGCGCGGTCCTCGTGCAGCATCGACATCAGCAGCGCGCTGCCGTCCACCATCGCGGCGTCCACGACCTGGCCGCGGCCGGAGGAGTGGCGCTCGACCAGCGCGCCGAGGACGCCGGTGACCGCGAACATGGTGCCCCCGGCGAAGTCGCCCAGGAGGTTGACCGGGGGGACCGGCGGGCCGCCCGCGCGCCCGATGGAGTGCAGGGCGCCGTTCACGGAGATGTAGTTCATGTCGTGCCCGGCGGTGCGGGCCAGCGGCCCGTCCTGGCCCCAGCCGGTGACCCGCGCGTAGACCAGGCGCGGGTTGGCCTCCAGGCAGGCCTCGGGGCCCAGGCCCAGGCGCTCCATGACCCCGGGACGGAAGCCCTCCAGGAGCACGTCGGCGCGGGAGACCAGGTCGCGGGCGAGCGCGAGGCCCTCCTCGGACTTGAGGTCGGCGGGCAGGACGGTGCGCCCCTCGCTCATGTGGGGCCCGCCCCCGCCGGAGTTCATCGCGTCGGCGGCCGCGGGGCGGTCGAGGCGGATGACGCTGGCGCCCAGGTCGGCGAGGAGCATCCCGGCCATCGGCGCCGGGCCGATCCCGGTGAACTCGACGACGCGGATTCCGTTCAGGGGTCCCATGGGGAGGTCTCCAAGGCGGTAGAGGGGAGCGCGCGCGACCAGAACAGCGCTCGGTTCATTGTGCAGGGTCCGGTTCCGCCGCGCCACGTCGGCGCCCTCCGCGGTGCGCCGGGGGAGAGGGGAGCGGAAAGGGCGGTAAAGAGGGGAAAAGGAAATTCGGTTTCGAAGGTCCGCGAGTCGCTTCGCCTTTTTCGGTCAGATACAAAAGTGCTCCAGCAAGGGGCGTTAATGCGTCGGTGCTCGCTGGCGGAAGAGCCCTTCTCCGGCTCCGGAAAAAAATTTCCGCCACCCCGCCGCCAGTGGTGGCACACCGGAGCGCACCCGTGCGGACAGATCACGGGAAAACCGTACCGACCTTTCCGAAAATGACGAATCCGCCATGTCCAGCACCACGGAGACCCCCGCCTCGGGGAAGGGCGCCCGCCGCACCCGGGGACGGCGACGCGCCCGGCGGCATCTCCCGCTCCCGCCCCCGGTCGCGGCCGCCGCCCCCGCCGGGCAGACCCGGCCCACCCAGCAGCTCTACGACAGCGTCGGCGGCGACCGGCCGAGCCAGTGGCCCCACTGCGGCACGCACCTGTTCGACTGACCGCGAGGATGTGCGGCTGCTTCTCCGTCAGGCCCGACCCACCGACTGACCGACACCGAGGGGCCGTCCCGGACCCGGAGCGCAACGGCGACCGGAGGACCGGTCGGGCCACCGCCCGCATTCGCCGCAAACGGGACGACGCGCGGGAGCTGGCAAGATGTGGGGGTGACACAGACACCCGCACCCGACGACCGCTCCCGCCTGCTCACCCCCGCCGACGTGCGGACACTGGCGGAGCGGTTCGGTATCCGGCCCACCAAGACCCTGGGCCAGAACTTCGTCATCGACCACGGCACCGTCCGCCGCATCGTGCGGGTCGCGGGGGTCACCGAGGAGGACGCCGTCGTCGAGATCGGCCCGGGTCTGGGCTCGCTCACCCTGGCACTCCTCCCGCACGTGCGCCATGTGACCGCCGTGGAGATCGATCCGGCGCTGGCCGAGGCACTGCCGGGCACCGTCGCCGACCACGCGCCCGACCTCGCCGACCGGCTCACCGTCGTCCACGGCGACGCCATGCGCGTGACCGGGCTGCCCGGACCCGAACCCACGGCGCTGGTGGCCAACCTGCCCTACAACGTGTCCGTCCCGGTCCTGCTGCACCTGCTGGAACTGCTGCCCAGCCTGCGGCGGGTCCTGGTCATGGTGCAGGCCGAGGTCGCCGACCGCGTCACCGCCTCCCCGGGCGGCCGCGTCTACGGGGTGCCCTCGGCCAAGGTCGCCTGGTACGCCGGGGCCCGCCGCGCGGGAGCCGTCGGCCGCAACGTGTTCTGGCCCGCCCCCAACGTCGACTCCGGGCTGGTCGAACTCATCCGCCGCCCGCCGCCCGCCACCACGGCGAGCCGCGAGGAGGTGTTCCGGGTGATCGACGCCGCCTTCGCCCAGCGCCGCAAGACCCTGCGCGCCGCCCTGGCCGGGTGGGCCGGTTCACCGCCCGCCGCCGAGACCGCCCTGCGCGCGGCGGGCGTGGACCCCTCGGCCCGGGGCGAGTCGCTGGACGTGACCGCGTTCGCGGCCATCGCCGAGCAGCGCCCGCGGCCCTGAACCACGGCGAACCGGGCCCGGCCCCGGCCGCCGGGGCGGGCCGGGGGCATGCTCCCCGCCCTTCCCCGGGCGCTTCCCGGGCACCCGAACAGGGGCCGCACCCGCAGCGGCACGCTTTCGTGGGACAAGCCGCGGGGCGCCTCCCCGTCCCGGTCGGCGCCCCGCGTTTCCCGCGTCCCCAGCGGGTCCTTGTGTTTTCCCTTGTGGTTCTCGCAGCCCCCGCCTCCGGGGGCGTGTCCGTCACTCCAAGGTGTCGGAGCGGCTCTTCGCGGAGGGCCGCTCGCGCCGGTGCCGGGCGAGCACTCGGGCCGCCCCGGCAGCGCCCAGACCCCCCAACAGCACCGGCAGCACCCACAGGACGTTGAACTCCCAGTCGCCCGTGCCGCGCATGACGAACCCGACCGCCAGGCCGAGGAACAGCAGGCCCGCGACCAGCGAGCCCCAGTCAGTCCTACGCTCCGCCACGCTTCACCTCCACGACCCCGACCAGTGAGTCGGTGCGCACGTTGATCCGCGGGGCCCGGGCCCCGTCGCCGCCCCGCGCTTCCTCGCCCCGGGCCCCGGCCTCCGCCGCGGCCCCGTGGACCTCCTCGTAGTCCAGGGTGACCCCGAACACGTCGTCCCGCCCGCCCTCGCCGAAGTCCACGCCCCCCAGACCGATCGTCGAGCGCACCGCGACCTCCGCGTCCTCGGGCAGGACCAGCTCCACGCGGCCCGCCCCCATCCACAGCGACACGTCGACCGCCTCGCCGGGCTCCAGGTCCTCCAGCCCCGTCAGGTCCAGGGTCCCCGAACCCACGGTGAGCCGGTGGTCCCCGGACTCGGCCGCGGCCACCGTGGTCGGCCGCCACGTCTCGTCGCCGATCCGCACCCGGGTCAGGTCGGTCACCGACGCCAGCATCACCAGCAGCACGGCCGCCGCGCCCATCGGCAGCAGCCCCCGCGGATTACCCGCCCAGGTGCCGACCAGCGCGTACACGCCGACCACCGCCAGCGACCCGGCCAGGAAGAACACCCCGGTCTCCGGCCCGAACAGCAGGTCGGCCGTCCGCCCGCTCCACAGCGAGGACGACCAGCCGAACTCCAGCACCGACACCACGACCGCCCCGGCCACGACCGTCCACAGGGCCAGGGAGGCCAGCGGCAGTCGCCTGCTCTCGGGACCGCATCCCCCGTCCTGCGCCCCCCGCGCGTCGGACCCGCCCGACTCGCCGGAACGCCCCTCCTCCTCGTCCTCGTCCCCCTCGGCGTCCCGCGCGGCGCCGCGCTCCGCCACCACCGCCAGGTCCACCGGCCCCTGCGGCGCGGACGCCCACGGCTGGGCCGGGTTGTAGTAGGTCGCGGTCGGCTCCGGGGAGGGCGTCGCGGGCGGCGGGTCCGTGGCCCGCAGGTCCTCGCGCAGCTCGGTGAACGCCGTCCGAAGGTCCACGCCCCGGTTGCGCGCGGCCAGCAGCCCCAGCACCAGGGGCACCGCCAGCACCAGCGTCGACCACCCCAGTCCGCCGACCAGGCTGAACGTCGTCGCGACCGCCAACCCCACCGCGAGCAGCTTGGGCACCGTACGGGGCGGGATACTGCGGTTGAGCATCTGCTCGAACGTCGCCGGAACCCCCTGGGCGTCGCGCATGAGCATCCACGCGGCGATGTAGAGCAGCAGCCCCGTCGCCCCGGCGAACGAGGTCAGCACGAAGGCCGCACGCCACACCACCGGATCGACCCCGGTGTACCGGCCCAGGCCCGCGCACACACCGGCCAGAACCCTGTCCTCGTCCCCCTTGCGCAGCTCGCGCACGGAAGCCCCGGCGTCCGCCTCCGCCGTACCGGAAGCCGACGCCGCCGGGGCGCCCTCCGGCACCGGGTCGTCAGTCATGGTCACTCACCGCGCTCTCCTCACCCACCCATGGTCACCCGCCGCCGCCCACCAGCACATCCGGGACGACCCTGAACCCACCCTGACGGGGGCCCCGCCAGGACCAGGGGCGCGCCCCCGATGCCCGGCCCGCTCCGGAGGGGGCATCCTGGACAGCACAGGACCCACGAACGCGGCGGGCGCGTACATCCTCCCCGCCGCACGGACGAAAGCGGTGATCGGGCGGTGGCAGCAACGGCCGCGGACACCCCGCGGCTCACCCGCGCGGTCAGGGGCAGGCTCCTCGGCGGCGTCGCCGCCGGGCTCGCCCGCCACCTGGGCCTGGACCCGGTGGTGGTCCGCCTCGCCTTCATGGCGCTGTCCGTGGGCGGCATCGGCATCGCCGTCTACGCCGCCCTGTACTTCTTCGTGCCCAACGACTCCCCGGAGGAGGGGACGGCCGAGTCCGAGAGCCGACGCAAGGGCCGCGACCTCTCCCAGCTCATCGCCTACGTCGGCCTCGCCGCCGGACTCGGCCTCCTGTTCCTGCTCTTCGGCGGCGTCTTCGACCCGCTGCTGTGGTTCGTGGTCTTCGGCGCCCTCGGCGGCATCATCCTCTGGCAGCAGGCCAACCCGTCCCAGCGCGACCAGTGGATGACCAGCACCGTCAGCCGCTCCTCACCCAAGGGCATCATGCGCGCGGGCGCGGGCGTGCTGCTCGTCGTCGTCGGCGCCATCGGCTTCCTCGTCTTCCAGGAACAGCTCCAGAACGCCCGCGCCGGCCTGACCTTCGCCTTCACCGTGCTCGCGGGCATCGCGCTCATCGTGGCCCCCTGGATCATCGGGCTGGTCCGCGAACGCGACCAGGAGCGCCGCGAGCGCATCCGCAACGCCGAGCGCGCCGAACTCGCCGCCCACATCCACGACTCCGTCCTGCACACCCTGACCCTCATCCAGCGCCGGGCCGAGGACCCCCGAGAAGTGCAGCGCCTCGCCCGCGTCCAGGAGCGCGCCCTGCGCAGCTGGCTCTACCAGCGGCCCGCCGACGCCGACACCACCGTCTCGCCCGCGCTCGAACGCGTCGCCGCCGAGGTCGAGGAGGAGCACGGTGTCCCCCTCGAAGTGGTGTGCGTGGGCGACTGCCCCATGGACGACGCGCTGGCGGCCATGCTCCGCGCCGCCCGCGAGGCCATGGTCAACGCCTCCAAGTACGCAGGGACGGACAGCATCTCGGTGTTCGGCGAGGTCGACCAGGAGGAGGTGCTCGTGTTCGTCCGCGACCGCGGCGCCGGGTTCGACATGGACGCCGTCCCCGAGGACCGCATGGGCGTGCGCGGCTCCATCCTGGGCCGGATGGAGCGCCACGGCGGCTCCGCGCGCATCCGCACCGGCCCCGGCGAGGGCACCGAGGTGCAGCTGCGCATGCCGCGCATCCCCGACCTGCCGTAGACCCCGGACCGGGCGCGGGGCGCGGGCGGTCCCGGTCGCCGGTCCCGCCGCCGGAGCGACCGCCGGAACGGCCGACGACGGTGTCGGAGGACGGCCGGAAGCGGACAGCCCCCGACGCCGGTGTCCCCGTCCGCCCCGACGTGGGTAGAGTCCACGGTGTGGCAGACGAGAACACGACCTTCAGTAGCGGTGACGCGGTCCCCCGCGTCGTGATCGTGGACGACCACCGGCTGTTCCGCAGCGGTGTGCGCGGTGAGCTCGGCGACGCCGTGAACGTGGTCGGCGAGGCCGGCGACGTCGACGCCGCCGTGCACGTCATCGGGGAGAAGCAGCCCGACCTCGTCCTGCTGGACGTCCACCTGCCCGGGGGCGGCGGCGTGGAGGTGCTGCGCCGGGTCCTGGCCCAGCACCCCCAGATCCGCTTCCTGGCCCTGTCGGTCTCCGACGCCGCCGAGGACGTCATCGGCGTGGTGCGCGGCGGCGCCCGCGGCTACGTCACCAAGACCATCTCCGGCAGGGAGCTGGCCGACGCCATCGTGCGCGTGGCCGACGGCGACGCGGTCTTCTCCCCGCGCCTGGCCGGGTTCGTGCTGGACGCCTTCTCCGCCACCGACGCCCCGCCCGTGGACCCCGAGCTGGACCGGCTCACCCAGCGCGAGCGCGAGGTCCTGCGCCACATCGCGCGCGGCTACGCCTACAAGGAGGTGGCCAAGGAACTGTTCATCTCCGTCAAGACCGTGGAGACGCACGTGTCCTCGGTGCTGCGCAAGCTCCAGCTGTCCAACCGCCACGAGCTGAGCCGCTGGGCCACCGCCCGCAGGCTGGTCTGAGCCCGGCGCCGGACGCCGCGCCCCCCGCGCGCTTCGCCCGGCGCGGGCCACGGAGCCCGGGTCAGCGGGCGGAGGACCGACGGGCCCGGACCGCGGGGCACGGCGAAGCAGGAGCCCCCGGGGACCCCCCACAATCCATGGGACCACCGTTCGGGGGCGCGCCGCCACCCCCTCCCGCGACCTGTGGACAACCCCGGCGGGGCCGCTCAGCGCAGCGAGTCGAGCATCCGCCCCAGGAACTCGTCCTCGGCCACGCCCGTGACCACCCGCGCGGGGCGGCGCTCGCCGTCCCGCGGGCGCGGGCGCAGGTCCGCCACGGTCATCCCCCGCGTCAGCGTCCCGGTCAGCTCCACCTGCACCGGGGCCTCGAAGGACTCCGTCACCAGGTGCGGGTCCACCAGCACCGCCGCGGCCAGCGGGTCGTGCATCGCGCACTGGCGGACGCCGAAGATCCCCGAGTAGAAGTCGGCGTAGAAGTCCAGGAACGCCGACGTGCGCACGGCGCGCTCGCCCGCGACCGCGGCCAGCTCCGCCAGCCACTCGGTGGTGGCCACCGTCTTCATCGTGATGTCCAGCGCCACCAGGTCCAGGTCGAACCCCGCCGCGAACACCGCCTCGGCCGCCTCCGGGTCGTTGCTGATGTTGGCCTCGGCGTGCGAGGACACGTTGCCTGCCACGCGCACCGCGCCGCCCATCACCACCAGGCGCCGCACCAGCCTCGGCAGCTCCGGCTCCAGGGCCAGCGCGATCGCGAGGTTCGTCAGCGGCCCCACGGCCAGCACGTCGATCTCGCCCGGGTTCTCACGGGCCAGGCGCACCAACAGCCCGGCCGCCGTCTCCGACACCGGCCGACCCGCGGGCTCGGGCAGCTCCACGTCCCCCAGGCCGTTGCCTCCGTGCACGTGCGCGGCCAGCTTCGGCGGCTGCACCAGCGGACGCGCGGCGCCCACCGCCACCGGGACGTCCGGGCGGCCGTACAGCTCCAGCAGCCGCAGCGCGTTGTCGGCCGTGACGTCCACGCTGTTGTTGCCGAAGACCGCCCCGACACCGACGATCTCCACCTCGGGCCGAGCGGCCAGGTAGGCGAGCGCGACGGCGTCGTCGATCCCCGGGTCGCAGTCGACGAACACACGCATGCTCAAGGAAACTCCCTCTCAGAACACGAGGGCCCCCGACCGGAGGCCCCTACCGAAACAGGGTAAGACGCCGGTCAGGGAGCTTTTGCCCGACAAAACGGGCTTGTGGGGAGCCGTCCCCGTGGACGGGGGCGGCAGCGTCACCGGGCGGCCGTAACCTGGATGCCGTGTCCTCCCAAGAACAGCTTCTCGAAGGTCTGAACGGTCCCCAGCGCGACGCCGTCACCCACAGCGGCTCCCCGCTCCTGATCGTGGCGGGTGCCGGATCAGGCAAGACCCGGGTCCTCACCCACCGCATCGCCCACCTCATGGCCGCGCGCGGCGTCCGCCCGGGTGAGATCCTCGCCATCACCTTCACCAACAAGGCCGCCGCCGAGATGCGCGAGCGCATCCAGGCGCTGCTGGGCGTGCGCGCCGCCAACAGCATGTGGACCATGACCTTCCACTCCGCGTGCGTGCGCATCCTGCGCAGGGAGGCCGCCCGGCTGGGTTACCCGAGCAGCTTCACCATCTACGACTCCGCCGACTCCGCGCGCCTGATGCAGCTGGTGTGCAAGGAGATGGACCTGGACCCCAAGCGGTTCCCGCCCAAGTCCTTCTCCGCCCAGGTGTCCAACCTCAAGAACGAGCTGGTCGACTACGACACGTTCGCCGGACAGGCCCAGACCGAGCAGGAGAAGAAGCTCGCCGAGGCCTACCAGCTCTACCAGCGCCGCCTGCACGAGGCGGGCGCGATGGACTTCGACGACCTGATCATGGTCACCGTCAACCTGTTCCAGATGTTCCCGGACGTCGCCGAGTACTACCGGCGCCGCTTCCGGCACGTCATGGTCGACGAGTACCAGGACACCAACCACGCCCAGTACGTGTTCATCCGCGAACTGGTCGGCGTGGCCGAGGGCTCCGACACCAGCGTGGTGCCGCCGGCGGAGCTGTGCGTGGTCGGCGACGCCGACCAGTCCATCTACGCGTTCCGCGGCGCCACCATCCGCAACATCCTGGAGTTCGAGCGCGACTTCCCCGACGCGCGCACCATCCTCCTGGAGCAGAACTACCGCTCCACCCAGACCATCCTGTCCGCGGCCAACGCGGTCATCGACCGCAACGAGGGCCGCCCGGCCAAGAACCTGTGGTCTGAGCAGGGCGACGGGCCGGCCATCGTCGGCTACGTCGCCGACAACGAGCACGACGAGGCCGCCTTCGTGGTCGGCGAGATCGACAAGCTCACCGACGACGGAACGCTCACCCCGAGCCAGGTCGCGGTGTTCTACCGGACCAACGCCCAGTCCCGCGTGTTCGAGGACGTGTTCATCCGCACCGGGCTGCCCTACAAGATCGTCGGCGGCGTGCGCTTCTACGAGCGCAAGGAGATCCGCGACGTCCTCGCCTACCTGCGGGTCCTGGCCAACCCCGAGGACACCGTCAGCCTGCGGCGCATCCTCAACGTGCCCAAGCGCGGGATCGGCGCCCGCGCGGAGGAGTCGATCGAGCTGTTCGCCGCCCGCGAGCGCATCTCCTTCTCCCGGGCCCTGCGCCGGGTGGACGAGATCCCCGGCATGGCCGCCCGCTCGGTCAAGGCGGTGCTCAACTTCAACGCCCTGCTGGAGGAGCTGCAGAAGACCGTGCCCGAGGGCACGCCCGCGGAGATCGTCGAGGCGGTGCTGAGCAAGACGGGGTACCTGTCCGAGCTGGCCGAGTCCAAGGACCTCCAGGACGAGAGCCGGGTGGAGAACCTGGAGGAGTTCGTCGACGTCGCCCGCGAGTTCGAGCACACCTTCGCCGCCCTCCTGGAGGAGGAGCCCACGGAGGACGGGGAGGAGGCCGCCGGGGCCGTCGACCCGGGAACGCCGACCCTGGTCGACTTCCTGGAGCGGATCTCCCTGGTCGCGGACACCGACCAGATCCCCGACGAGGACGACGAGGGCGGCGTGGTCACGCTGATGACGCTGCACGCGGCCAAGGGGCTGGAGTTCCCCGCGGTCTTCCTCACCGGGATGGAGGACGGGGTGTTCCCGCACACCCGCACGCTCGGAGACAAGACGCAGCTGGAGGAGGAGCGCCGCCTGGCCTACGTGGGCCTGACCCGTGCGCAGCGCCTGCTGTACGTCAGCCGCGCCGCCGTGCGCAGCGCCTGGGGGACGCCCTCCTACAACCCCGCCTCCCGCTTCCTGGACGAGATCCCCTCGTCCCTGGTCGACTGGCGCCGCGCCGAGTCCACCCTGGCCGCTCCGCCCAGCCGCAGCATCGGCGGCCGGGGCTCCGGGGGCTTCGGCAGCGGAGGAGGGGGCGGTTTCGGCGGCACCTTCGGCGGCGGTTCCCGGTCGCGAGGGGGAGCGAAGGCGGCCAAGGAGGCGCCCACGCTGAGCGTGGGAGACCTGGTCAACCACGACTCCTTCGGCATGGGCCGGGTGCAGCTCGTGGAGGGGGCCGGGGACAGGACCAAGGCCCGCATCGACTTCGGCGCGGACATCGGTGAGAAGGACTTCCTGGTCAAGTACGCGCCGATCGAGAAGCTCTGAGGCCGGGTTCCGGCGAACGTGTCCCGAGCACTCCGAGCCGGGGGTAGAGTTGGGGAAGACCGAGCGAGACGGACGCGGTTCCCGCGGACGGGCCGGTCAACCCCTTCCTCCGGTTCACCGTTCCGAGCACTGCTTCGGTGCGGGTAAGCTCGGAGGGCGCTTCCAAGGAAACACGGATAGCGAAACAGGAAACGGGCTTTACCCCGATCAGAAACACCACAAACCGCCGATTTGGCGGGGCGCGGAACACCTGATAAAGTAAAGACACAACAAAGCGGAAACGCACAACGCCTTCGGCGGAAAAGCTCACAGCAGCTTGTACACGAAGAGCGGTTGTTTCTTGAGAACTCAACAGCGCGTGTTTGATTTTCTTTAAGCCATGTTTGTTTTGGCCCCGTCACACAGAACCATTCCGGTTCGTGTGCGGAGGTTCCTTTGATTAGCCGGGGTAACCCGGTTGGTCAGGATTACTTCTAGGTTTACCCGCCCAGGCCTCACGGCCGGGTCGGGTTGAGTGACCTTTATGGAGAGTTTGATCCTGGCTCAGGACGAACGCTGGCGGCGTGCTTAACACATGCAAGTCGAGCGGTAAGGCCCTTCGGGGTACACGAGCGGCGAACGGGTGAGTAACACGTGAGCAACCTGCCCCTGACTCCGGGATAAGCGGTGGAAACGCCGTCTAATACCGGATACGACCCGCCACCTCATGGTGGAGGGTGGAAAGTTTTTCGGTCAGGGATGGGCTCGCGGCCTATCAGCTTGTTGGTGGGGTAACGGCCTACCAAGGCGATTACGGGTAGCCGGCCTGAGAGGGCGACCGGCCACACTGGGACTGAGACACGGCCCAGACTCCTGCGGGAGGCAGCAGTGGGGAATATTGCGCAATGGGCGAAAGCCTGACGCAGCGACGCCGCGTGGGGGATGACGGCCTTCGGGTTGTAAACCTCTTTTACCACCAACGCAGGCTCGAAGTTCTCTTCGGGTTGACGGTAGGTGGGGAATAAGGACCGGCTAACTACGTGCCAGCAGCCGCGGTAATACGTAGGGTCCGAGCGTTGTCCGGAATTATTGGGCGTAAAGAGCTCGTAGGCGGCGTGTCGCGTCTGCTGTGAAAGACCGGGGCTTAACTCCGGTTCTGCAGTGGATACGGGCATGCTAGAGGTAGGTAGGGGAGACTGGAATTCCTGGTGTAGCGGTGAAATGCGCAGATATCAGGAGGAACACCGGTGGCGAAGGCGGGTCTCTGGGCCTTACCTGACGCTGAGGAGCGAAAGCATGGGGAGCGAACAGGATTAGATACCCTGGTAGTCCATGCCGTAAACGTTGGGCGCTAGGTGTGGGGACTTTCCACGGTTTCCGCGCCGTAGCTAACGCATTAAGCGCCCCGCCTGGGGAGTACGGCCGCAAGGCTAAAACTCAAAGGAATTGACGGGGGCCCGCACAAGCGGCGGAGCATGTTGCTTAATTCGACGCAACGCGAAGAACCTTACCAAGGTTTGACATCACCCGTGGACTCGCAGAGATGTGAGGTCATTTAGTTGGCGGGTGACAGGTGGTGCATGGCTGTCGTCAGCTCGTGTCGTGAGATGTTGGGTTAAGTCCCGCAACGAGCGCAACCCTTGTTCCATGTTGCCAGCACGTAATGGTGGGGACTCATGGGAGACTGCCGGGGTCAACTCGGAGGAAGGTGGGGATGACGTCAAGTCATCATGCCCCTTATGTCTTGGGCTGCAAACATGCTACAATGGCCGGTACAATGGGCGTGCGATACCGTAAGGTGGAGCGAATCCCTAAAAGCCGGTCTCAGTTCGGATTGGGGTCTGCAACTCGACCCCATGAAGGTGGAGTCGCTAGTAATCGCGGATCAGCAACGCCGCGGTGAATACGTTCCCGGGCCTTGTACACACCGCCCGTCACGTCATGAAAGTCGGCAACACCCGAAACTTGCGGCCTAACCCCTTGTGGGAGGGAGTGAGTGAAGGTGGGGCTGGCGATTGGGACGAAGTCGTAACAAGGTAGCCGTACCGGAAGGTGCGGCTGGATCACCTCCTTTCTAAGGAGTCTTTACAGGCCGGCATTACTTCTACAGCCGGCCGGACTCGAAAGTGGACCCGGCAGCATGACACATCTTCGGGTGTGGGCTGTTCGGGAGTGGCTGAAGATGAATCGAACTTGACCTCGGGCGACTAGAAGCGTCCGGGGGCGCGCTGTTGGGTGTCTGAGGAAACAACCTCCGGCTGGTGGCCTTTGGGCCTGGTCGGGTGTTGGTTCCCGCGGACCGCCTCTGAGAACTCTCGGTTCCTTGCCGTTGTGGCTGAGGATGTGAGTGGTGTTGGGGTATGCGGTTGGTGTTTTGATTTGTGAATAGTGTGCGCGAGCATCTTATTATCTGTAGTGGCCAAGTGATAGTGGCACACGGTGGATGCCTTGGCACCAGGCGCCGATGAAGGACGTGGGAGGCCGCGATAGGCCACGGGGAGCTGTCAACCGAGCTGTGATCCGTGGGTGTCCGAATGGGGAAACCTAGCCCGAGTTGTGTCGGGTTGCCGCCATCTGAATGTATAGGGTGGTTGGTGGTGACGCGGGGAAGTGAAACATCTCAGTACCCGTAGGAAGAGTAAACAACAGTGATTCTCCTAGTAGTGGTGAGCGAACGGGGAAGAGGCTAAACCGTAGGCGTGTGATAGACGGCAGTCGTTGCGTTTGCGGGGTTGTGGGATGCGTCTGTCTGGGTCTGCCGACCTGGAGCGCTGAGTGGTTCTTGTAGCTGAAGCCGTTGGGAAGCGGTACCGGAGTGGGTGAGAGTCCCGTAGGTGTAGGAAGAACCTAGGTGTTGGATGTATTCCCGAGTAGCGCGGAGCCCGTGAAAGTCCGTGTGAATCTGGCAGGACCACCTGCTAAGCCAAAATACGTCCTGGTGACCGATAGTGCACTAGTACCGTGAGGGAAAGGTGAAAAGTGCCCCGGTGAGGGGTCGTGAAATAGTACCTGAAACCGTGTGCTGTCAAGCCGTCAGAGCTGAACTTCGTGTTTGGTGATGGCGTGCCTTTTGAAGAATGAGCCTGCGAGTCATGGTGTGTGGCGAGGTTAACCCGGGTGGGGTAGCCGTAGGGAAACCGAGTCTGAATAGGGCGATTTGAGTCGCATGCTGTGGACCCGAAGCGGAGTGATCTACCCATGTCCAGGGTGAAGCGGGGGTAAGACCTCGTGGAGGCCCGAACCCACCAGGGTTGAAAACCTGGGGGATGAGGTGTGGGTAGGGGTGAAAGGCCAATCAAACTCCGTGATAGCTGGTTCTCCCCGAAATGCATTTAGGTGCAGCGTCGCGTGTTTCTTGCTGGAGGTAGAGCTACTGTTTGGCTGATGGGCCCGACAAGGTTACTGACGTCAGACAAACTCCGAATGCCGGTTAAGTGAAGCGTGGCAGTGAGACTGCGGGGGATAAGCTTCGTAGTCGAGAGGGAAACAGCCCAGATCATCAGCTAAGGCCCCTAAGCGTGTGCTAAGTGGGAAAGGTTGTGGAGTTGCTGAGACAACCAGGAGGTTGGCTTAGAAGCAGCCATCCTTTAAAGAGTGCGTAATAGCTCACTGGTCAAGTGGTTCTGCGCCGATAATGTAGCGGGGCTAAAGCACACCGCCGAAGCTGTGAAGCTCAAGACTAGTTTCTTGGGTTGGTAGGGGAGCGTCGTGCGTCCGGTGAAGCTGCCGAGTGATCGTGTGGTGGAGGGCGTGCGAGTGAGAATGCAGGCATGAGTAGCGAAAGCAACGTGAGAAACGTTGCCGCCGATTGACTAAGGGTTCCTGGGGCAGGTTAATCCGCCCAGGGTGAGTCTGGACCTAAGGCGAGGCCGACAGGCGTAGTCGATGGATAACGGGTTGATATTCCCGTACCCGTGCACGAGCGTCCAGTACTGAATCAGGTGATGCTAACCACGCTGGTGGTCTTGGGTCCCTTCGGGGAGCTTTGACTTACTGGTCTGGGAACCGAGCTTGTAGTAGGTAAGTGATGGGGTGACGCAGGAGGGTAGCTCTACCCGGCGGTGGTTGTCCGGGGGTAAGCGTGTAGGCTGAGAGGTTGGCAAATCCGCCTCTCATGTGAGCTGAGACGTGATGCCGAGCCGTTTTTGGTGAAGTGAGTGATCCCATGCTGTCGAGAAAAGCCTCTAGCGAGTTCGTGTGTGGCCAGTACCCTAAACCGACGCAGGTGGTCAGGTAGAGAATACCGAGGCGTTCGGGTGAACCATGGTTAAGGAACTCGGCAAATTGTCCCCGTAACTTTGGGAGAAGGGGAGCCCTGTCTGGTGACGGATCTTGCATCCTGAGCTGGGTGGGGTCGCAGATAGCGGGGGGAAGCGACTGTTTATTAAAAACACAGGTCCGTGCGAAGTCGTAAGACGCTGTATACGGACTGACGCCTGCCCGGTGCTGGAACGTTAAGAGGACTGGTTAGTGGGGGTTCGCCCCTGCGAAGCTGGGAATCTAAGCGCCAGTAAACGGCGGTGGTAACTATAACCATCCTAAGGTAGCGAAATTCCTTGTCGGGTAAGTTCCGACCTGCACGAATGGCGTAACGACTTCCCCACTGTCTCAACCATGGGCCCGGTGAAATTGCACTACGAGTAAAGATGCTCGTTTCGCGCAGCAGGACGGAAAGACCCCGGGACCTTCACTATAGCTTGACATTGGTGTTTGGGATGGTTTGTGTAGGATAGGTGGGAGCCGGTGAAGCTGTCACGCTAGTGGCGGTGGAGGCGTTGGTGAAATACCACTCTGACTGTTTCGGGCATCTAACTTTGGACCGTGATCCGGTTCGGGGACAGTGTCTGGTGGGTAGTTTAACTGGGGCGGTTGCCTCCCAAAGAGTAACGGAGGCGCCCAAAGGTTCCCTCAGCCTGGTTGGTAATCAGGTGTTGAGTGTAAGTGCACAAGGGAGCTTGACTGTGAGACGGACGTGTCGAGCAGGAGCGAAAGCTGGGACTAGTGATCCGGCACCGGCGTGTGGAAGCGGTGTCGCTCAACGGCTAAAAGGTACCCCGGGGATAACAGGCTGATCTTCCCCAAGAGTCCATATCGACGGGATGGTTTGGCACCTCGATGTCGGCTCGTCGCATCCTGGGGCTGGAGTTGGTCCCAAGGGTTGGGCTGTTCGCCCATTAAAGCGGCACGCGAGCTGGGTTTAGAACGTCGTGAGACAGTTCGGTCCCTATCCGCTGTGCGCGTTGGAGACTTGAGAAGGGCTGTCCCTAGTACGAGAGGACCGGGACGGACGAACCTCTGGTGTGCCAGTTGTCCTGCCAAGGGCATGGCTGGTTGGCTACGTTCGGGAGGGATAACCGCTGAAAGCATCTAAGCGGGAAGCTTGCTTCGAGATGAGGTCTCCTGCCTCCTTGAGGGGGTAAGGCTCCCTATAGACGATGGGGTTGATAGGCCGGGTGTGGAAGCCTTGTGAGGGGTGGAGCTGACCGGTACTAATAGGCCGAGGGCTTGTCCGCTGCAGATAATTGGATGTTCGCGCACACTTTTCACGGAGTTTACTGCTCACTGTGATTCCCTGCCCTGTGGGGGTGGGTGGAGTTGGGTGGGTGGTGTGTGGTTTCCGTGGTGGTTATTGCTGGAGGGTCACACCCGGTCTCTTTCCGAACCCGGTCGTTAAGTCTCTTTGCGCTGATGGTACTGCCCTGTGGTGGGGTGGGAGAGTAGGTCGCTGCCACGGTTTTTCTTGAAGGAGGGGTGGGGTTGCCTGTTAGGGGTGGCCCTGCCTCTCTTTTTTTGTGTGGGGGTGGGGTGCCTGTTAGGGCGGGTCCGCCCCTTTTTTTTGTGTGGGGGTTTGTGCGTTTGTGAACGTTGGGGTGGGTGTGCGGGGGTGTGGGTGCCTGGGTGGGCCCCCCTGTTTCCAGTCAACCGGATGCGGGTCGGGCGAGGCCAGGGCCTGTTGCGTGCTGTGGACAAAGGCCCCGCTCCCACTCGGGAACGGGGCCATGGCCTCCTCGCCAGGTCAACGGATACCCGCGACCCTGCCCTCCAGGCCCAGGAGGAACTCCTTGCGCTCCAGGCCGCCCGCGTACCCGGTGAGCGAACCGTTCGCACCGATCACCCGGTGGCACGGCACGATGATGCTGATCGGGTTGCGACCGTTGGCCATGCCCACCGCCCGGGAGGCGGTCGGCCGCCCCAGCTCCTCCGCCAGCTGGCCGTAGCTCGCGGTCTCGCCGAACGGGATGGTCGTCAACGCCGCCCACACCTTCAACTGCCAGTCGGTCCCCGCAGGGGCCAGCGGCAGGGAGAACTCGCGCAGTCCGCCCGCGAAGTACGCCTTCAACTGCTTCTCGGCGTCGGCGAACGGCTCGTGATCGGCCACCCAGTCCTGCGGGACCACCCGCGTCCGCCCGTCCTTGGCCGGGGTGAGCACGCCGGCCAGGGCCGCGCCGTCACCGAACAGGGTCAGGTCGCCCACCGGCGACGGCATCGTCGTGTACCGCGTCGGTCCGGGCACGGGAGCGCGGAACTCCACCGTCGCCACCCTCGGAGGCGCCTTCGGCTCCACATCGAACGCCAGCATGCCCTGTTCCTCCTGCCCCGGTCCCCCGACCGCCTGTGCCTGCCGCGTGTTCATGCCGATTCCTTCCGTTCCCGACGCTGCCTCGAACCACCCCGCACGCCCTCCCGTGCGACCACCGCTGCCCGAACGGCCGTGCTCTCCCGCTCCCGGTCGGCCAACGACGCCCACAGCGCGTGGTTGGCGTAGGACCGCCACGGGCTCCACTCCCGGGCCTCGCGCGCGGCGGCCGCGGGGGTCACCCGCCTGCCCTCCGCCTCCAGCGCCATCCGCACACCCAGGTCGCCGTGCAGGAACACGTCCGGATCGCCCAGACCCCGCATGCGCACGTAACCGGCGGTCCACGGACCGATCCCGCGCAGCTCCACCAGACGCCGTTCGACCTCGTCCCGGTCGCATCCGGGCCCCAGATCGATCCACCCCGAGGCGATCGCCTCGCACAGCCCCGCCAGGGCGCGTCCCCGCGCGACCGGGATGGAGAAATCGGCCGGGTCGGCGGTGGCGAGCGCGTCAGGGGAGGGGAACACGTGGGTGAGTCCTCCGCCCGGCGCCTCCAGCCCCGGGGCGAGCGGTTCGCCGAACCGCTCCACCAGCCGTCCCGCCAGCGTGCGGGCCGCACGCACCGACACCTGCTGGCCGAGGACCGCCCGGACCGCCAGCTCGGCCGGGTCCACGTGCCCCGGCGACCGCAGTCCCGGGTGGGCGGCCACGATCGGTCCCAGGAGGGGGTCTCCGCCCAGGGCCTCGGCCACCGCACCCGGATCGGCGTCCAGGTCGAGCAGCCTGCGGCACCTGCGCACGGCGCTGGTCAGGTCGCGCGCCTCCGACAGCCGCAGACGGCACAGCACGTGCCCACCGCCGGTCCCGGACCCCTCGGACAGCTCCACCACGGCGGGACCGTGTGCCAGCATCAGCGTCCTGCGGTAGACCCCGTCCCGGTACTCCTCCACGCCCGGTACCGCGCGGTCTCCGAGGAACCCCAGCATCCGGGGAAGGTCGATCGGCTCCCGGTAGGGCAGCCGCAGCGTGACCGTCCCCGGCTCGGTGGCCGGAGGGCCGCCGTCCCCCGCACGCGACCCCGCGGCGGCCGACACACGCCGACCGCCCATGGTCCGCATCTCGGTGGGGGAGCGGTCGAACACCGCGCGCATCGTCTCGTTGAACTGGCGCACGCTCGCGAACCCCGCGGCGAAGGCGACGTCCGCCATCGGCATGTCCGTGGTCTCCACCAGCACCCGCGCCGTCTGCGCGCGCTCGGTCCGGGCCAAAGCCAGCGGCCCCGCGCCCACCTCGGCCGACAGCAGCCGGTTGAGCTGGCGTTCGCTGTAGCCGACCGCCGAGGCCAGGGCGCTGACACCGCCCCGGTCCACGGCGCCGTCCTGGATGAGGCGCATCGCGCGGCCGACCACGTCGGCCCTCAGGTTCCACTCCGGTGAGCCGGGGGTCAGGTCGGGGCGGCACCGCTTGCAGGCGCGGAACCCCGACTCCTGGGCGGCCGCGGCGGTCGGGAAGAAGCGGACGTTGGCTCGTTTGGGGGTGACGGCCGGGCAGCTCGGACGGCAGTAGATACCCGTGGTGCGCACGGCTGTGTAGAAGACGCCGTCGAAACGGGCGTCCCTGCTGTGTACGGCGCGGTAGCGCTGGTCGTCGTCCATCACGCCATCCATGTTCGCCGACGCGGCACACCGAAGCTGGCGGTTTTCGGACATCGACGCGCGTGCTCACCGGCTCCGGCGTGGAGGGGCCCGCCGCCTCCGGGCCGGACGCCCCGCGGGGCTCACCGGTCCGGAGGGCCGTCTCCTACGAGGGGCTCAGGTGGCCCCGGCGTCCCCGTCCTCGGCGGTCTCACCGTGGTCGAGGAGGTACTGCACGTACACCGGGCGCAACGCCTCCTGGACGTCCGGGTCGGTCTCGGCGGACAGCGCCTCGTACACGAAACCGGACAGCTGGGCGACGCTCGCCTCACTGGCCTCCTCGTTGCCCGCCGCCGCCTCGGCGGCCGGGATCAGCCTGAGGAGCCGCCAGAAGAAGCGCAGGTCCCACCGCTGCCGTGCCAGTTCGACGGCGCGGTCCCGCAGGTCCTCTGTGCTGGTCTGGTCGAATTCGGTGACATCGTCTCCCATGTTCGGACGATACCCGTCCCCGCGCCCGCCACCCGACAGTGACCTGCGTTACGCTTCATGCGAGTTCATCGTCTCGTCCCCGCGCACCCGGGGGCCTCCCACAAGGAGGGCCGGGCGGTCGGGGAACACTCGTGAGGGGTTTGCCATGGCCGAGGGCGCACCACGGATCGTCGTAGCCAAACCGGGGCTGGACGGACACGACCGCGGTGTCAAGATCGTGGCCCGCGTGCTGCGTGACGCCGGTGTCGAGGTCATCTACACGGGCCTGCGCCAGACGCCCGAGATGATCGTGGCAGCCGCGCTCCAGGAGGACGCCG
Source organism: Nocardiopsis camelliae (assembly GCF_028993595.1). Taxonomy (GTDB): domain Bacteria; phylum Actinomycetota; class Actinomycetes; order Streptosporangiales; family Streptosporangiaceae; genus Nocardiopsis; species Nocardiopsis dassonvillei. The sequence goes on from NZ_CP118614.1 coordinate 885,295, forward strand.
ACGCCATCGGACTGTCCGTGCTCTCCGGCGCCCACATGACCATGTTCTCCCGGGTCCTGGAACTGCTCAGGGAGAACGGCGCGGAGGACATCCGGGTGTTCGGCGGCGGGATCATCCCCGACGCCGACATCGCCGAACTCGAACGCCTGGGCGTCGCCAAGATCTTCACTCCGGGCGCTCCGACCTCGGAGATCGCCGACTGGGTGCGGGAGAACGTCCGCCCGGCGCACGCGGCCTGAACTCCTCCCGCGCCACCGGAGTTCCGTTCGGCCCCGCCTTCGCCGGGTGATGTTGGTCGCACCCGCCCGGGGGGCCGTATCCGGGCGAAAGGCACCCCCGTGGTGTTATGTCGTGTCCCTGGTCACATATTTTCCCACGCGGGTGCTTCCACGACGCCGCCTGAGCGGCTTTTGGGTCGGGCCGGGGCCGGTCAACCCCGCCCCCGGTGTCTGGCGGCCGGATTTCAGGCGACTAAGCTTTGCGCATGTCGCGGGTGGCAACGCCGCGGCGATCTCGATCTTCTGTAAGCGGCGCAGCCCGCGGGGTTGTGCCTCGTGCGCCCCGTGTGACACGTGTCAGTGGGTCACAGCCGATCCGGACGAGGCCACCCCGGTAGACATCCTGAGCCAGCGAGTTACAAGGACGGACCCTCGTGGACCTGTTCGAATACCAGGCGAAGCAACTCTTCGCAGAGTACGGGGTTCCCGTACCCCAGGGGAAGGTGGCGAGCACGGCCGCTGAGGCGCGTGCCATCGCTGATGAGTTCGCCGCCGCCGGCAAGCCCCGCGTCGTCGTCAAGGCGCAGGTCAAGACCGGTGGCCGCGGCAAGGCCGGCGGCGTCAAGGTCGCCGACGGCCCCGAGGACGCCCAGGCCAAGGCCGAGCAGATCCTCGGCATGGACATCAAGGGCCACACGGTCCACCGTGTCCTCGTCGAGGAGGCCTCCGACATCGCGGAGGAGTACTACTTCTCCTTCCTGCTGGACCGCGCGAACCGCACCTTCCTGTCCATCTGCTCCGCCGAGGGCGGCATGGACATCGAGGAGGTCGCCGAGACCAACCCCGACGCCGTCGCCAAGTTCCCGGTCGACGCCCTGACCGGCGCCCCCGCCAGCATCGCGGCGGAGATCGTCAAGGCGGGCAAGCTGCCCGAGGCCGCCGCCGAGGGCGCGACCGAGGTCATCACCAAGCTGTGGGACGCCTTCGTCGGCAAGGACGCCACCCTCGTCGAGGTGAACCCGCTCATCCTGACCAAGGACGGCCGGGTCGTCGCCCTGGACGGCAAGGTGACCCTGGACGAGAACGCCGAGTTCCGCCAGGACCTGGAGAGCCTCACCTTCGCCGAGGAGGGTGACCCCCTGGAGGTCGCCGCCAAGGCCAAGGGCCTCAACTACGTCAAGCTCGACGGCGAGGTCGGCATCATCGGCAACGGCGCGGGCCTGGTCATGTCCACCCTGGACGTGGTCGCCTACGCCGGCGAGGCCCACGGCGGCGTGAAGCCCGCCAACTTCCTGGACATCGGCGGCGGCGCCTCGGCCGAGGTCATGGCCAACGGCCTCGACATCATCCTGGGCGACCCCTCGGTCAAGAGCGTGTTCGTCAACGTCTTCGGCGGCATCACCGCCTGCGACGCGGTGGCCAACGGCATCGTCCAGGCCCTGGAGCTGCTGGAGAGCCGCGGCGACGACGTCAGCAAGCCGCTGGTCGTGCGCCTGGACGGCAACAACGCCGAGCTGGGCCGCGAGATCCTCACCAAGCGGGCCCACCCGGCCGTGCGACAGGTCGACACGATGGACGGCGCCGCCGCTCAGGCCGCCGAGCTCGCGGCGAAGTAGGGGAAACAAACACCATGGCTATCTTCCTCAACAAGGACAGCAAGGTACTCGTCCAGGGCATGACGGGCTCTGAGGGCACCAAGCACACCCGGCGCATGCTCGCCTCGGGCACCACCGTCGTGGGCGGGGTCAACCCCCGCAAGGCCGGTCAGAAGGTCGACTTCGACGGCACCGAGGTGCCCGTCTTCGGCTCGGTGGCCGAGGGCATGGCCGCCACCGGCGCCGACGTCACCGTCATCTTCGTGCCGCCCAAGTTCTCCCGGGACGCGGTCTTCGAGGCCGTCGACGCCGGGATCGGGCTGGCCGTGGTCATCACCGAGGGCATCCCGGTGCACGACACGGCCGCGTTCTGGGCCCACGCCCAGGCCAAGGGCAACAAGACCCGCATCATCGGCCCCAACTGCCCCGGGCTGATCACGCCGGGCCAGTCGAACGCGGGCATCATTCCGGCCGACATCACCAAGCCGGGCCGGATCGGGCTGGTGTCCAAGTCCGGGACGCTGACGTACCAGATGATGTACGAGCTGCGTGACATCGGTTTCTCCTCGGCGGTGGGCATCGGCGGGGACCCGATCATCGGCACCACGCACATCGACGCCCTGGCGGCGTTCGAGGCCGACGCGGACACCGACGTGATCGTGATGATCGGTGAGATCGGCGGGGACGCCGAGGAGCGTGCGGCGGAGTTCATCCGCGACAACGTGACCAAGCCGGTGGTGGGTTACGTGGCGGGCTTCACCGCTCCGGAGGGCAAGACGATGGGCCACGCGGGCGCGATCGTGTCGGGTTCCTCGGGCACCGCCGCGGCGAAGAAGGAAGCGCTGGAGGCCGTCGGCGTCAAGGTCGGCAAGACTCCGAGCGAGACCGCTCAGCTGGTGCGCGCGCTGTTCTGACGCGTTCCGGTACCTACAACGGCTCCGCCCCGCCGCTCAGCGGTGAGGCGGAGCCGTTGTCGTGTGCGCCCCCGCGCCCGCCGCCCGGACGTCAGATGGGGCGGCGCGAATGCCTGGCCACGCCCACGACGACGTGGGGGACGATCATCACGGCGAGGAAGACCCCCCAGCCGACGAGGGCCTCGCGGCTTCCGTCCAGGACGGCGGGCAGCCCCCAGAACAGGAAGACGAAGCCCACCCAGGGCAGCACGCCCCACCAGGGCGCGGAGCGGCCCCCGCTGTCAGCGCAGGCCGGTGCGATCCCCCCGTCGCCCCGGCGCGGCTCCGGAACCGGCGCGCTCCCGCGCCCCGCGCCGGGGGCGCGCGTGTCCGTCGCGGGCAGGTCGTCGAAGAGGGGGACCAGGTCGGAGGAGGTGACGGCGCGCACGGCCAGGGAGGCGCGCTCCTGGTGCTCGTCGATGTCCAGGCGCCCCTCCTGGAAGGCGGTGCGCAGTCTGGCCAGGGCGTCGTCGCGTTCGGCGTCGGAGAGGCGGTAGGGGCGTGGGTGTTCGGAGCCTGCCATGCGGGACCGATCCGTTCGGGCTGGGGGAGCCTTGTTCCCAGGGTAGGACGGCCGGACCGCGCATCCGGTTCCGTCCTCGCGGGCACGACACGCGCGGCCGGGGTACCACGGAGCATTCCGGTCCCTGGCAGCATAAGTCGGGTGAGTACGTCAGGATCTCCCCCCGACCGCGGCCGCCCCTCCCAGCGCACGCGGTCCAGCGGCGCGGCGGAGCCCGACGCGGCCGTCGCGCCCCGGCCCGTCTACGCGACCGGCGGGGTCGCCGCGGCCACCGCCGCGGCGCTGGGGCTGGCCGTGATCGTCACCCTCACCATCATCGGGTGGGTGGCCGCGCCGCACGACACCTTCGGCGAGGACATCATCGACATCCTCCAGGGTGCGGTGCTGGCCTGGCTGGTGGGCCACCACGTGTCGTTCTCGGTGCCCGACGGCCAGATCGCCCTGCTGCCGTTGGGTCTGGTGTTGTTGCCGGGGCTGCTGCTGTACCGGTCGGGGCGGTGGCTGGCGCGTTCCTGCGACATCCCGCGTCTGCGGTACGTGTACCGGGCGGCGTTGGCGATCGCCGGGCCGTACGCGGCGATCGCGGGCACCCTGGCCCTGTTGGCGCGGACCGAGGCGGTCGAGCCGAGTATGCCGCGCGCGCTGGTGATGGGGTTCGTGATCGCGTTCCTGGCCGGAGGGTTGGGGGTGCTGCGCCAGCTGATGCGCGACAAGGAGGTGCCCGCCCGGGACCTGCTGCGGCTGATGCCCGCCCGGTCGCGCTCCCTGCTGGTGGGGATGCTCGCCTCCACGGGGACGCTGCTGCTGGGCGGGCTGCTGCTGTTCCTGGTGGCGCTGGCGATGAGCCTGCCCGAGGTCGTCGAGACGACCCGGGTGCTCGGCCCCGGACTGGTGGGGGGCGCGCTGCTGATCGTGGTCCAGTTGGCGTACCTGCCCAACGCGGTGGTGTTCGCGGTCTGCTACGCGCTGGGCCCGGGGTTCGCGGTGGGCGCGGGGACCGTCGTCGCGCCCACGGGGGTGTCGGTGGGCGCCCTGCCGATGCTGCCGATGCTGGCCGCGCTGCCGTCGAACGGGGCCGCGCCGGTGGCCTCGCTGCTGGCGTTGGCGGTGCCGTTCGTGGCGGGGGCGGTGGGCGGTGCCCTGACCCAGCGCAGCGCCCCGGACGTGGTCAGCGAGGCCGCTCCGCTGTGGGGGTTCGTGTGCGGTGTGACCACGGGGCTGTTGTGCGCGGCGTTGGCCGCGACGGCCGGTGGGCCGCTCGGCGGCGAGAGGCTGAGCGAGGTCGGGCCGTCGGCGTGGCAGGTGGGCCTGGTGGCCGCCCTGGAGGTGGGCGTGGCCGCCGCCGTCGTGGCGTGGCTGGCGAACTGGTGGTACACGCGCGGGGAGCGTCCGGCGCGCAGGACCTCGCGGTGGGCGGCCTGGCGCGGGCGGCGACCCGCGAAGCAGGACACGGCGTCCTCCGCGGGGGAGGAGGCGTCCGCAGCGAAGGGCACGGCTCGCCCCACCGAGGACGACGTGCGGCCCGCCAAGGAGGCGGCGCGCCCGGTCAAGGAGGCGGCACGCTCCGCCGAGGAGGGGCCGCGGGCGCGTCCGGAGGTGGAGCTGCCCCCGGACGTGCCGGTCGGCGAGGGCCTGGCCACGGTCACGCCGCTGCGCCGCCGCGAGGAGGAGGTGCGGCCGGCCCCCGAGGAAGACGCCTCGCCGGAGGTCACCGAGGACGAGGAACCGGATGAGGAGGACCGCGCGGACCGGGCCGCCGAGCGCGCGGAGCGCAAACGCGCGCGCCGTGAGCTGCGCGGTCAGCGGCGCGAGGAGCGCAGGGCCAGGAGGGCCGGGGGCGGGCGCTGGTGGCGTCGCCGGTCCGCCGAGGACGAGGAGTCCGAGGAGATGTACGGGATCACCTACGAGGCCGAACCGAACGAGGTCGACACCCCGCAGCGGTGAGGGGTGGCTGTCCGCGCTCGGCGAGGGCTGACCGCGGTAGCCGCCGAAGTCCTGGTCCGGCTCCGGCCGCCGGTCGCGTGACCGCCGGGTCTCCTTCCCCGAACACGGCCGTGGGCCGCCCCGGAAGACGGCGGCCCACAGCGGTGTTCAGGAACCCGCCCTGTGCCCGGCGCCTGCCCGGACGCGCGGGCACAGCCCCCGGCGCCGCGAACCCGTCAGCGGCGGGTCCTAGGCGTTCTCCTTGGGCGCGGGCTTGCGCCTGGCGGGTTCGAAGATGGAGTTGACCAGGTCGGTGCACCACTTGAGCAGCTCCAGGTCCCGCAGGGGCCTGCCGCCCAGGCCGCCGGACTTGGGCACCGGCACCAGCAGGGTCCGGGTCGTCTCCTTGTGGATCGTCTTGGGGTACAGGCGCCGCAGCCGCAGCTCCTGCGACTCGCGCAGCTCCACCGGGGCGAAGCGGATCTGGTTGCCCTGCATCACCACGTCCGACAGGCCCGCGGACTTGGCCAGCACCCGGAACCGGGCCACCGCCATGAGGTTGTCCACCTGCTCGGGCGGGGTGCCGTAGCGGTCGGTGAGCTCCTCGTAGGCGGAGAGGATGTCCTCCTCGCTGGTGACGCTGGCGATGCGCTTGTAGGACTGCAACCGCAGCCGCTCGCCCGGCACGTAGTCGTGCGGGATGTAGGCGTTGATGGGCAGTTCGACCTTGGTCTCGACCTCCTCGGCCGCGTCCGGGTCGCCCTTGAGCTCGGCCACGGCCTCGCCGACCATGCGCACGTACAGGTCGAAGCCCACGCCCGCGATGGTCCCGGACTGCTCCGCGCCCAGGATGTTGCCCGCGCCCCGGATCTCCAGGTCCTTCATGGCCACGTACATGCCCGCGCCGGTCTCGGTGTGCTGTGCCACGGTGGCCAGCCGCTCGTAGGCGGTCTCGGTCAGTGGCCTCTCCGGCGGGTAGAGGAAGTAGGCGTAGGCGCGCTCGCGCCCGCGGCCCACCCGGCCGCGCAGCTGGTGCAGCTGCGACAGGCCGTAGGTGTCGGCGCGGTCGATGATCAGGGTGTTGGCGTTGGGCACGTCCAGGCCGGACTCGACGATGGTGGTGGAGACCAGCACGTCGAAGTTCTTCTCCCAGAAGTCGACCATCACCTTCTCGAGCTGCTGCTCGTTCATCTGGCCGTGCGCGTAGGCCACCCGGGCCTCGGGCACCAGGCGCTGGATGCTCGCCGCCACCTTGTCGATGGACGCCACCCGGTTGTGCACGAAGAACACCTGTCCCTCGCGCATCAGCTCGCGGCGGATCGCCGCGGTGATCTGCTTGTCCTCGTAGGGCCCCACGAAGGTGAGCACCGGGTGGCGCTCCTCGGGCGGGGTGAGGATCGTGGTCATCTCGCGGATGCCGGTCAGGCCCATCTCCAGGGTGCGCGGGATGGGGGTGGCCGACATCGCCAGCACGTCCACCTGGGTGCGCAGCCGCTTGAGCGCCTCCTTGTGCTCCACGCCGAAGCGCTGCTCCTCGTCGATGATGACCAGGCCCAGGTCCTTGAAGCGGGTCTCCGAGGACAGCAGCCGGTGCGTGCCGATGACCACGTCCACCTCGCCGGAGCGCAGCCCCTCGCGGGTGGCCTCCACCTCGCCGTCGGTCTGGAACCGCGACATCGGCTTGACGGTGACGGGGAAGGAGGCGTAGCGCTCGGTGAACGTGGACAGGTGCTGTTGCACGAGCAGCGTGGTGGGCACCAGCAGGGCGACCTGCTTGCCGTCCTGCACGGCCTTGAAGGCGGCGCGCACCGCCACCTCGGTCTTGCCGTAGCCGACGTCGCCGCAGATCAGCCGGTCCATCGGGACCGACCTGGACATGTCCTTCTTGACCTCGTCGATGGCGGCGAGCTGGTCGGGCGTCTCCACGTAGGGGAAGGCGTCCTCCAGTTCGCGCTGCCACGGGGTGTCGGGGCCGAAGGCGTGCCCGGGGGAGGCCTGCCGCGCCGAGTACAGCCGGATGAGGTCGCCCGCGATCTCGCGGACCACCTTGCGGGCGCGGCTCTTGGCCTTGCTCCACTCGGCGCCGCCCATCTTGGACAGGGTGGGCGCCTCGCCGCCCACGTACCGGGTGACCTCGCCCAGCTGCTCGGTGGGCACGAACAGGCGGTCGCCCGGTTGTCCGCGCTTGGAGGGCGCGTACTCGATGAGCAGGTACTCGCGGGTGGCGCCCTGCACCTGGCGGCTGACCATCTCCAGGTAGCGGCCCACGCCGTGCTGCTCGTGCACGACGTAGTCACCGGGCTTGAGCTGGAGCGGGTCGACGGTGCCGCGCCTCCTGCTGGGCATGCGCCGCATGTCCCGGGTGGAGGACTTCTGTCCGGCCAGGTCGGTCTCGGTGAGCACCACCGTGTGCACCGACCGCAGCAGGAACCCGTGGTCGACCAGGCCGGTGGTGACGGTGGCGACCGCCGGTTTGGGCCGCTCGGTCAGATCCGCGGCCAAAGAGGCGCCCAGGCCGGCGTCGCGCAGCATCGCCACCAGGCGCTCGGCGGGGCCGTGCCCCTGGGTGACCAGCACGACGCTCCAGTTGTCGTGCAGCCATCCCTTGATGTCGGCCAGCGCGCGCTCGGTGTCTCCGCGGTAGGACTCGGAGGGCACCGCGCCGACGACGACGGCGTCGTCCTCCTCGGCCGCTCCGCCCTTCTCGTCCGCGGCGAACGGGGTCAGACCCCACCAGGGCAGGTCCAGCTCGGCGGCGGTGGAGCGCAGCTCGGAGATGGACATGTAGGCGGACTCGCCCAGATCGATGGGCGCCTCGCCGCCGGAGGCGGCGTTGATCCACGACGCGTCCAGGAACTCGGCGCTGGTGGCCTCCAGCTCCACCGCGCGGGTGCGGATGCGCTCGGGGTCGCAGCCCACCACCATCGCGCCCTCGGGCAGGTGAGCCAGGAACGGCTCCATGCGCTCGGCGAGCACGGGCGCGAAGGCCTCCATGCCCTCCACGGCGACGCCGTCGGCGATCTTGTGCAGGATCTCGGCCAGGGAGGGGTGCTCCTCGGCCAGAGCCCGCGCGCGCTCGCGCACGGCGTCGGTGAGCAGCAGTTCGCGGCACGGCGGCGCGAACAGCCCGGAGGAGGCGCTGGTGCGCGGGCCCTCGTCGCCGGAGGACTCGATGGAGCGCTGGTCGGCGACCTGGAAGTAGCGGACGTCCTCGACGGTGTCGCCCCAGAACTCCAGCCGCAGCGGGTGCTCCTCGGTGGGCGGGAACACGTCCAGGATGCCGCCGCGCACCGCCATGTCGCCGCGCTTCTCGACCAGGTCCACCCGGGCGTAGCCGGTGTTGGCCAGGGCTTGGACGACCTCCTCCAGGGGGGCCTCGTCGCCGGGGCGGATGCGCACCGGCTCCAGGTCGCCCAGCCCGGACACCAGTGGTTGCAGGACGCTGCGCACCGGGGCCACGACCACGCGCAGCGGGGTGGTCAGCGGGTCGGAGGGGTCGGGGTGGGCGAGGCGGCGCAGGACGGCCAGCCGCTGGCCGACGGTGTCCGAACGCGGGGAGAGCCGCTCGTGCGGCAGCGTCTCCCACGCGGGGAACAGGGCCACCGAGTCCTCGGGCAGCAGGCAGCCCAGGGCGTCGGCCAGGTCGGAGGCCTCGCGCTCGGTGGCGGTGACGGCGAGCACGGGCCGCTGGGCGCCCACGGGAGCGTCGGCGGCCAGCGCCCCCACCATGAAGGGGCGCAGTGCCGCCGGGGCGACGAGGTCGAGGTGGGGATCGCGGCCGCCTCGGGCGGCCTCGATCGCGCTGTGCAGTGCCGGGTCCCTGGAGACGTCGGCGAGAAGTCCAATGAGGCTCATAGCACCAGAAAGTGGAAGTGGTCCGGATCAGGCGGTGGTGGTCGCGGCCTGCACGGGAAGAAGGCGGCTGCGTGAGTGGACGCCCGGCACCTCTCAGACTATCGAGTCCGGCGGTCCGGCGCGGGCGGGGTGTGGACAACCGGCGACACGGGGCTGCCCCGTGCCGCCCGCGTCCCCGGCCTGGTGGCGCGGGCGGCGGCGCACCGGTTAGAACCTTCTCCGAGCTGCTTCTATTCCGTCCGACGCGGTGCGGGGGCGGGTCGCCCCGCGCCCGCGGCATACGCTGGACGCGTTTGCCGGACCGCCCGAGGAGAGGAAGCGCGTGGTGAGTGCCAACAGGCGTGGGAGTGCGCCGCAGGGGGGTGTCGGGAGTCCGGACGCCCCGGTCTTCGCGCCAGGTCCGGACGGGCTCGCCCACCTGGAGCTGATCCTCAACGGCGCCTACCCGCTGCCCGGTTTCATGACGCGGGACGAGGCGGCGTCGGTGGAGCGGGACGGCCGCCTGCCCGACGGGCGCCCCTGGCCGGTTCCGGTCACGCTGGAGGTGCCCGAGGAGCTGTCCGGAGCCGACCACCTGACCCTCTCCGACCCGGAGGGCGCCCCGTTGGCCGGGCTCGACGTCACCGAGCACTGGCGCGACGCCGGGGGCCGCCACCTCCTCGCCGGTTCGGTGACCCTGCTGCGCCCGCCCACCTACGGCGTGCTGCGCGAGCTGCGGCCCTCTCCCGCGGAGGTGCGGGCACAGCGGGAGCTGGAGCCCTCCGAGCGGCCCCTGCTGGCCGTGGTCACCGACCGGCCGCTGCACCACCGCGCCCTGCACCAGATCCGGGCCGAGGCCGACGCGCTGGGCCTGGTCCACGGCGAGGGCGGACGCGCCGACGTGCTGGTGATCGTCGACACCGGCCTGGAGGACGAGGGCATGGCCACGGCGGTGCTGGCCGCCGGTCCGCTGCTGCCCGCGCGCACCTCCTTCGTGGTGTGCACGCTGCCCAGGAGCGCCGACCGCGCACGGGGCCCGTTCGGCGGGCCGTGGGGGCCGCGCCAGGTGGGTCTGGCCGCGCACGTGGCCGCGTCCTACGGCGCCACCCACATGCTGGCGGTGACCGGCGGGGACGGCCCCGACGTCGAGCGGGTGATGGCCCTGCGCCCGCCCCTGACCGTGCTGGACCCCGAACCGTGGCGCTACCACTCCTCCGACGGGCTGTGGCTGCCCATGACCCGGACCGACCCGGCGTCCGCGCGGGTCGAGCTGACCGACGAGCAGGTGGAGGCCGAGCTGGCGCACGGGCGCGAACTGCCCTCGTGGTTCACCCCGGCCCGGGTGGGCGCGGAGCTGGCGCGGCTGCGCCCGGCCCGCACCGCCAGGGGCCTGACCGTGCTGTTCACGGGCCTGTCCGGCTCGGGAAAGTCCACGATCGCCCGGGGGGTGTGCGACGGTATCCGCAGGTCGGGGCGCCCGGTGACCCTGCTGGACGGCGACGTGGTGCGGCGGATGCTCTCCAGCGGGCTGACCTTCTCCCGCGAGCACCGGGAGCTCAACATCCGCCGGATCGGCTACGTGGCCTCGGAGATCACCCGGCACGGCGGGGTCACGGTGTGCGCGCCGATCGCCCCCTACGCCGGGGGGCGGGCTGAGGTGCGCGCGATGGTGGAGGAGTTCGGCGACTTCTTCCTGGTGCACGTGGCGACCCCGCTGGAGGTGTGCGAGGCCCGCGACCGCAAGGGGCTGTACGCCAAGGCGCGGGCGGGGGAGATCCCCGAGTTCACCGGGATCTCCGACCCCTACGAGGAACCGGACGACGCCGACCTGGTGGTGGACACCGAGGGCGTGGACCCGGCCGAGTCCGTGGCCGGGGTGCTGTCGGCCCTGCGCGCGGGCGGCTGGCTGCCCGAGCACGACGGCTGAACCGCGGCGCGAACAGTGGAGGACGAGAGTTGAACGACCCCCGAGACACCCGAGACCCCCGGGACGTGCGGGACGCGCAGGGCGGGAGGGACGGCGGCCCGCCGGTCGGGCACCGGGTGCTGCGCCTGGTCGAGGTGATGGACACCCTGCGCCGGGAGTGCCCGTGGGACCGCGACCAGACCCACGGCTCGCTGGCCAAGTACCTCATCCAGGAGGCCTACGAGACCCTGGAGACCATCGAGGAGGGCGACTTCGCGCTGCTGCGCGAGGAGCTGGGCGACGTGCTGCTCCAGGTGGTCTTCCACGCGGCGGTCGCGGCCGAGCGGCCCGAGGGGGACCCGGCGCGGTTCACGGTGGACGACGTCGCCGACGCCATCATCGACAAGATGACCCGCCGCCACCCGCACGTGTTCGGCGGGGTCGAGGTGTCGGGCGCCGACGAGGTGGGGTCCAACTGGGAGGCCATCAAGGCGGCCGAGCGGGCGGAGAAGGCCCGGGCGGCGGGCGGCGACGGGCGCAACTCGGTCCTGGACGGGGTGCCGTTCGCCCAGCCCGCGGTGCTGCTGGCCGACGAGTTGCAGAGGCGTGCGGTGCGCAACGGCTTCCCCGCCGACCTGGTCGGTGACGACGGGGCCGAGGGCGGGGAGCTGTTCGCGGCTGTGGCGGCCGAGCGCGGTCGGGGCCGCGACGCCGAGAGCGACCTGAGGGCGGCGGCCCGCCGGTTCGACGCCCGTGTGCGCGCGGCCGAGGACGCCGCCCGCGCCGATGGAAGGGAGCCCCGCGAGCTGTCCGCGGGGGAGTGGCGGACCTACTGGGACAAGGCGGGCGAGGCCTGACGGGTCGGCCGCGGGTGCGGCCGGTGTGACGTCGGCGTCCCGCCCCGCGTTGGCCGCGTCCTCGTCGCCGGTGCCGACGCCAGAACCGCGCCGGGGGGTGCGAGGCCGCACCGAAAGGGGCGGGCTGGTCCGCCGTGCGCCGGTCCGGGTCAGGCCCCTGCGGGTGCGGGGGCGTCCAGCTCCAGGGCCTCCGACGCCCGTGACAGGCGGCTGTCGAAGCCGCCGAGGGAGGACAGCAGCGGGGCCAGCCGGAGCAGGAGGCCGCGTGCCAGCAGCGCCGGCCGGGTGCGCGGGAGCAGGAACGCCTGGCCCCGGTCGGCGATGTCCTGGTTGGCCGCCACGAACGGCCTCATCCGGGCCTCGTAGGCGGCCAGCGCCGTGCGGTGGCCGTCGTGGCGGGCGAGTTCCTGCGCCAAAACGTAGGCGCCGACCATGGCCAGGCTGCTGCCCTGCCCCGACATGGGTGAGGGGCAGTACCCGGCGTCGCCGAGCAGGGTCACGCGCCCGGCCGACCAGCGGTCCATGCGGATCTGGGCGACGGAGTCGAAGTAGAAGTCCGGGGCCCGCTCCATCTCCTCCAGGATGCGGTCGGCCTCCCAGCCGTGCCCGGCGAAGGCGCGGCGCAGGAACTCCCTCTGCTCCCCGGGCGGCCTGCGGTCGACGCCGCTCTCCTCTCGCGCGGACAGCGCCAGCATGGCCTTGGCCCCCTGCGCGCGGGGCGTGTGGTACATGGCCACGAGCCGTCCCGGGGTGTTGAACAGCACGGCCTCGCGGTCCAGCCCCGGGTGGTTGGGCACGGTGAAGATGCTGATGTAGCTGCCCAGGAACCGGCGGTGGGGGGCCTCCGGGCCGAACGCGAGCCGCCGGGTCGTGGAGTGCAGGCCGTCCGCCCCCACGACGAGGTCGAACACGCGCGGTCCGGACCGCGCGAATGCCACGTGGACCCCGTCCCGCCGCTGTTCGATCGCGGTGGCGGAGTCCCCGTACAGGTACTCGGTGTACGCGGCGGTCGGCGCGTGGACCAGGCGGACCAGGTCACCGCGCAGCAGTTCGGCGGAGCGGCCGGCGGCGGTGACCGCGCTCGCCTCGAAGCCGCCCGTGCGCCTTGCGCGGGCGTCCACGGTCGTGGCCCTGGACATCTCGGTGGCCGAGGCCCGGATGCCGTCCAGCACCCCCATGCGCTCGGCGACGTCCAGGGCGGTGCCGCGCACGTCGACGGCGTAGCCGCCCGTGCGGGGCGCGGGGGCGCGTTCGACGACGGTGGCCTCGATGGCGTGGTGGTGGAGCCAGTGGGCGAGGGTCGGTCCGGCGATGCCCGCGCCGGAGATCAGGACGTTGCGTACGGCGGTCATGGCGTTCTCGCTCCTTCGTGTGCCGTTGCGCCCACGCTAGAACGCTACTTACCGTGCGTCAAGTAACTTACCGATCGACAGGTAAACTACCGGCCGGAAGGTCGCCGCTAGACTCGACTGACCGGTGGCGAGGGAACGGAAGTGACACGGGTGCCCAGAGTGCAGAACGACACCAAGGCGCAGATCCGGGCGGTGGCCCTGGAGCTGTTCGCCCGCAAGGGCTTCGAGAAGACCAGCCTGCGCGAGATCGCCGAGCGCCTGGACATCACCAAGGCCGCGCTGTACTACCACTTCCCCTCCAAGAACGACCTGCTCACGTCACTGGTCAGCCCCCTGGGCGAGGACATGGAGGCGCTCTTCGCCAGGTACGGCGGCCACGGCGGGGCCGACGACCCGCGCGCGCTGCTGGGCGACTACTTCGACGTCTGCGTGCGCCACAGCGCCCTGATGCTCGCCGTCCTCAACGACCTGGGCGCGCTGGCCGACGTCGGGCTGGTCGACTCCGTCATCTCCTGGCGCCGACGCCTGGACACCCTGCTCGTGGGCCCCGAGGGCGGCGTGCCCGCCCGGATGGGCGCCGTGATCGCCCTGGGCGGCATCCAGGACCTCTCGGTCATGTTCTCCGCCGAGGAGGCCGCCGACCACCGCGAACGCGCCATCGACATCGCCGTGGCCGCCCTGGAAGCGGGCATGTCCGATATGGACTAGACCAATTCCGCCGGGTGCGCGCGTCCTCCCCGGTGCGGGGTCGCTAGTCTCGTGTCGGGTCCTGAACCAGTGGTCCGAGAAACCCCAAGAGACGGAGAGAGACCGTGGCGTCCATCGAGGCAGTACAGGCGCGGGAGATCCTTGACTCCCGGGGCAACCCGACAGTCGAGGTCGAGGTCCTGCTCGACGACGGAACCATCGCGCGCGCGGGCGTCCCCAGCGGCGCCTCCACCGGCCAGTTCGAGGCGGTCGAGCTGCGCGACGGCGGTGACCGCTACGGCGGCAAGGGCGTGACCAAGGCCGTCACGGCCGTCAACGACGAGATCGCCGACGAGCTGCTCGGCCACGCCCCCGACGAGCAGCGCATCATCGACCGCGCGCTCATCGACCTGGACGGCACCCCGGACAAGTCCCGGATCGGCGCCAACGCCATCCTGGGCGCCTCCCTGGCCGTGGCCAGGGCCGCCGCGGCCGAGGCCGGGCTGCCCCTGTTCCGCTACATCGGCGGCCCCAACGCGCACGTGCTGCCGGTGCCGATGATGAACATCCTCAACGGCGGTGCGCACGCCGACAGCAACGTCGACATCCAGGAGTTCATGGTCGCGCCGATCGGCGCTCCCACCTTCTCCGAGGCCGTCCGCTGGGGCACCGAGGTCTACCACGCGCTCAAGTCGGTCCTCAAGGCCCACGGCCTGGCCACCGGCGTGGGCGACGAGGGCGGCTTCGCCCCCAACCTGGACAGCAACCGCGCCGCCCTCGACCTGATCGTGGAGGCCATCGAGAAGGCGGGCTACACCCCGGGCACCGACATCGCGCTCGCCCTGGACGTGGCCGCCAGCGAGTTCTTCAGCGACGGCGTGTACACCTTCGAGGGCAAGGCCCGCTCCTCGGAGGAGATGGCCGCCTACTACGCCGAGCTGGTGGAGGCCTACCCGCTCGTCTCGATCGAGGACCCCCTCGACGAGGAGGACTGGGAGGGCTGGAAGAAGCTCACCGCCCAGCTGGGCGACAAGGTGCAGCTCGTGGGCGACGACCTGTTCGTCACCAACCCCGAGCGGCTCCAGCGCGGCATCCTGGCCGACACCGCCAACTCGCTGCTGGTGAAGGTCAACCAGATCGGCACCCTCACCGAGACGCTGGACGCGGTCTCCCTCGCCCAGCGCAGCGGTTACACGGCCATGATCAGCCACCGCTCCGGCGAGACCGAGGACACGACCATCGCCGACATCGCGGTGGCCACCAACGCCGGGCAGATCAAGACCGGCGCCCCGGCGCGCAGCGAGCGGGTCGCCAAGTACAACCAGCTGCTGCGCATCGAGGAGGAACTCGACGACGCCGCCGTGTACGCGGGCGTGTCGGCCTTCCCGCGCTTCGCCGCGCGCGGCTAGTCTGCCCCAGTGCCCCGCGAATCCGAGCAGCAGCGTCCAAAGGCCAAGAAGGCGGCCAAAGCCGACAGGCCCGGGCGCGGTCCTGCCCGGAAGACGGGGTCCTCAGGCACGGGCACGGGCCGCACCCCCAGGGTGCGGCCCATGCTCACCAGCCGCGCGGCCATCCTCGCGCTCGTGGTGTGCGTGATCGCGCTCAGCCTGGCCTACCCGCTGCGCGAGTACATCGCCCAGCGCGCCCAGCTCGCCGACCTGCGCGAGGAGCGCGCACGCATGGAGCAGAGCGTGCAGGACCTGCGCCAGCGCCAGGACGAGATGACCCAGGACTCCTACGTGGAGCGCGAGGCCCGCGTCCGGCTGCACTACCAGTACCCCGGCGAGACCGCCTACATCGTCATCCCGCCCGACTCCGAGGGCGAGGACGAGGACGACACCGGCCCCAGCGAGCCCTGGTTCACCACCCTGTGGCGCTCGGTGGAGGACGCCGACAGCCCGCCGCCCGACGACGGGCTCTGAGCCCCGCGCCCCTCAGAGCAGGGCGCCCGCGGCCCACGCCCCCGCCGCCAGCGCGACCAGCGCACAGCCCCCGGTCAGGGCCGCGTAGCCGGCGGCGGCCGGGACGCGCCCCTCCCCGGCCAGGGAGAGGACCTCGTGGGAGAAGGTCGAGTACGTGGTCAGCGCGCCGCACAACCCGACGGAGAGCAGGGCCCACAACCGGGGGGAGAGCGCCGCCGCACCCGCGGCGCCGACCAGCAGCCCCAGCAGCAGGGTGCCCGCGACGTTCACGGTGAACGTGCCCCAGGGCAGCCCCGCGCCGACCGCGCGCGAGACGGCCCGGTCCACCAGGTAGCGCAGGGCCGCGCCCGCGCCGCCGCCCAGGCCGACCAGCAACACCTCCCAGTTCACGGCCGCCTCCGGCGGGACAGCGCGCGGAGCGCGCGCCCCGTGGCCCACGCGCCCAGGGCTGTCCCGGCCACCGCCCCGGCCAGGGTGAGCGCCATGTAGGCCGCGGCCTCGGCGACCCGTCCGGAGGCCGCCAGCGCACCCGTGTCCAGGACGTGGGCCGAGTAGGTGGTGAACCCGCCCAGGAAGCCGGTGCCGAGCAGCTGCCTGACCCAGGGCGGCGCGGGCCGGGGACCGGTGACGGCCGCGACCAGGACGCCGATGAGCACCGAGCCCGCGAGGTTGACGGCCAGGGTGGCCAGCGGCAGCCCGCCGTCGGGGGTCGGCCAGGCCTGCGCCACCAGGTGGCGGGCCACCGCCCCCGCGGCCCCGCCGCAGGCGGCGATCCCGGCCATGGCGGCCACGTCCCGGGAACGGGGCGCTCGGTCGTCGGCGGACATGGTCCTCCCCACACGTCGTGGCCCCGGGCCGCGGGAGCCGCAACGCCGGTGTGCGGGGACCGTCGGCGGACGCCGCGGTCGGCTGAGGGCGGGCTCCACCGCCGCGCGCCGACCCGTGGGACGGCGCCACGGGCTGGCGGGCCCGTGCGCCGCCATCCTACTCGCGAGACGCGGGGGTGTTCCGGGTCGGCGACGGCTCCGCGCGGAAGGGGCGGCAGGGGGACGCCCGCGCCTTCGGGTGCGTGTGCGGCCCTATGCTGGGTGCGCCATGACTTCCGCAGATCAGCCCGCGCCCGGGCACGCCGCCGGGCGCCCCGCTCCGGTCGCCGAGCGCGACACCGCCGCCGTCGAACTCCAACTGGGCCGCCCGCCGCGCGGTGTACGCGCGATCGCGCACCGCTGCCCCTGCGGCCTGCCCGACGTGGTGCGCACCGCGCCCCGGCTGGAGAACGGCGAGCCCTTCCCGACCCTGTACTACCTGACGTGCCCGCGCGCCGCCTCGGCCATCGGCCGGATGGAGAACGAGGGCCGCATGCGCCGGATGCAGGAGCGCCTGGGGGAGGAGCCCGAACTCCGGGCCGCCTACACCAGGGCGCACGAGTCCTACCTGGCCGAGCGCGCCGAGCAGGCGCGCCTGGACGGCGTCGAACCGCTGCCCGAGGGCATGCAGAGCACCGGCGGCATGCCCACCCGGGTCAAGTGCCTGCACGCGCTGGTCGCCCACGAGCTGGCCGAGCCGGGGACGAACCCCTTCGGCGCCGAGGCGCTGGAGGAGCTGCCGCACTGGTGGGACAGGGGCCCGTGCGTGTGTGTCGACGAGAACGCCCCCGGGGGCGACGAAGGGAACGCATCATGAGCGGTGTCGCGGCCATCGACTGCGGAACCAACTCCGTCCGGCTGCTGATCGCCGACGTCGTCCACGTGGGCGAGGACGAGGTGCAGGTGGTCGACGTCGACCGGCGCATGGAGATCGTGCGCCTGGGCGAGGGCGTGGACGAGACCGGGGCGTTCGCGCCCCAGGCGCTGGAGCGCACCTTCGAGGCGCTGCGCGGGTACGCCGAGGCCATCGAGGCGCACGGCATCGCCCTGGGTCCGGACGCGGTGCGCATGGTCGCCACCAGCGCCACCCGGGACGCGAGCAACCGCCAGGTCTTCGCGGACGGCGTGCGCGGCATCCTCGGCGTGGAGCCCGAGGTGGTCACCGGCCTGGACGAGGCCGAGCTGTCCTTCGTGGGCGCCACCGCCGAGCTGGAGGCCGAGGGCCCGGACGAGGACCTGGCCCCGCCGTTCCTGGTCGTGGACATCGGCGGCGGCTCCACCGAGTTCGTCCTGGGCGGCGTCCCGTCCGGGGACGACGGCGAGCTGGTCCGCGCTTCGCTGTCGGTGGACATCGGCTGCGTGCGCATGACCGAGCGCCACCTGCGCGGCGACCCTCCCACGGAGCAGGAGATCGCGGCGGCGACCGCAGACATCGAGGCCGCGCTGGACGAGGTCGAGCGGGTGGTCCCGCTGCGCGAGGCCGCCTCGGTCGTGTGCGTCGCGGGCACCGCGACCACGGTCGCCGGTATCGCCCTGGACCTGCCCGAGTACGACCCCGAGCGCATCCACCACACCCGCGTGGGCGTCGCCGACCTGGACCGCATCACCGGGGAGCTGCTCAAGGCCACCTCACGGGAGCGGTCGATGATCGGCGTCATGCACCCGGGCCGGGTGGACGTCATCGGCGCGGGCGCGCTCGTGCTGTCGCGGGTGCTCGCCCGCACGGGGGCCGACTCCTTCACGGCCAGCGAGCACGACATCCTCGACGGCGTGGCCTGGAGCCTGGTCGTGTGACGCCGCCCGCGGGGGACGCCCGACCAGGTGTCCTCCGCGGAGCGCGCAAGGGCGCCACGGGTGAGACGTGTCACCCCCCAAGGGCCTTGTGAATGCTTTCACAACCGTTCTGACCTGCGAAAACGTCGGTAGGGTGGAGCGGGAAGTGGTGGGAAGGTGAGCCGGTGTGAACCTTCTCTGTCGGCGGGTGCTTGTGAAAGAATGCACAAGCGAAGGGACGAAGCACCCCGCTCCGACCCGGGCGGCACCCCGCCGCCACCGCGGCGCGGGCGGCCGAAGACCGTGACGACCTCGCGGCCCCTGGGAAGGGGCACCACACAGAAGAACCGTTAGGGCGGAAATGCGATGACCGAGAGCAGGAACTACCGGCTGGTACACGGCGGAGGGGACGACGCGGAGATCCCGCACATCCTCATCGTCGGCGGCGGTTACCTCGGGATGTACACCGCGAGGCGGCTGGAGAAGAAGCTCGGAGCGGGCGAGGCGCGGATCACCGTCATCGACCCCAACTCCTACATGACCTACCAGCCCTTCCTGCCCGAGACCGCTTCCGGCAGCATCTCGCCCCGACACGTGGTCGTCCCGCTGCGCAAGGTCTTCAAGCGGGTCCGCGTCCTGGGCGGCAGGGTCGTGCGCATCGACCACGCCGACCGCACGGTCCGCTACGAGCCCAACGTCGGCGAGGCCCAGACCCTCGCCTACGACTACCTCGTCATGGCCGCCGGAGCGGTCTCGCGCACCCTGCCCATCCCCGGCCTGGCCGAGTGGGGCATCGGGATCAAGACGGTCGAGGAGGCCGCCTTCCTGCGCAACCACGTCCTGGACCAGCTCTCCATCGCCGACTCCACCGACGACGAGGCCATCCGGCGCAAGGCGCTGAACTTCGTCTTCGTCGGCGGCGGCTTCGCCGGGGCCGAGGCCATCGCCGAGCTGGAGGACATGGTCCGCGACGCCGTGCGCCACCACCCCTCGATCGGCCTGGAGGACGTGCAGTTCTACCTCATCGAGGCGGCTGACAAGATCCTCCCCGAGGTCGGTCCCGAGGTCGGCAGCAAGGCGCTCAACCAGCTGCGCCGCCGCGGCATCGACGTCCGGCTCAAGACCTTCCTGGAGTCGGCGGTCGACCAGCACATCAAGCTCAGCGACGGCACCGAGTTCGACTCGGGCACGCTGGTGTGGACCGCGGGCGTCAAGCCCAGCCCGGTCGTGGCCGCCAGCGACCTGCCGCTCGGCCCCAAGGGCCACCTGGACACCAGCGAGTACCTGGCCGTCAACGGCGTGGAGAACGCCTTCGCGGGCGGCGACAACGCGCAGGTGCCCGACGGCAACGGCGGCTACTACCCGCCCAACGCCCAGAACGCGGTCCGCCAGGCCCCGGTCCTGGCCGACAACGTGATCGCCGCCCTGCGCGGCACCGAGCCCAAGGCCTACCGCCACAAGAACCTGGGCGCGGTCGCCGGGCTCGGAGTCCACAAGGGCGCCGCCCAGCTGTTCGGCAAGATCAAGCTCAACGGCCGCCTGGCCTGGTACGCGCACCGGTCCTACCACCTGTTCGCGGTCCCGACCTTCAACCGCAAGATGCGCGTGCTCTCGGACTGGACGCTCGCCCTCTTCCTGCGCCGCGACTACGCCGCGCTCCCGGAGATGGCCGAGCCCCGCCAGGCCTTCGAGGAGGCCAGCCACCCGCAGATCGAGGACGGCCGCCTCCGCCGGGTCAGCTGACCGGGCGCGGGCGCGGCGCGACCTCCGCGACGGGCGCGCGAAACGGCCGGCCTCCCCGAGGGGGAGCCGGCCGTTTCCTGTCCCAATGCGGCCAAGCCAAGTCAAAGTGGGCAATCAACCCGACCGGTATGATGGGCCACGCCCTCGTAGCCCAATGGAAGAGGCAGGCCCCCTAAAAGGGTCACAAGTGTCGGTTCGAGTCCGACCGGGGGTACCCACGGCAACCAGCCCCGACGACGCCTGCTCACCGAGCAGGCGTCGCGTTTTTCCGCGGGTGGACGCCTGCCCGCGGACACGGCCGGCAGTCCCTCAGCGCGTCGGTCCCTGCTGCTCCATCAACAGCTGCAACTGCGTGAACAGGCGTTCCCCGGGGTCCCCCAGGTCGATCCCGCTCACCGAAGCCGCCCGGCGCACCCGGTAGCGCAGCGTGTTCGGGTGGATGTGCAGTCGCTCCGCCGCCGCCCGCGCGTCCCCGAACGCCTCCAGGTAGGCCAGCAGGGAGTGCACCAGGTCGGCGCCGCCCGCGCGGTCGTGCTCGACCAGCCGGCTCACCCGCGGGTCCCGCAGCGACGGGTCCCCGCGCAGCAGCGCCAGCGTCTCGCTGACCAGCACCCGCGAGCGCACGTCGGAGATGGTCGCCACGTCCCAGCCCGGTCCCCGGTCGGGAGAGCGTTCCACCGCATCCAGGACCCGGTCCGCCTCCGCACGCGAGTCCGGCACGTCCCCCAGCCGCTCCACCAGCGACCCCACCGCCGCGCGCACCTCCAGCCCCAGCGCCGCACGCGCCGCCGCCACCGTCCTGCGTGCCAGCGCCAGCACCGACCGCTCCACCCCGCGCCGCCCCTCCCGGGTGCGCGCCAGGTCCGGCAGCAGCACGTACACCCGACCGCCCAGCGCGGTCACCAGGGCGCCGCGCCGGTAGGCCGCGGTGTGCACCGACACCAGGTCGATCAGCTGGCGGCGGCGCAACTCGCGCTCGGGCCGGTCGGGGCGCTCCTCCGCCGCGCCCTCGGCCCCCTCGACCGGGGCGAACGCCGCCACCAGCGCGCCCCGGTCGGCGTGCACCTCCACTGTGTCGGCCAGCGCACCGGCGTCGATCCTGCCCTCCAACAGGCTCGACAGCAGGTCCTCGCGCAGCCGCAGCCCCGCGCTGGCCTGCGTGCGCTGGCGGATCATCTGCAGCGCGGTGGTGCGCGCCGCGCCCAGCAGGGCCTCCTCCGCGTGCTCGGCCAGCGGCCGGTCGCCCTCCTGCACCCAGATCGCGCCCAGCGGCTGGCGCCCCGCGTGGATGCCCACGGCCAACCGGCGCCTGATGCCCAGTTCGGGGTGCTCGTCCACCCGCACCACCTCCTCGCCCGCGCGCAGCTTGGCGAACACCCCCCACTCGCGCAGCAGGGCCAGGTACGACTCCGGGCCGCGCCTGCCCAGCACCGACAGCCGCCGCAACTCGTCCACCTCGGCGCCGCTGGAGTAGGCCAGCACCCGGCTCGCCGCGTCCTCGATGCTCACCAGCCCGCCGGTGAGCCGGGCGATGGTCTGCGCCATGGAGAACAGGTCGCCGCCGGACTCGCCCAGATCCTCCGAGGCGGTCAGGCGGGCGTCGTCCAGGATGGACCGGCACACCGACTGCAACTGGTCCCAGCGCACCTCGGGGCGGACCGTGAGCAGGGCGATCCCCGCCTCCTGAGCCTCGGCGCGCAGCGCCCTCGCCTCGTCGCCGCCCCCGGCCCGGGGGCGGCCGGGGCGCGTCCCCGCGCTCGGCGGCGCCTCCTCCGGCGCCGCGTGCGCGCTGGTCTTGACCGCGACGGCCGTGGCGCCGCGCTCGGCCAGCGCCC
Source organism: Nocardiopsis camelliae (assembly GCF_028993595.1). Lineage (GTDB taxonomy): Bacteria > Actinomycetota > Actinomycetes > Streptosporangiales > Streptosporangiaceae > Nocardiopsis > Nocardiopsis dassonvillei. The sequence goes on from NZ_CP118614.1 coordinate 907,282, forward strand.
CGACCATGCGCCGCGCGGCGGCGCCCCGGGCCCCGATCAGCAGCACCAGGTCCCCCTCCCGCACCTCCGTGCGGTCCTCCGGGTCGAGGATGACGACGTTGTCCACCTGGACATCGAGCCCGTCCGGGGCGGCGGCCACGTCCACGACGGGGTCGCCGAGGGCCAGCAGCAGTCCACGCAGGGGCAGACCCGTGGTCCTGTCATCGGATGAACCGTCCTGAGCAGGCGGAACCCCCGGCCGCCGGTGCGGTCGGGGGTTCCCGTCGCCGGAGGCGCGGAACGGGTCGGATGCTGGGCGGTCGTCGCTCATGTGTGTCCCATTTTGTCCTGGAGAACAAATAAGGCGGGCAAAGAGTGGCCTGGTCCACAAGGTTCGCACGTCCCGGTTCTGGGAGCGTTGAATCAGCCAACCCTGCTTGCTTCAGGGACATTCTTCACCGGGAAGGTGCCCATGGACGCCGTGACCAACGTCCCTCTGCCCCAGAACGAGCCCGTTCTGTCCTACGCGCCCGGCAGCGCCGAGCGCGAGGAACTCGTGGCCAAGCTGGAGGAGCTCGGCAGCCGGAGCATCGACCTGCCGATGCGCATCGGCGGCGAGAGCCGCATGGGCGGCGGCGAGCCCATCGACGTCGTGCAGCCGCACCGCCACGCCGCGGTCCTGGGCACCATGCGCAACGCCACCCGCGAGGACGCCCGCGACGCCGTCGCCGCCGCCAAGGCCGCCGCCCCCGCCTGGCGCGCGATGTCCTTCGACGACCGCGCCGCCATCCTCCTGCGCGCCGCCGAACTGCTCTCCGGCCCCTGGCGCGCCACCATCAACGCCGCCACCATGCTCGGCCAGTCCAAGACCGTGCAGCAGGCGGAGATCGACTCGGCCTGCGAGCTGATCGACTTCTGGCGCTTCAACGTCTCCTACGCCCGCGACCTGATCGCCCAGCAGCCGCTGAGCGTCAAGGGCGTGTGGAACCGCATGGAGCAGCGCCCCCTGGAGGGGTTCGTCTACGCGATCACCCCCTTCAACTTCACCGCGATCGCGGGCAACCTGCCCACCGCCCCGGCCCTGATGGGCAACGTGGTCGTGTGGAAGCCGTCCCCGACCCAGCAGTTCGCCGCCGAGCTGACCATGCGCCTGCTGGAGGAGGCGGGCATGCCCCCCGGCGTCATCAACATGGTCACCGGTGACGGCCTCGCCGTCTCCGATGTCGCCCTCAACGACCCGGAGCTGGCCGGTGTGCACTTCACCGGTTCGACCAGGACCTTCCAGCACCTGTGGAAGAGCGTGGGCGAGAACATCGCCAACTACCGCTCCTACCCGCGCATCGTCGGCGAGACCGGCGGCAAGGACTTCATCGTCGCCCACTCCTCGGCCGACCCCGAGGTCCTGCGCACCGCCATCGTGCGCGGCGCCTTCGAGTACCAGGGCCAGAAGTGCTCGGCCGCCTCGCGCGCCTTCGTCGCCCGCTCGGTGTGGGAGCGGGTCCGCGACGACCTCGTCGCCGAGACCGAGGCCCTGACCATGGGCGACGTCACCGACCTGTCCAACTTCGTCGGCGCCGTCATCGACCGCCGCGCCTTCGACAAGCTGGCCAAGGTCCTGGAGGACGCCAAGTCCGACCCGACCCTGACCGTCCTGGCGGGCGGCACCGCCGACGACTCCGTCGGCTACTTCGTGCGCCCCACCATCATCGAGGGCACCGACCCGTCCCACGACGTGTTCCGCACCGAGTACTTCGGCCCGGTCGTCGCCGTCCACGTCTACGAGGACGAGAAGTTCGACGAGGTCCTCAAGGTCGTCGACGAGGGCTCGGCCTACGCCCTGACCGGCGCCGTCCTGGCCAGGGACCGCGCCGCCGTGGCCAAGGCCAGCGAGGCCCTGCGCTTCGCCGCGGGCAACTTCTACGTCAACGACCGCCCGACCGGCTCCATCGTGGGCCAGCAGCCCTTCGGCGGCGGGCGCGCCTCCGGCACCAACGACAAGGCGGGTTCGGCGCAGAACCTGTCCCGCTGGTCCAGCCCGCGCGCCATCAAGGAGACCTTCGTCGCGCCGACGGTCTCCTCCTACCCCCACCAGGGCTGATGAGGAGCCCGGGCCCCCTCCCGTCCTGAGGGGGCCCGGGAACCCGCCCGCATCCACCGGCGCGGCCGGAACGAACCCCGCCGCGCCCCGCCCGCGCCAGCCCACCGGCTCGCGCACGTCTTTCCCGAGGTCACCATGCTTCGCAAACCCCTGCTGCTCGCCGCCAGGTCCCAGACCTGCCGCACCATCGTCGAGCGCACTCCCGTCACCCGGGCCATGGTCAAGCGGTTCGTCGCGGGCTCCACCCAGGACGAAGCGCTCCCCGTGGTCGGGGAGCTGACCCGGGACCGCCACGTCACCCTGGACTTCCTGGGCGAGGACACCACCGACACGGCCCAGGCCGAGGCGACGGTGACCGCCTACCGGGACCTGCTGGCCGCGCTGGGCGGGGCGGGTCTGGCCGAGCGCGCCGAGGTCTCGGTCAAGCTCTCGGCGGTGGGCCAGTTCCTCAACAGCGACGGCGAGAAGATCGCCCTGGACAACGCCCGCCGGATCGCCGAGGCGGCCAAGGCGGTCGGCACCACGATGACCCTGGACATGGAGGACCACACCACCACCGACTCCACACTGGGCATCCTGCGCGAGCTGCGCCAGGACTTCCCCTTCGTGGGCGCGGTGCTCCAGGCCTACCTGCGCCGCACCGAGGCCGACTGCCGCGACCTGAGCGGGGCCGGTTCGCGCGTGCGCCTGTGCAAGGGCGCCTACGACGAGCCCGAGTCGGTGGCCTTCCGCGACAAGGCCGAGGTGGACAAGGCCTACGTGCGCGCGCTGCGCGTGCTGATGGAGGGCGAGGGCTACCCGATGGTGGCCACGCACGACCCGCGCATGATCGCCATCGCGGGCTCGCTGGCCGCCGCCAACGGCCGGGGCGAGGACGGCTTCGAGTACCAGATGCTCTACGGCATCCGCGACGCCGAGCAGGTCAGGCTGGCCGCCGAGGGCAACCGGATGCGGGTCTACGTGCCCTACGGCGACGAGTGGTACGGCTACTACATGCGCCGTCTGGCGGAGCGTCCGGCGAACATGCTCTTCCTCGCCCGCTCCCTGGTCACGCGCGGCTAGCGCGGCCGTCACGGCCCCGCCGCGCGGGCGGCCCGGGCCGGAGGAGGAGGGGGTCGGCGTCCTCGGGTGCCGACCCCCTCGGCGTGTCCGCGAGGGCGGGCGCCCGCGCACCGCGTGGGGGCTCCGGACCGGCTCCGGTCGGCCCGGGGCGCCGTGTCTGAACAGTGACCTCGCCCGTGGAACTCCGGATGAGGCGCGTACGTTACCTTGTGGGCAGCAATCCACGCGTGAAAGGGTCTTGACTAGACATGCGGATGCGGAGTTCCAACCCCGTCCTCAAGCGGGCGCTCCAGCAGGCCGGTCCTGCCGGGCACCCCCAGCAGGGGTTCAACGGCCAGCCGGGTTACGGCTACGGCCAGCAGCAGGGCCCCTACGGCCAGCCGGGGTACGGACAACCGTACCCGCAGCAGGGCTATGGCCAGACCTACCCCCAGCAGGGTTACCCCGGCGGTCCGGTGCAGAGCACCGACAACCAGCCGATGACCATCGACGACGTGGTCGTGCGCACCGGTATGACGCTCGGTGTGGTCGCGGCCTTCGCCGTCGTCAACTACTTCCTCTTCGGCTCGGCCCCGGCCATCGCCGTGGCGCTCACCCTCGTGGGCGCGCTCGGCGGTCTGGTGCTGGGCCTGGTGATCTCCTTCAAGCAGATCACCAACCCGGTCGCCATCCTGAGCTACGCCGCCCTGGAGGGCCTGCTCGTCGGCGGCATCTCCGCGATCCTGGCCAACAGCCTGTCGGTCACCACCGGCGACGCCGGTGCGGGCGGCACGCTCGTGACCCAGGCGGTGCTGGGCACCGTCGTGGTGTTCGCCGTGATGCTCGCCCTGTACAAGTTCCGCGTCATCAAGGTGACCGACGGCTTCGTCAAGGTCGTCACGTACGCGGTCATCGGCGCCGCGGCCCTGATGCTGGTCAACTTCGTGGCCAGCTTCTTCATCGCGGGCGGCATCGGCCTGCGCGAGCCCAGCCCGCTCGGCCTGCTCGTCGGCCTGGTGTTCGTGGTCCTGGCCGCGCTGACCCTGGCCATCGAGTTCCGCGGCATCGAGGAGGGCCTCAACGCCGGCATCCCCAACAAGTTCGCCTGGCAGTTCGCCTTCGGCCTGACCGTCTCCCTGGTCTGGCTCTACATCGAGATCCTGCGCCTGCTCTGGATCATCAAGACGATCTTCGCGGAGTAGTCCGCGCCCGACGCGCGGAGGACTCCCGCGGCCGCCCACGGCGTCCGCACACCCATGCGAGGGGCCGCCGCCCGGACGTGCGTCCGGGCGGCGGCCCCTTCGCCGTGGTCGGCGGGCCCGCGGCGCGCTCAGGCCTTCCCGCGCCGGGGCGCGGGGATGGAGCGGTTCCTGCGGCGGCGGTCGTACTCCGTCACGAGGGCGTGCGCGTACCACTGGGGCAACTCGTACTCGTCGGCGAGCCAGTTCGACCGGTCCTGGCAGCGCACCAGGCCCGGCCCCCCGTCGAGGGCGTCGAACCACTCGTGGAGTCCCCGGCCGGTGACGACCGGGATGCGTTCGATGAGCTTGGCGTGGATCTCCGGCGAGTGGGTTACCGACATGGGCACCTCCGGCAGCGCGTTGGCGTGTGGCACTTACCTGCGACCCTGCATCAGGATCACGTTCTGGACAAGCCCCGGTCACCAGCTTTTACCTTGCTGGTGTGAGAACGTTCGTCTTCAAGGGGTTCCCAGACGAACCCTGCTGTGGCAGGCGGGTTTTCGTGCGTGTTCCGGAGATGGAAGGCTGTCCGCCAGCGGTGCCCTCCGCGTCCGGAACGCTGACGCGGGGGACGGGAGCGGTCGGTCTCGGCGCGGGCCGACGGGAGGGGCCGCACACGGAGAAGGGCCCGGAACGCGCCGCCGGGGTTCCAGTGGCGCCTTCCGGGCCCGGGGCCCCGCGGGTCGTCAGCTCAGGCGCTCGAAGACGGCGGCCATGCCCTGGCCGCCGCCGACGCACATGGTCTCCAGGCCGAAGGTCCGGTCGTGGAAGCGCAGGCCGTTGATCAGCGTGCCGGTGATGCGGGCGCCGGTGCTGCCGAACGGGTGGCCGATCGCGATGGCGCCGCCGTTGACGTTGAGCTGGGAGTCGATGTCGATGCCCAGCCGGTCGGCGGAGGGCAGCACCTGCGCGGCGAAGGCCTCGTTGATCTCGACCAGGTCGATGTCGCCCATGGCCATGTTGGCGCGGGCCAGCGCCTGCCGGGAGGCCTCCACCGGGCCCAGGCCCATGATCTCCGGGCTCAGGCCGGTCACGCCGGTGGACACGATGCGGGCCAGCGGGGTGATGCCCAACTGGGCGGCCTTGGTGTCGCTCATGACGACCACGGCCGAGGCGCCGTCATTGAGCGGGCAGGCGTTGCCCGCGGTGACGGTGCCGTCGGGGCGGAACACCGGCTTGAGCTCGGAGACCTTCTCGTAGGTGGTGCCGCGGCGGATGCCGTCGTCGGTGCTGACCACGGTGCCGTCGGGCAGGGTCACCGGGGTGATCTCGCGCTCCCAGAAGCCGTTGTCCAGGGACTTCTCGGCGAGGTTCTGCGAGCGGACCGCGAACTCGTCCTGGCGCTGGCGCGAGACGCCGGTGGCCTGGGCGACGTTCTCGGCGGTCTGGCCCATCGCGATGTAGGCGTCGGGGAGCTGGCCGTCCTCGCGCGGGTCGGTCCAGGTTCCGGCGCCGCCCTCGGCGCGCTTGGCGGTGCGGGCCTTGGCGTCGTCGAAGAGCGGGTTCTCGTTGGCGCCGTCGTCGCTGCTGCCGTTGACGAACCGGCTGACGGTCTCCACGCCCGCGGAGACGAAGACGTCGCCCTCGCCCGCCTTGATGGCGTGGTAGGCCATCCGGGTGGTCTGGAGCGAGGAGGAGCAGTAGCGGGTGACCGTGGTGCCCGGGACGGTGTCCAGTCCCAGCTGGACGGCCACGATGCGCGCCATGTTGAAGCCCTGCTCGCCGCCGGGCAGGCCGCAGCCGAGCATCAGGTCGTCGATGCCGCCCGGGTCCAGCTCGGGGACCTTGGCCAGCGCCGCGCGGACGATCTGGGTGGTCAGGTCGTCCGGCCGGATGTCCTTGAGCGAGCCCTTGAAGGCGCGGCCGATGGGGGAGCGGGCGGTTGCGACGATGACTGCTTCGGGCATGGCTGCGTCCCTAACGGTTGAGGTGCTGCGTGTGGAGCTGTGGATCAGGAGGGCCGGGCGACCTGCTCCGGCCTCGGTTGTTACCGACCAGTAAAACCCGTCCGGGGTCCCGCACGCCACCCGGGGTCCGCGTTCAGCCGCCCTCCCCGGAGCGGTCGGCGTTCTCGGTCGTGCGCACCCCGGCCGAACCGTTCGGGCGCCCGCGGCCGCCCCGGAGGTGGAACGGGCCGCGGACGAGCGCCGCCCAGCGTCCGTGCCTGCCGGGTGTGTCGCCGCTGACCTGGGCGTCCACCCTGGAGACCTCCGTTCCGGGGGTCTGGGCGGCCACCACGGCCGCGCGGTCCACCGGCAGGACGCCGCTGCTGCGCTCGGCGTCGTCCAGCTCGGGCAGCAGCCCCAGGGCGGCGCAGGCCGAGGGCAGGACGGCGAAGGCCGCCTGCGAGTACCCGAGAGCTGACGGATGAAAACGGTCAGGCCCGAACATGGACCCGGGATCTGTCCGGAAATCGTCGGCCAGCACGTCGCTCATGGAGACCGCGCGGCCCCCGGCCTCGGTGACCGCGATGACCTGGGCGGCGGCGAGCTGGCGGGAGGCCAGGCGGGCCACCGAGCGCAGCGGCCAGCCGATGGGCCGGACGGTGCCCAGGTCGGGGCAGGTGCCCACCACCACCCGCGTGCCGTGGCCGACCAGCTGGCGGACGGTCTCGCGGAGCTGGGCGACGGCGTCGTCGGGGCGCACGCGGCGGATGACGTCGTTGGCGCCGACGAAGATGACCGCGAGGTCGTAGCGGGTGGCCTCCTCCAGGGCCCGGGAGCGCTCGATCTGGACGCTCAGGTTGGCCGAGGTGGTCCCGGGGGAGGCGGTGCAGCGCAGGCGCACGGGGCGCTCGGCGGCCGCCGCCAGCCCCGAGGCCAGGAGGACGCCGGGGGTCTGGTCCGCCCGCTCGACCGCGAACCCGGCGGCGGTGGAGTCGCCCATCATCAGCATGCGGATCGGCGGTCCGGAGCCCTCGCCGTAGACGCCGTTGACCACGGGCCTGTCCCAGCGGGGGGAGCCGACCGCGCGCCGGGCCAGCCTGGCCTGGAGGTACAGGAGCGCGACGGTGCCGCCGCCCACGAGCGTGAGCCCGCCGCCGAACGCGGTGGCAGCGGCGATCCGTCTTGCGCGTGCGGCTCGCAGCACCGGACACCCCCGAGGCTCGGACCCGCCTGCCCTGGGCGGGACGGATACGAGCGAGGTTACCGGTGGGCAACCCCGGAATCACGTACCTGAGCGGTACACGATCCGTGCCCCGGGGTGAGACGACCGGCATGGGCGGGACAGGGGCGGACAGCTGCCCCGCAGGGGACGACGGTGGGGCGGCGGGGCGGACCGTGCCGGGCGGATCCCCCGGTGACGGCCGGGCCCCGGCGGCGGTCGAGCCTCGGGCGCGGTCCTAGCCGACCACGCCGGTGAGCTCGTAGCCCGCCTCCTCGACGGCGGCCCGCACCTCGGCGGTGTCGAGTTCCCCCTCGCCGGTCACCGTGACCCGGTCGCCCCCGACATCCACCGCCACGGCGGTGACGCCCTCGACGCGTTCCAGCTCCTCGGTGACGAAGCCCGCGCAGCGCCCGCAGGCCATGCCGGTGACGGTGTAGGTGCGCGTGGTCACGCCGACACCTCCAGGACCTCGGAGGCCGAGGCGTCCGCGCTCCCGGAGGCGGCCGAGTCCTCCATGCGGGTGAGCATGGTGGCCTCGCGCATCCTGCCGTCAGGGGCGAACCGCCCGAAGAAGTACACGTCGATGACCAGGTCCCTCCTGCCTCGCTGGACGTACAGGGTGTAGCGGGCGGCGAGCCGGTCGCCGTCCGCCATCGCCTCGTGCACCTTCATCCGGGACGCGCCCGGCCTCTTGCGCGCGGGGCGCGCGTGGGCGATGAGTCTGTCCCGGTCCATGCGGTGCCCGTCGGCGACCTGCACGATGTCCGGGGTGTGGTAGCGGTCCACGACCGCCGCCAACTCCTCCTCGCCGTGGGCGACCTCCTCCCCGAATCCGGTGAAGAAGTCGGTGATGAACCGCTGGGGGTCGGTGCCGTCGAACGGACTCACGCCGCTTCCCTTCATGTCGCACGTCCCGGGCATAAGTCTTACAGTCTGTACGATATGCATCGTCCACCAACTTTGACAAGGTGTAAGATTTGCATGCCTCACCGCGCCGCCGGGCCGACGCCCGCCGCAGCAGGGCCGCGATCCTGGACGCGGCGGTCCGCCTGCTCGACGACCGCCCCGACGCCAGCGTCGAGAACGTCGCCACCGCCGCGGGCGTGACCCGACAGACCGTCTACGCCCACTTCCCGTCGCGGGCGCACCTGCTGGCGGCGGTCCTGGACCGGGTCACCGAGGAGGCCGTGGCAGCGATGGACGCCGCCGACCTCGACTCCGGGTCCGCCGCGGACGCCCTGCTGCGGCTGGTCGAGGCCGGTTCCCGGTCCGCCGACCGGTATCCCCGGCTCATGCACGCCGTCGGTTCGCACCCGGCGGACCCGCGGGCCGACGCCGAACGCCACGCGCCTGTCACCGACCGGCTGGGACGTGTCGTTCGGCGGGGTCAGACGAACGGGGAGTTCGACGCCGCGCTCCCCGCGGACTGGCTGGTCGCGGTCGTCGTCGCCCTCGGGCACGCCGCGGCAGCCGAGGAGGACGCGGGACGGCTGTCCGGCGAGGAAGCGGCCGAAGCGCTCCGCTGCACCCTGCTCCGGGCCCTCGGGCACCGGCCGCTCCGGCCGTCCTCCGCGGGAGGGGACCGGTTTCCCGGGGCAGCGGAACCCGCTGGTGGAGACCATTAGAGTCTGAACTGAGACGGGTCGGACCGGCCCACGGCCCCGGTCTCGCCACCGGGGCGAGGACATGGCGGGCCGAAACCCGGCCGCCACCACGCAGAGGGAGCGCAAGTGCGGGTATACGACTCACTGATCGACCTGGTCGGGGACACTCCGCTCGTCCGTTTGAACAAGGTCACCCAGGTCCTCGGCCCGAACGCCCCGACGGTCCTCGCCAAGGTCGAGTACTTCAACCCGGGCGGCTCGGTCAAGGACCGCATCGCGCTGCGCATGGTCGAGGCTGCCGAGAAGAGCGGCGAGCTCAAGCCGGGCGGCACCATCGTCGAGCCGACCTCGGGCAACACCGGCATCGGCCTGGCCATCGTGGCCCAGGAGAAGGGCTACCGCTGCGTCTTCGTCTGCCCGGACAAGGTCGGCCCGGACAAGCTCTCGGTCCTGCGCGCCTACGGCGCCGAGGTCGTGGTCTGCCCGACCACCGTCGCCCCCGACCACCCGGAGTCCTACTACTCCGTCTCCGACCGGCTGGCCACCGAGATCCCCGGCGCCTGGAAGCCCAACCAGTACGAGAACACGAACAACCCGGAGTCGCACTACCACAGCACCGGTCCCGAGATCTGGGAGCAGACCGAGGGCCGCATCACCCACTTCGTGGCGGGCATCGGCACCGGCGGCACCATCAGCGGGACCGGCCGCTACCTCAAGGAGGTCTCCGGCGGCGCGGTGCGCATCGTCGGCGCCGACCCCGAGGGCTCGGTCTACTCCGGCGGCTCGGGCCGCCCCTACCTGGTCGAGGGCGTGGGCGAGGACATCTGGCCCGGCACCTACGACACCTCGGTGTGCGACGACATCGTGGCGGTCAGCGACAAGGACTCCTTCCTCATGACCCGCCGCCTGGCCCGCGAGGAGGCCCTGCTGGTGGGCGGCTCCTGCGGCCTGGCCGTGGAGGCGGCCCTGCGCGTGGCCCGGGACGCCGGTCCCGACGACGTCATCGTCGTGCTGCTGCCCGACGGCGGCCGCGGCTACCTCGGCAAGATCTTCAACGACGAGTGGATGGCCGACTACGGCTTCCTGTCCGCCGAGACCGAGGAGGCCACGGCGGGCCAGGTGCTGGCCGCCAAGGGCGGCGAGATGCCCGACTTCGTGCACGCCCACCCGGACGAGACCGTCGGCACGGCCGTGGCCATCATGCGCGAGTACGGCGTCTCCCAGGTGCCGGTGATGAAGGAGGAGCCCCCGGTCATGGCCGCCGAGGTGGTCGGCTCCATCGCCGAGCGCGACCTCCTCGACGCCCTCTTCGACGGCCGCGCGCAGCTGGACGACCTGGTGGAGACCCACATGGGCAGGCCGCTGGCCACGGTGGGCACCGGCACCCCCGTGAGCGACTGCGTCCGCCTGCTGCGCGGGTCCGGCGCCCTGGTGGTGCTGCGCGACGGCAAGCCGGTGGGAATCCTCACCCGCCAGGACCTGCTGGCCCACCTGTCGGGCTGATCCCGTCCGCGGGAACCCCCGTGAAGCCGCGACGGGGCCCGGACCGCGCTCGAACCGAGCGCGATCCGGGCCCCGCCGTGTACCGACCGGACATGTCACCGCATACTCGGACACTGCTAATGTTCGCGACAGTTACTGATAGGTAATAAATGGGGGCACGCGTGTCGCGGCTGTTGTCCTGGATTCTCCGCTCCGTCTGGTCGTACGCCCGTACCAAGGCCGAAATCCGCGCCGACTCCAGGGCGGCCCGCAGATTCGCGCGCTTCGGCACGGGCTCGGCGATCGCCTTCCCCACGGCCACCCTCTACGGCGAGCCCTGGATCGAGATCGGCGTGCACACCGTCCTGGGCGGGGACATGACCCTCGCCGCCGGGATGGGCCCCGACTACGACCTGGGCCCCGGGACGGTCGTGCGGATCGGCTCGGGCTGCGCCATCGGGCGCGGCTCGCACATCGTCGCCCACAGGTCCGTGGACATCGGCGACCACGTGTACACCGGCCCCTACGTCTACATCACCGACCAGAACCACGCCTACGGCAACACCGAGATCCCGGTGGGCCTCCAGTGGCCGGTGGACGACCCCGTCAGCATCGGCGACGGCACCTGGATCGGCGCGAACGCCGTGATCCTGCCCGGCGTGCACCTGGGCCGCAACTCGGTCGTGGCCGCGGGCACCGTGGTCCGGCCGGGCACCTATCCCGACCACGCCGTCATCGCCGGCGTGCCCGGGAAGGTCGTGCGCACCCACGACACCGAACTGGGCTGGGACCCGCCGCTGCGCGAGACCGGTACCCCCACCCGGGTGCCCACCCCCGTCACCGGACTGCCACCGGAGGTGCCCGCCGAGCCGCCCCGGCCCGGGTCCTCCACCCGCTTCCCGCCCGCCTAGGTCGTGTTCCGTCGTCCAGGAAACCGCGGGAGGGACCCCGGGCGCCAGTCCCGGTCCGCGCCTGTGGACGGCCCCCGGACGCGCCCGCACCCACCGGAACCGGCCTGTGGAAAACACGATCGGTGAGGTCAGCGGGCACTAAGGTGGCCCCATGAAGTTCGACGGGTTTGAAACGCTGGCCATCCACGCGGGGCAGGAGCCGGACGCCGGGACCGGGTCCGTGGTGGTGCCGATCTACCAGACGAGCACCTACGCCCAGGACGGCGTGGGCGGCCTGCGCCAGGGCTACGAGTACTCGCGCACCGGCAACCCCACGCGCGCCGCCCTGGAGGAGTGCCTGGCCGCCCTGGAGTCCGGCGTGCGCGGCCTGGCCTTCGCCTCCGGCATGGCCGCCGAGGACACCCTGCTGCGCACGGTCCTCTCGCCCGGCGACCACCTGATCATCCCCGGCGACGCCTACGGCGGCACCTTCCGCCTGGTCTCCAAGGTGGTCGAGCGCTGGGGCGTGCAGTGGGACGCGGTCGACCAGTCCGACCCCGAGGCCGTGCGCGCGGCCGTGCGGCCCAACACCAGGGTGGTGTGGACCGAGACGCCCACCAACCCCCTGCTCAACATCACCGACATCGAGGCCGTCGCGCAGATCGCGCACGACGCCGGCGCCCTGCACGTGGTCGACAACACCTTCGCCTCGTCCTACCTCCAGCAGCCGCTGACACTGGGCGCGGACGTGGTCGTGCACTCCACCACCAAGTACCTGGGCGGGCACTCCGACGTGGTCGGGGGAGCGCTGGTGGTCTCCGACGCCGAACTGGGCGAGCGGCTGGCCTTCCACCAGAACACCATGGGCGCGATCCCGGGGCCGTTCGACTCCTGGCTGACCCTGCGCGGGATCAAGACCCTGGGCGTGCGCATGGACCGGCACAGCGCCAACGCCGAGAAGGTCGTGGCGGCCCTGGAGGGACACCCCGCGGTCCGCCGGGTGTTCTACCCCGGGTTGGACGCACACCCGGGGCACAAGACCGCCGAACGGCAGATGAGGGCCTTCGGCGGCATGGTCTCCTTCGCCCTGCGCGACGGTGAGAAGGCGGCGCTCGCCCTGTGCGAGCGCACCGAGGTCTTCACCCTGGGCGAGTCCCTGGGCGGGGTGGAGTCCCTGATCGAGCACCCGGGGCGGATGACGCACGCGTCCACCGCGGGCTCCCCGCTGGAGGTTCCGGCCGACCTGGTGCGGATCTCCGTGGGCATCGAGTCCGCCGACGACCTGGTGGCGGACCTGCTCCAAGCCCTGGAGGGCTAGGCGGGGCGTCGCGCGGATCGGCTCGCGCCGGTCCGCGCCGGCGGCCCCGGGCCGCCTCGGCTCCCCGGTCGGGGGAGGGAGGGTTAGGGGCTCTCGGGAGCGGGTGGCGCCGCCGGGCCCGTCCGCGCCGCGGCTCCGTCGCCGCGGCGTTCGTCCCGGCGTTTCCGGCTCAGACCGCGGTGGGCGTGTGGTCGGCGGAGGGGGCGGCAGGCTGCTCCCCGTCGCGGAAGCGCAGCCCCACCACGAGGCTCCCGGTGCGGGAGAGGGAGGTGCCTTCGCCGTCCTCGCGCAGGGAGCGGTAGGTGCCCCGGCGGTCCTGTCGGCGGATGCCGATGGAGACGGCGAGGAAGAACCCCGCGGCCAGGCCCAGGAGTACGACTCCGACGAGGGCGATAACGATGGGGATCATGGTGTTCTCCTCGGGGGAAGTGCCTATCTGTGTCCTGCGTGCCCTCCTCCGGAGAGGGGGGACGCCGAGCGGTGTATCACCGTGGTGTTTCCTTTGCGGTGGCGCGGGGGTCAGGCGCCTGGAGCGAAGGGGCGGGGGACCGGCGGTTCTCGTTCTCGGGCGCGTCCTTCCGGCGCCGTCGTGTACTTAGGGTGGCCTTCACTTAAGATGGGCCCATGCTGACCGGGTGGACCTGATTTCCTGGTGACCCGATTATCTTGTTGGTACAAGCTAGGTTGTTGGTCTCATACCCAGGCGAGGATTGATATATGCGGGCCGAAAGCAGATATCGACAGATCGCCCGGACCCTGCGGCGCGAGATCCAGGAGGGCTCCCTGCCCAGGGGAGCACAGCTGCCGTCGGAGAAGCAGTTGGAGGAGCGCTTCGAGGCGTCCCGCAACACGATCCGGCTGGCCCTGGGAATGCTGCGCAACCAGGGACTGATCGTCAGCCGTCCCGGACGCGGGCACTACGTCCAGGACGTGGTCCCCGAGACCTTCCACGCCAACCGCGGCGGCCCCGAGGGCCTCAACGAGTCCGGCATGACCGGACAGGTCCTGGAGGAGCTCCAGCTCCTCAGCGCCACCCCCGACATCGCCAGCCGCCTGCGCGTCCCCGAGGGCGACATGACGGTCGTCCGCCGGATGTACCGGTTCTCCGGAGAGGTCTCGGCCTCCGTCAGCACCGCCTACTACCCCATGGACCTCGTCGAGGGCACCCCGCTCATGCTGCCCGAGGACGTGGAGAGCGCCCTGTCGGTGCTGGCCGAGTACGGACAGCGCCAGGCCGGGTTCGTCGACGAGCTGGAGACGCGCATGCCCAGCCCGCAGGAGGCGGGCCAGCTCGAACTCCCGCCCGGGGTCCCGGTGCTGACCGTCCACCGGACCGACCTGTCCGAGGAACGCCCCATCCGGCTCGTGCACACCGTCTACGCGGGCCACAGCATCCGATACCAGTACGAACACGGCAACATGAACGCCTACCACCGGGACTGAGCACACGCATGAGCACGTCGAGGAAGACGGTCGTCGCCGACCACCTGCGCGAGGCGCTGGCCAGGGGCGACTACAAGCCGGGTGAGCGGCTGCCGGGGGAGGAGGAGCTCGCCGAGCAGCTCGACGTCTCCCGCGCCACCGCCCGCCTGGGCATGCGCATCCTCCAGGACGAGGGGCGCGTCGCCATCCGGCCCGGACGCGGGGCCTTCGTCGCCGACCACCGGCCCATCGTCCACCTGGCCGCCCCCGTCACGGGAGGCGGCGACTCCGAGCGCTTCGAGGCGGGATACCAGCCCCACCTGCGCGAGGCCGGATACGACCAGGTCCAAGAGAAGATCAAGGTCAGCCTGGACACCATGCGCCCCAAGGTGGCCAAGCGGCTGCGCGGCGAGGGGCCCGGGGGCGGTACGCGTGGGGACCTGGTGGTCATCCGCGCCTCCGACCGGTTCGTCGACGGCGGCCTGTGGCAGTCCCAGGTCACCTACTTCCCGTACGGCATCGCCAGCAACACCCCGCTCATGTCCCCCGAACGCCTGGAGGAGGGCGTCACCGCCGTCCTGCGGACGCTGGGGTACCGGGAGGAGTGGAACTGGGACATCGTCGGCGCCCGGATGCCCTCCCAGGACGAGGCGGACTCCTTCGGACTGGGGCCGGGCATCCCGCTGCTGGTGCAGGAGCGGGTGGTCTACGAGGGCATGCGCCCGCTGCGGTTCACCGAGACGGTCATGCCCGCCAACCGGCACCAGCTGCTCTACTCCGGCGGAAGCGCCCCCGAGGAACTGCTCGTGCTGGCCTCCGACGTCAGCATCTTCGAACGCTGATTCGCCGAGCCGCCGACCTCTTGGGTCGTTGGTCCGCTGCCCGCCGGGGCCGTTGGTCGGCGGTCCGCCCGGCTCAGCGCAGGTAGCGGTCCATCACCAGCGGCCCCAGCTCCTCGGCACCGGCGTGCACCACCCGCGTCCCGCGCCGCCGCTCCACCAGCTCCTGGAAGGCGCGCAGCCGCGGGTCGTCCGCCAGCAGGAAGAAGGTCACCTCGGCGCCCTCGCGCAGGACGGCGTCCAGCTCGGCGAAGGTCAGCTCCACCGTGCGTGGGGCCGGAGGCCAGGAGAACCGGGCGTCGCCGTCCTCGCCCAGGTGCGCGGTGGGCTCGCCGTCGGTGACCACCAGCACCTGCGGGCGCAGGCCGCCGTGGCGCCGCAGGTGGGCGCGGGCCAGCCGCAGCGCGTGGTGCAGGTTCGTTCCGGGGACGCGGCGCCAGTCGTGCGCGACCAGTGAGGCGGGGGTCAGCTCCCGCGCCCGCTCACCGAAGCCGACCAGGTGCAGCCGGTCCTGCGGGCGGCGCGTGGACACCAGGGTGTGCAGGGCCAGCGCTGTCCGGGTGGCGGCCTCGTGCAGGGACCGGGTCACCATCGAGTGGGACAGGTCCACCAGCAGGGACACGGCCGCGGCCTCCGACGGCTCCGCCCCGGCCACCCGCACGTCCTCGGCCCGCAGCGCCACACCGCGCTCTCCGGGGCGGGCCCGGCGCAGGGCCGCCTCGCGCACGGTCGCGACCGCGTCCAGCGGCCGGTCGCCGTCCACGTCGCGGGGCAGGGAAAGGCCCGTGGGCTCCCCGCCGGGCGCGGTGCCGCCCCGGTGTGCTCCGCCGAGGCCGCCGCGCCCGCGCCGGGAGGTCTCGGCCTCGCGCAGCGCCACCTCGCCCAGGCGGCGCAGCTCGCGCGGGCTCAGGCCGTGGTCGGCCCCGTCCAGGCGGGCCAGGATTCGACCGGCTTCTCGGCCCAGCAGGCCCGGCAGACGGCCCAGGGTGACGGCGTCCGCCGCGCCGAGGGCCGCGCGGTCGCCGTCGGCGTACCGGGACAGGACGTCCTCCAGGGCGGACAGCCGCCGCCGGTCCTCCTCGGCCAGCACCCCCGGGTCCTCGCCGGTCGCGGAACCCGTTCCCGGGTCTCCCGGGTCGGTCGTGGAACCCGCCGCCTCCAGGGCCGAGGAGACCAGTACCAGCAGCTCGCGCGCCGCCGCCACGGCCTCCTCGGGCGGAGGGTCGGGTTCGGCCAGCGGATCGGGGCCGCCCATGTACTCCCGGTACCGAAACCTCACAGGCGTCCGCCTCCCTCTCGTCCCGCGCACGCGCACCGCTCGTCCCGCGCACGCGCACCGGCTACCTTCCCGATCCGGGGACCGGCAGTCCTGTGCCGGGCGAGCCGACCACCGAACGGCCGTGTCCGAGCGGGCCCCGACGCACGGCCGTGCCCGAAAACGTCCTCCTGTGCCGCTGGGGGTCGGCGAGGTCCCCGCCCTCCGGGGGGGCCGAGGACGGACCGAAGCGGAGCGGAGGTTCAGAAAAACACCGCCTGGAAACGGCCTAGAAGCGGTAGACCCCTCCGTCGGGAAGCTCGTCCTTGGACAGGCGGCGCTCCAGGTACAGGCCCTCCAGCGCGAACTCCACCACCGCGGCGGCCAGCCCCGGGGTCGGCGGGCCGTCCTCGTCCTCGGGCGCCGCGTGCCCGATCATCGTCGCGAGCCCCGGCACCGCGCCCACCCGCCGCAGCAGCTCGGCGGCGCCCACCAGGTCGCCGGTCTCCACCGTGCCACCGCCCGAGAAGCGGTCGGCGAGCTCGGACAGGTCCGCCGTCCCCAGTCGTTCGCGGAACACCTCCGCCACCGCCCGGCGCAGCAGCGCGTGCAGGATCTCCGCCTCGCGGCCCTCGCAGCCCATCTCGAACTCGACCTTGCCGAGCAGCGGCTCCACCGCGGCGGGCAGGTCGCACACCCGGGCCACCGGGACCTCCTCGCCGCTCAGGGCCGCCCGGCGCAGCGCCGACGCCGCCACCGTCTCGGCCGCGGACACCGAGAAGCGCACCGACACCCCGGAACGGGCGTCCACCTTCTTGGAGGCGCGCACCAGTCGGGTGAAGCGGGCCACGGCCTCCAGCAGGTGCGAGGGCACCGTCGTGCCCTCGGGCAGGGCCGCCTCCTGGCGGACGAGCGCCAGTTCGTCGGCCAGGGTCAGCGGGTAGTGGGTGCGCACCTGCGCGCCGAAGCGGTCCTTGAGCGGGGTGACGATGCGCCCCCGGCTCGTGTAGTCCTCCGGGTTCGCGCTCGCCACCAGCAGCAGGTCCAGCGGCAGCCGCAGGTTGTAGCCGCGCACCTGGATGTCGCGCTCCTCCAGCACGTTGAACAGCGCCACCTGGGCCCGCGCGGGCAGGTCGGGCAGCTCGTTGACGCAGAACACGCCCCGGTTGGCCCGCGGCACCAGGCCGTAGTGGATGGTCTCGGGATCGCCCAGGGAGCGCCCCTGCGCCAGGCGCGCCGGGTCCACGTCGCCGACCAGCTCGCCCACGCCGGTGTCGGGCGTGCCCAGCTTCTCGCCGTAGCGCTCCGAGCGGTGCCGCCACACGACCGGCAGCCCGTCGCCCTCCCGCGCCGAACGGCGCACGCAGGCCGGGCAGACCGGCGCGTAGGGGTGGTCGTTGACCGGGCACCCGGCCACCGCCGGGGACCACTCGTCCAGCAGGGTCGCCAGGGTCCGGATCAGCCGGGTCTTGCCCTGGCCGCGCTCGCCCAGCAGGACGATGTCGTGTCCGGCCAGCAGGGCCCGCTCCACCTGCGGCAGCACGGTGGTGTCGAACCCGTGCACCCCGGGGAAGCGGGGTTGTCCCGAGCCCATCCGCCGCAGCAGGTTCTCCCGCACCTCGGCGGCGACCGGCCGGTGGACGTGCCCGGATTCGCGCAGGTCCGCGCGGGTGCGCGGTAGCGGGGGCGGGGTGGGGGAGGGGGGTTCGGGGAGGGTGCTCACCCCACGAACTTATCCACAGCCGTCAAGGAGCGTCTGGTTTCCGGGATTGGCGTGCTGTTTCCTGGATACAAGGGGGCCCAGGGGCTCCGGCCGCACCGTGCTGCCCGCACGCCGCACCGCTGCCGGAGTCCGTGTCCGTTCACCGGAAAACCTCCTGTTCGACGCCGAGGTGGAAGAATGGGACGTGACGGTGGAGTCCTGCGTCCGGCCGCGACGGCCGGCGAAACCGGGGGTGGCAGCTGGTGGCACGGTTCGGCGATGCACTGACGACGGGGGCGGACCTCGTGAACGCGGCCGAGCGCGCCGTACTGAGCGCCCTGGAACAGGTGGACGGCCCTACCGACCTGGTGTGCTTCTTCGTCTGCGGCGCCGACCCCGAGGAGGTCACCCTCGCGGGCAAGCGCGTCATGGAGTTGGCGGGTGACGCGGCCACCCTCGGGTGCAGTTCCACCGGGGTCATCGGCGGCGGCCGCAGCGTCGAGGGCCAGGGCTCGGTCAGCGTGTGGTGCGCCGGTCTGCCCGGCGTGGAGATCACCCCGTTCCGGCTGGACACCGTGGTCGAGGACGACCACCTGGCCGTCATCGGCATGCAGGAGCCCGGCCCCCGCGACAGCGTGGCCATCCTGCTCACCAATCCCTACGAGTTCCCCACCCAGGCCTTCGTCCGCGAGTCCACCGAGGCCCTCGGCGGCCTGCCCCTCGTCGGCGGCATGGCCGACGGCATGCGCGGCGAGGAGTCGGTGCGGCTCTTCTGCGACGGCGAGGTGGCCGAGCACGGCGCCATCGGCGTCCTCGTCGGCGGCGAGAACGTCCTCGGCACCGTCGTGAGCCAGGGCTGCCGCCCCATCGGCTCGCCCATGACCGTCACCAAGGCCGAGGGCAACCTCCTGCTCGAACTCGCGGGCACCAACGCCTACGAGAAGCTGGAGGAGCTGGTCGAGTCCCTCTCCGAGGAGGACCGTGAACTCGCCGAGCACGGCCTGCACATCGGCATCGCCATGGACGAGTACGTGGACCGCCACGAGCAGGGCGACTTCCTCATCCGCACCCTGGCCGGAGCCGACCCCGAACTGGGCGCCCTCACCGTCGACGACATGGTCGAGGTCGGCCAGACCGTCCGCTTCCAGGTCCGCGACGCCGGTACCGCGGACGAGGACCTGGCCCGCCGCCTCAGCGACTTCGGCGCCGAGCACCCCGTCGGCGCCGGTCTGCTCTTCTCCTGCAACGGCCGCGGATCCTCCCTCTTCCCGCAGTCCGACCACGACGTCCTGGCCGTCCACCGCGTCCTCGGCGTCGACGCCGTCGCCGGGTTCTTCGCCGCGGGCGAGATCGGCCCGGTCGGCGGGGTCAACCACGTGCACGGGTTCACCGCCTGCCTGCTGGCCTTCGCCTAGAACGCCTGCTCCCCCGCACCGGCCGTGCGGCCGGTGCGGGGGAGCAGGGGCCGTGTCCGCCGCCACCGGGAGCCGGGCCGCGCCCGGTCCCGGCACAGGCTCCACCGTGTTCCCGAGTCGGACTTTTACCGCTATGAGACCGACACCCGACACGAGCTGCTTGAGTGCTTTCGCGACGGATTGCTTACTGGGAGTGTCCATCTCGGTAACTCCACGTGTTTGGCAGGGCGGAAATGTCCCACACGAGGCGCGAGCGCGCCAGAAGCACCGCGAAGACCCTGGCGTCCCTGGCCGCCCTCGTGCTCCTCGCGCCCCTGCCCCCGGCCCCGGCGTTCGCGGAGGAGGGCTGGCTGCGCCAGGAACCGGGCTCCGCCGACCGGATCGGCCTGGTCCTGGAGTCCGGAGCGCTGCGCCTGGACGGCGACGCGGGCTACGCGGACGGGATCGTGGCCCGGTGGGAGCCGGAGCCCCGGCACGGCGGCCTGGCGGTCTTCCCGCCGCAGCCGCTGGAGGCCCCGGCTGACACCGTGGACGTGCGGGTGCGAACGGAGGGCGACCCCGGGGAGGTGGACACCGAGCTGCGCGGCGGTCGGGCCGACGGGGCGTGGACCGAGTGGCACCCCGTCGGGGACGGGCGGGTGACGCTGCCGCACGAGGTCGCGCGCGTGCAGCTGCGGGTGCGGGTCAGCGGGGAGGGGACCGGCCTCACGGGCCTGCGGATCCGCCCGCTGGAGGAGGACGGGGAGCCGCCCCAGGAGGGCGGTACCGGGGAGCCCGACGACGGGCAGGGCGGCAACGCGACCGCGCCGACTGCTCCGGCCGCCCCCACTGGCCCCTCGGAACCGGTGGAACCGGGAAGCTCCGGCGCTCCCCCCGGCCCCTCCGCACCGGGAGGCCCCGAACCCCCCACCGACCCCTCGGGTCCCGACGACTCCGGCGACCACGAAGACCGCGCCGAGCCGTTCTCAGCCACCCTCTTCGCCACCCGTATCGGCCTGGTCGGCAACACCACCGCCAACGGCCACCGGATCCGCGAGAACGACCACTTCGCCGCCCTGCCCTCGCGCCGGGGCCTGGCGGTCCGGGGCGGCGGCGAGTACACCGTGCGGGTGTGCACCACCGGCGCCCTGGGCCCCGAGGGGCGGGGCGACACCGAGGACCACCGGTCGCGC
This sequence comes from Nocardiopsis camelliae, assembly GCF_028993595.1. Lineage (GTDB taxonomy): Bacteria > Actinomycetota > Actinomycetes > Streptosporangiales > Streptosporangiaceae > Nocardiopsis > Nocardiopsis dassonvillei. The sequence continues at coordinate 927,848 of NZ_CP118614.1, forward strand.
TGCGCCTACCTGCCGGTGTGGGACGTGGGGCCCTGGAACACCAGGGACGACCACTGGAACGCCGAACGCGAGACCTGGCCCGACCTGGAGCGGGGGCGCCCGCAGGCGCAGGCGGCCTACACGCTGGGGCACAACGGCGGTCTCGACGGGTTCGGGCGGCGGGTGCGCAACCCGGCGGGCATCGACCTGGCCGACGGCGCGTTCCGGCAGGGGCTGGAGCTGCCCACCAACGGGTGGGTGCGGGTCGACTACCTGTGGACCGGCGAGTACCGCAGGCGCGCGCTGATCACCGCGGCCGACCAGCGGCACCCCGTGGTCGTGCGCGGGGGTCCGGGGCTGGAGTACGAGCCGGTGGGCCTGGCCGCGCACAGCGCCAACGTCGACGTGGCCTGTCAGGCCGTCGGCGACGCGATGGCGGGGACGTTCGGGACGAGTCGCGCCTGGTACCGGATCGGGGAGGGCGACTACGTCCCGGCCGTGTTCGCCGACGGCGGGGCGGGCGCCCCGGCCTGTGCGGAGCCGTGAGGCGGGCGCGTGCTCCGGGCCGGCGCGGAGCCGTGGGACGGCGCGTCGGCGGTGTGCGGGCAGCACGGAGCGGACGGGGTGGGGACCCCCCTTTACCACGCTAGGCCCCGGCTGGCCCGCGCCGACAGGGGGAGTTCCCGCCTGTGGACAACCCTGCGGCGCACCCGGCGGCGGGCGTCTCAGGTGCGGATGACCACGGTTCCGGCGACCCGGTCGTGCAGGGCCCGCTTCTCGCCGCCGAGCGCCGCCATGGACTCGGCCAGCGTGAAGATGTGGCCCACGACCGGCAGGGACTGCGGGAAGCCGAAGAACGCGGAGCGGCCCATCGCCTGCCCCTGGCCGAGCCCGCCGCCGTCGGCGGCGTCGACCACCTTGATTCCCACCATCATCTTGCCGAGCGTGCGCCCCCAGGTGACCAGGTACAGCCAGTCGTAGAAGAACAGCAGCAGACCCCACCCGAACACGAACAGCAGCGCCCACAGGGTGCCCTCGGCGTCGGTGGTCTGGTCGCTGCCGGTCAGGATCACCGTCACGAAGGCCATCAGGATGAAGAACGCGACCGCGGCGATCACCACGAGGACGTAGTCGATGGCGCGGGCGGCCAGGCGGCGGCCGAACGTGGCCATCTCCGGCGCCGGGAACGGGCCCGGCACCGGACCCGGGAACGCGCCCTGCCCCGGCAGGCCCTGAACGGGCAGGCCCTGCCCCGGCAGGCCCCATCCGGCGCCTGGAGGGGGCGCGCCCTGGCCGGGCACGGGGCCGCCGGGACCCCACCCCCCGTTCGGGGGCGGGTAAGCGCCGGGACGGGGTTCCTGGGGGTTCCAGTGGGGCGAGGACATGTCGGCAGGGAATCCCTCGGTTGGTCGGACCGGCGGCCGGGGAAGCCGCCGCGGGAGTGTGCTTCGAGACTACGACGCGGGGAACCCTCCGGAGGATCCCCCGCCGCACACGCGAAGGGGCGCCCCCGGCCGGGGGCGCCCCTTCGCGTGTGCGGCGGGGGCGGTAGGACACCGCCCCCGTGATCGCCGAACCGCCGCTACATGCCGGTGTAGGGCACGGCGTCGATGATCTCGACGCCCAGGCTCTTGCCGTTGGGCAGCGTGTAGCTGACGTTCTCCCCCACGCGCTTGCCGTTGATGGCGGAGCCCAGCGGTGACCTGGGCGAGTACACGTCGATGGGGGAGCCGCTCTCCTCGCGGGAGGCGAGCAGGAAGGTGACCTCGTCGTCGTCCCCGTCGAACTTGACGGTGACGGTCATGCCGGGGCCGACCACGCCCTCGGTGTGGGGCGCCTCGCCGACCCGCGCGGTGCGCAGGATCTCGGTGAGCTGGAGGATGCGGGCCTCCATCTTGCCCTGCTCCTCCTTGGCGGCGTGGTAGCCGCCGTTCTCCTTGAGGTCGCCCTCTTCCCGGGCCGCCTCGATCTTCTCCGCGATCTCGATGCGCCCACTCCCCGACAGGTGGTCCAGCTCGGACTTGAGCCGGTCGTACGCCTCCTGGGTGAGCCAGGTGACGTTGTCATCGCGGGTCTGGGTCACGGGAACTCCTTGTGTACTAGTAGCAAAGGCCACCAGGCGGCCAGAGCTGAACTTACGAGAATATCACCGTGCGTCGTGACACACGGGTTCCCGCGGTTCGGCGGTGCCTCCGGAGCCGGGCTAAGGGGCTCGGTGGATCAGTCCTGCGAACCTTGTTCCCTGCACGAGGCCACTTCTACCGTGGCGGCCTGACGAACCGTCTCAACGGTCGTGGTGACCATCCGGTTCCCGGCCTCGGCCTCGGAACGCGTCTGGCCCACCTCGACGAGCTGTTCGTCCAGCGCCACGATCAGGCACTCGGCGCCGCTCCTGCTGTTCACCTCGTAACTGATGGTGGCCTCCTCGGGCGTGGGCGCCGAGAAGGTGATGACCTGGTGGTACACGCCGCCGCCCAGACCGCTGAAGTTCATCACGGAGTAGCCCCAGCCGACCGCGCACGTCACCGCGAAGAGGGTGGCGATGACGAAGAAGACCGGTCCGTTCCCGTGGCGCTTGCGCAGCGCGGGAGCGGTACTGGCCGAGGAGTCGGCCGCTGTGTCGGCCGTGGCTTCGGCGCTCTTCACGGCGTCTTCCTCCGGGGTCGGCTGCATCGGGAATCTCCGAACAAGGGGACGGTGTTGTCTAAGATATCCCCGACCTGACAGCCTCCCCACGCGCCCCGCGCGGAAGTCGTCCGAGCCTGTGTACCGGGGGAGCCGGACGGCCGCGCCCCCGCGTCCGTCCACCGAGTCAAGGAGACCCTTCGTTGTCCGAGCGCCTGCGGCTCATGGCCGTTCATGCCCACCCCGATGACGAGTCCAGCAAGGGCGCGGCCACCATGGCCCGCTACGTGGAGGAGGGCGTCGACGTGCTCGTTGTCACCATGACCGGTGGCGAGCGCGGCGACATCCTCAACCCCGCGATGGAGCGTCCCGACATCCGCGAGAACATCGCACAGGTGCGCCGAGAGGAGATGGAGCGGGCCAGGGAGATCCTCGGCGTCCAGCAGGAGTTCGCCGGTTTCGTCGACTCCGGCCTGCCCGAGGGCGACCCGCTGCCGCCCCTGCCCGAGGGCTGTTTCGCCACCCTCCCGGTGGAGGAGGGCGCCGCGCCCCTCGTGGAGTCCATCCGCAGGTTCCGGCCGCACGTCATCCTCACCTACGACGAGAACGGCGGTTACCCGCACCCCGACCACATCATGACCCACAAGGTGTCGATGCACGCCTTCGACACCGCGGGCGACCCCGACGCCTACCCGGACGCGGGCGACCCCTGGCAGCCGCTCAAGCTGTACTACTTCGTCTCCTTCCCGCCCGAGCGGTTCGAGGCCCTGGCCGACGTGCTGGCCGCGCGCGGCCTGGAGAACCCCTTCGAGGAGTGGATGAAGCGGATCGCGGACCGCGACCGCCCCCGCTGGGAGATCACCACGCGCGTGCACTGCAGCGAGTACTTCGACGTCGCCGACGAGGCGCTCAAGGCGCACGCCACCCAGGTGGACCCCAACGGGTTCTGGTTCGCCGTGCCCAACGAGGTCGTCGCGGAGGCCTGGCCGAGTGAGGACTACCACCTGGTGCGCTCGCTGGTGGACACCGAGGTCCCGGAGAAGGACCTCTTCGCGGGTGTCCGAGAAGCAGTGAGAGTATGAGTGGTATGAACACCCTTCTCACGTCCGCGACGGTGCTGGCGGGCGACTTCCAGCTCGACAGGGACACCGTGACCCCCGGCGTGCTCGGCTTCCTCGTCATCTTCGTCATCGGCGTCGGACTGTACTTCCTCATGCGCAGTCTCATGGGCAAGCTCCGCGCCCTGCCCAAGGACGACGACTTCGGCGCGAGGACCGCGGCCTCCGACGACGGCGGGTCGGCCGACGCGGCGCAGGTCCCCGCCGAGGACACCGCTCCGCGGACCTGAGGAGACGCCCCCGCCCTGCCCCAGCGGGAAGGCGTGTCCGGGCCCACCGTTCGGACCGGACGCCTCGGGGCGCTCCCGCGTCCGCCGGTCGGGCGCGCGACCTCCTCCCGGGCGGTGGCACGCGTCCCGCTCCGGCGGGTGCGCGGCATCCCACCGCCCCGGGTGGCGGAGGCCACGGACGCCCCGTCGGCCTCCGTGCCGCGGACCCCGCTCCGGCGGGTGCGCGACGCCCCGCGGCCGCGGGTGGCACAGTGGGGGCATGTCCAACCGCCTGAGCGACGCGACCAGCCCCTACCTGTTGCAGCACGCCGACAACCCCGTGGAGTGGTGGCCCTGGGGTGAGGAGGCCCTGGCCGAGGCGCGTCGGCGCGACGTGCCCCTCCTCGTCTCCGTCGGTTACGCCGCCTGCCACTGGTGCCACGTGATGGCCCACGAGTCCTTCGAGGACGAGACGACCGCGGCCCTGATGAACAGCCTCTTCGTCAACGTCAAGGTGGACCGCGAGGAGCGCCCCGACGTCGACGCCGTCTACATGGAGGCGACCCAGGCCATGACCGGCCAGGGAGGCTGGCCCATGACCGCGTTCGCCACCCCCGACGGCGCCCCGTTCTACTGCGGCACCTACTTCCCGCGCGAGCACTTCCAGCGCCTGCTGCGGGGCGTGGCCGACGCCTGGCGGGACCAGCGCTCCGAGCTGGTCGGCCAGGGCGCGCGCGTGGTGGAGGCGCTCAGCGGCCCGCGCACCCTGGCCGCCGCGCCGCCGCCCTCCGCGGACCGGCTCGACCTGGCCGTCCGCGCGCTGGTGCGCGACTACGACAGCGCCCACGGCGGTTTCGGCACCGCGCCCAAGTTCCCGCCGTCGATGCTGCTCTCCTTCCTCACCGCGCAGGACGAGCGCACCCGGCCCCTGCGGAGCGCGGACGAGTCCACGCCCGCCTGGCTCATGGCCAGCGGCACCGCCCTCGCCATGGCGCAGGGCGGCATGTACGACCAGCTCGGCGGCGGTTTCGCCCGTTACTCGGTGGACCGCGAGTGGACCGTGCCGCACTTCGAGAAGATGCTCTACGACAACGCCCTGCTGCTGCGCGCCTACGCCCGGATGGGCCGCCGCCCCTCGGGGCCGGGGGTCTCCGACGCCGCCACCCACGCCCTGCTGCGCCGGATCGCCGGGGAGACCGCCGACTGGATGCTGCGCGACCTGCGCACGCCCGAGGGCGGGTTCGCCTCCGCGCTGGACGCCGACAGCGAGGGCGAGGAGGGCACCTACTACGTGTGGACGCCCGCGCAGCTGAGGGAGGTCCTGGGCGAGGAGGACGCCGCCTTCGCCGCCGAGGTGTTCGGCGTGACCGAGGAGGGCACCTTCGAGCGCGGCGCCTCCGTGCTCCAACTGCCCGTCCCGCCCGCCGACGCCTGGCGCTACCAGCGGGTCCGCGAGGCCCTGCTGGCGGCCCGCGCCGAGCGGGTCGCCCCCGCGCGCGACGACAAGGTGGTGGCAGCCTGGAACGGCCTGGCGGTCGCCGCGCTGGCCGAGGCCGGGGTGCTGCTGGAGCGGCCCGACCTGGTGGAGGCCGCCCGTGGGACCGCGGACCTGCTGCTGCGCGTGCACCTGCGGGACGGGCGCCTGGTCCGCACCTCCAGGGACGGGCGCGCGGGCACCAGCGCCGGGGTGCTGGAGGACTACGCCGACGTCGCCGAGGGGCTGCTCGCCCTGCACGGCGTGACCGGGGAGGCGCGCTACGCGCACGAGGCCGGGCACCTGCTGGACACCGTCCTGGAGCGCTTCGGCGACGGCTCCGGCGGGTTCTACGACACCGCCGACGACGCCGAGCGCCTCTTCAACCGCCCCCAGGACCCCACCGACAACGTCACGCCGTCCGGCCGGTCAGCGGCTGCGTCCGCGCTGCTCACCTACGCCGCGCTGACCGGCTCCGAGCGCCACCGCACGGCCGCCGAGGAGGCGCTGTCCCCGGTGGCGGTGCTGGCGGAGAAGGCCGCCCGGTTCGCCGGATGGGGTCTGGCCACCGGCGAGGCCCTCCTGACCGGGCCGCGCGCCGTCGCGGTGGTGGGCGACCCCGACGACCCCGGGACCGCGGAGCTGGTGCGCGCCGCGCTGGTCTGGGCGCCGCTGGGCACCGTGCTCTCGCGCGGCGACGGCCGCGACGACGGCGGGGTGCCGCTGCTGCGCGACCGCGCGCCGGTGGGCGGGCGACCGACCGCCTACGTGTGCGAGGGCTTCGTGTGCAAGCTCCCGGTCACCTCGCCCGAGGACCTGCGGGAGCAGCTGCTGGCCTGACGGGTGCCGCCGCCAGGGTCATGGGAACTGTTTTTTGAACCGGCCCTCAGCCCGTGGGGGGTCGGTTCGGGCGTCCACGGGGTTCTGGAGGTGGCGGAAGCGGGTTCCCGTGGGGGAACCGCGCCGCAGGCGTCCGTTGAGGGCGGTGGTGGGTGGCGGGTGGGACGAAGCGGAGGTCCAAGAAACACGCCCTAACCCAGGTGCGTACCGGCGATGATCCGGTCCACCAGGTCGGGCCGGTAGCCCGGCTGGCGGATCTCCATGTACACGGTCGTGGGCTCGCCCGGCTCGTGCACGGCGGCGCTGCTCAGCGATCCGTTGCCGTGGCACTCGGGCCAGTCCCACACCGTGCCCTCCCAGGCGCCGGTGTCCAGCGGGCGCTCCTCGGGAGGGTCTCCGCACGGCTCGGCGCCGGCGATCCCGCTCAGGTCGGCGGGGCCGCTCACCACGGTCGCGTACACACCGTAGGCCGTCTCCCGGGTGGAGTCCCAGCCCTCGGCGTCGGTCGCCACCAGCAGCCCCGGTCCCGCCCCGGCCTCGGCCGCCGCGGGGAGGGCCTCCTGTGCGGTGTGGATCTCGTGGGCCCACACCGACGGCACCTCCAGGTAGATCCCCTGCGCGGCGTCGTGCACGGTGGTCAGGGACACCCCCGGCCTGCCCAGGGACCCCGAGAGGCCGGCTCCCGTCAGCACCAGCGCCCCCGCCAGGGCCGCCGCCCGGCGCCAGGGCATGCGGAACCGCTGCCACCACGGCACGGCCGCCTTGGGCAGGTCGGGCGCCATACGGATGGTTCTGACCCGGTCGGTGAAGGTTTTGGCGTCCGCCGGACGGCTTTCCCGGTCCACCGAAAGCGCCGACAGGATGAGCTCGTCGAGCGCGGGGGGCAGACCTGGCCGGATCTGGCCAGGGGCGACCTTCACCGGCGGGCGCGAGGGCGGGCGGCCGGTGATGAGCTCGTAGGCCACCGCGCCCAGCGAGTACACGTCCGACCGGACGTCCAGGTCGCCGCCGGGAATGCTCTGCTCGGGGGACATGTAGCCGGGGGTCCCGGCCGCCGCGGTGAACCCCGACGCCTCGTCGATCGACTTGGCGAACCCCAGGTCCGCCACCAGCACCCTCTGCCCCACGGGCGACGACTGGAGCAGCACGTTCGACGGCTTGATGTCGCGGTGGATCGTGCCGTGGTTGTGCAGCACCGTGATGCCCTGGCCGATCTCGGTCAGCAGCCGCAGGGCCTCGTCCAGGGGCAGTGTGCCCCGGTGGACGAGGTCGGCGACGCTGCCCTGGTCGGCGTAGGTCATCACCATGTAGGGCCGGCCGTCGGGGAGCACGTCCACGTCGTGCACCGCCACCAGCCAGGTGGAGTCGGTCTGGCGCAGGATGCGCGCCTCCTCCAGGAAGCGGTGCTGGATGTCCATCTGGTGCGCCCAGTTCTCGGCGAGTACCTTGATGGCCACCGAGTAGTTCAGCAGGTCGTCCTGCGCCAACCAGACCGTGGCGAAGGAACCCGACCCAAGGCGCCGGATGACGCGGTAGCGCCCGAAGGCCTCAGGTTGGCTCATCTCCGCCTCGGTCTGTCAGGGGTGAACACGCGGTCGTTGCCCACTAATACACCATCTGTACCTTCACATTGCCTCCCGCCGGTATGATCCCCTCTCCGGGTGGCGCCGATCCCCTCCGGCCGTGGACACTGGAGGAGGCCCGAAGGGCTCCGCGCAGTGCGCGGCGGCGAGGGCGACGATTTTTCGCGAGTGCGGATCCGGACCGGGGCCGTAGACGTCCCAGTGACGTGTGACCCTCGAACGCAAGGGCGCACCCGCGTCCGCAGCGGACGGCCGGATGTCTGCCGTCAGTCAGGGAGAGACCAGACATGCGCAGTAGTGACCACGCAGACCACGAGGAGAGCCCCGCGCCCCGGCGCCGGGTGGCGAGCAACGTCGACGAGGAGCTGGAGGACCTCGCGCGCCGGGCCAAGGCCGGGGACGCCATGGCCCTGGACGACCTGCTCCGGCGGATCCAGCCCGAGGTGCTGCGCCGCTGCGCCCGCTTCCTGCCCTACCGGCAGGACGCCGAGGAGGCGTGCCAGGACGCGCTGCTGCGCGTGGCGCGCAAGATCGACAGCTTCAAGGGCGACTCCCTGTTCACCACGTGGCTGTACACCGTGGTGTCCAACTCCGCCCGGCAGACCTACCGCTCCATGAAGCGGCGCTCGGCGGAGTTCCCCACCGAGGCCGAGCGCATGCCCCACCAGAGCGACCCCCGCACCACCAGCGTCATCGCCGGCTCCCGCATCGACCTGCTGGAGGCCCTCGACCAGCTGGAGAAGGACCGCCCCAACCTGGTGGCCCCCCTGGTCCTGCGCGACCTGTGCCAGATGGACTACAACGAGATCGCCTCCGAGCTCAACCTGGCCCTGGGCACCGTCAAGTCCCGCATCCACCAGGGGCGCAAGCACGTGCGCAAGTCCCTGGCCGTGACGTAGCCCCCTTCGGGCGAACTACGCTGGAGGAATCCCCGTCGGCACATCCTTTCCAGCGGTGTGCTGTTCCAGATCCAGCTCTGAGAGGTTTCGCCAATGGGGCTTCGTGACCCCCTGTACTGGCTCTACGAGCGGCGCCTGGAGCGTCGGCTGACCAGTCAGGAGATCCCCCGCCACGTCGGTGTCGCCATGGACGGCAACCGCCGCTGGGCCAAGGTGAGCGGGCTCGGCGCGGCCGAGCAGGGCCACCAGGCGGGCGCGAACAAGATCTTCGAACTGCTGCGCTGGTGCGACGAGGTCGGCGTGCAGGTGGTCACACTCTGGATGCTGTCCACCGACAACCTCAGCCGGGACGAGTCCGAGCTGGGCCCGCTGGTGCGCATCATCGAGCAGACCATCGCCCGGCTTCGCGAGGAGGGGTGGAACACGCGCCCCGTGGGGGCCCTCGACATCCTGCCCGCGTCCACCGCCCAGGCTCTCAAGGAGGCGGAGACGGCCACATCCGGTAACCCCGGGCTGGTTGTCAACGTCGCCGTCGGGTATGGAGGTAGACGTGAGATCGCTGATGCGGTTCGGTCCCTCCTCCAAGCGGAGGCGGCCAAGGGCACCGGTATCCAGGAGCTTGCCGAGCGCCTGGACATCGAGGACATCGCACGGCATCTCTACACGCGCGGTCAGCCCGACCCCGACCTGCTCATCCGCACGTCGGGGGAGCAGCGCCTGTCCGGCTTCATGCTGTGGCAGAGCGTGCACTCGGAGTTCTACTTCTGCGAGGTCTACTGGCCTGCCTTCCGCAGGGTGGACTTCCTGCGTGCACTGCGCTCGTACGGCGCGCGCAACCGCCGCTACGGATCCTGATCCCCCCGAACCCGACCCCTTAACGCGGAGTTCACCGCGCGGAGGGAGAGGTCCCTTGGAAACGGGAGCACGGACGCGTAGCGTCGGAAGTAGCGGGTGGCGTTCGTCCACCCGTTCGGGAGGCCCCGTCTCATTGATCTCCTCCGCCATCGCGGAACGTCAACGAGGAGGGCCGGACCCGGCCCTCGCGGGCCAGGTCCCGGTCCTCCATGATCCCGTGACAGTAGGGCGCCCCAGCGGTGCCCAAGGGGAGAACGAGTGGCTAGTTCCTCGACCGATCGCCGTGACACCCAGTCCCCCGACCCCCGTACGGAGGTAGGCCAGGACGCACGCGTCTACGTGCTCGACACCAGTGTCCTGCTCGCCGACCCGGCCGCCCTGAGCCGGTTCGCCGAGCACGAGGTCGTCATCCCCGTGGTGGTGATCACCGAACTGGAGAGCAAGCGTCACCACCCCGAGCTCGGGTACTTCGCTCGTCACGCGCTGCGCCGCCTGGACGACCTCCGGGTCGCCCACGGCCGTCTGGACGTCCCGGTACCGGTGAACGACCTCGGCGGCACGCTGCGGGTGGAACTCAACCACAGCGATCCGCGGATCCTGCCGGCGGGCTTCCGGCTCGGCGACAACGACACCCGGATCCTCACGGTGGCCCGCAACCTCCAGGAGGAGGGCGGGGACGTCGTGCTGGTGAGCAAGGACCTTCCGATGCGGATCAAGGCGTCCTCCATCGGGCTGGCCGCCGACGAGTACCGGGCCGAACTGGCCATCGAGCACGGCTGGACGGGCATGGCCGAGCTGGACGTGCCCGCGCACCAGATCGGCGAGCTGTTCACCAGCGGCGAGAGCGACATCGAGGCGGCCCGGGACCTCCCCTGCCACACCGGACTGGTGCTGGTCTCCGAGCGGGGCAAGGCGCTCGGCCGGGTCCAGCCCGACAAGTCGGTGAGGCTGGTGCGCGGCGACCGCGACGTGTTCGGTCTGCACGGCCGCAGCGCCGAGCAGCGCGTCGCCCTGGACCTGCTCACCGACCCCGACGTGGGCATCGTCTCCCTGGGCGGGCGCGCGGGCACCGGCAAGTCGGCGCTGGCGCTGTGCGCCGGTCTGGAGGCCGTTCTGGAGCGCCGCCAGCACCGCAAGGTGATGGTGTTCCGGCCGCTGTACGCGGTCGGCGGCCAGGAGCTGGGCTACCTGCCCGGGACCGAGAACGACAAGATGACCCCGTGGGGCCAGGCGGTGCACGACACCCTGTCCGCGGTGACCAGCGAGGAGGTCATCGAGGAGATCGTGGACCGGGGGATGCTGGAGGTCCTCCCGCTCACCCACATCCGCGGCCGGTCGCTGCACGACGCGTTCGTGATCGTGGACGAGGCCCAGTCCCTGGAGCGCAACGTCCTGCTCACCGTGCTCTCCCGCCTCGGCCAGAACTCGCGGGTGGTGCTCACCCACGACATCGCCCAGCGCGACAACCTGCGCGTGGGCCGCCACGACGGTGTGGTCGCGGTGATCGAGAAGCTCAAGGGCCACCCCCTGTTCGCGCACGTCACCCTGACCCGGTCCGAGCGGTCGCCGATCGCCGCCCTGGTCACGGAGATGCTGGAGAACTGACGCGGTACCGCGGCGGGCCCGTCGGTGTGACGGGCCCGCCGCCCCGTGGCGGCGGGCCGCCGCACGGCCACCGGACGCCCGGCGCAGGGTGCGCCGGACGCTCCACACCGGCCCCGCCGCCCTAGCCGGGGCCGGGGCCCCTCTCCGACGCACCACCCGGGACGCGCTGTGCCCCGGGCCGTCGGCCCGCGTTCCACGGGCGCGGTCGGGTCTCTCAGCGCATCCCCGCCACCAGGCGGCCCAGGCGCCTCAGCCGTTCCAGGCTCGCCTCGTAGCGGGCGCCGATCACCAGCAGCAGCACACCCGCCACGGCGAACGGCACCCAGTTCGGCACCAGGCGGGTCAGGTCCCACAGGGGCGGCCCGAACGCTCTCAGCGAGGTCGCCACCAGCACCAGCCCGCCCGTCACCAGGGCCGCCTGGAGCCGTCCGCGCAGCCCCCACACGGTCACCGCGAGGCCCAGCACGAGCACGGCGGGCACCCGCCACACCATGCCGTCCTCCGCCAGCACCAGCACGACGGTGGGCAGGAACAGCAGTGCCAGGCCCCCGCCGTGGGCGGCCCAGCTCGACGGCGGTACGGCCGCCCTGCGGCTCCACTCCCAGCCCACGGCCAGCGCCGCGAGGGCGGGCGGCACCGTGTACGCCTCGGGCACGGCCACGTCCCACGCCGAGAGCACCGTCCACAGCGCCGCCAGCATCAGCAGCGCGCCCACCGGCGCGAACCAGCGCCGCCCGGGCCGTGCGGCGGTCGCCAGCGCGACGACCCCGACCACCGCCAGCGCCAGCGCGACCAGTTCCGGCCGCGCCCCCGCCGCCGCGGTGACGCCCAGTGAGACCGCCGCCCACACCCAGGCGGGGACCTCCGTCGCCGGTAGCAGCGGTCCGCGCAGGCGCGGCGCGGCCACGGCCACCGCGGCGACCATCGCGATCGGCGCCAGCGCCGCGTACTCCACCGGAGCCCCCAGCAGCAGGGGCAGCGCCAGCGCGAACCCGCCCGTCGCCGCCGTCGCCACCGCCGTGGCGCCGACCGCCGTGACGGCGGTCCGGGCCAGGGCCGCGACCACCGCGGCGACCACCGCGACCCCCATCAGGGCGCCCGTGGTCGCGTGCGCCTGGACCAGCGCCCAGCCCGCGCCGAGCAGCAGGGTGAGGAGGGCGGTCAGCCCCGCCAGCCGGCCGAGCCGCCCGCTGCGGGTCAGCGCCGACCACAGTGCCAGGGCCGAACCCACCGCGAACACCCACAGCAGGGCGCCGAGGAACGGCGCGTCCAGGACCAGGGGCAGCCCGACGAGCGAGGGCGGCGCGGCGAGAACCGCCGCGGCCGCCGTCCGCCCTCGGTCGAGCAGGGCGACCAGGGCCACCGCCGCCGCACCGGCCAGCAGCATCCCGGCCGCCGTGCCGAAGGCCTCCATCGGGCCCGCCACGCCGTGCAGCCCCAGAACGGTGTGGGCCGGGTCGCCCAGCGCCCGCACGGGCGCCGTCCACGGCCCGTACGCGCCGGACAGCAGCGGCAGGCCGGGGCCGTGCCCGCGCCCGACCAGCAGCGGGGCGGATGCGAGCAGGAGCAGGCCGACCGCGGTGAAGACCGGCCGGGGGTCGCCCCCGGCACCGTGCGCGGACGGGAGGGAAGTCCGACCGAGCACCACCGCGTTCGCCCCGGCCAGCAGCGCGCAGGCGGCCAGCAGCCACCACGCCGCAGGCGGCACGGTGTCCGAGATCACGAGGCCGAGCCCGAAGAACGCGCCGGTCAGCAGCGCCAGCGCCCACAGGAGCAGGCCCGTCGCGTAGAGCGCCGCGGGGCGGCCGGATCGGGCGTACAGGAGCAGCGCGACCAGGACGGTCGCTTCCACGAACACGAGGGCGGCCAGGGAGGTGTACTGGTCCGGAAGAGACCACAGGCCACCGGTGAGCAGGGTCAGGGTTCCGGTGAGCGCGGGCACCCAGGAGCCGGGCCGACGCGGCGCCGGGGCCGTGGCCAGGACCAGCGCGGCGCCGACCAGGAGGGCGCACACCACCGCCGCCGCGTGCGGCGGGTCCAGCAGGTGCACGGCCGTCAGCAGCGCCGGAGGAGCGGTCAGGGCGGCGGCGGGCACCAGCGCCCGGCGGCGCAGCAGGAACACCGCGCCCAGGGAGAGCGCGGCGCAGACGAGCACGGCGAGCAGCGGGAGCCCGGCGTCCGCGGGGGCCGTCGTCGGCAGACCCAGCACGCTGGACACCGGTGCGGTCGCGGGGCCGCCGTCCCACGGGAGCAGGGGCGCCCGGGGCAGCGCGGGCAGGTGCGCGGGCCCGGCGGCCAGCGGGGCCGCCCCCAGGACCAGCAGGGCGATGACCGCCGGGACCCGGGAGGCTCCCGCGCCGTCCGTGCCGCCCGTCGCCGCAGGGCCGCCCGGGCCGCCCACCGGACCGGGACCCGCCGGGACCCGGCGCAGCGGGTTCCGGGCCAGCAGCAGACCGGTCACGCCCGACAGCAGCAGGACGGCGGCCACGAACCACCAGGCTCCGACGCGGTCGGCGCCCGCGGCGGAGGCGGCGAGGGCGAACGCCGTGTACAGCAGCGCCAGGACCGTGGTCAGCCCCCACAGCACGGTCGCGCTGACCCGGAGGGCGCGCACGGGGACGCCCGCGCGGGGCCGTCCGAACCAGAGCGCCAGGAGCAGGTCGGCGAGCCCGGTCGCGGCCAGGACGGGCAGCGCCCAGGACCAGAGGCCGGGGGAGTCGGACGCCGCCACCAGCAGGACGGGCACCGGTTGCAGGAGCAGGACGGCCAGGACGCGCGGCGTCCGCAGCGGCACGAGCAGCGGATAGGACGCCAGCAGTGCGCCGATGACGACCAGCGCGACCGCGGTGTAGGCGGAACCGCTCCCGATCTGCTCCGACGCCAGCAGCCACAGCGCGAGGGCGTCGACGCACAGCAGCGCGGCGGCCAGGCAGCCGAAGGTCTCCGCGGTCGCCCTGAGACCGCGCCGGTGCAGCGGCAGGGCCAGGACGGCGAAGGCGGCCGTGGTGAGGCCGAGGACCCCGGCGCGGGCGCCGGTGCCCATGTCGCTCCACGTCCAGATGGCGAAGACCAGGGCCGCGATGCCGACGAGCACGCCGCCCAGCCCGAGGACGACGTTCTGCGCCGAGCGGCGGGTGACCTCCCCGGGCGGCCCGGACGCAAGCCGTGGGGACTGCGGCTGCCCAGTCGGTACCCGCCCGGCCGGGGCCTGTGCGTAGGGGTTCTGCCCGACCGGCGCCTGCGAGCCGGACACCGCCCCGGCCGGGGACCGCCCGTGCGCGTGGGCTGCCTGCCCGCCGGGGGGCACGACACCGGGCGGGACGGCCGGTTCCGGCGCGTGACCGGAAGCCCGCCCCGGAACCCGCGGCGGCTCCCCGTCCGCGGAGCCGGGAACGGGCCGAGCCGGGGGCGCGCCCCGGCCCGACTCCTCGCGCAGCAGTGCCACGACGGCGGCGCGCTCCTCGCGCAGGTGCCGCTCGCGGCTGTTGAGCAGCGCGATCTCGGTGTCGATGTGCCACAGGCGCTGGGCGGTGGCGCCGACGAGCAGGAGCCCGCACCGCCGGCAGTTCCGGGGCGGCGCGTGGAGCGGGGCGCGGCAGTCCGGGCACCTGAGCCGTGGGCCCGCGGGGGACGGCGGGGATCCGTGGACGTTCATGGCGCCATCCTGGCCCCCGCGGCCGCCCGCGCACATCCGTACGGGTACTCAGGAACACCGTTCCCGGTGACCTCCGTCTCGCTTCGGGATGTGCGGAGACCCCCGCCACAGCCCCGGGAGGGCTTGACCTCTCCTTGACTCTGCGTGTCGACATGCAGGTCAAAGCACCGCATCGCGGATGCATTCCGTGATGTGATCCAAGACATAGTAAATCTGGCGTTACTTCATCGTGACGATGATGCAGGCTGAACCCGCTGCACGAACATCCCCTCCCACGTGGGAACCCGCGCCGCGGTCGGTCGAACGGCTACCCCTTCCCTCGCGCGCAACACCCCGGGCCACGTGGTCAGCGGCGGCGAACTCTCACACACGCGGACCCCGTGGGGCGCGTGTGCGTCTACGCGAAAGGGCGATTTTGCTACTCAACCTCATCTCACTGCGACATGCGGGCGCCGTCGGCGCCGCGACCCTCGTCGCCGGCGGCACCTTCTCGGTCGCCGCGTTCGCCCAGAGCGACGCGGCCGACCCGAGCCAGCTAGCCTCCGCCGCGGTGGTCCCCGACCAGCAGTCGGCGGCGGGCGGCGACGGCGGGTCCGACCGGCCCGAGGACTTCTTCGCCGCGCAGACCGAGCAGAGCGACCAGGAGCGCCAGACCCAGCGCGAGGAGAGCATGGAGCAGGCCAGGGCGGCCGTCGACGAGGCCGTCCGCGCCGACAGCGGGACGGCCAGCGACATCGCCGAGCCCGAGCCCGAACCCGAGGAGGAGCCCGAGGCCGACACCTCCGGCGGTTCCGACTCCTCCGGCGGCGGGTCCGCCGGATCGGCCTCCTCCGGCGACCCCAAGGGCATCGCGCTCCAGATGGTCCTGGACGAGGGCTGGGCCGCCAGCGAGTTCCACGACTGCCTGGAGCCGCTGTGGGAGAAGGAGAGCAACTGGAACCACACGGCCGAGAACCCCAGTTCGGGCGCCTACGGCATCCCGCAGTCGCTGCCGGGCGACAAGATGGCCTCCCACGGATCGGACTGGCGGACCAACCCGGCCACGCAGATCGCCTGGGGCATCGACTACATCAAGGACCGCTACGGAAACCCCTGCGGCGCCTGGTCCCACTCCCAGGCCAACAACTGGTATTAATAGGGCTTTCCCTGCCAATAACCCCCTCTTGGAAAAGGCAATCGTGCTAATCAACCGAATGTCGCTGCGCAGTACGGCGGCGGTCGGTGCGGCGACCCTCGTCGCGGGTGCGACCTTCGCCGTCACCGCGTTCGCGGATGACGAGATCGATCCGGACACTGTGGCCAGCGCCGCCATTCCGGAGGCCGAGGAACCCGCCGCCGACACCGAAGCCGGGGAGGAGCAGTTCTTCTCCGAGCAGTTGTCCCAGGAAGAACTCCAGACCCGGCGCAGCCAGGCTCAGGAGCAGCGTGACGCGGCCCTCACCGAAGGGGTCCTGACGGCCCAGGTCGAGGGAAGCGACATCGAGGAGGAGGAAGAAGAGGAAGAGGAGGAGACTCCCGTCTTCACCGGCGACCCCAAGGGCATCGCCCTCCAGATGGTCACCGACCAGGGCTGGGCCGCCAGCGAGTTCCACGACTGCCTCGAGCCCCTGTGGCAGAAGGAGAGCAACTGGAACCCCAGCGCGCAGAACCCCAGTTCGGGCGCCTACGGCATCCCGCAGTCCCTGCCGGGCGACAAGATGGCCACCCACGGCGACGACTGGCAGACCAACCCGGCCACGCAGATCGCCTGGGGCATCGACTACATCAAGGGCCGCTACGGCACTCCCTGTGAGGCCTGGGCCCACTCCCAGTCCGTCGGCTGGTACTGATTCCGCCGCGGCGCCCCCTGACGGCGGGTGCCGCCTCCGGCGCACACGCGAGGGGCGGGGGCCGTTCCCTTCCGGAACGGCCCCCGTCGTGTCGGGCCCGCCGCGGTCGGCGGGCGGCGCGCTCACAGCAGTGGGTCGAACGACTCCATGACGTCCTCGGGCAGGTCGTCGTAGTAGTCGGCGTCCTCGCGCGGAACGTTCACGCTGACCAGGTAGAACACCCGGTCGCCCTCGTGCTCGGTGCTGACCGCGTAGGCCCAGAAGCGCCGTTCCTGACTCGCCCAGGTCTCGTTGACGAAGTCCGACTCCACCAGGGCGACGTCCCAGCCCTCCTCGAAGTCGCCGTCGTCGAACTCCTCCAGCTCCAGCTGCGTGTAGCCGGTGGTGACGTCACCCTCGACCCGGGTCCCGCCGTTGGTGTCCTCCAGGTACTCGGCGCTCGTCCCGGTGAACTCCTGCTCGGTCCACCCGGTCACCCACACCTGGTGGTCGCCGCCCGGCGCGACGAACACCGCCAGCGTGTTCTCGATCTCGCTGTCGTCCACCTGCCACCCGGCCGGGTGGTCCACGTGGAACCACTGCGACCGGAAGGTCTCCAGCTCGTCGTAGGACGGCGGCTCCCCGTCCTCGTCCCCGCTCCCGGTCGTGCCGCCCTCGCCCCGGCCCTCACCGCCGCTGCCGCTGCCGACACCGCCCTCGTCCCCGCCGACGGAGGCGGAGGGCTCCGCCGGGGGCCTCGCGCCCTCGGACGCCGACAGCGACTCGGAGGCGCCGCCCTCGACCTCGGCTCCGGCGAACAGGGTGGCGCCGACCACGGCCACACCGCCGATCAGCGCCAGGACCACCACCGCGGCGCCCACGCCGACGAGGAGCCTGGTGTTCCCTGACCCCGAGCCCGGACGCGCGCCGCCGTGTCCGCCCGAGTGGAGCGCGGCACCGGGACCCCCGGGTCCGCCCGGGCCGCGTCCCATACCGCCGTGTCCGCCTCCCGCGGAGTGCGGCGGCCGGTGCTGGTGGGCCGTGCGGTGCCCGTGCGCGAAGGGCGTCGCGGGCGTCACCGGGTCGGCCGGTCCGCCCCGCGGCGGGCGCGGCCCCGTCACCGGGCCCTGCGGCAGCGGGGTCCGCGTGTGGGGGTAACCGCCCAGCGGCCCCGTGCCGGGGCGGCCGCCGCTCGGCGCGTGGTGGGGGCTCTGCGGACCGCTGACCCCGGGGGCCGCGTGCGGGCCGCTGCCGAAGGCCGGGGCGCCGCCTCCGGACGCCCCCGCGGCTCCCGCCGCGCCGAACGCCCCCGCGCCCGCCACTCCGAAGCCGCCGCTGTCGTCACCGCCCGCGTTCGGCCCGCCGCGCCCGCGCAGCAGCGCCAGCGCCCCGTCCACGTCCAGCCTGCGGTCCGGGTCGCGCTCCAGCAGGCCGGAGATGAGCGGCTCCAGCCATCCGGCGCGCGTCATCGGCGGCAGCGGCGCGGACATCACCGCCGCGATCGCCGCGGTGATGCTGTCGCGGCGGAACGGGGAGGCGCCCTCGACCGCCGCGAACAGGGTCACGCCGATGCTCCACAGGTCGCCCCGGTGCTCGGCCGGCCCGCCCGCCAGCCGCTCGGGCGGCATGTACTCGGGTGAGCCGATCAGCGCGCCGGTGCGGGTGATGCTCGGCCCGCCCTCCACCGTCGCGATGCCGAAGTCGGTGAGGATGACCCGGCCGTCCAGGGACGTCATGATGTTGCCCGGCTTGATGTCGCGGTGCAGGACCCCGGCCGCGTTCGCGGCCCGCACGGCGCGCAGCAGCGACTCGGCGATCTCCGCGACCTCGTCCGGGGGCAGGGCGCCCCGCTCGTTGAGCCGGTCCTGGAGGGAGCCGCCCTCTACCAGCTCCATGACCACCCACGGGTTGCCGTCGTACTCGAAGACGTCGTGGATGGTGATCACCGTGGGGTGGCTGATCCGCGCGGCGGAGCGCGCCTCGCGCCGGACCCGGCCGTGGGCGTCCGCGCGCTCGGCGTCGGTGAAGTGGTCGGGAAGCAGTACCTGCTTGATCGCCACGTCGCGGTCCAGCGTCGGGTCGAAGGCCTGCCAGACCACCCCCATACCGCCGCGGCCGAGTTCACGGCGCAGGACGTAGCGGTCCGCGACGACGCGTTCACTGTCGCTGTTGCTCGACATGTACTGCCCTCTCGAAGGCGGGCTTCCAAGGTGCTCGTTCAAGAATGTCGGACGCCTCCCGCGCCCGGAAGGTTCCTGGTCCGGCCCTTCACGGCCGAGTGAGGCACAACCGGGACCCGTGGCACCGTGCGCCCCGCCCGGCGCACGACCGCCCGGCCCGGCACACGGAAGGGGCACCCCGCACGCGGGGCGCCCCGTGGCGGAACGGGTCCGGACTACTGGGAGTTGGTCATCCGCAGCACGTCGAGGGCCTCGTCCAGCTGCGCCTCGGTGAGCTTGCCGTCCCGGACGTAGCCGCGCTCGATGACCACCTCGCGGATGGTCTTCTTCTCCTTCAGCGACTGCTTGGCGACCTTGGAGGCCTCCTCGTAGCCGATGTAGCGGTTGAGCGGGGTCACGATCGACGGCGAGGACTCGGCGTAGACGCGGCACTGCTCGGCGTTGGCCTCGATGCCGGACACGCAGCGGTCCGCGAACACGCGCGAGACGTTGGAGAGCAGGCGGACGGACTCCAGCACGTTGCGGGCGATCATCGGCAGCTGCACGTTCAGCTCGAAGTTGCCGCTCGCGCCGCCGAAGGCCACCGCGGCGTCGTTGCCGACGACCTGCGAGGTCACCTGGAGCACGGCCTCGCACAGGACCGGGTTGACCTTGCCCGGCATGATCGAGGAGCCGGGCTGGAGGTCGGGCAGGAGGATCTCGCCCAGGCCCGTGGTCGGGCCCGAGCCCATCCAGCGGATGTCGTTGGCGATCTTGGCGAAGCCGACCGCGATGGTCCGCAGCTGGCCGGACAGCTCGACCAGGCCGTCGCGGGCGCCCTGCGCCTCGAAGTGGTCGCGGGCCTCGGTCAGCGGCAGGCCGGTGTGCTCGGCGATCTCGGCGATGACCCGGGCGGAGAAGCCCTCGGGGGTGTTGATGCCGGTGCCCACGGCGGTGCCGCCCAGCGGCAGCTCGGCCACGCGCGGCAGGACGGCCTCCAGGCGCTCCACGCCGTAGCGCACCTGGGCGGCGTACCCGGCGAACTCCTGGCCCAGGGTGACCGGGGTGGCGTCCATGAGGTGGGTGCGGCCGCTCTTGACCACGGAGGCGAACTCGGTGGCCTTGGCGCCGAGCGCCTCCTCCAGGTGCCTCAGCGCCGGGACCAGGTCGTTCTGGACGGCGGAGGTGGCGGCGATGTGGATGGAGGAGGGGAACACGTCGTTGGAGGACTGCGACGCGTTGACGTGGTCGTTGGGGTGTACGGGGGCCCCGAGGCGCTCGGTGGCCAGCGTCGCCACGACCTCGTTGGTGTTCATGTTGCTGGAGGTGCCCGAGCCGGTCTGGAAGACGTCGATCGGGAACTCGTCGTTCCACCTGCCCTCGGCGACCTCCAGGGCGGCCTCCCGGATCGCCTTGCCCAGGTCGTCGCTGATGACGCCGAGCTCGGCGTTGACCTTGGCCGCGGCGGCCTTGATCTGGCCGAGGGCGGCGATGTGCGCGCCCTCCAGGCCCTGGCCGGAGATCGGGAAGTTCTCGACGGCACGCTGCGTCTGGGCCCTCCACTTGGCCTCGGCCGGAACCCTGACCTCACCCATCGAGTCGTGCTCGATACGGAACTCGCTCATTGCAACCCAACTCTCCCTGGGAAAACCTGTGAGCCCCAGATTGCCAGACGCACCGGAGCACACCGCCACCTCACCCGGGGTTGGCGGTGTTGCACGCGTCATGTTGACACCGACGCCGCCCTCCGCGACCGGTCGGCGGTCCTCGCAGGTCGGCGCGGTCAGGCCCCGATGCCGCGCCGGCGATCGCGGCGGCGCCAACCCAGGAGGCGGCGCCTCCTCGGGGCGCGCACGCGCACCACGCCGAACAGGGAGAACCCGTCGATCTCCAGCACCGGGGGATGGGACAGCTCGGAGCGGCGCGCGGTGGTGGTGCGCCTGCCCAGGAACGACCAGCCGGTCAGCCGCACCTCGACGCCCTCGGGGACGTCGATCTCCACGCGGCCCAGGACGGCGGTCACGGTCATGCGGTGGTGGTTGTGCATCAGGAGCGCCTCGCGCATGTCCACCTCGACCCTGCCGACCAGCGCCACGGCCAGCTCGTCGGGATAGGCCACCCAGCGGCCCCTGCGCTCCGCCCTGCCGAACAGGCCCAGGACGGGCTGGCGGTCCAGGCGGATGGGCTGCTGCTCCGCGGGGAGGAGGTCGGCGGTGATCCCGGGCAGCTCGCCCAGGGTCCGGGCCTCGTGCGCGAGGGAGGAGCGCTCCTCGAACTCCTCCAGGTCCAGACGGCCGTCGGCGGCGGCCTCGCGCAGGACCCGCAGGACACGTTCGCGGTCGGTGTTGGAGGCGCGGAGCCGATCGGGGGACACTTCCTCACTCACACCGCCCAGACTAGGCGAAACCCCGGGCCGGCCGCCCGTCCGGGGAGTCTCGCGCGTCGGCGCGTCCGGGTGCGCCCCGCGTCCGCCCGGGGCCACGGGAGGACTCGGGCCGGGGGCGCCGCGTCCCGGCCCGGCCGGAAGGCACGGCGGACCGGGCCCGGGCGGGGCGGAAAGCCCTCAGGCCTTCGCCCGCCCGCCGTCACAGGTCCATCAGGGCCGCCCCGCCCGCCGTCACAGGTCCATCAGCGCCCGCCTGGCGACCGCGTCGGAGGAGGCGGCCAGCGGCCGGACCGCCACCCTGACCAGTGCGCGGGCGTTGTCGTCGCCCGCCACGCGGTTGGAGCCGAGCTCACCGCACCGCACGCAGCGGTGGACGATCATCCACTCCCCGTCCGGTCGCGCCGCCATGCTCAGCGCGTCCATCGCGCCCCGGCAGCCGGACGCGCGGTCGCCGGGGATCCGCAGGTCCACGTGCAGGCTGGTCAGGCAGTGCGGACAGTGGTTGCGGTGTGCCGTCCCCGGCGCGCGGGCCGGGATCTCCAGACGGCACCGCACACAGCGGAACGAACCCGTGCCGCCCGCCTCGCCGTGGGCGTGCAGCACGGTCTTGGGGCGCTGGGGACGCCTGGTGACACGGGTGTTGCGTCGGCCCACGCTCACACCTCCCCGAACAGGTCGAGCGGGAAGGGCGGTTCGGCCAGCGGCCGGACCGCGATCCGCATGAGGACGAGGTGGTTGTCGTCCGGTGAGACGGCGCTCTCGGACATCTCGTCGCACACGCCGCAGCGGTGGATGAGCGTCCAGGAGCCGCCGCGCGGTACCGCGACCGAGATCGGGGCCATGCGCCCGCCGCAGTCGGAGGCGCCGCCCCCGGCCCGGTCCAGGACGTGGCGTGAGCTCAGGCAGCTCGGGCAGTGGTCGCGCGGTTCCCCGGCGGGACCGAGACGGGACACGGACAGGCCGCAGCGCACGCAGGCGAAGGCGCCGGTGCGCGTGGCGGAGCGGTGGCCGGAGCGGCCGGAGGAATCGTTGGTGGACACCCGGAGGTACTCCTTGCTGGAAAAGGGTGGTGAACAGCAGGGAGCAGGCCGAGCGCTTCTCGACGGAAGGGGGCGTGGCCGCCTCAGGCACCCGGGGCCCGGGTACGGCGGTGGCACGCGTGACTGTGAGGCGCGCTCGGCGCGTTCCGGGTCATACTCACCCTTCTCCGTCCGGAGTCGTCCTCCGGATTCTCGTTCCTACGGGTCCGGAGGACGATCGTAGGCGGGCGCCCCGGCCGGGACAACGGGTTTTTCCGCCGGTCGGACCGCCCCGCGGGGCCCGCACGGCCCGCCGCGTCGCGGCCGCGCACGGCGCGGCGGGAGTGTTTCCACAGCCGGAGAAACCCGCTGGAAATCCCCCGCCCACGCTGTCTACGGTTGTGTTCATGACCACACCTGTCCCCGGTCGCCGTCCGTCCGGGAGCGCGACCATGGACGCCGGTGACACACCGTCCGTCCCCGCCCTGCGACTCCGGGGCGTCGTCAAGCGCTTCGGTTCGCTCACCGCCGTCGACGGGCTCGACCTGGAGGTGCCGCAGGGCGTCGTCCTGGGCCTGCTCGGGCCCAACGGCGCGGGCAAGTCGACCACCATGAAGATGCTCACCGCCCAGTCCCTCGCCGACGAGGGCGAGATCCGCGTCCTCGGCCACGCCATCCCCGACGAGTCCAAGTGGGCCCGGGCCCGCATGGGCGTCGTGCCCCAGCACGACAACCTCGACGAGGAGCTCACCGTCGAGCAGAACCTGCGGATGTTCTCCTACCTGTACCGGGTCCCGCGCCGCCGACGCCGCGAGGCCGTCGCCCGGACCATGCGGCTGGCCCAGCTCGCCGACCGGGGCGCGACCCTCGTCGACGACCTGTCCGGGGGCATGCGCCGCCGCCTGCTCATCGTCCGCGCCCTGCTGCACCGGCCCGAACTCGTCCTCATGGACGAGCCCACCGTGGGCCTGGACCCGCAGGTGCGCCAGGACCTGTGGAGCGTCATCTCCGCGCTGCGCGCCGAGGGCGTCACCGTGCTGATGTCCACCCACTACATCGAGGAGGCCGAACGCCTCTCCGACGAGGTGGCGCTCATGGCCGCGGGCAGGATCGTCGAGCGCGGCGCCCCCACCGACCTCGTCGCCCGGTACGCGGGGACCACCGTGGAGGAGTACACCCCGGGTGAGGAGGGCGTCGACGGACTCGAACGCCTCGTCCACGGCCACGGTTTCACCACCCGGCGCACCGGCACCACCGTGTCGGTCCTGCGCGCCGAGGAGCTGCCCGACTCCCTGCGCGACCGGCTGGGCGCGCCGCTGCGCCGGGTGAGCACCCTGGAGGACGTCTTCGTGGCCCTGACCGGAGAGAGTGTGGAATGACGGACCAGACGCGGCAGGCCCGGGATGACGCCCGGCCCGAGATCCACGCCCGCCCCGGCCGGCTGGAGGCCGACGCGGTGATGGGCGTCGTCGCCCGCGAGTGGATCCTGTACGGCCAGTCCTGGCGGGCGACCACCTTCGCGGCGGTGGTCGAGCCCACCCTCTACCTGCTCTGCTTCGGCTTCGGCATGGGCGCCCTCATCGGCACCCTCGCCGGGTACAGCTACATCGACTTCCTCGGCACGGGCATCGTGGCGGTGTCGGTGCTGTTCCAGTCGATGATGCCCGGGGTCATCAACACCTTCATCAAGAGACGCTTCCTGCACACCTACGAGGGCATCCTCGCCGCCCCCGTGGACGTGCGCGAACTCGTCACCGGCGAGGCGCTGTGGCTGGCGATGCGCTCGGGCGTGTACGGGTGCGTCCCGCTGCTCGTCGCGGTCGGGTTCGGGCTGCGCCCCGGCCCCGGTCTGCTGCTCGTGCCGCTCATCGCCTTCCTGTCCGGGTTCGCCTTCGCCCTCTTCGGGATCTGGATCTCCGCCCTGATCAACTCGGTGCGGTCCATGGACTACGTGTTCAGCGGCCTGTTCACCCCGCTGTTCCTGGTGGCGGGCACGTTCTTCCCGCTCACCGAGCTGCCCGACTGGGTGCGGAACGCGGCCATGGCCAACCCGCTCTACCACTCGGTCGAGCTGATCCGCGGGGTGGTCTTCGGCAACCTCGGGGCCGGACCGGCGCTGTTCCACCTCGGAGTGCTGCTGGTGTTCGTGGTCCTCATGTGGTTCCTGGCGTGCGCCCGGATGAGACGCCGGGTGGTCGGCTGAAGCCTCCCGCACGCGCGGACGGCGCGGGTCCGTTCCCTCGTGGAACACCGACCACGCGGCGGAAGCCCCCGCACGCGCGGACGGCGCGGGGGGAGCACCCTCCCCCGCGCCGTCCGCGCAACGTCACCCCGTGCGGCTACTCGCCGCCGCTGGGCGACCAGCGCAGCTCCACGCTGCTGCGCTGCCCCTCCTCGGTGACGCTCAGCGCCAGGCCCACGGCGCCCCACTGACCGGGGGCCTCGACCTCACTCTCGGTCAGCACTTGGCGCAGGTCCATGTACCCGGCCATCACCGCCGAGTCCATCTCCTGCATGGTCTGCTGGAAGACCGGGTCGTCGCCCAGGCGCCCGGTGGCGCTGCTGCCCCGGGACACCACCACGGCGTCGCCGTCGGTGCTCACACCCGGCGGGGTGCTGTAGGAGTCGACGACCGCGCTCTCGACGAAGTCGCTCAGGATCTGCTCGTCACCGCCCACCGCGCGGTACTGGAAGGACGCCTCCCCTCCGCCGCCGTACGCGGACCCGAAGAAGCCCTCCAGGTTCATGTCGGTGACACCGAACGCGGTCGAGGAGCCCAGCAGCTGGGTGAACCCCTCCGGCAGAGGGGCGCCCATCGAATTGAACTGGCGCTCCATCTCCTGCATCTGGCCGCTGCTCGTCATGAACGGGATCGAGTCGCTCTCGTAGGCGTCGGTCAGCGCCGTGTCCAGACCGCTGGCGCCCAAGGCCATGACCGTGCTCTCGGGCAGCGACTCCATCGCCGCCACGCTCGCCCCCGGCGTCTCGGCCAGCCACGCCAGGTCGGTGCCGTCCACCGCGAGGTCGAAGACGTCCGTGCGCGCCTCCAGGTACTCGCCGTCCACCCGCAGGGACGCGGTCATCCGGCCGCTCAGCTCACCGGTCTCGGCGGCCAGGTCGGCCTCGAACTCCCGGGCGAACTCCTCGACCTCCATCAGGCTCGCGAGGTCCGCCCACCCCGCGGCCAGACTGCCGCTGGGCAGGTCGTCCATGTCACCGGAGAAGGTGTCGGCGTCGGCCAGGGTGCCGTGCTCGTCCACCTGCGCGTGCAGGTCGGCCAGCGCCGCGTCGGAGGTGGTGAGTAGCGCGAAGTCGTCGATCACCTCGAAGTAGAGGTCGTCGTACTCGCCGCCGAGCCGCTCCAGGTTCTCCTGGGCGAGCCGCTCGTCCTCCACCGCGAGCGCGAACGCCCCGGCCACACCGGCGCCCTCGCCCAGCTCGGCCTCACCGCTGGCGGGCCACATCGCGAAGCCCACCCGCTGGCCGATCCACTCCTCGACCTCGGCCTGCTGGGCCTCGGGGAAGGCGGCCACGAAACCCTCGGCGACCAGCCCCGTCATGTCGCCGTCGGGCTCGTCCATCTCGGCGGTGACCTCGTCGGGGAGGCGCTCCACGAACCGCAGCAGCTCCATGGCCTGGGAGCCGTCGATGGACAGGTCGATCTTGCCGAACGCGAGCGCGCTGCCCGGGAGCACGTCCTCGGGCTGGGGGCCGCCGAAGCTGACCAGCGAGACGGTGGCCCACACCGTGCCGCCCATGAGGAGGAGCGCGGTGCCCGCGGCGGCCGGGATCAGCCAGCGCCTGTTGCGGCCGCCGCCGGAGGGCGGCACCTGTCCGCCGGAGTACTGGCCCCCGGGGAAGGGGCCCGCGGGCGGCGGACCGCCGGGCGCGCCGCCGCCGAAGCCCGCGGGGGGCTGGCCGGGAGCCTGGGGCGGAGGGTAGCCCTGCCCGGGCTGCTGGTGCTGCCACTGGGGCTGCTGTGGGGGATCGGGGTAGGACATCAAACCTCCGGCGGGGAATTCTCGGCGCGTGCACCGCGCAACCAACGCCGGGTCTGATGCCGCGTCGACCCGGTGTGGTTCGCGTCCCGCGCCTTTTTCGGTCGGCCGGTGGGGAAGGGGCCCGGTGTCCCGTACCGGCCGGGACGGGACACCGGGGTGGAGCTCTCCGCGGAGGTCTTCCGGTGGGGGCGTGACGGTCCTAGGCCGACTCGGGCTCCTCGCCCCGGTAGGGGGCCGAGGTCAGGTCGACACCGCTGTAGGAGGCCAGCTTGCCCAGGCGGTGCTCGCTGAGCACCTGGCGGACGGTGCCGCTGCGGCCGCGCATGACCAGGGAGTCGGTGACGACCCGAGCGGACTCGTAGCGGACGCCGCCGACCAGCTCCCCGTCGGTGATGCCGGTCGCGGCGAAGAACACGTCGTCGGACGAGACCAGGTCGTCGGTGCGCAGCACGCGGTCCAAGTCGTGCCCGGCGTCGAGCGCCTTGCGGCGCTCCTCCTCGTCCTTGGGCCACAGGCGGCCCTGGATGACGCCGTCCAGGCACTTCATCGCGCACGCGGTGATGATGCCCTCGGGGGTGCCGCCGATACCCAGCAGCAGGTCCACGCCGGTCCCCGCACGGGCCGCCATGATCGCTCCGGCCACGTCGCCGTCGCTGATGAACTTGATCCGGGCGCCCGCGTCGCGCACGTCCTGCACGATCTGCTTGTGGCGGGGGCGGTCCAGGATGACGACGGTCACGTCCTGCGGCGACTTGCCCTTGGCGCGGGCCACGGCCCGGACGTTGTCGGCCACGGGAGCGGCGATGTCCACCACGTCGGCGGCCTCGGGGCCCGTGGCGAGCTTCTCCATGTAGAACACCGCGGAGGGGTCGAACATGGTGTTGCGCGGACTCATCGCGATCACCGACACGGCGTTGGGCATGCCCATGGCGGTCAGGGTGGTGCCGTCGATCGGGTCGACCGCAACGTCCCAGTCCTGGCCGCCGCCGTCGCCGACCCGTTCGCCGTTGTAGAGCATGGGGGCGTTGTCCTTCTCGCCCTCGCCGATCACCACGGTCCCGTTCATGGACACGGTGCTGATCATGTGCCGCATGCCGCGCACCGCGGCGCCGTCCGCCCCGATCTTGTCGCCCTTGCCCACCCAGCGGGCCGCGGCGAGCGCCGCGGTCTCGGTGACGCGCACCAGCTCCAGCGCGAGGTTGCGATCCGGGGCCTTGTGCGGGCTGCTGGACTGCGACATGGACACACCTTCCGTCGGGAGAACAGGTCGGGGGCAGGTCTTAGGGTAGTCACCCGAAGTGACACCCGCGGGGTCACGGGTACCCCTCGGGGCGGTCCCGGGCGGACGGGGACGGACTACTCTGGCGTGACCCGGACTGGAGTGAGGCGTGACAGTGGACAAGACGGACAAGCCCGCGAGGGTCTCCACGCGCGGCGCGGCCACCCGCGGCGCCCTGCTCAAGGCGGCCTCCCAGGTCTTTCGCACGGTGGGCTTCGCCAAGGCCGGTGTGAGCGAGGTCGTCGCCGTGGCCGGGGCCAGCGTCGGCAGCCTGTACCACCACTTCAGCGGCAAGGCCGACCTCTACCTCGCCCTGTACGAGGAGTTCCAGCAGCGCCAGCAGGACCGTACCCACCAGGCGGTCGTGCGGGCCCGGTCCGAGGGGGAGAAGGACCCCACGCGGCTGATGAACATCGCCGCCCGCGCCTACCTGCTCGGGTGCATCGAGGAGAGGGAGACCACACGGCTGTTCTTCAGCGGTGACGGTCCTCCCGGCTTCGACTACCAGCTGCGGGCCCGGCTCACCCAGTGGACCGATCGCAACGTGGCGCTGTTCCGCAAGGCCGACGAGCCCGTGGACGAGGCCCTGCTCATCGTCGTGAGCGGCGCGATGCTGCTGGCGGTGGCCGAGGTGGTCCAGCGCGAGGACGCCGAGGCCCGCCGGCTCGCCGACGACATCACCGGCCTGCTCACCCAGCTCGAACCCCGGCGCTAAGCGCACCCCGGGTCGGCGGGGCCCCGGACCTGGGGCAAGCTGGAGACGTCATGAGTGAGTACAGCCGGTCCAGCGCGACCTTCAAGAACTACGCCATCTCCCTCGGGATCATCGTCGGCATCGTCCTGATCATGGCGTTCGTGGTCTCCACGCGCTCGGGCGAGAGCATTCCGTCGGTGGAGTACCGGCCGGACGCCGACGTCCTGCGCGACGCGGCGGACTACCCGGTGACGGTGCCCTCCGCCGACCTGGAGCAGGAGGGGTGGACGCCCACCAGCTCCACGGTGGACGTGTCCGGACCGGTTCAGTGGAGCGTGGGCTTCGCCACCGCCGAGGACAGCCACGCCATGTTGACCCAGAGTGACGCCGACCCCGCCGCCGTCCTCGCGGAGAGGGTCCCGGGCGCCGAGCAGGTCGGTACGGTCCAGGTCGACGGCCGCGAGTGGGAGCACCACGAGGCCCAGGACGAGAACGCCCTGGTCCTGCGCGAGGAGGGCGTGACCCTGGTCGTGTCCGGCCCCGCCGGTATGGACGAGCTGGCCCTCCTGGCCGAGGGCCTGGAGACCGACGCCGACGGCGGCGAGACGTCCGCGGACGGCGCCTGAGCGGGGAACGCGGGTTCCGGCCGCCTCCGGTCGCGTCCGCCCCCGCACGGCGGGGCGCCCGGTCGGAGAACCGACCGGGCGCCTCTTGTACCAGCTGTGTGCGCCCCCGGTGTGCGGGAGCCCGCGCGCTACTCGGCGCGCAGGTCGCGGCGCAGTTCCTTGGGCAGCGAGAAGGTCAGCGTCTCGTCGGCGGTGGTCACCGGGGTGACCGTGCCGTAGCCGTGCCCGGCCAGCTTGTCGAGCAGCTCGCGCACCAGGATGTCCGGCACGGAGGCACCGCTGGTCACGCCGACCGTGGTCACGCCCTCCAGCCAGGAGTCGTCCATCAGCGAGGCGTTGTCGATCAGGTGGGCGGCGTCGGCGCCCGCGTCCAGGGCCACCTCCACCAGGCGGACCGAGTTCGACGAGTTGTCGGAGCCGACCACGATGACCAGCTCGCACTCGGGCGCCATCGCCTTGACCGCGTCCTGGCGGTTGGAGGTGGCGTAGCAGATGTCGTCGCTGGGCGGGTCGAGCAGGTTCGGGAACCGCTCGCGCAGGGCGTCCACCGTCTGGGTGGTCTCGTCCACCGACAGGGTCGTCTGGGAGAGCCACGACACGTTGTCCGGGTTGCGCACCTGGACCTTGTGCACCTCGTCCGGGCTCTCGACGATCTGGATGTGCTCGGGTGCCTCACCGCTGGTGCCCTCGACCTCCTCGTGGCCGATGTGGCCGATGAGGATGATGTCCCGGTCCTCGGCCGCGAAGCGCTTGGCCTCCTTGTGGACCTTGGTGACGAGCGGGCAGGTGGCGTCGATCGTCTTGAGGCTGCGCCTGTGCGCCTCCTCGTGCACGACCGGGGAGACGCCGTGCGCGGAGAAGACCACGATGGCCCCCTCGGGCACCTCCTCGGTCTCCTCGACGAAGATCGCGCCGCGCTCCTCCAGGGTGCGCACCACGTGGGTGTTGTGCACGATCTGCTTGCGCACGTAGATCGGCGCGCCGTACTGCTCCAGGGCCTTCTCGACGGTGATGACAGCGCGGTCGACACCGGCGCAGTAGCCCCGGGGATTGGCGAGGAGCACACGGCGTTGGTTCGTGGCAGTCGTCATCGCAGTCATGTGTTACATCCTAGGTGGCTTGGGCGGCGTGCGACCCGGGTGTGGGAGAGGGCACTGAACAGGCCGCTTCGACGCGCGACCGGTGCCAAGGTGACGGTATCGCAACGGGGCGCATCCGGTTGCGCCTCGAAGTGGCGAAATCGTTCACTTCTCCCCTGCTCATGGTGTTCATCCCTCCTCTATCCTGGTTCACCATCACACGCATTACAGGCGGTTCGCCCTCACCTCGGCCCTGCCGGTCGGCTGTTCGCGCGCCGCTCACCCCACTCGCCGAGACCACCAGGAGCCCCCGTCCTATGTCGAACCCGACGCTCGCCACGAAGCTGGTCGCCCTGGTCAAGGGCATCTTCGGGCGCAAGGAAACGGCGGCCGCGCCCGAGCCCGCGGCCCAGGAGTCGACCGGGACCCCCCAGTCCCCCGCCCCCGCGGCCGCGGAGTCCGAGGACGTGACCGCGCGCGGTACGGACCAGGCCGAGCCGTCCGCGGAGAAGAGCACCGAGGCCGGGGCGCCCGAGGCGGAGAGCGCCGACGAGCCGCAGGCCGCGCCGAAGACCGAGGAGCCCGCCGAGGCCGTCGAGGAGAAGAAGGCCGAGGCCGCCGAGCCCGCCGCGGAGCGGGAGCCCGCGAAGGCGGAGGCCGGGGAGCCCGCGACCGCCGCCCCGGAGAAGGCCGCCGCCCAGGACGGGCCCGCTGAGCCCGCCGCCCCGGAGCAGCCCGCGGCGAAGAAGAAGTCCGCGGCGAAGAAGAAGCCCGCCGCCGAGAAGAGGCCCGCGAAGGACTCGGCCGCCCCCGAGGCCCCGGCGACCGCTGAGCCCGCCGAGCCGGTCGTGGCCGAGGAGGCCGGAAGCGGCCGGGAGGAGCGGACCGGGTCCGTCACCCCCGCCACCGCGGACGTCCCCGAGCAGGGCGCCGCCATCGCGGAGGAGATCGCCGCAGCCGAGGCGCACACCAAGGTCAGCAGCGACGAGATCCTCGAACGGGTGCGCAAGGGGGCCGCCCCCTCCCTGGAGGACCTCGCCGTGCCCACCTACGACGAACTCACCCTGCCCTCGGTCCGTGCCCGCCTGCGCAAGCTCACCATCGAGCAGGTCCGCGACCTGCGCGCCTACGAGGTCGCCCACCAGAGCCGCCCCGAGTTCATCAAGATGTACGACAACCGCATCGCCAAGCTGGAGGCCGAGGCCTGACGCGCGCGGACCGCCGGGGCGGGAGCGCCGGCTGCTCCGCCGACGGCCGCGTCCGCGGGGCACGGGAACCGCGGGGCGGTACGGGACGTCATAGGGAGTGACCACACCGGCGCCTCCCGTCCGAAGGGACACCAACATGCGTTCCGCTGCCCCCGCCGCCGCGCTCCTCGCGGCCACCGCGTTCTGGCTGACCGGATGTTCGGTCGGCATCCCCGGGACCGACCAGGAGGTCTCCGTGGACCCCGACGGCGTGTCCGTCGGCAGTGAGGACGGAGAGGTCTCCGTGGACTCCAACGGCGACGTCTCGGTCGGCAACCGGGACGGCGACGTCACCCTCGACGAGGGCGGCGGCATCTCCGTGGACAGCGAGACCGGCGACCTCACCATCGCCACGGTCGAGGGCAGCGTCACCGAGGAGTGCGACGGCCAGAACGTCAACGTGAACGCCAGCGGGGCCGAGGTCGTCCTCAACGGCCAGTGCGGCGAGGTCTCCATCCTGGGCAACGAGCTGACGGTGCACATCGGCAGCGCCGACTCCATCCGCGTGACCGGCGCCGACAACACCGTCCACCACGCCGAGGGCGAGCCCTCCGTCACCGACATCGGCCTCAACAACACCGTCTCCGCCGGCGGAGACGCGACCGCCTGACCGCCTCCCCGCGCAGCCGGCGCCCACCCGGTCCCGCCGTGCCGGGCCCGGTCGCCCGGCCGCCCGGCCCCCGCGCCTGGCGGGCCTGCCCCGAACTGTCCGCGCCCTGGCCTAGGCTCGGTTGGCATGGGCATGGACAGTTCCGCCGAGGCGCCGCAACCGGTACGCGTCGTCCTCAACGCCGTCGGCCAGTGGATCGGCCGCCTGGGCCGCATCTGGGTCGAGGGCCAGATCGCCGAGCTGAACCGGCGCGGCCGCATGGCCTACATCACGCTGCGCGACCCCGTCGCCAACGTGTCGGTGCGCGTGGTCTGCCAGACCTCGGTCCTGGACGCGCAGAGCCCGCCCCCCGAACCCGGTGCGCGCGTGGTCGTGCACGCCAAGCCCGACTTCTACGAGGTCCGCGGCACCTTCTCACTGCGCGCCCTGGAGATCCGCCACGTCGGCCTGGGCGAGCTGCTGGCCCGGCTCGAACAGCTGCGCCGCACCCTGACCGCCGAGGGGCTCTTCGACGCCGTGCGCAAGCGCCCCCTGCCCTTCCTGCCCAACACGGTCGGGCTCATCTGCGGACGCGACTCCGCCGCCGAGCGCGACGTGCTGGAGAACGGGCGCCGCCGCTGGCCCGCCGTGCGCTTCGAGGTGCGCCCGGTCGCCGTCCAGGGGGACCGGGCCGTGCGCGAGGTGATGGAGGCGCTGAAGGACCTGGACTCGCACCCCGACGTCGACGTCATCGTCATCGCCCGGGGCGGCGGTTCCCTGGAGGACCTGCTGCCCTTCTCCGACGAGGCCCTCGTGCGCGCCGTCGCCTCCGCGGGCACCCCCGTGGTGAGCGCGATCGGCCACGAACAGGACGCCCCGCTGCTCGACCACGTCGCCGACGTGCGCGCCTCCACCCCCACCGACGCGGCCAAGAGGACGGTGCCCGACGTCGGTGAGCAGTTGGAGATCATCCGCCAGCTCCGCGACCGGGGCCGCCGGGTGCTCCGGGGCGGCGTGGAGCGCGAACTCGCCTGGCTGGAGGGCATGCGCTCGCGTCCGGTGCTCGCCAGCCCGGTGCGCGAGGTCGACCGGCTCGCCGAGCAGGTCGCGGACCTGCGCGACCGGGCCCGCCGGAGCCTGACCGTGTCGCTGGACCGGTCCGCCGACGGCCTCGGCCACACCCGTGCGCGCCTGCACGCCCTGTCCCCGGCGACCACGCTCGCGCGTGGTTACGCGATCGTGCAGCGCGAGGACGGGTCGGTGGTGCGCTCGGCCCGGGAACCGGACGCGGGGGAGGCCCTGCGCGTACGGTTCGCCGAGGACAGCCTGACCGCGACCGTGGAGTCAGTCCACACCGAAGACACCTCCGAGGAGGGGTAGGAGATGGCAGCCAAGGGCGCCAAGACCCGTGAAGAGGGCACCGCCGAGCCCGAGCTCAGCTACGAGGAGAGCCGGGAGGAGCTCAACAACGTCGTCCGGCAGCTGGAGTCGGGCGGACTCAGCCTGAAGGACTCGCTGGCGCTGTGGGAGCGCGGCGAGGAACTGGCCCGGGTGTGCGAGCAGTGGCTGGAGGGGGCCCGCGCCAAGCTGGCCGCCGCCATGGACGAGCGCCGGGGGGACGAGCCGGGGGACGGCGACACGCCCTTCTGAGGCCCGGGGCCGCGCCCGTCGGCCCGCGTCCCGCGGCTACCTGCGGCCGTTGAGCTGGTCGCCCAGATCGCGGATGTTGCCGGGCAGGCCCCGGAACACCCCGATCACCAGGACCAGCGCCGTGCCCAGGAACAGCCAGGGGGCGACCTCGGCCAGCCGTGACGCCAGCCCCAGGAGCAGCACCCGGGCGAACCCCTCGCTGCCCAGGGCCAGCACGCTCTCCGCGGCGACCACGGCGACGAAGAACGCGATGGGCGGGCTGACCGACAGCGACAGCAGGTCGCTGGGCCGGACCAGGAGGGCGCCGAGCACGCAGGCGAGGGTGAAGGCCACGCCCGGGGCCGCGGGGGTGCCCGCCCAGTGCGCGATCATGGCCCCGGCGAAGCTGAACGCGACGATGGCCAGCACGCCGCCGCGTCCGGTCAGGCGGGGCGGGGTTCCGGGGGAGTTCTCCTTCGGCCTCGGCACCGGACGCTCCCTCTTCCTGGCACGCGGCACGTCCCTGACGCGGCCGTCGGGCCGCACGAAGTACGGCGCGCGCCCGCGTTCGGGGCCGTCCGCCTTCCGCGGGGGCATAGCCGTCCGCCTCCCCAGTGTGTTGCTCACGGTGTTCAGTGTGTCACTTCTCGTGAATGTTCGGTGTCTTTTCCACGGATCGTGTCGTCCTTCCGGCTACTTGTCCCATCCGCGACGAACACGCCTTCCTCCCCATTGGACACCGACTCGGCCCACTGCGGTTCCGGAGTCCGGCGACCGGTGTCCGTTCCGTTCCCCTGCCCGTCCGGTCCCGGACCACTCCGCTCCGCCGGGGCCGGTCCGGCGCCGCCCGGGTCCGACAGCTCGGGCGCCACCACCGCGCGCGGACGCTCCTCCACGCCCACGGGACGGTCCAGCTCACCGTCCACCAGCCCCAGCTCGCCGAACCGGCGGGCCGTCACCAGCACCCGGCTCTCCAGGGACCCCACGGTCTGGTTGTAGGCGCTCACCGTCCGGGTCAGGGCCCGGCCCAGCCCCTCCACGTGCCCGCCGAGCGTACCCAGCCGCTCGTGCAGCTGCTTGCCCAGGTCGAACACCGCCCGCGCGTTCTCGCTCAGCGCCTCCTGCTGCCAGGCGTACTGCGCCGTCCGCAGCAGCGAGATCAGCGTCGTCGGCGTCGCGATGTGCACCCGCCGCCCCATCGCGTACTCCAGCAGCTCAGGGTCGTACTCCAGGGCCGGGGCCAGGAACGCCTCCCCGGGGATGAACAGCACCACGAACTCCGGCGCCGGGGTGAACGCCGACCAGTACGCCTTGGCCGCCAGCTGGTCCACGTGCGTGCGCAGGTGCCTGGCGTGCACGCGCAGGTGCCGCGCGGCCTCCTCCGCACCCGCCTCCACGGCATCCAGATAGGCCGCCAGCGGGACCTTGGAGTCCACCACGATGTTCTTGCCGCCCGCCAGGCGCACCACCATGTCCGGGCGCCGCGACCCGTCGCGCGTGGCGGCCTGCTCCTCGAAGTCGCAGTGCGAGCCCATCCCGGCCAGTTCCGCCACCCTGCGCAGCTGGAGCTCGCCCCACCGGCCGCGTGCCTCGGGCCGTCGCAGCGCCGTCACCAGCGACTGCGTCTGGTCGCGCAGCCGCTCCGAGCCCTCGCGCACGTACTCGACCTGCTTGGCCAGCTCCGCGTGGGCCGCGGCGCGCCCCGCGTCGGCCTCCCTGAGCTGGCGCTCCACCCGGTCCAGGGTCCGCGTGAGCGGCTCGACCATGCGCTCCACCGCGCGGCGCCGCTCGTCCAGGTCGCCCCCGGCCTCGGCGCTGACCGCGCGCAGCCGCCCCTCCGCCAGTTCCATGAAGCGCTGGTTGGTCTGGTCCAGGGCCTGCGCGGACAGGGCGCGGAACCGGTCGGCCAGCTGTTCCTCCACGTAGGCCGCCCGCTCCTGGGCCGCGCGGGCGTCGGCCCGCGTCTCGGCCTCCCGGCCGCGGGCCAGGATCCAGCCCACGGCGGTGCCGACCGCCAGACCGATCAGGAGCATGAGTACGAGTGCGAGGCCGTTCATGGCCGTCTATGGTGTCAGGCCGCGCCGTCGCGCGGCTCCCCGCCACGCAGGACATCGGTGAGCAGAACCGCCAAGTCCGGCATGTCCGCCGGTCCTGGAGCCCGTCGGGGCCCGGCGCCGGAACGCGGACCCGATCGGTGCGCTATTCCACGGGGGAGCGGGGTCGCACGCGAGGCCGCTTCCGGACATCCACTTCCCTTGCGCAAAAGTTTTCGAGAACCTGAGGTCTCCGTCCGGGGCCGGACCACCTCTCACCGGTCCCCGTACCTGGCAGTCCCTCACTCCCCCAGGAGGCCCGCTCCCATGAGACTGGAGACCTACACCCGCGGCACCGGAGACCTCACCGTGCTCCTCGTCCACGGATCCATGGCCACCCACGAGACCTGGCACGCCGTCGAGGACGCGCTGGTCGAGCGGGGCCGCCGCGTGGTCAGCGTCGACATGCGCGGCCACGGCGACAGCCCGCGCGGCTCCTACTCCGTGGCGGCGCTCGGCGACGACCTCGCGGACTCCCTGCCCGCCGGAGCGGACCTGGCCGTCGGCCACTCCATGGGCGCGGTGGCGCTCTCCCTGGCGGTGGAGAGGCTGCGCCCGGCCCGCGCGGTGTACGTGGACCCGGCCTTTCGCCTGCCCCCCATGCACGCCGACGCGTGCGAGCGCGTGCGCCGCGTCTTCGTCACCGCCGACGCCACACGCGTGCGCCAGAGCAACCCCAGGTGGACCGACGACGACGTCGAGAGGGAGGTCAGGGGCTTCGCCGCCTTCGACCCGGAGTTCTTCGACTTCGTGGCGGAGGAGATCGCCGGGCGCGACTTCCTCCCCGGCGAACCGGTCGTGCCCTCCCTCGTCCTGCGCGCGGGCGACAGCGTCACCGTCACGCCCCAGACCGCGGAGGAGCTGACCGGGCGCGGCTTCACCGTCCGGGTCGTGGAGGGCGCCGGGCACTGCGTCCACCGCGACGACCTGCCCGGGTTCCTCGCCGCGCTGGAGGGCTGGCTCTAGGGAGTGTTCCGCGGAGGCTTTCGGATCGGCGAGCGGCCGTCCGGGCAATCTCTCGCAAAACGGTTCGCGCAGGTCAGCCTGGTTGGCTTTTCAAGCGGAACCGGCGCGGCGAGAGGCAGCCCGGTGCTCGCGGAAGTACCGGAGCCGAAGGCTCTCCGTTGAGGGCGGCGGAGGGCGACGGGCGGGACCGAAATGACCCGAGGAACACGACCTAGGGTGCCGGGTTCCCGCGGGAGCCGGGACGGCAGGACTCCAGCGCCCTGCGCCAGCCGCGCACCGAGGGCCAGAACTCGTCCGGCACCGGCTCCGGCGTGAACAGCCACATCCGCTCCCACGCGGGGGAGGCCCGGCCCGAGATCTCCGGGCGCGGCTCGTAGGGCGGCGGCCCGCTCACCGGGTACCAGGTGTACTCCAGCGGGTCGAGCAGCGCCATGAGCCGCTCCTCCACGCCCCGGTCGGGCCGTACCTTCACCAGCATCCACGGCCGGTACCGGCGCAGCACCTCCAGCCCTCCGGCGACCACGTCCGGCTCCGTGCCGACCGTGTCGATCTTGATCACGGTCGGGAAGGCCGACGCGTCCTCGTTCCACCGGGCCAGGGTGGTCACCTCCACGGTGATGTGAGACAGGTCGGCGCGCGCCGAGTGCACGAGCGTGTTGCACATGTCGTTGTGCCGGGCCCGCCGCAGGTGTGCGGTGCCGGTGTGGTTGCTCAGCGCCAGTTCCACCACGGTGAAGCCCAGGTCCGCCGACGAGGACACCACCCGGGCCGCCGCGGCGATCTCCGGGGTGGGCTCGAACGCGAACACCGGGCGGCGCGTGCGCGCGGCGGCCAGCAGCGAGTACACCCCCACCCCGGAGCCCACGTCGACCACCGCGCCGGGGCGGGTGTGGTCGAGCATCGCCATGAAGCATGCCAGGCTGTCGGGCTCGTGCCGTGCCAGCCCGAAGGCGGCCAGCCGCCGCGGAACGGTGAGGTCGCCGGGCAGTCGCAGGGTGAGGCCGTCCGGGCCGATGCGGCGCGTGTCCGAGTCCAGGCGGGGCAGGGAGAAGGCCACCTCGCGGATCCACGGCGGCACCCGGTCCGGGTCCAGTCCGCCCAGCCGTCTGGGCAGCCGGACACGGATCTTGCGGGTCGCGAAGCGCACGAGCGGGTAGCGGCGCACGAGCGCCCTCAGTTGGTCGGTGACCACGGTTGTCTCCCCCCAGGAAAGGTGCTGCGACGGGGGCGCCGGTGCACGGCGTCGGCCGTGTGCCCGGGCGCCTTCGTCCGACGCGGTCCGGGGCCGGTCCCTCCCACCGGCCGCCGCACCGCGAGCCTGCCGCGTGAGCGGCGGTGTGTCGGTCCAGGTCCGGGGGACTGGGCCGTGCGTGCGACGGATGGCCCGCGCACCGGACGGCCGCCGCCCCGGTTCCCGGCAGCGTCCGTCGAACCTACTGTGAGTAGCGTCTCCCGTGCACTGCGTTTCGGTGATTGGCCCTGTTTTCCCGGTCCGGTACCGCGCGCGGCCCCGCGTCCCGCCTTCCGCCCCGCCGTCCGGAACGGGGGCCCGCCCCGTCGACCTGCGCGGTCCGGCGGCGGGGAGGTCCGGGGCCGCGGGCGGGGGAGCCGGAGCCCGGACGCGGCGGGACCGCCCACCCGCGGGTCCGCATAGACTCTGACCTTGTGAGTCTGTCTATCGGGATCGTCGGCCTGCCCAACGTCGGCAAGTCCACCCTCTTCAACGCGCTGACCAAGAACGACGCCCTGGCCGCGAACTACCCGTTCGCGACCATCGAGCCCAACGTCGGGGTCGTGGGCGTTCCCGACGCCCGGCTCGGCAAGCTGGCCGGGATCTTCGACTCGGCGAAGGTCATCCCGGCGACGGTGGACTTCGTCGACATCGCGGGCATCGTGCGCGGCGCCTCCACCGGTGAGGGCCTGGGCAACAAGTTCCTGGCCAACATCCGCGAGAGCGACGCCATCTGCCAGGTGATCCGGGCCTTCGACGACCCCGACGTCACGCACGTCGACGGCGACGTCGAACCCTCCCGCGACATCGAGACCATCAACACCGAGCTGATCCTGGCCGACCTCCAGACCCTGGAGAAGGCGCTTCCCCGCCTGGAGAAGGACGCCAAGCGCAACGCCAAGGACAAGGACGCCCAGGAGCTGCTCCAGGCCGCCCGCGACGCGCAGGAGGTCCTCGACGGCGGCACCTCGCTGTCCGCGGCCCGGGGCGTGGACCTGGACCGGCTGCGCGAGCTGAGCCTGCTCACGGTCAAGCCGTTCATCTACGTGTTCAACCTCGACACCGACGAACTGGCCGACGGGGCCCTGCGCACCAAGCTCCAGGAGCTCGTCGCCCCGGCCGAGGCGATCTTCCTGGACGCCAAGATCGAGGCGGAGCTGGCCGAGCTGGAGGAGGACGAGGCGCAGGAGCTGCTGGAGTCCATGGGCCAGACCGAGTCGGGCCTGGCCCAGCTCGCCCGGGTCGGCTTCGCCACCCTGGGTCTGCAGACCTACCTGACCGCCGGGCCCAAGGAGGCCCGCGCCTGGACGATCCGCAAGGGCGCCACCGCCCCCGAGGCCGCCGGGGTCATCCACACCGACTTCCAGCGCGGCTTCATCAAGGCCGAGGTGGTCTCCTTCGACGACCTGGTCGCCGCGGGCGACATGCAGACCGCCCGCGCGGCGGGCAAGGTCCGCATGGAGGGCAAGGAGTACGTGATGGCCGACGGCGACGTGGTCGAGTTCCGCTTCAACGTCTGACCGAGCCGCGCGCCCGTGAACAGGGGCCGCGGACCCGCGCCGAACCCCCGGCGCCCGGGTCCGCGGCCCCTGTCGTGTGCAGGGGGCGCTCGTCCGGCTCGAACACGGCAGAGTGGTCTATATCCGGTACCGGAAATCGGGAGGGCCGATCATGTCCATCACCGCCAGCGAAGCGCGCAGGTCCCTCTTCCCGTTGATCAAGAAGGTCAACGACGACCACGACGCCATCGAGATCGTGTCCAGGCACGGCAACGCGGTGCTCGTCTCCGCCGAGGACTACGCCGCGCTGCGTGAGGGCGCCTACCTCCTGCGTTCGCCCGCGAACGCCCGGCGCCTGCTCAAGGCCTACGAGAACGCTCTGGACGGCACCGGTGTCTCCGAGCGCGGGTTGATCGGTCCCGACGTCGAGGACGCGGAGTGAGGCGACTGGTCTTCGAGGACCACGGCTGGGAGGGCTGCACATCCTGGCTCAAGACCGACCGCAAGGTACTCGCCCGGATCAACAAGCTGATCGGGGAAATCCGCCGGGATCCCTTCACCGGCATAGGCGAACCGGAGCCCCTGAAGTACCACCTGCCCGGCGCCTGGTCGCGGCGCATCGACGACGAGCACCGCCCGGTCCACGTCGTCACGGAGGACGAGATCGTCGTCATCGCCGCTCGCTACCACTACTGAGGGCCGACGGTTCCCGTCTCGTGGCGAGAGGCCGGACGGGGGTCAGCCGGTGCCGCCCTCCTCGCGCAAGCGCGGTTCGACGCGCCGCTCCGGGCTGTGCCCCGCCTTGTCGGCGTAGAAGGCGCGGATGCGGCCCATGTCCTCCGCGACGTCGCCGGTCAGCTCGAAGGTCGGGCCGAGCCCGGTGGTCCTCGTGGTGCGGTCGACGAAACCGAGAGTCACCGGCATCCCCGTCTCGCGGGCGATGCGGTAGAAGCCGGACTTCCAGTGCGTGTGCGCCCCGCGGGTGCCGTCGGGGGTGATGACCAGCCCGAAGGTCTCGCCGGACCGCACGCGCCGGACGGCGTCGTCGACGACCCGGCCGGGATTCGCGCGATCGACGGGGATGCCGCCGAGCGCGCGCATGATCGGGCCGCGCCAGCCCGTGAACAGGCTCTGCTTCCCCAGCCAGTGCAGCTCCAGGCCCAGGCGCCAGGAGATGGCGAGCATGAGCACGAAATCCCAGTTGGAGGTGTGTGGGGCACCGATCAGCACGGTGGGGCGGTCGGGCTTGGGCGCGGTGGCCAGTTTCCACCGGCTGAGGGCCCAGAACCCCCGGGCCGCGAGTTGTCGGAGCATGCCGCCAATCTAAGGCACGCACCCGGGCGGACACGGTGGGTCCGTGCTCGGGACCGGATCGGCCCGGAGCCGGGGGTCTCCGCCGACGGGGCGGTCGCCCCGCCGGGCGCGGGGGGAGATCCCGGTTACATCCCGTCAACGGTTTCCTGGTCCGCGGGGACACATCTTGCTGCCTTCGAGGGAACTAATCCCTTTCCGGTCCGACCATAATTGCGGCGAAGTGTGTGGCCGCAGCAGGAGTTAGGGCAACTCTTGCCGTATTGCGCCCCTTTTGAGAAGTTAAGCCCATGTGTGCAATGTGCGGTTGGCGGGGAAACGCGGAGTCACCAAGGACGCTCCCAACCCGCACAATGCCTCACTATAGGGATGGGGTAGACAAGGGCATGGCGGAGACGCCGTCCGAAGCGGGCGGCACGGACCTGTGTGCAGGAGGCGGGGATGGCGAAGGCGTCGCGGCGCGGTGCCGCCGCGGGTGAGCCGGACGACGGCGGTGTGGGGCTCGACGCCCCCCGCGCCCGACGGCCCCGGGCCGGAGCCGGAGGGCGCTGGTGGGTCGGTGTGGGTCGCGCCGTCCTGTGGGCCTTCATCATCGTCGTCGTCTTCAACGGCATCTGGTTCCCGCTGCGCGGCGGGTTCGCCCTTCCCGACACCTCCGAGGAGCCCGGGCAGAGCGACACTGTGACCTACCCGGAGACCGCCGCCGCGGCCTTCGGCATGCGGTTCGCCGAGGCCTACCTCGACACCGCCGACCCCGAGGCGCGCCTGTCCGACCTGGCGGCGTTCGTCCCCGACGGGGAGGCCGCCGCCCTGGACGTCCCCGCCGACAGCCTCACCGGCGACAACCTCACGGTGGTCGCCGTGCACGTGGAGGACGACCACAACGGCATCGTCGTCGTGCGGGCCGACGTCAACGGCCAACCCATGCGCCTGGACGTGCCGGTCTACGCCGACGGGGAGGCCCTGGTGGTCTCGGGCAACCCGGCGCTGCTGGCGGCGCCGACCCAGGCCAGCCTGCCCGAGGGGTCGGCCTTCGAGACCGACCCGGAGGCCGAGGAGCAGCTCGGGGAGGTGCTGTCCGGCTTCTTCGAGGCCTACGCGGGGGAACCGGCACACCTGGAGCGCTATGTGGAACCGGGTGTCACCATCGCCCCGCTTCCGGAGAACAGCCTGGAATTTGGTGAACTGTCCGATATCACGGTGCCAACGCAGGCCTCGACCGGGAATGATGACGTACGACAGGTAGCGGCCACCGTCCGGTGGAACGTCCCGGCCTCCGACGGGACCGACACCGGGCAGATCACGCAGAACTACCTGGTCACCGTCGTGGACTCGGGCAGCGAGTGGCACGTGCGTGACATCCAGGGCGCCCCGCGCTCGTTCGGCGGATGACGGGGCCTGTAGGCAAGGAGAAGAGAAGGACCATGCGCACACCAGAAACGACACCGGGGGGCGGCGCCTGACATGCTCCCCCTGCTGTCCTCCGCACCGGACGTGTTCCACGCCGCCGGAGGTGCCGACCTGCTCTTCCTCGCGGCGCAGACCACCGAGAACGCCCCCGACACCGGTGGCCTCGCCGACTTCCTGAGGGGCTTCTTCGGGCCCCTCTTCCTCGTGATCGTCTCCATCGTGGCGGTGTTCTTCCTGTTCACGAGGGAGATCACGAGGTTCGCGCAGTTCATCATCCTGGCGATCTTCATCGGGATCGTGTTCTACGTCCCCGGCATCATCGAGGTCATCGCCGTGGCGCTCGCCCGAGCGATGGGCGTATCGACCGAATAGGCGAGGGAGGCCGGGAACGTGGACCTGCCCACGTACACCAACATCTGGCGTATCGAGAAGCGGCTCTACAAGCTCTACGATTTCCGGCTGCCCATGCCGCTCCCGGTGGGCACCTTCGGGGTCGCCCTGGGCGTGTTCGCGCTCTGGGTGGTCCTGCTCAGCCTCGTCAACGCGCCCTTCGTGTTCGGCAACGGCTGGCACCTGGTGCTGTGGGTGGTCCCGCCCGGTGTGATCACCGTGCTGGCCACCCGGCCGGTGATCGAGGGCAAGCGCCTCACCGAGCTGCTCATCTCCCAGGCGCGCTTCCTGGCCGAAGCGCGGGTGTACAACCGCCTGGCCCCCGAGTACGAGCCCTCCG
This sequence comes from Nocardiopsis camelliae, assembly GCF_028993595.1. Taxonomy (GTDB): domain Bacteria; phylum Actinomycetota; class Actinomycetes; order Streptosporangiales; family Streptosporangiaceae; genus Nocardiopsis; species Nocardiopsis dassonvillei. The sequence goes on from NZ_CP118614.1 coordinate 970,446, forward strand.
AGGCCCGCGTGACCGTGCGGGTGTGGCACCGCGACCCCGCGGCCGGTCCGCTCCCGTCGGCGTCGCGGCGCCGCCCCGAACCCGAGCCGGAGACGGCCGGGGACGGGATCGCCGAGGCCGCTGACACCGCGGTCCGCCCCTCCCGCTCCGATGCGCCGCCGCTGCTCGGCGTGCGCGGTCCCGCCGACGGTGTTCCGGCCGCCGAGGCCGAGGAGCAGGCCCCCGCCCGGGCAGGCTCCGGGAGGCCGGACCGGGGACGGGAGAGGGTCCCCGCCGAGGCTCCGCGCATCCGGTCCCGAGACGACGAGGAGACCGGGAGACGGGTTCCGGCCGGGGCGAAGGCCGCCCCCACCCGCACGGATACCGTGGCCGCCGGGGCCGAGAGCGCCCCGGCCGAGCCGAAGGCCGTTCCCGTCCGCTCGCGGGTCGCTTCCGTCCGATCAGAGGCCGCTGCCGTCCGGACCGAGAACGCTGCTGCCCCGGAGCGGGAGGCCGCGGCGGAAAAGGCCCCGGCCGCCCCTGAACGCGCCCCCGTGGCCGTCGCCGCGCGCCCCGACCCCGAGGAGCGGCGCGCCCCGTCGCTACCGCGCGAGGAGCGGACCGACGCGTCCGCCGCCTCCGGAGGCGGCGGCGCGGAGTCCGACGGGCCCCGGCGCGGAGTCGGCCGCCGCGTGCTCAACTACTTCGGCTTCGCCCTGGGGTCCGGACCGCGTGAGCCCCGGGAGGAGGAGCCCCGCGGGCCCGAGGCGGACGCCGGGGAGGATTCCGACGACGGCTTCGCGCGGGAGAGGATCTACGAGACCGAGGGCGAGGAGCAGCGCGACAGCGACGCGTGGTTCGCCCGCCTGCGCGCCTCCTCCGGCGAGACCCCCGTCGGCCTGACCTCCAAGAGCGCCTACAGCGTCGGCGACACCGCTGCCATGAGCCGGGGAGAGCTGGCCGACGCGGTGGAGGAGCGGCGCGCCTCCGGCTCCGACGAGGAGGAGACCGCCGCCGCCCGGCGCCTGCGCGGCCGTACGCAGGGCCTCAGGGTCGCCAAGGACCTGGAGGAGCAGCGCCGCACCGAGCGCGTGCGCGAGCGCGGCCCGAGGGAGCTGCCGTCCTCCCGAGCCCGGGGCCAGGGGCTTCCCGGCACCGGTGAGGAGACGGAGCGGCCCCGGCGCACGGGGCGCCCCCACGCCGCCCCGTGGGAACTGGAGAAGAAGGCCGAGCCCGCACCCGGCTACGGCGACCTGTCGGACTACGCCGCCCGTTACGCGGCGGCCACCGGCCGCCCCCCGGCCGAGGCCGGTTCCCTGCCCTGGCTGCCGCCCTCCTCCGCGGCGCCGCGGGAGGAGGCCGACGCGACCGCGGACGTGGACGCGCCCGCCCGCACCGACCGGCGGGAGGACGTGGTCGGCGCCGAGGACGCCGCGAATGGGGCCGGTGCGCCCGAGACCACGGACACGGACGCGACGGCGGACACCGCTCCTCCGGTGACGCGGGCGGCACGGGACACTGCGGAGGACGGGCCCGGAGCACCCGCGGAGGCCGCTCCCGGCACGGGTACGCGGGACGCCGAGGCCTCCGGGCGCGCGCCCGCCTCCGAACCGGAAGGCCCCTCGGTCGCCCCCCGCCGGGGCGCCACCGCGTCAGAGGATGCCGGGCGCCGGCCCGTTACGGGAGACGAGGAGACCGTCGCGCTGCGCGGCCTCGCCGGACGCGGGGACACCGCTGAGCCCGAGGACCTCGTCGAGCACCGGTCCACCACGGGGCCCGAGGGCACCACGGAGCTCGGGGACACGGCAGGGCGTGCGAACACCGCCGGGCCCGGGGACGCCACCGGGGTCGGAAGCCCCGCCGGGGCCGGGGAGACCGTCGGGCACCGGCCCGCCACAGGGCGCGGCGACGCCACTCCTTTCGAGGACACCACCGAGGACGGCGACACCACCGGCACCGAGACAGCCGCCGCGCGGACCGCTTCCGGTGGCGCGGACACCCGTCCCGCCGTGGACCCGGAAGCCCCGGACACGGAGGCCCGGGGCGCGGTCTCCCGGAGCTCGGAGGTCCCGGACACGGAGGCCCGGGGCGCGGTCGCCCCGGACGACACGACCACGCCGGGCGCTCCCGACGCGCGGGTCGCTCCGGACACCGGTGTGCCCGTGGCCCCCGCGGCCGAGCGCTCCCCCCACAAGCCCGCCCTGGAACTCGACCACGGCACCGGCGAGCAGGACGCCATGCCCGGGAAGCCGCGCGAGGAGTCCCAGGACCGCGGTCCCGAGTGGAACGAGCACATGTCCGTGCTCGACAACCACCTCATCACCGCCGACACCCCGGCGCCGCCGCGCCCGAAGTTCGCCGACGCCGTTCCCACCCAGGAGCGCGACGCCAAGGACCCCTCGCGGTGGTTCGAGGACGGCAGGAAGCGCCACCCCGACCAGCCCAAGGTCGGCGACCGGGGCAACCCCCTCATCCCCGCCAACGAGCTGCGCGAGGAGAACGCCGACCCGGAAGCCGCTGGGGACGCCGCCGGGGCCGCCACCGGCGAGGCGGTACGGGACGCAGGACCGGCCGGGCGGGCCCCCGCCGACGAGCCCAAGCCGCCCACCCAGCTCGACCACGGCACCGGCGAACTCGTCAGCTTCGTCGAGGTCCGGGACGACCGCGGGCGCGGGGACGGCAACGTCCGCGTGGACCCGGGCGCCGACCAGGTCCGCCGACGCACCGCCTCCGACCTGGAGAGGGCCGAGGCCGAGGCCCTGGCCCGCCGCCGACGGAACGTGCGCGGGGAGGCCCGCGGTCCCGGCGAGGCCCGGGAGCCCGACGGCGCACCGACCCGTGCGGCCTCCGGTTCCGCCGGAGCCGACCGGGGCGACGCGTCCTTCCGCGCCCGCTGGAGCATGCGCGCCACCGGCGCCGCCGCCGGGGACGCGGACACCGCCGCGAAGCCCGACTCGGCCGCCGACCCCCGGAGCGAGCACCGGAGCGTCGGGACCGCCCGCGCCGATTCCGGGACGCGGGAGCAGCGCACCGGCGCCGCCCGGGACCCGAGGGCCAACCCCAGCATGGCCGACGCCCTCGCGCAGGAGCGGCCCTCCTCCGAGGAGGAGCGGACCTCCCCGCCGGCCGGCCGGGGCGCCGAGGACACCGGGCGGACCGAGGACGAGGCCGTCGCGGGCCGTCCCGCCCCGACCGCCGGTCAGGAGCACCCCGCCGAGGAGCCGCGGGAGTCGGAGGACCCGCACGACGGCGTCTTCCACCGGGTGGCGCAGAACGCGCGCAGGCTCGGCCAGCTCTTCGGCCAGCCCGCGCCCGGAGAGGAGCCCGAGCCGCCTGCGCGCGAGCCCAGGACCGTCCTGGAACTCGACCACGGCACCGGCGAGCAGGAGCGCCTGGGCGACACCCCCAACGGCGTCCCCGCCCACCGGACCGAGGAGCCAGAGCCCCGGCGGCGGTCCGAGGAGCCCGCCGCCAGCGACTCCGGAGGCACCCGGGGCTGGCGGCGCCTGGCCAAGGTCGTCACCGGCGGTACGGCACCCGTGCGCTCCGACCTGCCGCCCAGCGACATCGAGCGCCTGCGCACCCCGCTGGACGGCCCGCGCAGTCTCGTCGTGCTGGGCTGCACCGGCGGCGCCGGGCAGACCGTCACCGCGCTGATGATCGGCCACACCCTGGCCGCGCACCGCGACGACCTCGTCGTCGCCGTCGACGTCAACCCCGGCCCCAACGGCCTCTCCCGCCGCGTCGGCGCGCAGACCCCCGAGACCCTCACCGGGCTGCTCGCCAACGCCGAGGCGATCCAGGACTACTCCCGGATGAGCGGCTACACCAGCCGGACCGCGACCGGCCTGGAGGTCGTGCAGACCCTGGACGACCCCTACGTGCAGACTCTGGACGATCGCGACTACGGCCAGCTGGCCTCGCTGCTCGGCGGGTTCTACGGCGTCACCCTGCTGGACCCGGCGGCCACGGGCGTGGCGCGGGCCCTGCCGGTCGCCGACGGGCTGGTGCTGGTCGCCCCGGCCAACGCCGACGCCGAGCGCGCGGTCTCCATGACCTTCGACTGGCTGGACGGCAACGGCTACGGCGCCCTGCGCGCCAGGTCCGTGCTCGTGGTCAACGGGGTCAGCAAGCGCAGCCTCCAGGACGTGGACGCCGCCGAGCGGGTGGCCCGCGGCCGGTGCCGCGCCATCGTCCGCATCCCCTGGGACGACCACCTCGGCTCGTCCTACACCAGGATCGACGTGGGCGCCCTGCGCCCCGCAACCAAGCGCGCCCACGGCGCCCTGGGCGGGGTCCTGGTCAACTCCCTCACCCAGCAGTAGCGCCGGAGGCGGGCCGCCCGGGCCCCGGACGCGGGCCCGGGCGGCTCCGGCTCCGGGGCTTCCCGGCACGGGAAAACCCCGTGCGGGGCGGGCTCGGGACCCACCCCGCACGGGGGCGCTGGATCATGCCTTCCGGGCGGGTACGCGTTCCGCTCGCGGCGGTCGGCGGCCGCGCGGCGCGCTCGGGCGCGTCAGCGGCCCACGGGGGCGAACTCGCGCGCGGAGAGGAACTCCGGGCGCGGGGCGGGGGCGCTGAACGGTCTGTCGCAGGCGTTCTCGACGCTGTTGAAGACGATGAAGACGTTGGACCGGGGGTAGGGCGTGATGTTGCCGCCCGAGCCGTGCATGCAGTTGGAGTCGAACACGGTCACCCCGCCGGCCGGGCCGGTGAGCACGTCGATGCCGTGCTGGTCGGCGAGGTAGGACAGGGAGCTCTGGTCCGGGGTGCCCACGTGCTGGCTCTTGAGCGAGTCGCGGTAGTGGTCGTCCGGGGTCTCGCCCACACAGGAGACGAAGGTCCTGTGCGATCCCGGCATGATCATCAGCGCGCCGTTGTGCGCGTAGTTGTCGGTCAGGGCGACCGAGAAGCTGACCGCCCGCATCCGCGGCATGCCGTCCTCGGCGTGCCAGGTCTCGAAGTCGGAGTGCCAGTAGAACGAGCCGCCGCCGAAGCCCGGTTTGTAGTTGACGCGGCTCTGGTGCACGTACACGTCCGAGCCCAGGATCTGGCGGGCGCGGTCGACCAGGCGGGGGTCGTTCACCAGGTCGTCGAAGACCTTGCTGACCTTGTGCACCTCGAACACCGAGCGCACCTCGTCGGAGGAGGGCTCGACGACCACGCGTTCGTCGCCGCGCAGTCCGGGGTCGGAGCTCAGCCGCTCCAGTTCGGCGCTGTAGGCCCCGACCTCGTCCGGGGTGATGAGGGCGTCGATCTGGGTGTAGCCGCGCTCACCGTAGGCGCACAGCTCGTCGTGGGAGAAGGGGCCCTCGTCGGTCCCCCAGACGGCGGGGTCCCTGCGGTACAGCAGGGCGGGTTCGGTGCTCTTGCGTGTGGGGTATTCGTCCGCGGTGCTGGTCGGAAGGTCCATCTGCAGAGTCATGGTCGATCCCCTGACGGGGCTCATCCTCTCCGATGTCGACGGTTTCTCCTACGACATGCGAACTTAACAAAGGACAGGCAAGCCTACTTACGGCTTCTTTATGTGCGGTGTTTAGTGTCCTTTTTGTCGGGTATGACAGTTATACTATATGGGGGGAAACCGTGAGGGCTGCCGGTTTTCCTTTCTGCTCTTATCCTTGCCTCGTGGACGGGTCCGGTCGTTCACCTGCGCGGGGTCGCAAAGAGTGAACATTCATGAACTGAGAGTGAGTCTTCCCAGGTCGTCCGGCTGCACCCTTCGCCCCCGGGGCCGCTTGTGAAAGAACACACTTTTGCTGTGTGCTAGATCACACGAATAAGGTTCAGGGACTGGTGCAGAACTCCGGGAGAACGGCCGGGACGTCATCCCCGATTCCGGCGGAATTTCCCGCGGGGTACTGGTGGGAGAGGAGCGGTTGCCGCACAGTGGTGGGGTCCGTGCTTTCCTCCCACCCGCTCACAGAGGAGAAAACGTGCCCTCCCCCCGCCCCCGTGCGCTTCCCCGTGCGCTCGCGGCACTCAGCGCCGCCGTACTCGCCGTCGTCCTGGGCTGGTCGGCCCCGGCCGCCGCCGACCACGTCCTGCCCCCGGGCATCCCCGGCACCTCCACCGCCCAGAGCCAGCTCGACTCCCTCACCGTCCGGGCCAAGGGTCCCCAGACCGGCTACGACCGCGGCCTCTTCCCGCACTGGAGCGTCGTCGACAGCCCCTGCACCGCCCGCCAGTACGTGCTCGTCCGCGACGGCCACGACGTGGTGACCGACTCCGACTGCCAGCCGACCTCCGGCCGCTGGTACAGCACCTTCGACGACGTGTGGTGGGACGGCGACGTCTCCCAGATCAGCGTCGACCACATGGTCCCGCTCAGCGAGGCCTGGAAGACCGGTGCGGCCGACTGGACCACCGAGCGGCGCCGCGACTTCGCCAACGACGTCGACTCCCCCCAGCTCTGGGCGGTCACCGTCAGCAGCAACAGCGCCAAGGGCGACAAGGACCCCTCCCAGTGGATGCCGGACAACACCGCGATCCACTGCGACTACGTCAAGGCCTGGATCAACGTGAAGCACCGCTACGACCTCACCGTCACCTCCGCGGAGAGGTCCGCCATCCAGGACACCGTCGACACCGCCTGCTAGGCCGCCACCGCCGCAGGTCGGGCCCGTCTCCTCCCGGGGGACGGGCCCGACGCCGCCCTCCGGGGTTCTGGCGCGCCGTAACCCCGTCCACTTCTCCCGTTCCGGGGCGATACTCCACTATGAAGGGGGCGAGGGCGGCGGGTCCGGGTAGGAACGACGGAACCCCGCCACGCGACGCGACCAGAAGGGCGAAGAGATGACCGGCACCAGGGGGACCCGTGGCGCGACCCGCCTCGCGGTCCGCTACTTCGACGACCGCGTGCTGTTCAGCGACAGCGAGGCCTGGGCCTACTTCCGCCTGCCCACGGTCTCCTACGAGTTCACCACGCCCGAGGAGCGCCAGGCGCTGGCCACCAACGTCACCATCGCCCTCGCCGCCATCCGCATGAACGACGCCGAGGTCCACCTGCGCGTCGCCCACCGCACCTATCCGGCCGCGGAGTGGGCCACCCGGCTCGACGCCACCTCCGACTCCGGCCCCGGCTGGTACGACTACCTCGACGAGACGTACCGGCACGTGTGGGCCAAGGACTTCTGGACCAAGGAGGTCTACCTCGGCGTCCGCCTCGGCCAGCGCAACGCCGGCGCCGGGCTCGGCCTGTTCTCCCAGCTCTTCGGCGCCTACCAGCGCACCGAACAGGTCCTGGGCATCAACGACGACGCCGTGGACGACCGCGAGATCGCCCGCTGGACCGACCAGGCCGAGCGGCTCGGCCGCGCCCTGGCCGCCAGCTCGCTGCACGCCCGCCACGCCACCTCCGACGAGATCGCCTGGCTCATCCGGCACGCCGTCAGCGGCACAGCCGAGGAGATCCGCCCCTCGGCGGCCGGACGGCGCACCTGGGGCCGCGGCGAGATCGAGGCGCTGGTCGACGGCGTCGTGCACAACGGCCGCTCCGCGCTGCGTCTCGAACAGCCCGCGGGGTCCACCCACGTCGCGTTCCTGTCCTTCTCCCGCTTCCCGGACCTGATGCCCTTCCCCGACGGCGAGCCCTGGATGCACCACGCCGACGCGCTCCCCTTCCCGGTGGAGATGTCCCTGCGGATGAAGCTCATCCCGCCCGCCAAGGCATCCAAGGACGTCGGCCGCAAGCTCGCCCACGCCCGCGACATGGACGCCCACATCCGCGAGGCCGGGGTGGAGGCGCCCATCGCGCTCGCCGAGCAGATCGACGCCGCCCGCATGCTGGAGCACGGCATCACCAAGGAGCGCCTGCCCTTCGTCTACGGCTGGCACCGCCTCATGGTGTCCGCGCCCACCGAGCGCCTCCTCGGCCAGCACGTCGAGGCGGTCATCGAGCACTACCGCGACATCGGCATCGACGTCATCAACTCCACCGGCGACCAGTTCTCGCTGTTCAACGAGTCCCTGCCCGGCGACCGCATCCGCCTCAACGCCTACGCCCAGCGCCAGCCGCTGCGCACCATCGCGGGCGGCATGCCCACCGCCACCGTCGACGTCGGCGACCGCGTCGACCACTCCGGCGGCGGCTGGGTGGGACCCTACGTCGGCGAGACCATCGGCCGCGCCCGCTCCATCGTCCACTTCGACCCCATGGTCGCCGCGGCCCGCAACCGCCCCACCGCCATCGCCATCACCGGCGAGCCCGGCGGCGGCAAGACCACCCTCGCCCTCCTGCTCATCTACCAGCTCGCCCTGCGCGGGGTCACCGTCGCCGCCATCGACCCCAAGGGCGACGCCGAGTCCCTCGTCGAACTCCTGCAAAGACGCGGCCGCAAGGCGCGCATGATGTCCCTGGGCTCGGCCCAGCCGGGCCTGCTCGACCCCTTCGCCTTCGGCGACGACCTGTCCGCCAAGAAGACCATGGCCACCGAGACACTGCGCCTGCTCCTGCCCCGCATGAGCGAGGAGCGCGAGTCCGCCATGATCCAGGCCGTGGCCGCCGTCGCCAACCAGCCCCAGCCCTCCCTGGCCAAGGTCGTGGACCACCTGGTCTCCTCGCCCGGCGCGGCCTCGCGCAACCTGGGGGCCGTCCTGCAGTCCATGTCGGAGATGCGGCTGGCCAGCCTGTGCTTCGACCCCCAGGGCGAGGCGCGGATCGACACCGAGGGCTGGACCACCGTGTTCACCCTGGGCGGGCTCACCCTGCCCGACTCCGGGGTGGGCCGCGACGACTACTCCTACGAGCAGCGCCTGTCCGTCGCCCTGCTCTACCTGGTCTCCCAGTTCGCACGCCGCCTCATGAACGGCCTGGACCGCCACCTGCCCAAGGCGATCTTCCTGGACGAGGCATGGGCGGTCACCTCCACGCCCGAGGGCGCCAAGCTCGTCCCCGAGGTCTCGCGCATGGGCCGCTCCCGCAACACCGCGCTCATCCTCGTCTCGCAGAACGCGGGTGACCTCCTCAACGAGCAGGTCACCAACTGCCTGTCCTCGGTGTTCGCCTTCCGCTCCAGCGAGCGCTTCGAGGTGGAGAGCGTCATGTCCCTGCTCGGCGTGGAGACCAACGAGGACCACCTCGCCGTGCTGCGCAACCTCGGCAACGGCGAGTGCCTGTTCCGGGACCTGGACGGCAGGGTCGGGCGGATCGGCGTGGACCTGGTCTCGGAGAACCTGCTGCGCTGGCTGGACACCAACCCCACCCGCCAGCGCCCCGGCGAGGAGGAGGGGGACCTGGTGCCCGCGGGCGGACGCGACGAGCAGCTCTAGGCGGTCATCCCAAACTGTTGCGGATGTGACGCAGGAGCCCTCTCCTCCCGGTGATCCTGCTGCTGGAGGCGCTGTGGAACGCGGACAGCGCCTCTGGACGCGGGATCACCGGGGAGGGGGCGGGCGGGCGAGCCTTTCCGGTCACGGGGGTGCGCGGCGCCTGGTTCGGGGCGCTTCCGGGTGGGAATCTCCTACCCTGTCGGGTTCCGCCCCGGGTGCCCGACCTCCCCAGCCCCGGCATTCCGACCCCCACCGCTCACGAGGGACCGCCCATGCGTGAGGACGCCATCCGGCCGCGACCTGTCATCGACCCCGCCCTGCCCGCCCGCCAGCGCCTGGAGGCCCTTCCGGGGGCGCAGCCCCCGGGGCCCCCGCCCAGAGGCGGCGGGCCCCCCGAGGCCCGCCCGCCGCGGCTGTCCGACAGCGGCGTCCACCTGCTCGGCGTCGGGTTCACCACCACCCTGGCCCTGATCACCGCGGGCTGGTACCTGGGCATGGTGATCGCCAGCGTCAGCCTCGTCGCCTACGTCGCCGCCCTGGCCTTCCGACGCGACGCCCACCCCGCCGTGCGGGCCGCGGGCGCCGCGGCGGGAGCGGGCACACTGGTCGCCGCACCGGCCTGGCTGATGGACGTCGTACCCCAGGACCCCTCCCCGGGCATCCCCTGGGTGGTCTTCGGGGTGCTCGTCGCCGTGGTCACCGCCGACACCCTCACCTCGCGGGTGCGCCGGACCGACCGGGAGCGGCACCGGGAGCGGGTGGTGCTGCCCGACGACGTCAGCGAGGGCGACCACGCCCTGCTGGTGGAGGTGCAGCGCACGATCGACCTGGTGCGCGGGGCCCGGGCCGAACTCGGCGGTGAGTCCCTGGACACCGACCGGGCACTGACCGTCCTGCACGAACAGGAGTGGCGCATCGCCTCGCTCCTAGCCCGGCAGCGCGAACTGCGCCGCTCCCACCAGCGACGCTGGCAGCGGGCGGTCTCACCCCGCGTCAGGGAGGCGCTCAAGCCCCAGCGCGAGCACCTGCACGCCGTCGAGGAGGCCGTGCGCGCCCGGGTCGCCCAGATCACCGAGTACGGACGCCTGGTCGAGCAGGCCGTCGCGGCCCACCGGGAGTGGGAGCAGTGCCAGGAGGCGGTGGACTCGACCGCGGAGTACACCGAGCACCTGGCCGCGGCGGGCTTCCTGGGCGCACGGGCCGCGGACGTCGCCGAGCTCGCCGCCACCGCCGCCCTCGCCCGGCAGGTCCGCGACGAGCGCGTCAGTCGCCTGGCCGGGTACGACCTGGTCGCCCACGGGTGAGCGCCCGCGGGCATCGCGTCCGGGGGGCTCGGGGCTGCGGCCGCCGGCCGCCGCGGCACCGGTTGTGACCAGCGTCGCGGTAGTTGTCCGGATGCGGACAGTGGTGACTTCGGCAATCGTCCCCAAACACCTCCCGCGTCTGACACATTGGGCGAATGAGTGAAGTCAGGGAGAGCGTCCACCCCCTCACCTCCGCCAAGGAGACGGTGGCGGTCGGGGTCGCCTCGGGCCGGGACGGGTTCGTCGAACTCCTCCGGGACGCCCGCCGGAGCCTGCTCGACACGCTGGAGGACGGCGACCCCGGAGCGCGGGAGGTCCGCGAGGCCTCCGCCCAGCTCCACGACCACGTGGACCGGGCCCTGGCCGAGCACGTCCAGCGCCAGCGCCGCTGGCCCGCCCGCACCGACGGCGAGCGCCTCACACGCGCCTTCCGCGCCCTGGACGAGTCCGGCGTCATCGCCCGCGAGGAGTTCACCTGCTGCGAGCGCTGCGCCAGGACCGCCCTGGAGGGCGAACTCGCCGCCCGCAACTCCCGGCCCGCCGACACCCCCGCGCGCGGGTACGCCTTCTACCACGACCAGGACGCCGCGCACGCGGTCGCGGGGTCCTCGCTCACCATCGGCTTCGGGGCCAGCCACCCGATCCGCCGCGCGGCCGTCGGCGAGGAGGTCGCCGAGGCCCTGCGCGCCCACGGGCTCACGGTCGAGTGGGACGGCGACCCCGACCGCAAGCTCCACGTCGGCATGGACTGGAACCGCCGCCGCTTCGGCCGCGGAGCCGCCTTCCCAGGGCCCGCCGTGGACGGCGAGCCCATGGTCCACGTGTCCTTCAACAACCCGGGGCCCTACGAGGTCCCCGACTGGGTCTCCCACTACCAGGGCCGCGTGAGCGTCCGCGAACTGTCGCGGATGGTCCTGCCCTGGCTGCCGCGCTTCTTCGTCGCCACGCTGAGCAGCGACCGGGGCCACAGCATCGCCCTCGAACGCGACTTCGACCTCCTGCGCGTCCGGCACGGACCGGCGCTGTCCCGCGAACGCGTGGAGGAACCCCTCAGCCGCTGGGTGGTGGGCGCCGTCTGGCCGCGCGAGGAGGCCCGCTCCGCCCACACCGGGCTGCTGGAGGTCCACTACGCGGACGCCGCCGAGGAGGGCCTCGGCTTCATGGACTACGCCGAACCCCTGGAGACGGCCGCCGCGCGCCTGGTCGTCCACCGCCTCACCCCGATCAAGGGCACGTTCGCGGTCTTCAGCGCTCCCGGCGGCGCCGTCGTGCAGATGGTATGGGAGAGCGGCCCCCGGCTGTGGATGGAGACCCCCTCGCCCTCCGAGGCGGTGTCGCGGGGCCGCCACGTCACCCTCTCCGAGGCGGAGGAGACGGTGCGCGTCCTGGCGGAGGAGGGGCGCGTCATCCTGGGGGAGCTGGGAGAGCTGAAGGTCACCCACTGGTGAGCGGTCCGGGGCGGCGCAGGGACCGGTCGGCCCCACGCTCGCGACCGGTTCCCGCGGTGGTCCCCGGCGCTGACCGGTGTTCCGCGGCGCGCCCTCAGGAGTCGCCGCTGCCCGCTGCGCGCGTTCGCGCGAACCCCAGCGCGGCCAGACCGAAGACGAGTCCGCCGACCAGGAACCAGGGGTTCCACAGCAGCAGCGTCCACATCCGCTGTTCCGGGCTGACGGCGATCTCCCGGCCCGCGGGGTCGGCCAGCAGCATCACCTCGACGGTGACGGCGCGCAGCAGCAGCACGGCGCAGACGCACCAGCCCAGGGTCCTGACCAACCGCCCCGTCGGGCCGGTGGGACGCGGTCTGGAGAGGAGCCAGCCCAGCGCGCCGCCGACGAGGCACAGCAGCCCTACGCCCCACAGGCCCACCGCCACGAACCAACCGGGGCGTTCCGCGGCCACGGGGCCCGCCGAGACGTCCAGGCCCCAGTTGCCGCCCAGCGCCCAGTAGAGGTGGAGCACGGCGAAGGCGACCGCCCAGGCGCACGCGACGCGCCCCCACAGCCCCGACGCCGCCCTGTCCCCCCGGTCCCGTGGTTTCTCGTGCATAGCGAGCAGCATGCCACCGCCTCGGCGCTCCGGCGCCCACGGCGCCGTCAGAACCCCGGCCCCCGGGGCCTGCGCGAAGGCGCCGGGGGCGACGTCAGCGGAAGCCCGCCCCGAACCCGAAGTAGGCCCGGGCCCCCGCCGGAACCAGCAGCAGGCCCGCGACCGCCAGGTTCACCAGCAGCACCAGCACGTAGACCGGCAGTTGTTCGGGGGCGTAGACCACCACCGTGAACATGTTGAGCACCAAGACCACCGCCGCCGCCATCTGCAGGAGCACGACGCCCCCGTAGACCAGCCGCGACCGGCTCATCAGGGCGGGCGCCGCGACCGTCGACAGCAGACCCCAGACGTAGAGCTGGGCCATGGAGGCCCCGTTCACCTCGGTCCCGCCGGTGGACTCCACGGTGTACAGCAACGCGAGGACCAGCAGGTAGAGCCCGTTGAGGACCAGCATCACGGCCGCGGTGACCACGGTCGCGGGCATGCCCCTGCGGGGGCGCTCCCACGGCATCCGGGCGTCGGCGGCCGGGCCGCCGTGCCCGGGGAACATCCCCGGGTGCCCCGGGCCGCCGACCGGCTGGCCGGGAAACGGTCCGGGCAGCGGGCCCCGCCCCGTCGGCGTGCCCGCGGAGGGGAAGGGGAGGGAGAACTGGCCGGTCGCCCCGGGGGGAGGGGCCGGCTGCGGCCCGGCCTGGTGGCCGATCGCGTGCGGCGCCTGCGGGTAGGCACCCGGACCCGCGCCGGGGCCGTGCGCGGCCGTACCGCCGGCGAGGTTCGGACCGGTCTGCCCGCCCGGGAAACCGGGACCGTGGGGACCGGAGGGGAATGCGGGGTTGTGGGGTCCGCCCGCGAACCCGGGGCCGTTGGGGCCGCCCGGGCTGTGGGGCCCGCTCGGGAACGCCGGGGCGCCCGGTCCGCCCTGATGCCCGCCGGGGCCGTTCGGGCCGCTCGCGAATACGGGGCTGTCGGGGCCGCTCGGGGCCGCGTGCCACGGCGGGTGGGGGCCGGAGCCGGGAGCGCCCCGGCCCGGGCCTCCCTGCCCGGGGGCTCCCGGGCCCGTGGCGGGGAACGGCGGCCGATAACCCCCCGAAGGACCGGTGGGCACGGCGCCGCCGGGCCCGCTCCGGGCCTCGCTCCCCGGAGCCTTCCACGACCCGCTGTCCGCGCCCCGGGGGCCGGTGAGGGGCACGGGTCGGCCTCCGGTGCCGGGGGAGTCCTGCGCCCGGGCGCCGAAGCCGCCGTCGTCACTCTGCGCCTGCTTCTCCCGCTCCAGGAGGGCCAGCGCCTCGTCGGGGCCGGGCCGCGCCGACGCGTCCCTGGCCAACAGCGCCGCGATCAGCGCCCGCAGCGGCGCGCTCGCGGGGCTGTGCTCCACGTCGTCCAACGACAGCCGCGGGGGCATCGGCGCGGTCAGCACCGCGCTGATGATCCCCGTGATGCTCTCCCGTTTGAAGGGCGAGCGCCCCTCCAGGAGCGCGTACAGGGTGACGCCCAGGCTCCACAGGTCCGACGCGGGCAGCGCGCGCTTGCCCTCGAACCGCTCCGGCGCCATGTACTCGGGAGAACCGATGTACACGCCGGTCTGGGTGAGGGCGGCGCCGCCGTCGACGTTCGCGATCCCGAAGTCGGTCAGCACGGTCCGGTCGTCGTCGGTGAGCATGATGTTGGCGGGCTTGACGTCGCGGTGGGTGACCCCGCCCGCGTGCACCGCCTTCAGACCGCCGAGCAGCGACCTGGCGGCCTCCTCGACCCGCTCCACCGGCAGCGGACCGTGGTGGTCCAGTTGGTACTGGAGGGACTTGCCGCTGAGCAGCTCCATCACGATCCACGGGCTGTCCTCGTGTTCGAGGACGTCGTGGACCGTCACCACCGCCGTGTCGCTGATCCGTGCGGTGGCCTGGGCCTCGCGCAGCGTGCGGGCGTGCGCCTCGGCGCGGGCCTCAGGGTCCATGCCCTGGGGGAGGAGGACCTCCTTGACGGCCACGTCGCGCTGGAGGGAGGGGTCCCAGGCGCGCCACACGGTGCCCATCCCGCCGGCGCCGAGCCGCTCCCGCAGCTCGTAGCGGCCGACGGAGGAGTGACCGGAGGCGGACATAGGCGCGCATCCCTTCGGGGGGTCGGGAGAGGGGTGACGATGCGCAGGACAATCTATCCGAGAAAAGCCCTACAGCAGCACTTTGTGACACTCGTCCGTGTTTCCTGAACCATTCTCCCTCGATTGCGGACAGTTCCCCACACCCCGGTGCGAGGGTGGCCGGTAGCGGTCACCCGCGCGGTGGGTGCGGCGCGGAGAGGGGGCGGCGGGCACCCGCCCGACGCCGCTGTCCGGGCCCTCGCGGAACCGCGTCCACGACGGCTCCGAGTCGGGCGGGTCCAACGCGGTGGTCGGCAGGGGAACGAGGGGCTGTCCGGACGGGGAGGGACTGGTGAGTCGGAAGGGGGCAGGGCGATGCCGTTGTGGACCTAGGTCAGGTTTCGGTCCTGCGGCAATGCGGACTCGGGGTTCCACCGAAGGCAGTTCTGGCATCGGGTGTCAGTCCGTTTGATGGCCCGATGTCCGCTTTTGGCGGCGAAACTGGATGTGACGCCCCTCATAGTGCAGAAGTGGCTAGGAAATTGTGGCCTTGTGGTTTCCGGGTGTTTCGGAAGACCGTTCACGCCCACTACCTGCGTAAACGTTGACAGAGGCGGTCTTTGTCCTCCAAGGTCTGGCCGCATCGGGGGAGAGAAGGGGAAAACCCGACGCGTTGCGACCGTTCCCCGACCCGGTGATGACGCACCATAGAGGATGGGGTAGAGACATGCGGGGGCCTTGCGGTCGCGCACGACCGCGTGCGGTGTGCACGTGTGTACGTGCGCGTCGACGGGGCCCCGGTGTCTGCGAACATCGCCTTCGGCCGAACCACGACGCAGGAGCCAGCAGATGACGCATCAGCACGTCCGACGGCGGGGATGGCGACGCCTCCTGATGACGTTCCTCATGCTGACCGGTCTCGTCGTGCTGCCCCTCAGCGGGGCGCAGGCGAACCCGCTGTGCCCGGGCGAGCCCGCGCCGCTGCCGGAGTCGGCGGGGAGCGGTTCCGACGGCCTGCTCGTGCCCCCGCAGTCGCAGTCCTCCATCGAGGGCTCCACGGACGGCCTGCCGCCCGACGCCAGCATGTACGGCCAGTACGGCACCGCCGGACAGCAGTGGCACATGATCACGGAGTCCTGCGTCGACGGGATCAGCAACGGCGCGCAGGCGACTCTGGCCAACACGGCCTGGGACCTGTCCAAGACCATCAACCAGTCGACGATCACGGTGTACCAGGCCGCGACCTCCGACGGCCTCCTCGCCAGCTTCAACGAACTCGTCGAGAACGTGGTCGTCACGCTGAGGGAGGGCATCTGGCGCCCGCTGATCCCCACCGTCGTCATCCTCGGCGCCCTGTGGTTGGGCTGGTTCGGGCTCATCCGCAAGAGGATGACGCTCACGATCGAGTCCAGTATCTGGATGATCGCGGCGACGGCTCTGGGGCTGTGGATCCTCGTCAACCCGGCCCAGATCATGGGTATGGCGAGTGGCCTGGTGAACTCCGGCAGTCAGCTGGTGACCAGTACGGTCGGGCAGATTCCCTACGGGGGAGGGTCGGGGACCTGCCCCTCAGGGGCGGAGCCTCCGGAGCGCGCTGACTGGGAGTCCGAAGCTGACTTCCAGGTCAGGCGCAACGCGGACATGCTGTGGTCCAGTCTCGTTTGCCAGCCCTGGGTCGCGGGGCAGTTCGGCAACGGAGACATCGCCGAATCAGCTGCGCACGTCCACGGAACCGAACTCATCGCAGCCCAGGCGATTAGCCGTATTGAGCAGCAGCAGATCGTTGACGAGGAGGCCAATGCCAACGAACTCGTCACGGAGAAGCAGGAATCCTACGAGGCGATCGCCGCTGACGTGCAGGAGTTCTACCCCAGCGTCTATCCCCTTTTCGCGGGCGATGACCAGGGAAGTCGCCTGGGAGTGGCCACGCTCGCGCTTTTCGCCTCGGTCTTCGCCGGTGGTCTGATCCTCGCGGGCTCTGTGGCGCTCATCGTGCTGAAGATCGGCTTCCTACTCCTCTTCATCCTGGCGCCCGTATTCCTGCTCATCGG
The DNA here is from genome assembly GCF_028993595.1 of Nocardiopsis camelliae. Lineage (GTDB taxonomy): Bacteria > Actinomycetota > Actinomycetes > Streptosporangiales > Streptosporangiaceae > Nocardiopsis > Nocardiopsis dassonvillei. The sequence goes on from NZ_CP118614.1 coordinate 987,170, forward strand.
TATCCATCCGGGTTACGGGCGCATGGTCCTGCTGCGCTGGGTCGAAATGATGATCGGCTTCCTGCTCAAGCAGATCTTCGTCGTACTCCTGATCTCGCTCCTGGTCATGTGCTACGGCATGGTCATGTCCACCAGCCTCGGCTGGGGACTCCAGATGATCCTGCTGGCCCTCTTCACCGTGGCACTGTTCGTCTACCGCAAACCGTTCGTCTACCTCTTCGCCTCGGTTAACGCGAACACCTTCACCTCGCGCATCGTCAGCGACGCTGCCCGCAGTCAGGCACTTGGTGAGAGCGCGGTGGTTCTGCCGCCGGTTGCCTACCTCAGGGCCCAGAACTGGGGACGGCGTCGGGCAGGCACGATCATCGCGGCGGCCAACGGCGTCCCGGCGGGTTCGGCCGCTGCGGGTACCAGCGATGCCAGGGCTCCGGAGGACACCCCGGGAGAGGTTGGAGAGCCTACGCGGGCACGCGGCACCGCCGGGTACGGAAGGGTCCGCGACAACGCGGCCCCGCCCCTCAACGTCACCAGGAGCGCTCCGGTGGGCGGCGGTGGCGGCACCCGGCCCGCTGGGTCCGCGCGCAGCGGTGACCAGGCACCGAGCCTCTCCGGTAGCAGCGCGGCCTCCGGTGCCATCCCGCCCCGGCCCAGCGGCGGCTACACCGGTACCGGCGACAGCGGCTGGGCCTCCGTGTTCGGTACCGGCTCGGGGGGCCGCGGTGGCTTCGAGCGCCGGGACGGCGGCGGTGGAGGAGGCGGCTCGGTGTTCGGCGGGAGCGCCCCCGCCGCCGGGAGCGGACGCGCCGCGAGTTCCGAGCGGCCCGACCCCAGTACCGGACAGGGCATCTTCGGCGGTCGCGCGGACACCCCGGCCCGGGGCAACCCCAACGCCCGCGCCTCACGCTGGGGTGCTCCGAGGGACCGGCGCGAACGCCCCGCACCCCAGCGTCCCGCCCGTCCCGCGCCCTCCGGCGAGAGCCGGGGGCGAGGCGACGGCGACGGCGGCTGGCTGACCGGTTCCGGCAAGCGCAAGGACAACGCGCCCATCACCCCCTTCTGGGGGGAGAGCAGTTCTTCCACGACGAGGGACCGCAAGCGGGACGTCCCCTTCTGGTTGAACGACGACTGACGAACAAAGGCCCGAAGCGATGCCCAACCCTCTCCCCGAACGCGCCCAGCGGGCTGTCTTCATCGGACTGATCGTCGTGCTGGTTGTGTTCGGGCTCTACCTCAGCCTCGGAGGCTTCGGGGGCGCTGAGGAGGAGGACGCTCCCTCCGCGGCCTCCCCGGAACCCGAAGCCGCCCAGGAGGAGCCGACGGGCGGACCCGGCGGCCCGGACGGGCTGTCCACCGTCGAGCCGAGCCCGATCCCGACCACCGCCGCCGAGGACGTGGACGTCCTCGACTGGTTCCCCTTCACGGAGGCGGAGCTCCAGGCGGCCGGGGCGGCGGCCCGCGCCTTCGCCGAGGCCTACGGGACCATCGACTACACCCAGTCCCCCGAGTCCTACTACGCCTCGATGGAGGAGCTGGCCACCCCCGAGTTCGCCGGGGTTCTGGCCGAGACCAGCAGGGTCGGCGCCTTCTGGAGCCAGATGTCCGAGGCCGGGGCCGTCGCCGAGGGGCGGGCCCAGATCGATTCGGTACGGACCTTCGGCGCCGACTCGGTCACCTTCGTCGTGACGGCGCAGTCCATCACCGAGACGGGGAGCGCCGAGTTCGACGAGAACCTCGGTGAGTTCGCCGTCACCGTGGTGCGCAGCGGCGGCTCCTGGAGGGTCTTCGACTTCCAGCCCGCCGATGCCGGGCAGTTCGGAGAGGAATGACCCCGTGATCTCCCTTTTCACCCGCAGGCTCTCTGACAGGGGCGCCGCGGGCCTGTGGTTCGGCGCCATCGTCGCCATCGCGGTCGCCCTGACGACCATGTTCGCGATGCTGGTGATCCCCGTGATCACCAACACCACACAGCAGATCGGCTCCATGATGGCGAACGGCCTGGTCTGCGGCCCGGACGCGGACGCCGAGCAGCCGGACGCGAGCGGCTACGCCATGAACTCCATCCCGGAGAACTACCTGCGGATCTACACGGAGGTCGGGGAGGATCGCGGGATCCCGTGGAACATCCTGGCGGGTGTGGGCCAGGTGGAGTCCCACCACGGGCGCTGGGAGGGCCCGGGGATCACCGAGGGGCACAACGACTGGGGTGCGGCCGGACCGATGCAGTTCGGTTCCCTGGATGGCTCCGCGGCGGGCAACAGCTGGGGCGGCGAGCCCGTGCAGCCGGTGGACGAGCGCCCGGAGCAGGGGTACGGCGTCGACGGAAACGACGACGGCATCGTCAGCGTCTACGACCCCGCCGACGCGATCCCGGCCGCCGCCGACTACCTCATCGCCCACGGTCTGAAGGAGGATGTCCGTCAGGCCATCTACGGCTACAACCACGCCTGGTGGTACGTGGACGACGTGCTGGAGTGGGCAGAGCAGTACGCGGAGGGGGCGTACGACACGTCGGGCTCCATCGAGACCGCGGTCGCCTGCCAGCTCGACGCGCAGGGCGCCCCGATCGGAAGCGCTCCGGACGAGCTGACCCAGGCCGTGGTCGACTGGGCCCTGGCCCAGCGCGGGAAGCCCTACATCTGGGGAGGTATCGGGCCGGTCGGGTTCGACTGCTCCGGTCTGATGCAGAAGGCCTACGAGAGCATCGGCGTCACCATTCCGAGGATCTCCCAGGACCAGTGGGGTTTCGGCCCCGAGGTTTCACCGGGAGAGGAGCAGCCCGGTGACCTGGTGTTCTTCCATGTGAGTCGGGCGGGGGAGCCCCCCGGACCGGGACACGTGGGAATGGTGATCGGTGACGGGCTGATGGTCGAGGCCTGGTGCACCAACTGTGGGCCGATCGCGGTGCGCGAGTACGATGACCCCAATCGTGCGGATGTCATGGGTTTCACCCGTCCGCTTGAGCACCCGGACGTGCAGGCCCAGTTGGAGGCGCAGGGCAGTCGTGGTTGACCAGAAGGCACCGCCGAGCAAACAGGGGCTGCACGGGTGGAAGGCCGCCGCTGCGGTTTTCGGATGCGGAACCCTGGCGGCCTTCGGAGTCTTCGGTGTTGTTGTCGCTCTACTCGGGACATTCCTCTCTACCCTGACATCAGGGTTCAGCCAGGAGGAACAAACCCCTGGCGGCGCTGGTTCCGTTGCTGCTCAGCCGACTGCGCCGCGAGAGGAGTTCCTGGCAGACAGGTTCGATCTCTGTGAAATTGTTGATTCGATCTCCGCGATCCAACTCAGCCTGACCTCGGGATCCGAGGAACCGAAAGACGCGTCCATAGACGGTGGTCCTTCGGCAGAGGGCGATCTGGTCCGCTCGGGTTCGTGTGGTGGGGTCGTCCGGCCTGATGCGACGTACTCGGTTCCCTGGGAGTTCGAATTCACTTACCGTGCCGTCATCTACTCTCCCGAAGGAAATCGAGACGAATTGGCTCAGGCAGATCTGGAAGCCTGGGCCGACGAAATCGAGTCCTCCGGGCACACCATCGAGGAGAGCGGACCCTACTCTATGGTCGATGAAGCCCTATACTTCTACGGCGTCCCGGAGAATGGAGAGGGAAACTTCTATACCGTGGTCGCCAGGAAAAGAAGTGGGGTCTTCATGGTGAACATGACTGCGGAGGACGGTGCGTCGGCAGCGGAGTTCTCGCACGAGGTGATGAAAATGGAGACCCGTTTGGACAACGACCTCGGCACGATGATCCCGCAGTGAAGCGACAGGGCGGAGCCTGGCGGTTTTCCTGCTGCTACGGCGCCCGGACGGCCGTGGGCGTCCGCGGCTGCGGGATGGTCAGGCGACTCCGGCCATGAAGTGGTGGCGGCACAGGGTCGCGTACGACTCGTTGCCACCGATGTGCACCTGCTCGCCTTCGTAGATCATGACCCCGTCCACCACGCGCGCGTTGTGGGTGGCGCGGCCGCCGCACCAGCAGCGCGCGGACACCGGTAGGACCTCGATCTTGTCGGCGAGTTCCACCAGGCGCTTCGAGCCGGGGAACAGCTGCCCCTGGAAGTCGGTGAGGATCCCGTAGCAGTACACGTCGATCCGCATCCCGTCCACCACCCCCGCGAGCTGCCCCACCTGCTTGTAGGACAGGAACTGGGCCTCGTCGCAGATGACGTAGGGGGCCTTGCGGTCGGCGATGTCGTCGTACAGGTCCAGGTCGTCGCCCACCTCCACGGCGGGGGACTCCAGGCCCAGGCGGGACGAGATGATGCCCGCTCCGGCGCGGTCCTGCTTCGTGTACAGCACCCCTTCGCCGCCGCGTGAGTGGTGCTCCTGGAGGGCCATCGTGCTCTTGCCCGAGTTCATCGAACCTGTGAAGTACTTCAGCTCCGCCATGTCTCTTCCTGGGTCGCGGGCGCTGGCGCTGTCGACGGCTCGGGCTCGTCACCGTGTCGGGCTTCCTGCCGTGGCCAGCAGTGAACATACCAGTGACGTGCAGGACCTCCCGAACCAACGCCCATCCGCCCGCGCACCCTCGCACGCCTCTTCTCCCTCCTCCTCACGGCCCCCCTCGCGCCTCTCATCGGGAAGGCCCTTCCGCTCAGGAGGAGTACCTCCAACGGGCGCGGTGTTTCCGGTCTCACCGGCTTCGGTCATTGATCGGACCGAAAGCCGTGATGTGGGATACGGCACTTGGCATTTCCTCTTCCGGCACCTTCTCGGCGACCGCCCGAACCAGTGAGGGTGTGCCTTCCGTGAAGCGTGGGCACGGGGTGGGGCGGCTGCTGCTGTGAGCGTGAAGGTGTGTGTGGCTGGCCAAAGGCGGGTGCGCTGCACAGAACCGAGCCCGGTTCGATATATTTGAATACTCCATGTCCGAATCACTCGGAAGTGGAATTGCGGAGGGGGAATCGGCATTGCGGCGTGCTCAGATCACCAGACTGGTGGAGAGTCAGTGGTTCTCCAACATCATGCTCGCGGTGATTCTGGTCAATGCCGTGATTTTGGGTTGGATGACTTATGGGGGTTCTGCCCTTCCGTATCTGGTGATCATCGAGTACGTCGTCGTCGGCGTGTTCGTCGTCGAGATGGCCCTCAAGATCCACGCCTGGCGGGGACGGTTCTTCCGGAGCGCCTGGAACTGGTTCGACTTCCTGGTGGTGCTGGTCTCGGTGATTCCGGCCACCGGCCCGTTCGCCGTGCTCCGCATCCTGCGGGTGCTGCGAATCCTGCGGGTGATCACCGCGGTTCCGCAGATGCGGCAGATCATCACCGCGCTGTTCAAGGCCATGCCGGGGGTGGGGACGGTGATCGGCCTGCTCCTGGTGGTCATCTACACCTCCGCGATCATCGCCCACCAGCTGTTCGGTGAGGCCGTGCCCGAGTTCTTCGACAACCTGGGCACGTCGCTGTACACGATGTTCCTGCTGATGACGACGGAGGGCTGGCCGGACGTCTCGGACGCGGTGCTGGCGGAGCACCCGACGGCCTGGATCTTCTTCGTCTGCTACATCGTGCTGACCGCGTTCATCATGCTGAACCTGGTCATCGCGGTGATCGTCACGTCCTTGGAACAGGAGATCAGCGAGGCCCGCTGGGCCGAGGACCAGGAACTGGAGGAGGTCCAGCACGAGGCGGTCATGAACCGGCTGTTGGAACTCGGGCAGCAGGTCGAACGCCTGGACCGCATGCTGCGCGAGCGCGACCCGGCCCCCGGCGCTGACGGCCTTCCAGGGAACGTTCAGACGGATCAGGCCACCCAGGCAGCCCAGGCCGTCCAGACGGTCCAGCCCGGGGAACCTGCCGAGCCCATCAGGCGAGGGAACGGGGACGCGGCGCAGCCGCCGCCTTCCGCCTCCCTGTAGCGAAACACCCGGAGGCCCAGGGGCGGGCTTCCGGGTGTCTGCGTGCCTGTGTCACGCCTTGTGGGTCAGGGGCGGCGGGGAGGACGGGAGGGTGTGGGGTACCTACAGCTTCCGGCCGCGAGCGGCGTCGAGGAAGGTGGTCCACTCGGGGGCGGGGAAGGGGAGGTGCCCGGCGTCCGGGTGCTTGGAGTCGCGGATGGCGGCGCCGCAGGGGAGGTCGCCGACCTCCACGCAGTCCACACCCTGCCCGCTGTATGTGCTCTTCCGGAAGTCGGCAGGGACGTGCGCGACCTCGACACAGTTGACACCTCGACCGCTGTAGCTGCTCTTGTAGAAGGACAGGCTGTCGGCTCTCATCGGTGGTTCTCCAGTCTCCTGATGTGATTGTGGATGATGTTGGCGGACTCCAGGGCGCTGACAGCTGAGCCCTGTATATCCCCAAAAGTGGCGATATACATCTCTACATCATCGTTTTCTTCGAGGTAGAGGGCATCAGACAGAGTCTCGATGCAGACGATGGGCGTATCCAGAGGGCTTGGGAAGTCCAGGATCATGAAAGAAGCGGTGAAACCAGCATGTGTTCCTTTGTCGAGCGGAAGTACCTGGATATCGATGTTCGGAAGCTGGGCCATGTACATCAGGTGCTTCATCTGAGCCAGCATCCCGCTGCGTCCCCCAACCGGGCGTAGGAACGCAGCTTCATCAATGACGGCACGAAGGTGCACAGGGTTGAGTCTGACCAGGATCTCTCGGCGAGCCATCCGTGCCTCGACATGCCGTTCAATCTCCTTGGGATCTGTGTAGCGGGCACCTCGGAAGATGTCAGCTGTGTACTCGGGTACCTGTAGCAACCCTGGGATGGCCTGGACGTCATAGGACCTAAGAACCGATGCTTCTGTTTCGAAGTCCGGCAGCGTCTCGTTCTTGAAGACGTCCTTGTACTTGGACCACCAACCTCGCATGCGGGCGTCCTTGGCGAGCGCTTGCATGGATGAACGCTTCTCGGGGCTGGTGATGCCGTACAAGTCCATCAAAGCATCCAGGTCATCAGTATTTATCCGTTTTGATGTCTTTGTTTCCATTTTGGTGATTTTGGGAGAGCTCCAGCCAAGCTCCTTGGCGGCTCTGGCTGCGGTGTAGCCAGCGGCTTGTCGTGCGTTGCGGAGTTCGGTAGCGAGGCGGCGAAGGCGCAAGGAAGGGCTTCGGGGATCTTGCATGCTGTGAGCCTAATTAGTTACTCGTAGGTAGGATTCGAGAAGCGCTTGCATAACTCGAATGATAACGGTTAGCTTGAGGGTGTAGTCACCGAGGGATCACACAGGGTTCCTGTCGGTCAGGCTACGACCTGCCCGTGCCGCGCATCACGTCAACCGTGAGACTCCTTCGACGGGTACCGCGAAACCCCTGCTCATGACCTGCCATGCCAAGGAGTGTGTTCGTCATGCCCGCGAAAGCCCCGCTGCCCATGCCCGCGCTGGGTGAGGCCACGGTCCCGCTGACCAGCTTCATCCGGCCCGCGCACCGCCACTACTTCTCCAGCCAGCCCGAGCGGCCCAACTACCGGCTGCGCCGCTACGACTTCGCGGGGACCCCATCCGTGATGCCCCTAGTCCGGGCGTTCCTGGACACCTGCGCCGCCGCGAAGTCCGCCGACTACCGCTACCTCTTCACCCTGCTGGGCAGCGAACTCGCCAACAACAGCATCCGCCACAGCCTCTCCGGCCGTCCCGGCGGCACCTACACCCTTCTCGTCCACCGCCACCGCGCCGGGCTGCACCTGTCCTGCCGTGACCGGGGCGGCCTGAGGGAGAAGGACGCCTGCCTGCAACCCCGGGCGAACGGGCTGGACCTGAACGCCGAATCCGGTCGGGGCCTGGCCATGGTCAACGCCTTCGCCTCCGAGTGGGGCGACAACGGCAACGCCCACTTCCGCACGGTGTGGTTCTACCTGGCCTACGACCTCACCGGAAGCCAGTGGGAATCCAGCAACTGAGCCCGCATCGACTGACCTGAGACGCAAGACGGGCCCAGGAGAGCGCACCACCGCTTTTCCCGGGCCCTGAATCCCCAGAAACCAAACCAGTCATAAGCAAGGAAAGAGGATCTGATGCAGAACCCTATCCCCTCGCCGCGCCCCTCCGAAGGCGTTCGGCCCATGCCGCGCCCGCTCCCGCGCCGCACCCCGCTCGTCGGCCCGGTCTGCCCGACCTGCGAGCACCCCTCCTGCCGGACCCGCCGCGCCCAGCAGCTTCCGCGCCTGGGCGGCCACCGCGCCGAGTTCGCCCACGAGCACGCCCAGGCCGCCGCTGTTCAGGCCCGCCACCGCGACCTGACGATCTGGTGGGGCGAGGCCACCCAGTCCTTCTGGATCGCCGGTCCGGCCGGGCTGACCGAGGCCGCCGACATTGACGCCCTCCTCCTCGCCCTGTGGCCGCACGGCACTCCGCGCAGTACCTCGCAATCCGCGCCGGATACCGACCCGCCCGCCGCCCGGCCCTGGGCCCGACCGGCCATGGGTCCCGCTCCGGCCTCCACCCCCGCGCCCATAACCACCCTCGCCTCCAAGCCCATAACCACCCTCGCCTCCAAGCCCATAACCACCCTCGTCCCGGGGCTCACGACCGCTCCCTCCTGCGCACCTGCCTCCGCCAGGATCCGCAGGGACCCCCGCACCGGACGCCGCGCCTTCGGCCGCCCGCGTGCTTCCACACCCGCCTGACCGGTCACGGGTCCCCGCTGCTGCTTCCAGCGGTACGGGAGCGGCAGCGGGGACCCGGCCGTCAGACCTCCAGGATCTCCAGAGACGGCAGGGCTTCTACGATGGCGACCGTTTCCATGCTCACCGTGACGATGTGCCCGAGGAGGCCGATGATGTGGCAGGAATTCTCGGAGGTCCCCTTGCCGATGCCGTATGCCTTGATTCGCTGGTCGCGGGCGTGTGAGGCTAAGTTGTCGAAGGCCGCCTCTACGGCCTCGTCCTGGTTTCGCGTAGTTCCTTATTCCTTGTGCGGGGTGTGTTCAGGCTCGACCTCCACATCGAATGCAAGCCTGGCTGTCCCCCACCCGAGCAGGCTGTCGGCGATCTCGTTCAAGCCCATTAAAGAAGGTACGGAAGCTTGAGAAATAACAAGACAACCTCGTTTCTTGTGGTGCTCATCGTGCCACTGCTGGTCTCGTGTTCCGTGTTCCCTGGCTGGGGGGAACCCGAGATTGACCACGTCGTCCTCGCTGATCCTGCCGACCCCCTTGAGGTTCCGGCGAATGTGGGTTCTGTGGGCTGGACGTGGAGTTCTCCGGAGGGGACAAGCGTCAGGCACGTCAGCCCCACGTCATACGGGTTGTCCGTGTACGTCTCCGACGGGGTGATCGGTGTGAGTGGAGAAACTGGGGAGGAGCTGTGGAGATATCGGCGCCTGGGTGAGAAGGCGACAAGCATGAATATCACCCCGGACGGCGAAACCGTCGTTGTGTCGTACAGCGCCCACGAAAAAGAGACCGAGGGTGAGGAGGAGCCACCTCCCATCCATGAGGTCGTGCTTCTTGATGCTTCCACTGGTGAGATCAGGGGAGGTCAAGTCGTAGAGTTCGCCCACATGCCTTTCGATGGCTCTGGGCCTTCTTCTTACGCGTCAGGGAATGAAAAACTAGGTGTGTTGTCCAACGATTCTCGGATCATCTACCGAGATCATGAGTCAGGAGGAGGGGAGGTTGTTTCCCTGGGGTTAGGCAACGATGAAGAACTCTGGTCTGTATCTCCAGGGCAGAGGGGAGGGGGTGAAGAAAGATATTTCGTCGCAAGGAATTCTGTGTTCTCCAGGGGTGTACTGATAGTTTCCAGTAGCTTTGTGGACGAGAGTGTCCTGGAGCCTGGAGGGCTCAGTGGGGTGAAGGATCACACGCTTGCCCTGATCGGGCTTGACATAGAAACCGGGTCTGAGCTGTGGCGGCATGAAGTCGAAGTTAATGCGGGCATCGATCTTACTCCGTTTGATTTCGGAGTCGAGCCTAATTCGGGTATGGTTGCGGCTGCTGCCAGAGGAAGCGACTACCAAGAAGAATGGTTGCTGGATCCGGTGACCGGAGAAGTCCTCGCGGATGCGGATTTCTTCACTGGTGAGAGTGGCACGGCGTTCGGAATCCTTGAGGAAGCCATCGTAAGCGTGCGCAGCACCTCCGAGGGGGGAGGGTCCGGAAGTCTCGAGGAGCTTGAGGAGAGGGAGTACGAGCACGAGTACTCCTATTCCGACCTGTCCGGCGAAGTCCAACACTCCGTAACCGTTCCCGCTTCGGAACCCCTGGACCGCTCGCGCGGCAGCTTCACTCTGGCGCTGGAGGAATCAATCGCATGGCTCGACGTCAACGAGAGGAATACGGACGAGCTGTCGTGGAATCCAGCACAGTTGGTGGTCACTGATTGGGACAGCGGGGAATCGCGCGTCATCGATCTGGGGGTCGAAGTACAGAGGCGGCCGGACAACGACGGACCACGAGGTGTTGTTCCGGCGTTGGGCCCCCCGCCGGAATCCATGCTCCTCGCCCCTGGTGCCCTGGTGATCACAGAGGACCCGAGCAAGGAGGAGTACGAGTCCCCCCGTCGTCTTGTCGGTCTTGTCCCCTGACTGAGGCCGGGGCTGGTGGTGGCCGGGCCGATCACCGGTGCTCTCCGGCCGGGCGCGGCTTCCCGCGTATCGGCTGGCCTCCGCTCTTCCACGTCTGTCTCCCGGAACTGCTAGGTATGGGGACATTCCACCCCTGAAGGGATTACCTATGCCTGAGCTCACCGAGTTCGCGGGTCTGCCCGTGGTCGAGTTCCCCGCCAGCGGCACGACGGAGGAGCGGCTCGAACAGATCCGTAAGCAGGGAGGGAATCCGCAGGCTCCCGGCTCCGTGGCTTGGCGGCTGCGGACCAGCGACGGCGCCAGGAGGGTCCGTGAGGAAGGGTGCGAGGAACACGTCTCCCGTTTCCTGTCCATGGTGGACACCGCGCAGGTGAGGGCGCTGGTCATCGGTGCCTGGGGCTATCCCGCCCAGGGAGGTCCGGAGGCTTTCCTGGAGGCGCTGATCGAGCACGCCGACAAGCTGCCGAATCTGCGGTCCGTCTTCGTCGGCGACATCGAGATGACGGAGAGCGAGCTGTCCTGGATCAGCCAGAGCGACCTGGCACCGCTAGTGGCCGCCTTCCCGCAGTTGGAGGAGCTGACCGTGAAGGGCGCCGACGGCATGCGAGGCCGGCTCGGGCTGCACGTGCCCTCGCACGCCTCGCTGCGTTCCCTCACCCTCCAGAGCGGTGGCCTGCCCGGTCGGGTCGTGCGCGAGGTGGCGTCCTCGGGGCTGCCTGCTCTGGAGCACCTGGAGCTGTGGCTGGGGGTGTGGGACTACGGCGGCGACACCTACCCGCAGGACCTGGCGCCGGTGCTCTCCGGTGAGGTGTTTCCCCGGCTGAGGTACCTGGGTGTGCGCAACGCCGAGGGTGCGGACGGGTGGATTCCGGCGCTGGCCGAGGCTCCTGCCGTCAAGCACCTGGAGGTGCTCGACCTGTCGTTGGGGATCTTCACGGACCGGGGCGCCCGGGAACTCGTCGACCGGGCCGAGGCCTTCTTCGGGTTGCGCAAACTCGACCTGCACCACCACTTCATGAGTGAGGAGATGGAGGAGCGCGTGCGGGCCGCGTTCTCCGGAACCGGGGTCGAGATCGATCTGTCCGACCGGCTGGAGCCCGAGCAGGACGAGGACGACGACGAGGACGATCCCTACTACTACACCGCGGCGGCCGAGTAGCCCGGCCGTGCCCGGCCGGGTTGAGGCGTGTCGTCCTGGAGGGCGGTCGCAGGCCGTCACCCCCGGGGGCGGAAGACCACCGAGCCCCCGTCTGTCGCCCGGAACTGCTAGGCATGGGGGACATTCCACCCCCTGAAGCTTGAGAAGAGAGCCCTCATGTCCGATCTCACCGAGTTCGCGAGTCTGCCCGTGGTCGAGTTCCCCGCCAGAGGCACGTGGGAGGAGCGGCTCGAACAGATCCGGAAGGGGGGTGCAGACCCGCGCGACCCCGCCTCCACCGCGTGGCGGCTGCGGACCAGCGAGCACCTCCACACGATCCCCGAGGACAAAGGGACCGACTACTTCGCCCGGTTCCTGTCCGAGGTGGACCCCGGGCAGCTCACGGCACTGGTCATCGGTGAATGGGGCTACGCCTCCGACGGAGGCCTGTACCAGGCCGCGGACCTGCTGGTCGAGCACGCTGACGCGCTGCCGAACCTGCGCTCGGTCTTCTTCGGTGACATCACCTTCGACGAGTGCGAGCTCTCCTGGATCTCCCAGCCCGACCTGGGACCGCTCGTGGCCGCCTTCCCCCGGTTGGAGGAGCTGACCGTGAAGGGCGCCGACGGCATGGAGGGTCGGCTCGGGCTGCACGTGTCCTCGCACGCCTCGCTGCGCTCCCTCACCCTCCGGAGCGGTGGCCTGCCCGGTCGGGTCGTGCGCGAGGTGGCGTCCTCGGGCCTGCCCGCGCTGGAGCACCTGGAGCTGTGGCTGGGGATGGAGGAGTACGGCGGCAGCGCCTCTCCGCAGGACCTGGCGCCGGTGCTCTCGGGCGAGGCGTTCCCCCGGTTGAAGTACCTGGGGGTGCGCAACGCCGAGAAGTGGGCCGAGTGGGTCCCGGAGCTGGCCGGGGCGCCCGTCGTCAAGCACCTGGAGGTGCTCGACCTGTCCCTGGGCATCCTGACGGATCAGGGCGCCCGGGAACTCGTCGACCGGGCTGAGGCCTTCTCCGGTCTGCGCAAGCTCGACCTGCACCACCACTTCATGAGCGAGGAGATGGTGGAGCGGGTGCGGGCCGCGTTCGCCGGGACCGGGGTCGAACTCGACCTCGACGAAGGCAGGGACGACGAGGACGAGGACTACGACGAGGACGAGGAGCCCTACTACTACACCGCGGCTTCCGAGTAACCGGGCCGCGCGCCCGGAGGGAAGGTCCGACCAGCGGGGGGCTCGGTCCGGTCGGGGCGGAGCGGGGGCGCGCGTCATCGTCCGTCGCCGTGTGTACCCGTAGGGCGGGTTGGGCAGTGGGATTCCGGCAGCGGAAAGACGCGACAACGACAGAGAGGAGGTTGTCATGGCTGAGCCCGAGAGCCCGCTCAAGGACAAGAACTACAACCTGGTCTGGGCCGTCCACCAGTCGCTGGAGAACGTCTGGCGCCTGGAGGGCTACATCAAGGACGCGGAGAAACAGGGCGACGACGAGCTCGCCCAGTGGTTCCGCCGGATCCAGGAGAACAACCAGAAGGCCGGCGACCAAGGCAAGAAGATGCTCGTCGAGCGCATCAAGAAGGAGAACGGCTGAGGCACCGCGAAAGCGGCTCCACCAGCCGAGGCGGTTGACTCCGTCCCTTGCCTGATCCCGGCACTGAAAGGCGCCCCCGGTTCCGACCGGGGGCGCCTTCGCGCGTGCCGGGGCTCCGCGCTCCGTGCGCGGCGAGGCCTCCGCGTGCCGGTGGTGGGCGCGTGGCCGCTCCCGGCCGCACGGCCGGTCCCTTCGCCCCTGGTTCCGGCCCCCGCCGCGCGATAGGAACGGGCGGTACGCACCCCTCGAACCCCGGGAAGGCTGCTGCGCATGAGCGACGGGCCGCGAGACGACCACCGGACCTCCGGGAATCGGAAGGAGACCACGGCGGAGCTGGTCCACTTCCACGTGGGCGGGCGGCGCAAGGACCTGAGCGGGCGTTCGTGGTCGGAGTACCCCGTCCTCCCCCTGCCCCCGCACGAGGCGGACACCGGCGAACACCCCGAACTCCGCGGCAGGAGGTTCGTCGAGGTCCCCGAATCCGGTTGGCACGCCCTGGTCGCCTGGGCGATCGGCCCCGAACACGCCGTCCGGTGCCCGGAGCGGCGCACGCCCTCCCCGGTCCACGTCACCTGTGAGAGCCGCGGAAGGCGCGTCCAGCGGTGGGAGGAGAGGACGCGCACCGACCGGGCGGGCGTCGACCGCGACATCGACGACTTCCTGACGGAGGCCGGGGCCCCGCACCAGCCGTGCGGTTACCGGTGGTTCGCCGAGCTGCCCGAGGGGTTCCGCGACGGCGACCACCTCTTCGGCTCCTTCTCGTCCCACCTGGCCTCGGTCGGCTCGGACGAGCGGGACCCGCCGAGGATGCGAGGGGCCATGAGGAACCTGGCCCGCCGCCTGTACGGCGACGCCGGCCGGTCCGCGTTCCCGGACCCGCCCGGTGGCCCCTGAAGGGTGTTCGGGGGCGGTCACGCGGAGAAGCCGACCACGGGGCGCTCCGGTGGTCGGCGGGGCACGCCCGTACTGGGGTGACAGTGTGAGGACCGGGACGCTCGGGGCCGGCCGGGCCGGGGCACGGCGGGGACGGCCCCGCGCGGCGCCTCACGCGGTGACGGCCTCCACGAGGTCGCGGCGCTCACCGGGCTCCTCGGGGCGCAGTGCCCGGGACACCCCGAGCAGGTCGGTGGGCGTGCCCGGCTCTGGGAGCAGGATCGCCACCGTGCCGTCGTCGAGGTGCGTGCGCAGCTCGCTCGGGTGGCCGTCGGCGTGGTGCACGACCACCGCCTCCCCCAGGTCGCGGCACCACGTGCCGGGGAAACCGCAGCCCTCGTCCAGCCCGGCTTCGGCCGAACGCGCGCCGTCCCACGTCAGCACGTGCAGCGGCGCCCCGTTCTCGTCGCGGTAGGTCAGGCGCAGGCCGTCCTCCACCTCGTGCACCAGGGCCAGCGACCAGCCCGGGTGGTCCAGCACCGCGATGGTCCGCTCGAAGGACATGATCTGCGCGCGCGAACGCTCGTCGGCCGCCCGCGCGAGCACCGCGTCCCCCACGGCGGGCAGCGCCGCGAGCAGCGCGGCGACCACCGCCACGGCGGGCAGCACCCCCGGCCGCCAGCCGGCGGACGGCCGGTCCAGCAGCATCGACGCGCCCATGCCCAGCGTCGCGACGGTCCCGGACAGGAAGGCGGTGTTGGCGGCCGTTCCCCAGGGCAGCGGCCTGACCTGCGGGGCCAGGAACGCGACGACCACGGGTGTGACCACGGCGGTGGCCGTCACGAGCGCGGCCGACGCGAAGGGGTGGTTCACGCCGGACATCTCCAGCCACTGGGCCGACAGCCAGAACATGAGCAGGACGCCTCCGGCGACCACCGGCGCGAGCAGCAGCACCCCCTGGCCCGCGCCGCTCATCGTCAGGGCGCGGGCGGTGTCCCAGACCCCCACGGGGAACAGGGACATCAGCGGAGCCCCCACCAGGCACAGGGCGAGGACCGCGCCGACCGCGGCGACCCGAGGCCGACCCGATGGTGCTCGTGGCAGCACACCGTCCAAGGCCGCATCATCCTCCTGGCGGAAATGACACGTTACGCCTGTTGTGACTTGGGTGCCAGATGTGCAAGGCGGGATTTCGGGTTGACCCCGGCGCCCCCGGAGTCGGCGGCGGACCAAGAACCGGTGATCCGTTGCCCTCGCGGCGGTGAACAGCCGTCCCGGCCGCGTCTCGGCCGCGCCCTACCCGCCCAGCTGGCGGCGGAACGGCCTGCGCGCGGTGTTGAACTGCGCCCAGGACGGGTCGAGCTGGCTGCGCAGCTTGACCTCCCCCTCGGGCCAGTCGGTCAGCACGGCCTCGAACTCGGGCAGCGCGCCCGAGTCCGGGTCCAGGTAGTAGCGGTAGTCGCGCCTGCCGCCCACGGTCTGGCGCATGAACAGCGCGCCGTTGTCCCCCAGCACACCCGAGATCCGGGCCTCCAGGTCGTCCAGCGCCGAGGCGGAGGCGCCGGTGGGCAGCCTGTCCTCGTCCGTGTGCGTGTACGGCACGATCACCTGCACGAACAGGGTGAACGCCGGGAAGTCGCGGCGGGTCAGCGGGTGGCGGAGCAGGATCTCCACCGCGCCCTGGAGGGGGATTCGCCCGTGCAGCGTCGCCCAGCCGCCCGATCCGCCGAGCATGTCCGCCATCTGCCGCACCACGGCGGGCATCGACGTGGGCGGCAGCGGGTCCAGCGGCGGCTCGTCCAGCGGCGCCGTCTCACCGATCCACCGCACCCGGTCGTCCTCACCCAGCGCCAGCAGGGTGACGTGCTCGGCCACGGCGGCGCGCGTGCTCTCGGGCAGGAACATGTTGTCGGGGTGGTACACGCCCACCTCGACCTTGCCGGTCGCGTGGTCGACCCGCATGGACACCGACACGTGCGACAGGTCGAGCTCGTGGTCGTCCAGGTTGACGGTGGAGGAGAGCTGGTCGTGGTCGGCGGGCCGCACCGGCCGGAACAGCCACCGGGGGTCCTCGGGGGCCGAGCGCGCCCAGCGCTCGGACAGGATGCGCGCCTCCTCCGAGCCGCCGGGGCGCAGCGTCAGGGCGTAGGCGGGGCCGTCGGTCAGCCGGGAGGGGTCGTCCAGGGCGGCCAGCTGCTCCAGGAGCTTGCCCGGGTCCACGTCGGTCGACAGGTCGAGGTCCTCCAGGCCGCCGCTCGGCTTCGGTGCGCGGCCCACCTCCCACTCCATGTCCGAGTGGATGGAGCGGACCAGCGCGGTGACGCGCTCGGACACCTCGGCGGGCACGGGCTGGTCCGACTCGACCGCGCTGGCCAGGGCCTCGCGTTCGGCGGGCCAGGCGTCCCAGAAGGCGGTGACTGAGGAGGTGGAGTCGGCGGAGCGGCGACGACGGAACAGAGCCATGCCCCGATTTTCGCAGAAGCGGACGACCACACTCGCCGCCGCGTCCGGGGGTCGTCCGGTGGACGGCCGGCCGTCCGGGGAGCGCGGTCCGGTTCCGCCCCGGGCGCCGCCGTACCCCGCCTGCCGGGTCTGCCCGTTGACCCCGGTGCGGGCCCTGCGTCCCCCGGCTCGGGTTCTGCGTCCCCCGGCCGGGATTCCGTCCCCGCCACGAGCGCATACCCTGGAACCACTATGACTTTGCGTGTACTCGCCGCCATGTCGGGCGGGGTCGACTCCGCGGTCGCCGCGGCCCGTGTGGCCGAGGCGGGCCACGACGTCACCGGTGTCCACCTGGCGCTCTCCAAGAACCCGCAGTCCTACCGCACGGGCGCGCGCGGCTGCTGCACCGTGGAGGACTCCCACGACGCGCGGCGGGCCGCCGACGTCATCGGCATCCCCTTCTACGTGTGGGACATGTCGGAGGAGTTCGACCGCGAGGTCGTGCAGGACTTCGTGGCCGAGTACGAGGCGGGCAACACCCCCAACCCGTGCCTGCGCTGCAACGAGAAGATCAAGTTCGAGGCGGTGCTGGACCGGGCCGTCGCCCTGGGCTTCGACGCCGTGGCCACCGGACACCACGTCCGCAAGGTCGACGGGCGCCTGGTGCGCAGCGTGGACGCGGCCAAGGACCAGTCCTACGTGCTGGGCGTGCTCAACGCCGAGCAGCTGGAGCACGCGGTGTTCCCGCTGGGGGACTGCACCAAGGACGAGGTGCGCGCGGAGGCCGAGCGGCGCGGCCTGTCGGTGGCGGACAAGCCCGACAGCCACGACATCTGCTTCATCGCCGACGGTGACACGGCGGGCTTCCTCAACCGGCGCATCGGCGAGCGGCCGGGGCCGATCCGGGACGAGGACGGCACGGTGGTGGGCACGCACAACGGCTCGCACACCTTCACCGTGGGCCAGCGCAGGGGCCTGGGCCTGGGCGGCGCCGCCCACCCGCGGTACGTGCTGTCCATCGAGCCGGTCGACAACTCCGTCACGGTGGGGCCGCGGGCCTCCCTGCGGGTGGACGCCATAACCGGGGTGCGCCCGGTGTGGAGCGGCAGCGAGCCCCTGACCGAGCCGACCGACTGCCACGTGCAGCTGCGCGCCCACGGCGAGGTCTACCCGGCGAACGTGTGGCAGCGCGAGGGCGACGGCGGCCCCGAACTGGTCGTCCGGCTCGCCGAGCCCGCCACCGGCGTGGCCACCGGACAGGCCGTGGTGGTCTACCAGGGCGACACTGTGCTGGGGTCGGCCACGATCTCCGCCACCTCCAGAACCGGGGCCGCGGTCTGAGGGAGGCCGGTTCGGCGGTCCGTGCGAGCGTGTGCACGGGTCGCCCGGAGCGGCCGCCCGGGGGCGCGACGGCGGCGGAGTGGGCTGTCCCACCTGGTTCGTCGCCCGCGATCCCTTGCCGAACTTAGGTAAGGCATAGCATAGTTGCGGGGCGAGGTGAGGGGGCCTGCCCATGCCGGAGTTCGATTTCCTCGACGGCCAGCCGTTCTGGATCGTCTACTTCACGCTGCTCGGCGTGGTCCTGTGCCGTGCCCAGGCCACGTACTGGATCGGCCGAGGCCTGGGCGCCGGGGTGACCCGCAGCCGTATGGGCGCCAGACTCGGCCCCCGGCTGGACGCCGCCCGGCGGCGCATCGACCGCTACGGCGCGCCCGTGGTCACCCTGAGCTTCTGCACCGTCGGCGTGCAGACCGCCGTCAACCTCGCGGCGGGCGCGATGCGCATGCGCTTCCCGCGCTACCTCGCCGCGATGTTCGTCGGCTCGCTGATCTGGGCCGGCCTGTGGGGCGTGGTCATCGGCGGCCTGGTGGGCACCTGGTTCTCCCTGTTCCTGGACTCGCCGTGGGCGGCCCTCGGCGTGGCCGCGCTGGCCGCGGCGGTCGTGGCCGTGATGGTGCTGCGCGCCCGCCGCTCCCGCACCGCCGAGCAGGCCCCCGAGGAGCCCGAGGGCGCCGCCGACCCCCATCGCGCCTCCGCGGGTTAACCCCGACGCGTCCCGACGGTAGCGCCCGCCCGCTTCGCGTTGCCCTAACCTTGGGCGATGTGAGCGAACAGCACCCCTACCCCTGGCCCGCCGCGTCCTCCACCGGGGTCGGGTCCTGGCCGGGAGAGGACCCCGACGAGGCGATGCGCACCGTCCTCGGTGAACTCCCCGACCTGCCGCACCTGCCCGAGCTGCCCGCGCGCGGCGTCGGCGCCGACATGGTCGGCCGCACCTGCGGCCTCCTGGTGGAGTTCCCCGTGGAGGTCCAGCCCAGCGGCTGGCGGGTCGCCGACAGCCCCGGGCGCGACCTGGGCCGCGCGGCCAGCCTCATGTCCTACGACCTCGACGCCCTCACCGAGCACGCCCACGGCTTCACCGGAACCCTCAAGGTGCAGGTCGCCGGGCCGTGGACCCTGGCCGCGTCGGTCGAACTGCGCAACGGCCAGCGCCTGGCCTCCGACCCGGGGGCCTGCCGCGACCTGGCCGAGTCCCACCTGGAGGGCGTCCTCGCCCACCTGGCCGAGGTCCGCAGACGGGTCCCCGGCGCCCGGCTCCTCGTCCAGGTCGACGAACCCTCCCTGCCCGCGGTCCTGCTGGGCGCCCTGCCCACCGCCAGCGGCTACGGCCGCCTGCCCGCCGTCGACCGGGTGCGCGTCGAGGCCGCCCTGCGCCTCCTCTTCGCCGCGATCGAGGGCACCGGGGCCGTCCCCGCCGCGCACTGCTGCGCCCCGGGCGTCCCCGTCGACCTGCTGCGCCGCAGCGGCGCCCGCGCGCTGAGCCTCAACGCCCTCCTCCTCACCCGCGACCACGACGAGGCGGTCGGTACGGCCGTGGAGGCGGGCACCGGACTCCTGCTCGGGGTGGTCCCCTCCACCGACGACGCCGCGCCCGCGCGGACCGCACGAATGTCCGACCCCGCCGCTACTGTCGATCCTGTTCGCGAGTTGTGGAACCGGCTGGGATTCTCCCCCGACCTGCTCTCCCGCGCGGTGGTCACCACACCCACGTGCGGGTTGGCGGGCGCCTCGCCCGGCCACGCGAGGGCGGCCCTGAACGCCTCCCGAGCCGGTGCCCGGGTCCTGCGGGACGAGCCCCGAAGGTAGCGCCCGCAGCAGGCGAGCACGAGAGCGAGAAAGGTACCGAGTGAGCGCGCCCGACACCACCACCGACATCCCCGACGAGGTTCGCGCCCGGCACACCGAGCTGTGCCGGGAACTGGACGACCACAGTTACCGGTACTACCTGGGCACACCGGTGGTCTCCGACGCCGAGTACGACACCCTCATGCGCGAGCTGGTCGGCATCGAGGACTCCTACCCCGCCCTGGCCACCCAGGACTCGCCCACGCAGAAGGTCGGCGCGCCCATCAGCGTCGACTTCGCCGCGGTCGAGCACCTGGTGCGGATGGAGAGCCTGGGCAACGCCTTCGACGTCGACGAGCTCAACGCCTGGGCCGACCGGGCCAGCGCCGAGGTGCCCGTCAACGGCTACCTGTGCGAGCTCAAGATCGACGGCCTGGCCGTGGACCTGGTGTACGAGAAGGGCCGCCTCGTACGCGCCGCCACCCGCGGCGACGGGCGCGTCGGCGAGGACATCACCCTCAACGTGCGCACCATCGGGGTCGTCCCCGAACGCCTGGACGAGAGCGTGCGCCCCGCGCCCGAGCTGCTGGAGGTGCGCGGAGAGGTCTTCCTGCCGGTGGAGGACTTCGGAAAACTCAACGAGCGCATCACCGCCTCGGGCGAGCACACCCCCTTCGCCAACCCCCGCAACGCCGCCGCCGGGTCGCTGCGCCAGAAGGACCCCCGAGTCACCGCCACCCGGCCGCTGTCGATGATCGTGCACGGCGTGGGCGCCTACTCTCCGGCGGAGGACGGCGGCGGGGACGTGGCCTTCACCAGCCAGTCGCAGGCCTACCGGCTGCTGGGTGAGTGGGGGCTGCCGCTCAGCGACCGCTACCGGGTCGTCACCACCATGGACGAGGTCCGCGAGTACGTGGGGTACTACGCGGCCCACCGCCACGAGCCCGCCTACGAGATCGACGGCATCGTCATCAAGGTCGACGACTTCGCCCTCCAGCGGCGCCTGGGCTCCACCAGCCGCGTCCCGCGCTGGGCGATCGCCTACAAGTACCCGCCCGAGGAGGTCACCACCCGCCTGCTCGACATCAAGGTGGGCGTGGGCCGTACCGGGCGCGTCACCCCCTACGGGGTCATGGAGCCGGTGGTCGTGGCCGGGTCCGAGGTCGAGTTCGCCACCCTGCACAATGCGCGCGAGGTCGAGCGCAAGGGAGTGCTCATCGGCGACACCGTCGTGCTGCGCAAGGCGGGCGACGTCATCCCCGAGATCGTCGCCCCGGTGCTCGACCGCCGCGACGGCACCGAGCGGGCCTTCGCCATGCCCGAGTCCTGCCCCGAGTGCGGCACCGCGCTCGGCCAGCAGAAGGAGGGCGACGTCGACCTGCGCTGCCCCAACGCCCGCTCCTGCCCGGGCCAGCTGCGCGAGCGCCTGTTCTTCGTGGCCAGCCGCAAGGCCCTGGACATCGAGGCGCTGGGCTACGTGGCCGCCACCGCCCTCACCCAGCCGCTGGAGCCCGCCCGGCCGCCGGTGCGCGACGAGGGCGACCTGTTCGACCTCACCGTCGACATGCTGCTGCCCATCCGCACCCACGTGCTCGACCCCGACACCACCGAGCCCAAGACCGACCCCAAGACCGGCGAGCCCAAGGTGGTGTCCTTCTTCGCCAACAAGAAGGGCGAGCCCAAGAAGACGGTCGAGAAGCTCTTCGAACAGCTGGAGGAGGCCAAGTCCAAGCCGCTGTGGCGGGTGCTGGTGGCGCTGTCCATCCGGCACGTGGGCCCGCGCGCGGCGGAGGACCTGGCCCGCCACTTCCGCTCCATGGACGCCATCCGCGCGGCCAGCGAGGAGGAGCTGGCGTCGGTCGACGGCGTCGGCCCGACCATCGCCGCCTCCATCCGCGAGTGGTTCGCGGTGGACTGGCACGCCGAGATCGTCCGCAAGTGGGCCGAGGCCGGGGTGCGCATGGAGGACGAGGACGACGGCTCCAGGCCGCGCCACCTGGAGGGGGTCACCGTGGTGGTGACCGGTTCCCTGGAGGGCTTCAGCCGGGACGGGGCCAAGGAGGCGATCGCCGAGCGCGGCGGCCGGGCCACGGCGTCGGTGTCCAAGAAGACCGGTTTCGTGGTGGTCGGCGACAGCCCCGGCTCCAAGTACGACAAGGCCGTCAAGCTGGGGGTGCCGGTCCTGGACGAGGAGGGCTTCCGCGTCCTGCTGGAGGCCGGTCCCGAGGCGGCCGAGTCCAGGCGCGTCAACCCCGCGCCCGAGGAGCCCGGTGCCGAGGCCGCCGCGGTCGCGGAGACCGGGGACGGGACCGCCGCCGACGCCGTCCCCGCGACAGCCGGGACCGGAGCGGCCCCGACCGCCGCTGACGCCGAGGAGGCCGTCGGGGACGGGGCCTGAGGGGGCGGGCCGCACCCGCTGAGCACGGCCGCGGAACCCGGGGCGCACCGGACCCGCGGCCGTGTCGGGCCCGCGTACCTTTTCGGGGATCTCTCACCACGCACAGCTCCGCATTGGTTAACTGATAGTTCCTGGCAAGCGACAGTTGGTGACGAAACCGCGTAAGGTGGACAGTAACGCACAGGATGCGGGTGTATCCGAAACCGGAATTCGGCCATGAGGGGTGGCCGGGTACCGGCAACCCCGAGCAGGAGCGACGGCACCGTCCGGCGCCGCCGTACTCCGCGGCCCCCTCACAAGGACCAGGCATGAAGGATCCCAACAGCACAAGGGACATCGGTCCCCGGGCCGGGACACCGCTCTGGCTGTACATGCTGGGCGCCACGGCCGCCGGGGCGGTCCTGCTCCTCGTCTCCGGCCTCGGTCTGGGGGCGGACGAACTGCGCGCTCTCGCCGTCGAACCGCTCACCTGGGTTCTGCTGTGCATGATCGTCCTCGGCGAGCTGCGCCCCCTCACCCTCCCCGGCCAGGCGCCCGGCGACGGCGTGCCCACCTCGCTGCCCTTCTCCCTCGCGCTCGTCATCCTGCACGGCCTGCCCGTGGCCGCCCTGGCCCAGGTCACCGCCACCGCGGTCTCCGGGTTCGCGCGCGGCCACGCCCCCCACCGCATCGCCTTCAACGCCGCCCAGTACACGCTCTCGCTCGGCGTCGCCGACGCCGTCCTGCGCCTGCTGCTGCCCGGAACCGTCCAGGGCACCTGGCTGCCCGCCGCGGGCGAGCTCCTGACCGTCGCCCTCGCCGGAGCGGGCTACTTCGCGGTCAACCGCGTCCTGGTCCTGTGCGCGGTGGCCATGCACGAACGCGTGCCCCTGCGACAGGTCATGTCCAAGGGCCTGGCCCAGCAGCTGCACGTCAACGGCGTCCTGCTCAGCCTCGCCCCGCTCGTGGTCGTGGCCGCGACCCACTCGGTGCTCTACGTCCCCTTGTTCGCGCTCCCGCTCGGCGCGCTCTACACGAGCGCCATGCTCTCGGTCCAACGAGACCACCAGGCCAACCACGACGAACTCACCGGCCTGGCCAACCGCAAGCTCCTCACCATGCGCGCCCGCGAGGAGATCGCCCACGCCCAGCAGCGCGGCGGCAGCGTCGGCCTGCTCCTGCTCGACCTCGACCGGTTCAAGGAGGTCAACGACACCCTGGGCCACCCCACCGGCGACCGCCTCCTCCAGACCGTCGCGCGCAGGCTCACCCACAGCGTCCGCCCCGGAGACCTCGTCTCCCGCCTGGGCGGGGACGAGTTCGCCGTCCTGCTGCCCCAGGTCCGCGACAACGCCTCCGCGTGCGAGGTGGCCTTCCGGCTGCGCGGCGCCCTCGCCGAACCGGTCCGCCTGGACGGCATGGACTTCGACCTCCAGGCCAGCATCGGCATCGCCCTGCACCCCCACGACGCCCCCGACTTCGCGCTCCTCATGCAGCGCGCCGACGTGGCCATGTACGTCGCCAAGGCCGACCGCACCGGCGTGGAGTCCTACGACCCCGGCAAGGACCGCAACTCCACCGCCCGGCTCAGCCTGTACACCGAACTGCGCCGCGGCCTGTCCGAGGGCGCACTGGAGATGCATTACCAGCCCAAGGTCGACCTGGGCGACGAACGCCCCGTCGGCCTGGAGGCCCTGGCCCGCTGGCGCCACCCCACCCGCGGACTGCTCACCCCCGAGGAGTTCATGCCGGTCGTGGAGCAGTCCAACCTGCTGCGCGCCTTCACGGGCCAGGTCCTGGACATCACCCTGGCCCGTGCCGCCGGCTGGCACGCCGAGGGCCTCGACCTGCCCGTCGCCGTCAACCTCGGCGTGCGCGAACTGCTCGACCCCGCGCTGCCCGCCACCGTCGCCTCCGCGCTGCGCGAGCACGGCGTACCGGCCGACCGGCTGGTCCTGGAGATCGGCGAGCACGCGCTGATCACCGACACCGACGCCGCCACCGCGGCCGTCCGCCGCCTGCGCGACCTCGGCGTGGGCCTGTCCCTGGACGACTTCGGCACCGGCCACTTCACCCTCGCCCAGCTCGCCGGCCTGCCCCTGGACGAGGTCAAGATCCACGAGTCCTTCACCGCCCGCCTGGTGGACCGGACCGACAACGGCCACACCGTCGTCCGGGCGGCCATCGCCCTGGTCAAGGCGCTGGGCATGCGCGCCACCGCCGAGGGCGTCCAGAGCGGCGAACTCGCCCGCGCCGCCCGCGACACCGGCTGCCACGCCGCCCAGGGCCACCACTTCTCCGCGCCGCTGACCGCCCGGGAGGTCGCCGACTGGGTCGCCGCCCGCGACGGCGGGACCGCGGCCGGCACCCGCGTCTGACCGGGGGGCCGCCGAGCGGCGCCGACCCGGGGCCCGCACCGGTCGGCCGACCGGCGTTCGCCGACCGACCGGCGCCGGGACCGACCCCGGAGCCATAGGATTGATCCCGATAGTCCTTCCGCCGAAGAAACGGTTCGCATTCCATGACCGCCATCACCCGCGATGAGGTCGCGCACCTCGCCCGGTTGTCGCGGCTGGCGCTCGACGAGAGCGAGCTCGACACGCTCGCCGCCCAGCTCGGTGACATCCTGACCGCCGTGGCCAAGGTGCAGGAGGTCGCCCAGGGCGACATCCCGCCCAGCTCGCACGCCCTGCCGCTGACCAACGTCTACCGCCCCGACGAGGCCAGGCCCGGCCTCGCCCACGACCAGGCACTGGCCGGTGCCCCGGCGGTGGAGGACCAGCGCTTCCGGGTTCCGCGGATCCTCGGGGAGGGTGAGTAGCGGTGAGCGACGTCATCAGCCTGACCGCCGCCGAACTCGGCGAGGCCATCAGGGAGGGGCGGGTGACCTCCGAGGAGGCCACCACCGCCTACCTGGACCGGATCGAGTCCGTGGACGGCGAGATCAACGCCTTCCTGCACGTGCGCCGCGAGACCGCGCTGGAGCAGGCCCGCGCGGTGGACGCCCGCCGCGCCGCCGGTGAGGAACTGGGCCCGCTCGCCGGCGTCCCGGTCGCCCACAAGGACGTGTTCACCACCAAGGACATGCCCACCACCGCCGCCTCGAAGATCCTGGAGGGCTGGCAGCCGCCCTACGACGCCACCGTCACGGCGCGCCTGCGCGAGGCCGGTCTGGTCATCCTGGGCAAGACCAACATGGACGAGTTCGCCATGGGCTCCTCCACGGAGAACTCCGCCTACCAGGTCACCCGCAACCCGTGGGACACCGGCCGCATCCCGGGCGGCTCCTCCGGCGGCTCCTCCGCGGCCGTGGCCGCGTTCGAGGCGCCCCTGGCCACCGGCACCGACACCGGCGGCTCCATCCGCCAGCCCGCCGCCGTGTGCGGCCTGGTCGGCGCCAAGCCCACCTACGGCGGCTCCTCCCGCTACGGGATGATCGCCTTCGCCTCCTCCCTGGACACCCCGGGCCCCTTCGCGCGCAACGTGCTCGACGCCGCCCTGCTCCACGAGGCCTTCTCCGGGCACGACCCGCGCGACTCCACCTCCATCGACGCCCCGGTTCCGCCGGTCGTGGACGCCGCCCGACTGGGCGACGTCGAGGGCCTGCGCGTGGGCGTGGTCAGCGAACTGGACAGCGACGGCTTCCAGCCGGGCGTGCGCCAGCGCTTCCACGAGACGCTGGAGCTGCTGGAGTCCCTGGGCGCGAAGATCGTGGAGCTGTCCTGCCCGAGCTTCGACGCGGCCCTGTCGGCGTACTACCTCATCGCTCCCAGCGAGTGCTCGTCCAACCTCGCCCGCTTCGACGCCATGCGCTACGGCCTGCGGGTGGGCGACGACGGCACGCGCAGCGCCGAGGAGGTCATGTCGCTGACCCGGGCCCAGGGCTTCGGCCCCGAGGTCAAGCGCCGCATCATGCTGGGCACCTACGCCCTGTCCAGCGGCTACTACGACGCGTACTACGGCAGTGCCCAGCAGGTGCGCACGCTGATCAAGCGCGACTTCGACGCCGCCTTCGAGAACGTGGACGTGCTGGTCTCGCCGACGACGCCGACCACGGCGTTCCCGATCGGCGAGCGCGCCGAGGACCCGATGGCCATGTACCTGGCCGACCTGTGCACGATCCCGTCCAACCTGGCCGGGAACGCGTCGCTGTCGGTGCCGTGCGGCCTGGCCCCGGAGGACGGCCTGCCCGTCGGCTTCCAGATCATGGCCCCGCCCCTGGCCGACGACCGCACCTACCGGGTCGCGGCCGCGGTCGAGCGCGCGCTGACCGAGCGCGACGGCGACCTGCTGGCCCGCAGCCCCTACGCGGTCGCCCGCTAGGAGCCAGCCGCCGCGGCGGAGTCGTCGAGCGCCCGCCGTCCCCGCGAGGGACGGCGGGCGCGGTGCTGTCGGCCTCCGGGAGTGCGTGGGCTCCGGCAGCGGTTGCGTTCGCTCCAGGGGCTCGGGGGCGGGGGAAACCGGGGGAGGGGCCGCCGCGCTCCGGCGACCGGCGGGGCGTTGTC
The DNA here is from genome assembly GCF_028993595.1 of Nocardiopsis camelliae. Lineage (GTDB taxonomy): Bacteria > Actinomycetota > Actinomycetes > Streptosporangiales > Streptosporangiaceae > Nocardiopsis > Nocardiopsis dassonvillei. The sequence continues at coordinate 1,013,691 of NZ_CP118614.1, forward strand.
CACAGGCGGAATCCGGGCTGGTGCGGCGTGTGCGCGCGGCTCTACCGTGGATATAGGGGGGTCCCCAGGCCTCTCGGCTTCGTGCTGCCCCCACGCCGCCCGGGCGGTGATCCGGGGCGCAACGCCGAGGACCCGCCCCGGAACTGTTCCGGAACGGGCCCTGGGTCACGACCGCCCAGCGGCGGTGGGAGGGGTGTCAGCCCTCCAGGTCCTGGCTGCCCGCGGCCTTGCGCTTGCGGCTCAGGTAGATGGCGCCGCCACCGGCGCCGAGGGCGGCCACACCGGCGGCCACCAGGCCGGCGAGCGCGCCGCCGGTCACCGGCAGGGTCGGCTCGTTCTGGTCGTCGGCGGGCTCGGACGGCTTGTCGACGGGCTCGGAGGGCTCGTCGCTCGGGGTCGGCTCCGGGCTCTCGGGCTCACTCGGCTCGGGGGACTCGGGCTCGCTGGGCTCGGGGGACTCCGGCGGGGTCTCGCCGCCGCTCCAGGAGACCGAGGCCGAGGCGGAGACGGTGACGTCGCTGTCCTCGGCGGTGATCAGGGTCTGGGTCGGCTGGAACTCCTCCTCGCCCTTGAACAGGCGGCCCGACTGCACGGTGGCCGTGGTCTCCAGGGAGAAGGAGGCGGTGCCCTCCGCCGCGCCCTCCGGAACGGCCAGGCCGACGGTGTCGCCGTTGTTGACCGTGGTGACGGACTCGCCGCTCTCCAGGTTGATCAGCTCGATCTCGACACCCTCGGGGGCCTCGACGCTGACCTCGATGCCGTCCTCGTCGCTGGTCTCGACGAGGAACTCACCGATCGTCTCGCCCGGGCTGCCGGAGGCCTCGCCCGGGGTGATGCTGAGCGTGGGACCGGGCTCCTGCGGGAGGTCCTGGGCTTCGGTGACCAGGTAGTCGTAGACGGCCTTGACACCGTTCGGGTCGTTCGCGGTGACCTCGGCGCCGTTACTGAAGTGCCAGATGGCGGCCTGAGTGGCGGCGATGGCTTCTTCGTCACCGAAGTGGCGGGCGTTGCCCCGGTTCAGCTCCGCGTTCTCTGCGAGCTGGGCGGCGCTGATGGTCGGGTAGCTGTTCTGGAGGATCCAGTGCACCTTGCCCGGCTCCGCGAAGTCGCCCCGGCCCGGGTAGTTCGCCCAGTCGTCCTCCAGGTACCAGGCGTTGTCCTTGATCCTGGTCTCGAGGTCGATGCAGTAGGCGGTGAGGGTGGTGCCGTCCTCCAACCGGAGGTCGAAGAGGCTCGTGCTCTCCATCTCACCGTTGATCCGGACGTCCGCGCCGGACGCGGCGGTGGCGGGGTACTGGGCGCGGACGGAGCCCTCGTAGGTCTCCACGGGGTCGGCGGAGGCCGGGGCGGCGAGCCCGAAGGCGAGGAGCGCGGCGGCGGAGGCGGCGAGAGTCGCGCGCCCGACGGAATGGGGGAGGGACACGTACGTCACGTCTTTTCCTGTGGGGATGTCACGGTGCCAACCCAGCCGTTCGCCATGGCCGGTCGCCGTGCGGCGGTCGGTGGTGGTCGGCTGCTGGGGGTGGCCAGGTAAACAGCGGTGTGCGGAGTGCCATGGAAGGGGCGGGGGCCACCCGGCCGAGAAGGCCTCTCCGGTGCGGTCGGTTGCGGGGACGGGCCCGGACCCGAGCCCGGGCCACAGCGGGAAGCTGTTAGCGCCCGTCCGATATTAGCGATATGTCCTGTCCCCTCCAACCCCGTGTTTCCGGGACCGCGGACCGCGTCCGAAGAAGGGCCGAGGGGCGTGCACAGAGAAGACGCCGAGCTCCCGTTCCGGGTTGTCCACAGGCGGGAACCGGATCTGGTGCGGGCTGTTCTCGCAGGTCTAACGTGGAAAACGGGGGGTCCCCAGGGATCCCGGCTTCGCGCTGCCCTCACGCCGGAACGCCGGGTCCGCGCACTCTCTTCGCGCGCCAAACCGTGTGGAGGCGACCAGCGGCGGTCGAGGCCGCCCCGGTCCGTCACCCCCGGTTCACCGGACTTTCTTCGCCCGGCCCCCTCGCCCAGCCCTCACCTGGGCCCATTGCCCGACCCTCGCCCGGGCCACGCCGGGATCGGTCCGGGTCTGATTCGACCGTTATCCGTGCCGCCCGTGCTCCTCCGGGTCAGAACCCGGGTGCGGAAAACAGCTCCGCGTTGGCCGCGATGGGGGGAGCATGGGTTGTCAGGAGCTTCCGACAGGAGGTCAGGAGGTTCTTCGCCCGTGTGCACCCTCGCGCAGCGGTCGCTGCTCCTTGGTCCGTGATTTTGTACCCATAGCGAGGCTCGACGGTCGAAACTCGCTATAGGTAAAAGATCATCGCAGGTCAGGGCTCTTTCGTCACGCTAAGAGCACTTCCGTTCAGCCCTTGTCCGGCACCTGTCGACGGACGCCCTGAATGCCCTTATGCCCCTTTTTCAATGGAGAGAAGTGAACGCTGCCATGGACACCACCAGTGCTCGCGACCCCGGCCGGGCCGCTCCCACAGGCGTCGGACGTCTCGGGCACCGTGCCGACCCGCTGCTGGGAACCCGGGTGCGCCTCCGGGACGCGGTGCTCCTCGGCGCGGTGACGGTGGTTTCCGGGGCGCTGCTGCTCGGCGCGGGGCTGCTGGTGGTCACCCTCACGGTCGCGGACTGGCCGCCCGCGGCCCGTGTCGTCCTCGCGTTCGGCCCTCTGCTGCTGCTCACCCCGCTGGTGGCCTGTGCCGCGGGCCACGCCCTTCTCATGCGACGCGGACCGCGCCTGACCCTGAGCGACGTGGGACTGGTGAAGCCGAACCGCGTCCCCGTCGGCCTTCTGCTGTGGATTCCGCTGGCCATCGCGTCCGCTGCGCTCTCGACGGGCGCCGCGCTCGGCGTGGTCTCCCTCCTGGGCGTCAGGCAGGAGGGAGGGTTTTCCTCGTCCTCGGAATTCTCCGGCCTCGTGGCGGAACTTCCGCTCCCCGCGAGCATCACCATCGCTCTGGGCACGGTGCTGCTCTTCCCCTTCTTCGAGGAGCTCCTCTTCCGTGGCATGCTCCACGGAGCCCTGACGCGCCACACGGCGCCGTGGGCGGCGGTCGCGCTCTCGGCCGTCGTGTTCTCCCTCGTCCACGTGGCTCCCCTGCTGATGCCCTACACCCTGGTCCTGGGCCTGTGGCTGGGGTGGCTGCACCGTCGGTACGAGTCCATCATCCCGTCGGTCGTGCTGCACTGTTGCAACAACGGACTGGCCGTGGCCATCACCCACGGCGTGCTGTGACACCGCGGCGGGCGGAGGGCCGTCGCCCGCCGCCCGGTGGGGCCCGCTACGACGCGGCGGCCTGGGCGATGGTCTGAGCGTGCCCCCGGAGGTTCTGCCAGGCGATCCACCGGACCACGCGGCTGGCGATGCCCCGGGGCTTCAGGGCGTTGCGCCAGGCCCGGCGCAGGTGCAGCCTGGAGCGGTCTCCCAGTGGTTCGATGACGATGCGCAGTGTGCGACCGCTGTCGTCCTGCGTCCAGGTGACCTCACGGCCGGGGACGCTGTGCGTGATCGACTCCCTGGTCGAGTCCTCCGTGACTCTGTTGGTCAGCTCCACGACACCGTCGCCGAGCTGCCGCGACGAGACGGAGGCCGGATCCCACTCGCCCCGGCGCTCCGGGTCGCTGACCAGTTCCCAGACCCGTTCGGGTGACACGGGCACCTCAAGGTCGTAGGTCGTGTACTCCCAGCCCTCGGGCGGCTGTTCGGAGGCGTCGGCGCTGTCCGCCGAGGACGGCTTCGGGCCCTGCGGCCTCTCCGCCAGCTCGCCGAGGTCGCGCCGGAGCCGGTCGGTGTCCGCGCCCAGCCGGTCCAGGACCCGTCGCACCCGGCCGCCCTCGTCGTCGATCAGCGCCGCGAGCAGGGACGCGTCGCCCCCGGCCGCCGGGATGTCGTACTCAAGCTCCTCCAGACGGGGAGTGGACCGAAGCCAACCCTTCGAATCCTCGACGGACGGAGCCGGCACGGTGACGTCGACCCCCAGCATGGCGAGGTCCTCGCGGAGGATCTCGTCGATCGCCGAGCGCGCTTCGGCCAGGCCCACCCCGGAGTCCATGAGCAGACGGGCCCCCGGACCGCCGGTGACCAGCACACCCAACAGGAGGTGCTCGAAGTCGACTTCGGCGTGGCCCGCGCGGGCGGCCTCGTGGCTCGCGGCCCCAAAGGTCGCGATCCGGTCGAAGTGCCTGTTGATCAGGCCCTGCTTCGCCGACGGGTTCGTCATCGTTGTCCCCTCCTGGCTGCTTCGATGTGGCTCAACCGTTTTCCGTACTTCTTGTGGACGGCCTGACGGGTCACCCCGAGCGCGGCGGCGATGGAGCTCCATGACTCGCCCGACCGCAGCGCCTGTTCGACCTGCCGCAGCTCCAGAGAGTCGACCACCGCGCGCAGGGAGGCGACGGCGCGCAGTCCCTGCACGGGGGTCGATGTGTCCGAGGCGGTGGCCGCCAGCTGTACCGCATCCATGGCGTCAACCTAGGTTGCGCGACTACGGTTGTCAACCTAGGTTGCGCACCCTCCTGTTGTCAACCCGGGTTGCGCGCGTGCCGGAGTGCGTCCTCTCGGCGGGCGAGCGGGCTCGGCGCATCGGCCGTCCCCGGCCGCTCCGGGGCACGGCCGTCCGCCTTCCGGACAACGCGAAGGGCCCGCTTCCGTGGTCTCCCACGGAAACGGGCCCTCAGGCTCCACCGTCCTCGGACGGTGGGAGGGGTGTTAGCCCTCCAGGTCCTGGCTGCCCGCGGCCTTGCGCTTGCGGCTCAGGTAGATGGCGCCGCCACCGGCGCCGAGGGCGGCCACACCGGCGGCCACCAGGCCGGCGAGCGCGCCGCCGGTCACCGGCAGGGTCGGCTCGTTCTGGTCGTCGGCGGGCTCGGACGGCTTGTCGACGGGCTCGGAGGGCTCGTCGCTCGGGGTCGGCTCCGGGCTCTCGGGCTCGCTCGGCTCGGGGGACTCCGGCTCGCTGGGCTCGGGGGACTCCGGCGGGGTCTCGCCGCCGCCCACGGTCCAGTCGGCCGAGGCGGACGCGGACACGGTGGTCTGGCCGCCCTCGGCGGTGATCAGGGTCTGGGTCGGCTTCTTGCTCTCACCCTTGAACAGGCGGCCGGTAGCGACCGTCGCGCTGGCCTCCAGGGAGAAGCTGGCCTGGCCCGCCTCGGCGTCGGCCGGGACGGCGAAGCCGACGGTGTCACCGCTGTTGACCTCGGTGACGGCCTCGCCGGTCTCCAGGTCGACCAGCGTGACGCCCTCGGGCGCCTGGAGGTCCACCGGGATGGCGCTGGCGTTGGTCTGGATGAGGAACTCACCGACGGTCTCACCGGCGGTGCCGGAGGCCGCGCCGGGGGTGATGCTCAGGGCCGGGGCGGGCTCGGCGGTCTGCGGCAGCTCGTCGGCGTTCTCGATCAGGTAGGTGTAGACCGTCCTGACGGCCTCGGAGTTGCCCTCATCCTTGAGGTTCACGCCGTTGCTGAAGTGCCAGATCGCGGCCTGGGTGGCGCCCAGGGCGTCCCGCTGGCTCAGGCCCTCGACACCGGCCTCCGCGCCCAGCTCCTCGGCGGTCAGAGCCGGGTAGGCGTTCTGCAGGATCCAGTGGACCTTGGCGGGCGCGGCGAACTCGCCCTTGCCGGGGTAGTTGGCCCAGTCGTCCTCGCGGTACCAGGCACCGCCACGGATGTTGGTCTCGAAGTCGATGCAGTAGGTCGTCAGGACCGTGCCGTCTTCGAGTTCGAGGTTGAAGAGGCTGGTGCCGATGGTGCCGCCGCTGGTCGCGACGTTGACGCCTTCCTCGGCGTTGCCGGTGTACTTCGCGCGGGCGGAGCCCTCGTAGGTCTCCACGGTGTCCGCGGCCGCGGGGGCTGCCAGGCCGAAGGCCAGGAACGCGGCTGCGGTGGCCGCCAGGCCGGTGCGGCCGACGGTGCGGGGGAGGGAGGAGATACTCAAATTGTGTCCCGGTGTGTTCTAGGGGTAACCGGATGGAAAAATGTCTGCCCAAAGGACGACGGGAACCGATGGGACGGACAGCGGTGGCCACGGCGCGACGGTCGCCGGGAAAAACCGGTGCCGCCTGCTGCGTTCACCCGTTCCGGGGGGTCACCACGTCGGGGGTCGGATCGTGGCGCCGTGTGGGGTGGGCGCGATCTTCCGGTGGGGCTCGCCGTGACGCGGGAGCCGGTCGCGCTCGCCGTGGGGCCAACGCTCGCCTGATACTAGCGATCCCCTTCGCTACTTCCAAGCTGGTTCGCGGAAAATGTGACCGGATACGGCCAGGAAAAAATTCCTCGCAGGTAGAACCGCATTATGTCGAAAAGCTATGCAACGAAAGCGGGAGTTCCGCGTCCCCCAGCGCGGTCAGTCGCGTCGTTTGCGTCCCACAACCAGGATGATCAGGCCGGATACCACCAGGGCCCCCGCGATGACCAACAGTCCGGACAGCCAGGTTCCGGTGACGGCCAGATCGTCCTCGGGGATTCGGTCCTCCGCTGTGGGAGATACCTCCTCGGCGGGAACCTCCTCCTCGACGGCCTCCTCCAGGGCGGGGGGCTCCTCCTCCGGCACGGGCTCCGGGCTCGCCGCGGCCACCGGCTCCTCGGTCTGCTCCGGATGCCACGTGAACGTCGCGATGGCCGAACTCGTCGCCGAACCCGCCTCCGCGGTCACCAGGGAGCGGGTGCGCACGCCGTCCCTGCCGGTGAACAGGCGCCCCTGCGGCAGCGGGAAGTCCCGGCCGTGCAGGTGCAGGGTCGCCACGCCCGCAGGGACCGACGGGTCCACGTCCAGGAAGACCCGCTCGCCGTCGCCCGTCTGCGTGACCGGCTCCCCGTCCGCGTCGACCAGCCACGACGCCGGGGCGCCGCGCACCGACACCGACACCGGCTCCGCTCCGGAGCTGTGCACAGTCAACGGCCCCAGCGGCTCCTCGGGGGCGACCGCCTCCACGTGGGACGGCGACACCGCCAGGGACCGGGAGACGGTGTTGTCCGGCGCGGACGCGCTGCCCTCCACCAGGTGGTCGTACAGCGCCATGACTCCCGGGTCGTTGGCGTCGGGGTCCGGCCGCACCCCCTCCAGCACGTGCCACAGGGCGGCCTGGGTGCCCGCGATCGCCCGTGCCTCGTCCAACCGGGGCAGGTCGCCCCCCTCCAGCAGGGACTCCAGACCGACCGCCGGATAGGAATGGGAGACGATCCAGTTCGCCCGGTCGGCGGGATCCGTTTCCTGTGGGGTTTCGGACCACTCCGGAACGTCCGACCACGCTGACTCCACGTAGGCCGCGTACGGGTGGACCTCCTCGTCCGCGGTCACCGTGTAGGCCCGGACCGAGGCGTGCTCGGCCACGCGCAGGCTGAACAGCGCCGTGTCGGCCTCCCGGCCGTCGGCGAGCACGAGCGGCGCGCCCTCGACGGGGTCGCGGTCCACGCGTGAGAAGTCGTCGGCGCCGGCCGCCGGAGCACCCAGCAGGGTGCCGATCAGGGCCGAGGCGGAAAGCAGCGCGGCGTACCGACGCGGGATGCCGGACATGCTCGTGCGCTCCCATGAGAAGGCGGCGGCCGCAATCCGGGGCCACCGGCGAAATCGTCTTCCTGGGCCACCCAGACTAACGGTCCGGCACCCGGCGGCAGCGGACATTCCCCTGACAGCGTCCCAATCGTGTACTGGCCGTGATGTCCGGTGACCTGGCCGTGACTCCGCTGTCGGGCACCCCACCCCCGCACGCTCGGTAGGCTGAACTGGAAGGTATGTCGTCTACGGAAGCGGGTTTGCGGCGATGGCCCACGCGGTACGTCCCAGCTCTGCCACGAACAGCGGTCCTGCGCCGGTGGCCTACGAGCAGGCACTGGCCAGGTACGAGCCCGTCCTCGGCCTGGAGACCCACATCGAGCTGGGCACCGCCTCCAAGATGTTCTGCTCCTGCCCCACCGCGTTCGGAGCCGACCCCAACACGCAGGTGTGCCCGGTCTGCCTGGCGCTGCCCGGCTCCCTGCCGGTCGTCAACGAGAAGGCGGTCGAGGGCGCCATCCGGCTGGGCCTGGCGCTGAACTGCTCCATCGCCCCCTGGGGCAGGTTCGCCCGGAAGAACTACTTCTATCCGGACATGCCGAAGAACTACCAGATCTCCCAGTACGACGAGCCGATCTGCGTCGACGGCCACCTCGACGTCACCGTCGACACCCCCGACGGCCCCCGCGTGTTCCGCGTGGACATCGAGCGGGTCCACATGGAGGAGGACACCGGCAAGACCTCCCACGTGGGCGGGGCCACCGGACGCATCCACGGCGCCGACTACTCCATCGTCGACTACAACCGCGCGGGCATCCCGCTGCTGGAGATCGTCACCAAGCCCGTCACCGGCACCGGCGACCTGGCGCCCCTGGTCGCCCGCGCCTACGCCGCCGAGCTGCGCGACCTGGTCCGCTCCCTGGGCATCTCCGACGTGCGCATGGAGGAGGGCTCCATGCGCTGCGACGTCAACGTCTCCATCAACCCGCTCGGCGCCTCGGAGTGGGGCACCCGCAGCGAGACCAAGAACGTCAACTCGCTGCGTTCGGTCGAGCGGGCCGTGCGCTCGGAGATCGAGCGCCAGGCGGGCGTGCTCGACGCCGGGCAGAAGGTCGTGCAGGAGACCCGCCACTTCCAGGAGAACACCGGCCGCAGCATCTCCGGCCGCTCCAAGGAGGAGGCACAGGACTACCGCTACTTCCCCGACCCCGACCTGGTGCCCGTCGCGCCCTCGGCGGAGTGGGTGGAGGAGCTGCGCGCCACCCTGCCGGAGCTGCCCGCCGCCAAGCGCGCCCGGATCCGCGCCGAGTGGGACCTCACCGACACCGAACTGCGCGACCTGGTCAACGCCGACGCCATCGACCTGGTCGCGGCGACCGTGGCCGAGGGCGCCCCGTCGGCCGAGGCCCGCAAGCTGTGGCTCAACGAGCTCTCGCGCCGCGCCACCGAGCAGGAGGTGGAGCTGGCCGCCCTGCCCATCACCCCGGCGCAGGTCGCGCGCGTCATCGCCCTGGTCGCCGAGGGCACGCTCACCAACAAGCTCGCCCGCCAGGTGGTGGAGGGCGTGCTGGCCGGTGAGGGCGAGCCCGACGCGGTGGTCGAGGCCCGCGGCCTCAAGGTGGTCAGCGACGACGGCGCCCTGGGCGCGGCCGTGGACGAGGCCATCGCCGCCAACCCCGACGCGGCCGACAAGGTGCGCGGCGGCAAGGTCGCCGCGGCCGGCGCCCTGGTGGGCGCCGTGATGAAGGCGACCCGCGGCCAGGCAGACGCGGGACGCGCCCGCGAGCTCATCCTGGCCAAACTCGGCGCGAGCTGATCCGTCACGGCGGCCTCCGTGCGGCGCCGGGCCCCTGTGCCCGGCGCCCCCGGTCCACCCCCCGTGGCGGACACACCCCGCGGACGGCCGTTCCGGGGAGGCCGTGCCGTCCGCCATCCGGTTCGTCCCGTTCTGTCGGTGCCGGGTGGCACCCTGCATGGGCCGTGGGTCAGCCGGGCGGGCGGTAGGAACCCGGAACCCGCTTCCGGGGACCGCGCCGCGCCCGGAGAACCGGGGGCGGGCGCCCCGCGGAGCCGCGACGCGCCGGGGCGGACACCGGATGGGCGGGAGTCGGAGATCACTGTGGGTGATGGTTCCGTCGTCATCTCTCATCCGGTCCTCAATCGCTGTGTGACCTTGGTTGCGTAGGGTTGCGACGCACGGGGACGTGTACGGTCCCCCGGGCCGTTCCGTCACCGGGCCCGTCCCAGTCCCGCGAGATCCTGGGCGGCAGACGCGGTGCCGGGTGCTGTGCCGCGCCCGGACTCGAACGACGCGAGGTGGGTGCTCCATGTCCGAGGAGAGAGCGTGACCGCGGCAGGACGCCGCGTCGACCGTGACGTGCCCGCTGGGAGGTCGGTGATGGGAACCCGGGCGCGCCGCCTGTGGACTGTGGCCCTGGTGGCGCTGTTCCTGCTCTACCTGGTGGGGACCCTGGTCCCCTCGGCGCAGACCAGCGTGACCGCCGCGCTCGCCGAGTGGCCCACGTCCGTCGCGGCCGGGGCCGCGGGGCTGTCGCTGCTCTACGCCTCGCGCCGCTGGGCGGCCACCGGTGCCGACCGGGACGCCCACGCCGACGGCGCGGACGGGCCCTCAGCCCTGCGCCACCTCGGCTTCGCCGCGCTCGCCTGGTGCGCGGGTGGCGTCACTCACGGTCTGATCCGTCTGTTCAGCTCCGCCACGGCCCTGTCGCTCACTCTGGGTGACCTCTTCTCCCTCGCGGCCCTGCCACTCTTCGTGATCGGTTTCACCAAGTTCGCGCCGTGGCCGGGCGGCCTGCGGACCGCCGTGCGCCACGTCACCGACAGCTACGTGTGCGCCGCGGCGGTCTTCTCCGTGGTCTGGCTGCTGCTGTTCTCCCCGCTCTACCAGGAACTCGGCGAGGGCGCCGGGTTCCTCGGCTTCGCCCTGGTCTACCCGGTCGCCGACATCGTCGTGCTGTGCCTGCTCGTGCCGCTGGTCTTCATGTCGCCGCACAGCACGCGGCGCGCGGTGCTGGTGGCCATCGGCGCCCTCATCGTCATCGCCGGGGCGGACATCCTCGGCGCGCTCACCCGCCTGACCGGCCCGCCCGTCCTCGGCGGGGTCGAACACCCGGTCAGGTTCCTGGGCTTCGCCCTGCTGGGGGCCCTGCCGTGGCTCGTGGAGCACCGGCCCGGCACCGACCCGCGCCGGATCACCGGCCGGGGGCTCTACCGGTTCGCGCCCGAACTCGCCGCCATCGGCGCCGTGTTCGTGGCCGCCGTGGTGCTGACCGTGGCGGGGGTCCGCCTGGCCGGGGTGGCACCGGTGCTGCCGCTGGCCGCGGGCACCGCCGTGGTGGTGCTCCTGGTGCGCATGGTGGGCATGCTGGAGGAGAACTCCACGCTCTCCCGGATGGTGCGCAACCGCGAGGTCCACTTCCACGAGCTGGCGCGCAACAGCGGCGACGTCATCCTCGTGCTGGACCGCGACGGCGGCGTGAACTACGTCAGCCCGGGCACGGCCGAGGCCTTCGGCTACCGGCTCGACGACGTGCTCGCCGTCCCCGTCACCGAGCTCATCCACCCCGAGGACCTGGGACGCACCAAGGCCGTCACCGACCTGTTCGCCGGGCGAGGCGCCCAGGGGGTGCACATGCGGCTGCGGGTGCGGGCGGCCGACGGGACCTGGCGGCACACCGAGTCCACCATGTCCCTGTACGAGCAGCCCGGTGAGCCCGACCGGCTGCTGGTGACCACCCGCGACATCAGCGCGCAGGTGGCGCTCCAGGACGAGGTGGAGCACCTGACGTTCCACGACGGTGTGACCGGCCTGCCCAACCGCGCCTACCTGGAGGAGCGGGCCAGCGACGTCCTGGCGCACCGGGTGATCAACGAGGAGCCCGCGGGCGAGGTCGCGGTGATCTTCCTGGACCTGGACGGGTTCACGGCGGTCAACGACTCCGCCGGGCACGTGCGCGGCGACCACCTGCTCGGCCAGGCGGCCCGCAGGCTGCGCGGCGAGCTGGACTCCGACGCGACCCTGGCGCGCTGGGGCGGGGACGAGTTCGCGGTGCTGGTGGAGAACGTGCCCCGGGTCCAGCGGGTGGTGGACCTGGCCGAGCGCCTGGGGAGGGTGATCGCCTCGGAGCCGTTCCCGGTCGCCGACCGGGACATCATGCTGACCGCCAGCATCGGCGTGGCCTTCGCCGAGCCGGTCACCGACAGCGGCGAGCTGCTGCGCAACGCCGACGTGGCCATGACCCGGGCCAAGGAGCGCGGGGCGGGCCACGTGGAGGTCTACGCCGCGCACATGCACGACACGGTGATCTCGCGCCTGGAACTCCAGATCCGCCTGCGCGAGGCGCTGGCCAAGGACGAGTTCTTCCTGGAGTACCAGCCCGTCGTGGACCTGGGCAGCTCCCAGGTGACCTCGGTGGAGGCGCTGGTGCGCTGGGACCGCGACGGCGAGACGATCGGCCCCGAGGACTTCATCGGCGCGGCCGAGGAGTCGGGCCTGATAGTGCCGCTGGGCGAGCGGATCCTGCGCGAGGCCTGCGGGAAGGTCTCGGTGTGGCGGCTCTCGGACTGGGACATCGGCCTGTCGGTGAACCTGTCGGTCAAGCAGGTGCTGTCGCCGCGCTTCGTGGAGTCGGTGGCGGGGATCCTCGCCGAGTCGGGGCTTCCGGCCGAGGTGCTGACCCTGGAGGTCGACGAGGAGGTCCTGCTCGACGACGGCGGGGAGGCGGTGCAGCGCTTGGGCGAGCTGCGCGAGCTGGGCGTGCGGCTGGCCATCGACGACTACGGGATGGGTTACGCGTCCCTGGCGCACCTGCGCAGGCTGAGCGTGGACGCGATCAAGATCGACCCGTCGTTCGTGGCGGACCTGGGCCGCGACGACACGGTCACGCTGCTCACGCACACGATCATCCAGCTGGGGCGCGACCTGGGCGTGCAGGTGGTGGCCGAGGGCATCGAGCGCTCCGAGCAGCTGGAGCAGCTGCGCGCCATGGGCTGCGACCACGGCCAGGGGTTCCTGGTGGCCCGGCCCATGCCCGCGAGCGGTGTGGAGTCGCTCGTCGGCGGCGAGGCCGGGGTCAGCCTGTAAAGAACGTCCCTGCGGAGGCGACATATCCGGACGTTGTGCCTTTGGCCTGCGGAGACTGCGACACGCCCGCTAATTTTCCGGCATGCCCTCACACGAACACGAGTTCCCTCTCGATCTCATCCGGCATGATCCGACCTTCGCGGCGGAGCTTCTCCAGGAGGTCACGGGGAAGCCGTTGCCCGAACACACGCGGGTGCGCTGCGACGCTGCGGAGGCGACGCGCACCGCACCCGCGTACCTGAACTCGGACTCGCTGGTGGTCTGCGAGCGTCCTCCCCTGCCTCATGAGAGGCAGGACGGGCCGGTGCCGGTCCTCGCGATCATCACCGAACCCCAGAACACGTGGGATTCGCGCAAGCCCTACAGCTGGCCCTGCTACGTCGCCAACATCCGGCACCGGCTCAAGTGCCCGGTCGCGCTGTTGGTCCTCACCCCGACCACGGCGCTCGCCCGGCGTTACTCCCCGCCCATCGACCTGGGCTGCGGTGAGATCCGCCCTCTGGTCCTCGCCCTGGACACCCTCGAACCCGTCACCGACCAGAATGCGGCGGCGGCGCACCCGGTGCTGACCATCCTCGCTCTGGCCTCGAATCCGACCGACGACAAGGACGCGCTGGAGGCCCTGACCGTTGCTCTGAAGAGCCTCGATGCCTCCGCTACGTCGCTGTACTCTGACTATGTGCTCGCGGCCCTGTCCGCGACCGCCCTAAGCTCCCTGGAGGAGATCATGGCCGTGCGTGACTACGAGTTCCGGACCGAACTGATCGGCCGCCCCTTCCGTGAGGGCGAGGCCAAGGGCCGGGCCGCTGGCCGGGCCGAGGCGATCCTGGGTGTGCTGGACGCCCGGGGGATCGCGGTGTCGAACGAGGTGCGCGAGCGGGTCAACGCGTCCTCGGACCTCGACGAGCTGGACCGGTGGGTCCGCCGTGCGGCGAAGGTGGACAGCGCGGAGGACATCTTCCTCTGAACGGGCGGACGATTGTGCGCTGACCGCGAGCCCCGTTCCGCTCCGCGGACTCCGACCGCCGCCCGTGCGGTGTGCGTCACACGAAACCGGGGTGACTTGTCAGTATTCGCCCAGTTCGTAGGGGTTGTCGTGCCATTGAGGGGTGCCGCATGCTGACATTTCCGTCTCATTAATTGAGACAATATGTCGTTCTGGTTGACGGGTGCCCTCTCCGTCGGCCAATGTGGTCAGCATGCAGAGCAACTCCCTGATTCTCGTACTTGGTCGGCGCGCAGCCCGCTGAGTTTCCTCTGCTGCGCGCCACCCCTCAACCGCCGTCGGCGGTGGGGGTTTTTTTATTGCCAGGCCCAGAGTCAGACCCACCAGGCCAGAGCCCCCGTGCCGCTCTGACCCTCGCTGAAGGATCTTGAGATGACCGAGCAGATGACCGGCGCCCAATCGCTGATCAGGTCGCTGGAACAGGTCGGCGTTGACACTGTCTTCGGGATTCCCGGCGGCGCCATCCTCCCGGCCTACGACCCGCTCTACGACTCGGCCAAGGTGCGCCACATCCTCATGCGCCACGAGCAGGGGGCCGGTCACGCCGCCGAGGGCTACGCCTACGCCACCGGCCGCCCGGGGGTGTGCATGGCCACCAGCGGGCCCGGCGCCACCAACCTGGTCACCCCGCTCGCCGACGCGCACATGGACTCGGTCCCGATGGTCGCCATCACCGGCCAGGTCGCCTCCCCGATGATCGGCACCGACGCCTTCCAGGAAGCCGACATCTGCGGCATCACCATGCCGATCACCAAGCACAACTTCCTGGTCAAGGACGTGCGCGAGATCCCGCGGATCGTCGCCGAGGCCTTCCACATCGCCTCCAGCGGACGCCCCGGCCCCGTCCTGGTCGACATCTCCAAGGACGCCCTGCAGAACTCCGCCGAGTTCGTCTGGCCCGAGCGCCTCGAACTGCCCGGCTACCGCCCGGTCACCAAGCCGCACGGCAAGCAGGTCCGCGAGGCAGCCCGCATGATCGCCGAGGCCCGGCGCCCGGTGTTCTACGTCGGCGGCGGCGTCCTGCGCGCCGGCGCCGCCGCCGAGCTGCGCGTCCTGGCCGAGCTCACCGGCGCCCCCGTCGTCTCCACCCTGATGGCCCGCGGCGTCTTCCCCGACAGCCACCCGCAGTCGGTGGGCATGCCCGGCATGCACGGCGACGTCGCCGCCGTCGGCGCCCTCCAGAAGGCCGACCTCATCGTCGCCCTGGGCGCGCGCTTCGACGACCGCGTCACCGGACGCCTGGACAGCTTCGCCCCTGACGCCAAGATCGTCCACGCCGACATCGACCCGGCCGAGATCTCCAAGAACCGCCACGCCGACGTGCCCATCGTCGGCGACTGCCGCGAGGTCCTCGCCGACCTGGTCGTGGCCGTGCGCGCCGACCAGGAGAAGGGCCGCCAGGGCGACTACGCGGCCTGGTGGCAGCAGCTCAACCGCCTGCGCAACACCTACCCCAAGGGTTACGAGGCGCCCGAGGACGGCAGC
Source organism: Nocardiopsis camelliae (assembly GCF_028993595.1). Taxonomy (GTDB): domain Bacteria; phylum Actinomycetota; class Actinomycetes; order Streptosporangiales; family Streptosporangiaceae; genus Nocardiopsis; species Nocardiopsis dassonvillei. The sequence goes on from NZ_CP118614.1 coordinate 1,028,763, forward strand.
CTGTCCCCGCAGGCCGTCATCGAACGCCTGGGCAAGATCGTCGGTCCGGAGGCCACCTACGTCGCGGGCGTGGGCCAGCACCAGATGTGGGCCGCCCAGTTCATCGACTACGAGCGCCCCGGCTCCTTCGTCAACTCCGGCGGCCTGGGCACTATGGGCTTCTCCGTCCCCGCCGCGCTCGGCGCCAAGGTCGGCGACCCCGACCGGACCGTGTGGTCGGTCGACGGCGACGGCTGCTTCCAGATGACCAACCAGGAACTGGCCACCTGCGCGATCGAGGGCATCCCGGTCAAGGTCGCCGTGGTCAACAACGGCAACCTGGGCATGGTCCGCCAGTGGCAGACCCTGTTCTACGAGGGCCGCTACTCCAACACCGACCTCCAGACCGCCCCGCGCGACGAGAAGGTCCGCATCCCCGACTTCGTCCGCCTCGCGGAGGCGTACGGTTGTGTCGGCCTGCGCTGCGAGCGAGCCGAGGACATCGACGCCACCATCGAGAAGGCCATGGCGATCGACGACGCCCCCGTCGTCGTGGACTTCACCGTCAACCACGACGCCATGGTCTGGCCGATGGTCGGCCCCGGCGTCAGCAACGACAACATCCAGTACGCGCGCGACATGGCGCCGAACTGGGAACACGAGGACTAAGAGGAACAGGCGGAACCACCATGAGCAGTCACACGCTTTCCGTTCTGGTGGAGGACACCCCGGGTATCCTCGCCCGCGCCTCCGCCCTCTTCTCCCGTCGAGGCTTCAACATCGACTCGCTCAGTGTGAGCAACACCGAGTACCCAGGACTGTCCCGGATGACAATCGTGGTCAACTGCGACCTCCACCCCTTGGAGCAGGTGACCAAACAGCTCAACAAGCTGGTCAACGTCGTCAAGATCGTGGAGATGGACACCACCGCGTCGGTCCGGCGCGAGCTCCTGCTCGTCAAGGTCAAGGCCGACGCGTCCAGCCGCACCCACGTGCTACAGACGGCCGAGCTGTTCCGCGCGCACGTCGTGGACGTCAGCCCGGACGTCGTCGTCATCGAGGCCACCGGCGACCCCGAGAAGCTCGATGCCCTGGTCAGGAACCTGGAGCCGTTCGGCATCCGGGAACTCGTCAAATCAGGGCTGGTCGCCCTGGGACGCGGACCCCGGTCGATCACCGACCGATCCCTCCGCACGGTCGAGCGCAGCGCGTAGCGGTGTCCCCGGGGTCACCGCTCCGGCTGGTGAACCCGGGGCCCGTGCACGGACGGACCCCACCGCGTCCCCCACGAAACTGAGAAACAAGGAGCAACCCCAAGTGGCAGCACAGATGTACTACGACGACGCCGCGGACCTCTCGCTCATCCAGGGCAGGAAGGTCGCCGTGATCGGCTACGGCAGCCAGGGCCACGCGCACGCGCTGTCGCTGCGCGACTCGGGCGTGGACGTGCGGATCGGCCTCGCCGAGGGGTCCAAGAGCCGGGCCAAGGCCGAGGAGGAGGGCCTGCGCGTCCTCACCCCCGCGGAGGCCACCCGCGAGGCCGACGTCATCATGATCCTGGTCCCCGACCACATCCACCGGGACCTGTACGCGGCCGAGATCGCGCCGAACCTGGAGGCGGGCAACGCCCTCTTCTTCGGCCACGGCTTCAGCATCCGCTACGGCCTCATCACCCCGCCCGAGGGCGTGGACGTGGCCATGGTCGCCCCCAAGGGCCCGGGCCACCTGGTCCGCCGCCAGTACGAGGCCGGGCGCGGCGTGCCCTGCCTGGTCGCGGTCGAGAAGGACGCCAGCGGGCAGGCCTGGGACCTGGCGCTGTCCTGGGCCAAGGGCATCGGCGGCACCAGGGCCGGCGTCATCAAGACCACGTTCACCGAGGAGACCGAGACCGACCTGTTCGGTGAGCAGGCCGTGCTCTGCGGCGGCACCGAGGAACTGGTCAAGGCCGGTTTCGCCACCCTGGTCGAGGCGGGCTACCAGCCGGAGATCGCCTACTTCGAGTGCCTGCACGAGCTCAAGCTCATCGTGGACCTCATGTACGAGGGCGGCATCTCCAAGATGAACTGGTCGGTCTCGGACAACGCCGAGTACGGCGGCTACACCCGCGGCCCGCGCCTGATCACCGAGCAGACCCGCCAGGAGATGCGCAAGATCCTCGGCGAGATCCAGGACGGCTCCTACGCCAAGGAGCTCATGGAGGAGTTCGACGCCGGGCAGCCGACCTTCACCAAGCGCCGCGAGGCCGAGCAGAACGAGCAGATCGAGAAGGTGGGCGCGGAGCTGCGCCCGCTGATGAGCTGGCTCAAGGCCTAGGCAGTGCCTTCTTGGGCCTCCGCTTCGCTTCGCCCCGTGTTCGGGCGCACCAAAGGCGGGAACCTTCGGCGCCTCCGGTGGGTTGGCTCGTTCCTCGCGAACCCACCTCCGGCACCTCCAGAACCCCGCCGCGCCCGAACGGTACCCCTTGGGGCCGCCGCTGCGCTTCGGCCCCTGTTCGGGCGCCCTTCGACGTGGGAACCTTCGGTGTCTTCGGTGAGACGGCTCGTTCCTCGCAGTCTCACCTCCGGCACCTCCAGAACCCCGTGGGCGCCCGGACAACCCCTGAGCTGAGGCCCGTTCGAAGGACGTGCCACGGGGACGGGCGGCTCTTGGCCACCCGTCCCCGTGGGGCTTCCCTACCCCGCCGGTAGACTTTCGACCAGCCGTCACCCCGATCCGGGCAGCGCCCACCACCTGCGCGGTCGGGCCGCACCACCCGAAAAGGAACCGTTGTGCCCAAACCCGCCGTACTCGTAGCGGAAAAGCTCTCGCCCGCCGGAATCGCGCTGCTCGAGGAGGACTTCGAGGTACGCCACGTCGACGGCGCCGACCGGTCCCAGCTCCTGCCCGCCCTCGCCGACGTCGACGCCCTCATCGTGCGCAGCGCGACGCAGGTGGACGCCGAGGCGATCGCCGCCGCCTCCCGCCTGCAGGTGGTGGCCCGGGCCGGTGTCGGTCTGGACAACGTGGACGTGGAGGCCGCCACCAAGGCCGGCGTCCTGGTGGTCAACGCTCCCACCTCCAACATCATCAGCGCCGCCGAGCAGGCCATCAACCTGCTGCTGGCCAGCGCGCGCAACACCGCCCCGGCGCACAACGCCCTGGTCAACGGCGAGTGGAAGCGCTCCAAGTACACCGGCGTCGAGCTCTACGAGAAGACCGTCGGCATCGTCGGCCTCGGCCGCATCGGCGCCCTGGTCGCGCAGCGCCTGTCGGCCTTCGGCACCCAGGTCATCGCCTACGACCCCTTCGTGCAGCCCGCCCGCGCGGCCCAGATCGGCGTGGAGATGACCACGCTCGACGAGCTGCTGGAGCGCTCGGACTTCATCACCATCCACCTGCCCAAGAACAAGGACACGGTGGGTCTGATCGGTGACGAGGCCCTGAGCAAGGTCAAGCCCACCGTGCGCGTCATCAACGCCGCGCGCGGCGGCATCCTGGACGAGGACGCGCTCTACCGGGCCCTGAAGGACGGCCGCGTGGCGGGCGCGGGCATCGACGTGTTCTCCAAGGAGCCGTGCACCGACAGCCCCCTCTTCGAGTTCGAGAGCGTGGTCGTGGCCCCCCACCTGGGTGCCAGCACGGCCGAGGCCCAGGAGAAGGCGGGCACCCAGGTCGCCCGCTCGGTCAAGCTGGCCCTCTCCGGCGAGTTCGTCCCCGACGCCGTGAACGTGCAGGGCACCGGCGTGGCCGAGGACGTCAAGCCGGGCCTGCCGCTGACCGAGAAGCTCGGCCGCGTGTTCACCTCCCTCGCGGGCACCATCGCCAGCCGCATCGACGTCGAGGTGCGCGGCGAGATCGCCTCGCACGACGTCAAGGTGCTGGAGCTGGCCGCCCTCAAGGGCGTGTTCGCCGACGTGGTCGAGGACACCGTGACCTTCGTCAACGCCCCGCTGCTCGCCAAGGAGCGCGGCGTCGAGGTCAACCTCGTCACCAGCGACGACAACACCGACTGGCGCAACCTCATCACGGTCCGCGGCGTGCTCGCCGACGGCACCCGCGTGTCGGTCTCGGGCACCCTGACCGGTCCCCGCCAGGTCGAGAAGCTGGTGGAGATCAACAACTACACCATGGAGATCGGCCTGGCCGAGCACATGGTGTTCCTGTCCTACGAGGACCGCCCCGGCGTGGTCGGCACGGTCGGCGCCCTGCTGGGCGACGCCGGTGTCAACATCGCGGGCATGCAGGTCATCCGGGACCAGGAGGGCGGCAAGGCGCTGATCGCGCTCACCGTGGACTCCGCGGTGCCCGACGACACCCTCGCCTCGATCTCCGCCGAGATCGACGCCGAGGTCAGCCGTCAGGTCGACCTGGAGGACTAGGAGGGCCCGGGGGTTCCTCCCCGGTGGTCGCGGCGGGGGCCGCACCGCGTTCGGCGCCCACGGGCGCCGCGCACGGTGCGGCCCCTCGTGCTGTCCGGGGACCGCGCGGCGCGGTGAGTCGTGCGCCCTTCGCGGCTTTTATTCATGTCTGTGTGGTTGTGGTGCGGAACCGAGGCCCGAAGTGGCCGGGTCCTGACCAGCGGAGACATCTCGGCGTCTCGTATGGTGAGAAACCCTGGCCATATAGTTGGACATCCGATATTCTGAGGTCCTAGGAGTCAGCGGCACCGGTTCCACAGCCGGAGGCCGCCGCCCGGCGCCGCGAGCGCCCCCACCGGGGCCCGTGCGGGCGTTCCACGGCGGTCGATCCCGCCCGGAGGGCTCCTCGTCCCCGTGGACACCGTCGCCCACGTTCCGCGCTCCGCCGCCGTTCGGCGCGATCCGCCCCGAACCCCGGTCCCGTAGTGCACCTCGTCGCAGAGCATTCCCTGGCCGCGCCGTTCCCGGCTCCGGTCACGCAACGCATCCGGAGGATCGCATGTACGACATGATCGAGTACCCGTCCGCGCCCGACTCCCAGGACGAGATCAACCGCGCCCTGCAGGACGCCCTCAACCGGCGGGCCTGAGGCCCGGCCTCGGAGGCGGCCGCGCGAACCCCCGGCCGGAGGCGTCCGCACTCCGCCGGGGCGGTAGGGTTGTCTCATTCAGTGTTCATCCTGGTCTCACCATATGAGAAGCGGCCGGTGGGGCCGTGTCGAAGCAGAGGCAGTCCGTATGGCAGCGCGCACCGTGAAACTGGCGGTCATTCCCGGCGACGGGATCGGTCCCGAGGTCATCGCCGAAGGGCTCAAGGTGCTGGAGGTCGCGGCCTCCCAGCACGACCTCGCCGTGGAGACCACCGAGTACGAGCTGGGCGCCAGGCTCTGGCACCGCACCGGTGAGACCCTGCCCGACTCGGTCGAGGCCGAGCTGGCCGGGCACGAGGCCATCTACCTCGGCGCCGTCGGCGACCCGTCGGTCCCCAGCGGCGTCCTGGAGCGCGGTCTGCTCCTGCGCCTGCGCTTCGACTTCGACCACTACGTCAACCTGCGCCCCGTCCGCCTCTACCCGGGGGTGGACAGCCCGCTCGCGGGCGTGGGCCCCGAGGACATCGACATGCTGGTGGTCCGCGAGGGCACCGAGGGCCCCTACGCGGGCGCCGGGGGCGTCCTGCGCAAGGGCACCCCGCACGAGATCGCCACCCAGGACAGCGTCAACACCCGCTTCGGGGTGGAGCGCGTCGTGCGCTACGCCTTCGACAAGGCCGCCTCCCGCCCCCGCCGCAAGCTCACCCTGGTCCACAAGGACAACGTCCTGACCTTCGCCGGTGAGCTGTGGCAGCGCGTGGTCCGGGAGGTCGGCGCCGAGTACCCGCAGGTCGCCGTGGACTACTGTCACGTCGACGCCGCGTCGATGTTCTTCGTCAACCAGCCCGCCCGCTTCGACGTGGTGGTCACCGACAACCTCTTCGGCGACATCATCACCGACATCGGCGCCGCCATCACCGGTGGCATCGGGCTGGCCGCCAGCGGCAACATCAACCCGGACAACACCTTCCCCAGCATGTTCGAGCCCGTCCACGGCTCCGCGCCCGACATCGCGGGTCAGGGCAAGGCCGACCCCACCGCCACGGTGCTCTCGGCCGCGACCATGCTGGAGCACCTCGGAGTGCCCGAGGCGGCCCGCCGGATCGAGGCCGCGGTCGCCACGGACCTCAAGACCCGCGCCCAGAACGGCGCGGTCCGCTCCACCTCCCAGATCGGCGACGACCTCGCCGCGCGAGTAGCCGAGCAGGGCTGACGCACACGCCGGAAGCCCTGCCCTCCCTCCCTGCGGCGCGGCTGACGGCACGATCCACCTCCACCGTCGACGGGCGCGCCCGGGTTCCCGAGCGCGCCCTTCGCCGTGCCCGCGCGCGGCTCCGCTCCCCGAGCGGTGCCGCCCTCGCGTGCGTCACTCCTGCTCTGGCACCGGGTGCGCTCTTCAGACAGACTAGATTCCAGGCCGGCGATGCTGCCGGCCTGATGCACCCGAGAGGACCACCGACAACATGAACAACGACACCACCACAAGCGGGTTGACGTTCGACATCCAGCTCTCCGACAGGCGGAAGACCCCGCAGGAACGAGAGGCACTGCTGGAGAGTCCCGGGTTCGGCCAGGTGTTCACCGACCACATGGTGAGCATCCACTACACCGAGGGGAAGGGGTGGCACGACGCGAAGCTGGAGCCGTACGGTCCGCTGAGTCTGGACCCGGCCACCGCCGCCCTCCACTACGCCCAGGAGATCTTCGAGGGACTCAAGGCCTACCGGCACCCCGACGGCTCGCTCGCCTCCTTCCGCCCCGAGTCCAACGCGGCCCGCTTCAACCGCAGCGCGGCGCGCATGGCGATGCCCGAGCTCCCCGAGGAGCTCTTCCTCAAGTCGATCGGACTCCTCCTGGAGCACGACGGCGACTGGGTGCCGACCAGGGAGGGCTTCAGCCTGTACCTGCGCCCGTTCATGGTCGCCACGGACGTCGGCCTGGGCGTCAACCACCCGTCCCGCTCCTACGTCTACCTGCTGATCGCCTCGCCGGTCGGCTCCTACTTCTCGGGCGGCGTCCAGCCGGTGACGGTGTGGCTGTCCAGGGACTACACGCGCGCCGCTCCGGGCGGCACGGGCGCGGCCAAGTTCGCGGGAAACTACGCGGCGAGCTTCCTCGCCCAGGCGCAGGCGGTGGAGCAGGGCTGCGACCAGGTGGTCTGGCTCGACGCCCGCGAGCACCGCTGGGTCGAGGAGATGGGCGGCATGAACCTGTGGTTCGTGTTCGGCTCCGGTGAGAACGCGCGGCTGCGCACGCCCCCGCTGACCGGGACCCTGCTGCCGGGCATCACCCGCGAGTCGCTGCTGACCCTGGCCCCCGACCTCGGCATCCCGGCCGAGGAGGCGCCCATCTCCACCGACGAGTGGCGCGAGGCGGCCGAGTCCGGCGAGCTCACCGAGGTGTTCGCCTGCGGCACCGCGGCCGTCATCACCCCCGTCGGCCGGGTCAAGGGCGACGACGGCGAGTTCACCGTCGGCGACGGCACCCCGGGCCCGGTCACCATGCGCCTGCGCGAGGAGCTGGTGGGCATCCAGACGGGTCTGCGCGCCGACGAGCACGGCTGGATCACCCGGTTCTGACGCGTCCCCGGCGGGCCGCCCTCTCCCCGGGCGGCCCGCCCCGGCCCTCCTCCCGGTGACGTCGGTCACCGTGCCGCGTCGGCCCGCTCGTCCCGGGACGGCGTGCTCCCGGGTGGTCCGCGCGGGTCGACGGTGCTCGGGGGAGCCTTCGGCGGGGTGTCGGGTATGTCCGGTGTGAGAAACCGACGTCTCGCATGGTGGGACAATCTGCCGGTGAGCACCGAGAACTCCGCCACCGTGTGGCACACTGACCTCATGCCGTCTCAGGTGCTCATTATCGTGAGGCGCGCTGGCTGACCATCGGACGCCGCCAGCGCGCTGACCTCTCGTGTCCACGAGGGGTCTTTTTTGTTGGCGGGGCCCGGTCGGCCACACCACAGCATCCACCTTCGGGAGTTCCACCCATGAGGGACGACAGTTTCCACGTCTTCGACACCACGCTGCGCGACGGGGCCCAGCGCGAGGGGATCAACCTGCGGGTCTCCGACAAGCTGGCCATCGCGAAGCTGCTGGACGACTTCGGGGTGGCGTTCATCGAGGGGGGGTGGCCGGGGGCCAACCCCAAGGACACCGAGTTCTTCCAGCGGGCTTCACGAGAGCTGACGCTGGAGCACGCGCAACTCACCGCGTTCGGCGCGACCCGCCGTGCCGGTGTGCGGGCCGCCGACGACCCACAGGTGGCCGCCCTGCGCGACAGCGGCGCACCGGTCGTCACCCTTGTCGCCAAGAGTGACGACCGGCACGTCGAGCGCGCGCTGCGCACGACCCTCGACGAGAACCTCGCGATGATCGCCGACACGGTGTCCCACCTGCGCGAACACGGCCAACGCGTGTTCGTGGACTGCGAGCACTTCTTCGACGGATACCTCCACAACCCCGACCACGCGCTCGACGTGGTCCGCGCCGCCGCCGGAGCCGGAGCCGACGTCGTCGTCCTGTGCGACACCAACGGCGGCATGCTCCCCACCGACGTCACCCGCATCGTCACCGAGGTCCGCGAGGCCACCGGCGCGCGCCTGGGCATCCACGCCCAGGACGACACCGGCTGCGCCGTCGCCAACACCCTCGCCGCCGTGGACGCGGGCGCCACCCACGTACAGTGCACCGCCAACGGCTACGGCGAGCGGGTCGGCAACGCCAACCTCTTCTCCGTGGTCGGCGCGCTCACGCTCAAGCGCGGCCAGGAGGTCCTGCCCGAGGGCTGCCTGGCCGAGATGACCCGCGTGGCCACCGCCATCGCCGAGATCGTCAACCTCACCCCCGACACGCACCAGCCCTACGTGGGGGTGTCGGCCTTCGCCCACAAGGCGGGGCTGCACGCCTCCGCGATCAAGGTCGACCCCGACCTGTACCAGCACACGGACCCCGCACTGGTCGGCAACACCATGCGCATGCTCGTCTCCGACATGGCCGGGCGCGCCTCCATCGAACTCAAGGCCAAGGAGCTGGGCCTGGACCTGTCCGGAGACCGCGCCCTGTCGGGGCGGGCGGTGGAGCGGGTCAAGGGCCTGGAGCTGTCGGGCTACAGCTTCGAGGCCGCCGACGCCTCTCTGGACCTGCTGCTGCGCGAGGAACTGGGGCAGCCGGTCCGCTACTTCGACACCGAGTCCTGGCGCGTCATCACCGAACGCCGTCCCCGGGCCGGCTCCAGCCCCCTGTCCAGCGACTACGAGAGCCTCACCGAGGCCACCGTCAAGCTGCGGGTCAAGGGCGAACGCGTGATCGCCACCGCGGAGGGCAACGGCCCCGTCAACGCTTTGGACCGGGCGCTGCGCAGCGCCATGGAGAGCGTGTACACCGCGCTGGCCGGGCTGGAGCTGACCGACTACAAGGTCCGCATCCTGGAGGGCAGCTCCGGCACCAACGCCATCACCCGCATCCTCGTCACCTTCAGCGACGGGGCGGGGGAGTGGACCACGGTGGGCGTGGGGCCCAACGTCGTCGACGCGTCCTGGGTCGCCCTCGAACAGGCCGTCACCTACGGGCTCCTCCGCCAGGGCTACCCGCAGGACTGACCGGCGGTACCCGGGAACCGGAGCCCCTCCGGAAGCCGGGGAGCGGACGAGGGGGCGGGGCGATGATCGCCCCGCCCCCTCGCGTCGGCCGCGGCCGCCCTTCACAACGGCCCGGCCGTCGCTTTTCGTTTCCGAATAGATACAAAGAGTCACTGAGCGGGTGCGCGCGGTCGGCCCGAAAAAGCACGGACGGCCTCCGGACGGGCCCCTCAGTCCTCGGAGCCGTTGTCGGGGTGGACCCAGCCGTTGGGCTCGCACCCCTGCAGGCCCAGGGTCTGCTGCTGCATCACCGGGGCGGGCTCCCCCTCGCCGGGGCAGTCCACGTGGCCGTGGCCCAGGGTGTGGCCCACCTCGTGGTTGATCAGGTAGATCCGGTAGGTCTCCAGGTCGTCCTCGAAGTGGGGGACGCCCGACACCCAGCGGTTCTGGTTGATGATCGCCCGGTTCCCGTTCGCGCAGGACACGTACCCGTCGGTGTTCAGCGGGGCGCACAGCCGGTCCACGGTGTCCGGGGCGGCCAGGAGCACGCGGACGTCGGCGTCGTCGCCGTCCACCCGCTGCATCGCGCGCTCGCCGTCGTCGCCCCAGCTGCGCGGGTCGCCCAGGATCTCCTCCACGGCGGCCGCGAAGTCCTCGGAGTCCCCGGGCAGCCCCTTCTCGACCTCCACGGCGAAGGTGGTCACCGGGCCGTCGCCCATGACGTCGCTCCCGCCCTCCAGCACGGAGAACTCGCCTTCGGCGCTCTCGACCTCCTCCTCCACGGAGCGGAGCAGCAGCGGGGTCTGCTCCTCCTCGGTCCGCTCGGCGGGATCGGCGGAGGGCTCCGTTTCGGGCGCGGCGGCCCCGCCCGCCGAGTCCCGGCCCTCCGCGGACGTGCTCCGGTCGCCGCCCTCCTCGGGAACCCCGTCGCCGACCGGTCCGGACGCGGAGGTCTCGGCGGGGTCGCCGAGGTCGGGCCCGTATCCGGGCACGCTCACCATGAGCACGGTGGAGGCACCGGAGACCAGGCACAGACCCAGTGCCAGACCCATCGGGTACCGGCGGCGCTTGCGGTGCCGGGCGCGGGGGCGACCCCCGGGCGAAGCGGACGTGGGCACGGGAACCAGCCTCTCGACGGCGGACGACGGACCCAGCATGCCAGAGTCCGGCCCAAGGAAAGGCCAAGGCAGTGTCCGGGAAGAGCAGGTACGAGAGGCGTGAGCGGCCTGCGGTCCTTCGCGGCTTCCGTGTGCTTCTGTGCCGTCCGCGGCGCGGTGCGGATGTGTCCTTCGACTCCCCTCGGACGGGTCCCGTCCGCTCCCGTCCGCCCGCCGCGCCGATACCCTTCAACCGCAAGCGAGACAACAGGGCTGCTGGGAGGCATCAGGTGCGCATCGCGCGGTTCGCGTCCGGTGACGAGGTCGGATTCGGCCTGGTAGAGAAGGATTCCGAAACCGGGGAGGAGTTCGTCGCCCGGCTGAGCGGCCACCCCCTCATCGGCGACATCCAGCTGACCGGCGAGCGGGCCAAGCTCTCCGACGTCCGGCTGCTGTCACCGGTGCTGCCGACCAAGGTGGTCTGCATCGGCAAGAACTACGCGGACCACGTCGCGGAGATGAAGGACGTCACGGGGGAGTCCACCGACGAGCCCGTCGTCTTCCTCAAGCCCTCCACCGCCGTGACCGGGCCCCGCGACCCGATCTTCCGCCCCGCCGTCTCCGAGCGGGTGGACTACGAGGGCGAACTGGCCATCGTCATCTCCCGCCCCTGCCGCGAGGTGCCGCGCGAGCGCGCCAAGGACGTCATCTTCGGCTACACCGTCGCCAACGACGTCACCGCCCGCGACCTCCAGAAGAAGGACAAGCAGTGGACGCGGGCCAAGGGCTTCGACTCCTTCTGCCCCATCGGTCCCTGGATCACCACCGGGATGAGCGTCGAGGAGGCGCAGGACCTGGCCGTCACCACCACCGTGGACGGCCGGACCCGCCAGGACGGGCGCACGTCGCAGTTCATCCACGACATCCCGGACATCATCGCCTACGTCACCTCCTTCATGACGCTGCTCCCCGGTGACGTGGTCCTCACCGGAACCCCCGCCGGGGTGGGTCCGGTCGAGGTCGGCCAGGAGGTCTCGGTCACGGTGGAGCGGCTGGGCACCATCACCAACCGCGTGGTGGCCCGCGACTGATGACCCGGCTCCGCGCGCCGGTCCCGCGCGGCCCAAGGGGTCGGCGGCGTCCGCGCCGCCGACCCGCGCACGAGTGGAAGGCAGTCCGTTGACCGTCCCCCGACGCCGCCGCACCGGTGCCCCCGTCCTCGCCGGCGCGCTCGCCCTCGTGCTCCTGGCCGCGGGGATCACCTACTGGGCGGTCGCGCGCACCGACGGCGGCGGGGGCGGCACCGGCACACCGACAGGGGGACCCGTGAGCGAACCGCACCGCATCATGCTGGCGGGAGACTCGATGACCCAGGGCGCCAACGGCGACCGGACCTGGCGCTACCACCTGTGGAACCACCTCTCCCCGCACGTGGAGGAGCTGGACTTCGTCGGCCCCTACAGCGACCCCGCGAGCCGCGACATGATCCTGCCGGTCCCCACCACCGAGGACGAGGCGACGCCGAGTCCGGACGGCGACCCGGCCGAGGACTACCAGGAGGACGGCGACGGCGGGCCGGTCCCCGGGGCGGTCCCCTCCGCCCCCGGCGAGCAGCTCCCCGGGGACGGCACCGTCTGGCCCGGCGCGGACGGCGACCCGGACACCGCCGAGTACCGGGACCCCGACTTCGACCAGGACCACAACGCCCTGTGGGGCCGCACCCTGCGCGACGCCTCCTCCTCCATCCGGGAGGACGTCCGCGTCCACCGCCCGGACGTGCTGTGCGTCATGCTCGGCGTGAACGACCTGCTGTGGCCGGTCACGATGGAGGAGATGGAGTACCGGCTGCGCGGCTACGTCGAGGCGGCGCGCGAGGCCAACCCGCACCTGCGCGTCGTGCTCGCCGAGACCCCGCCCATCGCCCTGGCCGAGTCCGACGAGGGCTTCGCCCTGCGCGTGTACGCCTACAACGTCCTGATCCGCGAGGTCGCCGCCGACATGTCCACGGAGCGCTCGCCGGTGATCAGCCTGGACGTGGCGGGCGGCGAGGACTGGGACGCGGCCGCCGACACCTACGACGGCACCCACCCCAACGCGCGCGGGGAGGTCAAGATCGCCGCGGCCTTCGCCGACGCCCTCGCGGAGGGCTACGGGATCGGCCGCCCCTACCCGCGCCCGCTGCCCACCGCCTCCGCGGGGGAGTGAGGCGGGGGCGCCGCCCACAGTCCCGCCCCGGCCGCGGCCCGGCCCCGGTCGGGGAAGCGGCCCCGTGCGCGCGGCGGGGACCAGCGGGTTTCCCCGGGCCCCCGTCCGGCGCGGATACCCTGGGCGCGTGACTGAGACTTCGATTCGTACCCGCTTCGCCCCGTCCCCCACGGGCATGTTCCACGTCGGCGGCGCGCGCTCCGCGCTGTTCAACTGGGCGCTGGCACAGCAGCGGCCCGAGGGCCGCATGGTGCTGCGCGTCGAGGACACCGACGCCGCCCGCAACCGCCCGGAGTGGACCGAGGGCATCATCCACGCGCTGGCCTGGCTCGGCATCGGCGAGGACGACCCGCACTTCGAGGGCCCCTACTTCCAGTCGGAGTACGCGGACAAGCACCGCGAGACCGCGCAGGAGCTGTACAAGAACGGCCGCGCCTACTACTGCGACTGCACCCGCGAGGAGGTGCAGGAGCGGCGCGACAACCCCAACCTGGGCTACGACGGCTTCTGCCGCGACCGGAACCTGGCGCCCGGCCCGGGCCGGGCCCTGCGCTTCCGCGTGCCCGAGGGCGGCCCCACCGTCGTGGACGACCGGATCCGCGGCCGGGTGGAGTTCGAGCACTCCGCCATCGAGGACTTCGTGATCGCCCGCGCCGACGGCTCGCCGCTGTTCGTGCTGGCCAACGTCGTCGACGACGTCGAGATGCGCATCACCCACGTCGTCCGCGGCGAGGAGCACCTGTCCAACACCCCCAAGCAGCAGCTCCTGTGGGAGGCGCTGGGGCTGACCCCGCCGGTGTGGGCGCACCTTCCGGTCATCGTCAACGAGCAGCGCAAGAAGCTCTCCAAGCGCCGCGACAAGGTCGCCCTGGAGTCCTACCAGGAGGAGGGCTACCTGCCGGAGGCGATGGTCAACTACCTCATGCTGCTGGGCTGGGCGCCGGGCGACGACCGCGAGATCATGCCCTGGTCGCAGATGCAGCCGCTGTTCCGGGTGGAGGACGTCAACAGCTCCAGCGCCTTCTTCGACGAGAAGAAGCTGCGCGCCTTCAACGGCGAGTACATCCGCGAACTCTCCGCCGAGGAGTTCGCCGAGCGCTGTCAGCCGTGGCTGACCGGCGACGCGGCCCCGTGGGACCCGGCCGACTACGACCCGGCGGTCTTCGCCGCCGTCGCCCCGCTCGCGCAGAGCCGCGTGGCGGTGCTCAGCGAGATCGTGCCGAACGTGGACTTCCTCTTCCTGCGCGAGCCCGTGGAGGACGAGAAGAGCTGGGCCAAGGCCATGAAGCCGGGCGTGGGGCGGGAGATGCTCCAGGCCGCCCTGGCCCGCTTCGCCGACCCGGAGCTGCCGTGGGCCGCCGAGGACCTCAAGGCCGCCACCGAGGAGGTCGGCGCCTCGCTGGGCCTGAAGCTGGGCAAGGCGCAGGCCCCCGTGCGCGTCGCGGTCACCGGCCGCACCGTCGGCCTGCCGCTGTTCGAGTCGCTGGAACTGCTCGGCCGCGAGCGCGTCCAGGAGCGGCTGTCCGCGGCCCTGGCGAAGCTGGAAGCGCAGCAGGACCCCGCCGGGTCCTGAGGCGGACGGGGGTGGTCGGGGCCACAGCCCGGCCGCCCCGATTCCGGTTCGCGACCACTCCGAATGTCCGCTAGAGTTGTCCACGTCGCCGAGGGGGACGGGAAAGCGGAAGCGGACCGGGTCCTCCCAGAGCACTGGGGTATGGTGTAATCGGCAGCACGACTGATTCTGGTTCAGTTAGTCTAGGTTCGAGTCCTGGTACCCCAGCGCAGGTCAGCGTTGAGTCGCTGATCGCGCGGGTCGCAGGCCCGAAAGCGCGCCCCCGTCGTCTAGTGGCCTAGGACGCCGCCCTCTCAAGGCGGTAACGGCGGTTCGAATCCGCTCGGGGGTACACAGAGGGAGAAGCTCTCACCACGTGGGGGCTTTCTTTCTGACCGATGCACGCCATCGGTGTCCGGTTGGGGCGGGTATCGTAGTAGAGGTCCGCCCGGACCAGTCCGGCCCCCGTCGTCTAGTGGCCTAGGACGCCGCCCTCTCAAGGCGGTAACGGCGGTTCGAATCCGCTCGGGGGTACCAGCAGGTGAGGCTCCATCCACCAGGATGGGGCCTTTCGTGTTCTCCGGCCCGCGAGCCCTCCGGAGCCGCGCGAGCCCGTCCCGGGCCGCGGAAGGCGGGTCCGCGGCGCCGCGGCGCCCCTGGGATACTGGGCGGGCGCGGTTCCCCGGCCCCCAACCCCTGTCGGAGCGTATGAAGAGCCACCCTCTCCCCCCAGCCGTCCGGACCGGACCGGCGCCCCCGGGCGCACCGTGACCGGCCGTGAGCTCGGTCCGGGCGACCACCAGGACAAGGAGCTGCGCGAGGTCCTCAAGGACCTGTGCGAACAGGGGTGGGCGCTGAGGCAGGAGGGACACTGGGGGCGTCTGTACTGCGACTGCGGCTGCACCCGCATCCAGGTCCCCGGGACGCCGCGCAACTCCGGTCGGGCCGCGCGCCGCATCCGGCAGGAGGCGCGGCGCTGCCCGATGCCCCCGGACGACCCCCGGCGGGGCGCGGGCGGACCCCGCGAGTGAGGCCCGTCCGTCCGGTCGCGGGCTGTCCGGGAGAACCCCGGCCGTGGTGGGGTCCGGCCGTTCCGGGTATCCTCCTGTTGACGTTTGCCAACGGATGGGCGGCGCCCGGCGGGTTCGGGGAGCCGCGGCCGTTGACCGCGGCCGGTAGCCCGGCGCACACCGGAGGACGCTCCGGAGGAAGGCGAGGCCGATGGCCGAGTACGAGTTCGTCTTCGTCGTGGACGGGTTCGACCTGGACGACCACGACACCGTCCAGGCCCTCAGTGAGAGCTTCGACGCCCTCGTCTCCTCCTGGCACGGATCGCTCCGCCTGTCCGTGGCCGCGCTCGGCCCGGACGCGGTCGCGGCGGCCAGGTCGCTGGTGGAGCGCGTCCACGTGACCGTGCCCGGCGTGCGGATCGCCCGCCTCGACCGGGAGCTGGTCGGGATCTCCGACATCGCCGAGATCACCGGCCGGAGCAGGCAGAACGTCGACCAGTGGGTCCGCGGGCAGCGCCACGACGGCGTCCCCTTCCCCGCGCCCGAGGCGGCCGTGGGCCGCTCCCTGGTGTGGTTGTGGTCCGAGGTCAACGCGTGGCTGCGCGGGATCGGCCTGGACGACGGTCAGCTGCGGCCCACGCGGACCGAGATGTCCGAGATCGACTGGCTGCTCCAGACCTCGCGCAAGGTCGAGCTCGCCCTGGTCCGCCACGCCAACAGCCCCGACGCGCGCCGGGTGGCCAAGCTGCTGGCCGCGCACGCCCGCACCACGCGCGAGTTCATCCACTACCTGGTGAAGAACCCGCGGGTGCGCGACGCCCGCGGCCGCTACACGGTGCTGGTCTGCTCGCCCCGGGACGGGGCGGTGGACGTCTTCCGCAGGCTGGAGGCGTTCGAGCACCCGGTCGTGCTCGCCACGGTGACCAACCGCATCCACGCCCTGGTCATGGTCGACGGGGAGGGCGAGCGCGGTGACGCGACCGAGCTGGTGCCCGGGATGACCGTGCGCGACTGGCTGGGGATGATCGCCCTGTCGCCCGAGAGCGAGTTCACCGTGGCGTCGGAGGGCGCGTCCACCAAGACCGCGCCCATCACCGCGCGGTCGCCGATGGACCTCGTCGGCGCCTGAGCACGGGACCGGTCCCCGGCGGCGGGCCGCAGCGGAGGGGTCCCGCGCCCGCCCCCGTTTCCGGGCGGAGGACCGTCACCGGGCGCTCCACCCCGGTGCCGCCGGCGGACCGTCCTCCCGGACGGCCCGGCAGGCGGTGCCGCCCGGCTAGTGCGCGCCCTCGTAGCTGTGCAGGGACTCGCTGATCTTCTCCGCCGCCGACAGGACCGCCTGGGAGTGGATGCGGCCGGGGGAGCGGGTCAGACGCTCTATCGGGCCCGACACCGACACTGCGGCGATCACGCGCCCGCCGGGGCCCGACACCGGCGCGGACACCGACGCCACGCCCTGTTCGCGCTCGGCCACGCTCTGGGCCCAGCGGCGGCGGCGCACCTGGGCCAGGCTGGCCGCCGTGAACCGCGCCCCCAGCAGGGAACGGCGGATCCGGTCGGAGTCCTCCCAGGCCAGCAGCACCTGGGCGGCCGAGCCGGCGTTCATGGGCAACTCGCTGCCGACCGGGACCGTGTCGCGCAGTCCGCTGCTGCGCTCGGAGGCGGCCACGCACACCCGCAGGTCGCCCTGGCGGCGGTAGAGCTGCGCGCTCTCCCCGGTCAGGTCGCGCAGCTGCACCAGGACGGGGGAGGCCACGGCCAGCAGCCGGTCCTCGCCGGTCGCTATCGACAGCTCACCCAGGCGCGGGCCCAGCACGAAGCGCCCCTGGCTGTCGCGGGTGACCATGCGGTGGCGCTCCAGCGCCACCGCCAGCCGGTGGGCCGTCGGCCGGGCCAGACCGGTGATCTGTACCAACTGGGCCAGGGACGCCGGTCCCGACTCCAGGGCGTCGAGGACGGACATGGTCTTGTCCAGGACACCGACGCCGCTGGATGAGCTAGAGTTGTCCATGGCTTGATATTGCCGTCTCGAAATATGGAATGCAAGTCAGGCCGCAGTCCGCGCAGGGCTCCACACGAGACGCGCCCGAGACGATTACGAGAGAGGCGATCGCCCATGGCACGCACGATGGCCGAGAAGGTCTGGGAGGAGCACGTCGTCCGGCGTGCCGACGGCGAGCCGGACCTGCTCTACATCGACCTCCACCTCGTCCACGAGGTGACCAGCCCGCAGGCCTTCGAGGGTCTGCGCCTGGCGGGCCGGTCCGTGCGCCGCCCGGACCTGACCATCGCCACCGAGGACCACAACGTCCCCACCCAGGACCTGCTGGCCCCCATCGCCGACCCGGTCTCCCGCAAGCAGGTCGAGACGCTGCGCAAGAACTGCTCCGACTTCGGCGTGCGGCTGCACCCGATGGGCGACATCGAGCAGGGCGTGGTGCACGTGGTCGGCCCCCAGTTGGGCCTGACCCAGCCGGGCATGACCATCGTCTGCGGCGACAGCCACACCAGCACCCACGGCGCGTTCGGCGCCCTGGCGTTCGGCATCGGCACCAGCCAGGTCGAGCACGTCCTGGCCACCCAGACCCTGCCGATGGCCCCCTTCAAGACGATGGCCGTCACCGTGAACGGCACGCTGCGTCCGGGGGTGTCCGCCAAGGACGTCATCCTCGCGGTCATCGCCAAGATCGGCACCGGCGGCGGCCAGGGCTACGTCATCGAGTACCGGGGCGAGGCCATCGAGGCCCTGTCCATGGAAGCCCGCATGACCGTGTGCAACATGTCCATCGAGGCGGGCGCCCGCGCCGGGATGATCGCCCCGGACCAGACCACGTTCGACTACATCCGCGGCCGGGCGCACGCGCCGCGGGACGAGGACTTCGACGCCGCGGTCGAGCACTGGAAGAGCCTGCGCACCGACGAGGGCGCGGTCTTCGACGCCGAGGTCGTGCTGGACGCCGACGAGCTCAGCCCGTTCGTCACCTGGGGCACCAACCCCGGCCAGGGCGTGCCGCTGGACGCCTCCGTGCCGGACCCCGCCTCGTTCGGGGACCCCTCCGCCCGCGCCGCCGCCGAGAAGGCCCTGGCCTACATGGGCCTCGCGGCCGGAACGCCGATGCGCGAGGTGAGGGTGGACACCGTCTTCCTGGGCTCGTGCACCAACGGCCGCATCGAGGACCTGCGCTCCGCCGCCGAGATCATCCGCGGCCGCAGGGTGGCCGAGGGCGTGCGCATGCTCGTCGTCCCCGGCTCCATGCGGGTCAAGGAGCAGGCCAACGAGGAGGGCCTGGGCAGGGTCTTCGAGGAGGCCGGCGCCGAGTGGCGCGAGGCGGGCTGCTCGATGTGCCTGGGCATGAACCCCGACCAGCTCAAGCCCGGCGAGCGCAGCGCCTCCACCTCCAACCGCAACTTCGAGGGCCGCCAGGGCCGCGGCGGACGCACCCACCTGGTGTCGCCGCAGGTCGCCGCCGCCACCGCGGTGCGCGGCACCCTGTCCTCGCCCGCCGACCTGGCCGCCCTCTAGCGCGCCCCGTTAGGAGAGACCTCTCATGGAGAAGTTCGACGTCCACACCGGTCGGGCCGTGCCGCTGCGCGCGAGCAACGTCGACACCGACCAGATCATCCCGGCCGTCTACCTCAAGCGGGTCAGCCGGACCGGCTTCGAGGACGGCCTGTTCGCCGAGTGGCGCAAGTCCGACCCCGACTTCGTCCTCAACCGCCCCGAGTACCGGGGCGCGTCCGTGCTGGTGGCCGGTCCGGACTTCGGCACGGGCTCCTCGCGCGAGCACGCCGTGTGGGCGCTCCAGGACTACGGCTTCAAGACGGTGCTGTCCTCGCGCTTCGCCGACATCTTCCGCGGCAACTCGCTCAAGGGCGGCCTGCTGACGGTCCTGCTGGCCCAGGAGGTCATCGACCGCGTCTGGGCGGCCGTCGAGGCCGACCCCGCCACCGAGGTGACCGTGGACCTGGTCGAGCGCGAGGTGCGGGTTCCGGCTGCGGACGTGCGGGAGTCCTTCGAGCTGGACGACTACACCCGCTGGCGGCTCCTGGAGGGCCTGGACGACATCGCGCTGACCCTGCGCCACACGGACGGGATCGGGGAGTTCGAGGGCACCCGCAAGCCCTGGCTGCCGGTGACCCTCTAGACACTGATCGGCTTCTGGGCCGGGGATCCGCGGCCTGTGTGACGCAGGACACCCCCGGTCCAGAAATATTTTACCTTTACACGCTGTGAGCGCTTGCTTACGGGTCTTCCGTCCTTAAGCTCAGCGTGGCTCGTGCCCGGAATCCGGTTATACGTAGGCATTTGAGGCTCGCAGAAGGGGTCAAAAGGGACTGGAGTCGGGGACGGCTCCGGTCTGGACCGGAGCCCCCCGGAAGCTGCCGCGCAGGTGGGGATGGCCCCGACACGCCCTGCCCGTAGGCGTTTGTATTTGTGTAAGGGCCTCTGCTTCCCCTAATTTCGTGCGAGCAAGGGGGAACCGGAGGAACCTTATGAACAAGCGTGACCTGATCGACGCGATCTCCGATCGGCTCGGAGACAAGAAGACCGCGACCGAAGCGGTCAACGCTGTGCTTGACACCATTCAGGCCACCGTGGCGTCGGGCGACAAGGTCGCCATCACCGGCTTCGGCGTTTTCGAGAAGTCCGAGCGCGCGGCCCGCACGGCCCGCAACCCCGCCACCGGCGCCACCATCAACGTCCCCGCGAGCTTCGTGCCGAAGTTCCGCGCTGGCGCTGACTTCAAGGCTCTGGTCAACGGCGACAAGAAGTAACCCGCCACCGCACGGCGACGGGTCCGTCCGCCCGGGTCCCCTTCGAGGGGGCCCGGGCGGAACGCGTTCGCGGGCTCGTGAGGCTCATGGGACGCGGGGGAACCAGGAGGGTGCGCCGAGATCTCATGGGGCTCATGTGGCTCAGGAGGGGCACCAGGAGGGTGCTTGAGGGCCTTGTGGGGCTCATGGGGCGCACGCGCGGCGCACGGGCCCCTGCCAGCGCACGAGGGGCGGGAAGGCCGCACCGGGGCCTCAGGAGGGCTCAGGGCGCGCTCTGCGGGCACAGGCCGCCGCCCACGAGTTCCCACAGCCCGCGCGTCCTGGGGCCCACGCCCAGCGCCACCGCGGCGCGCAGGTCCTCGAACGTGTCCACGTCGCGCCGCACCGACGCCACGTCCGGCACCACCAGCTCCCTGGCGCCCCCGGCCAGGTGGCGGGCCCGCGAGGGCCCCTCGAAGGCCGGGGTGAACGGGTGCCCGGGCGCGGCGGCGAACAGCGTCGTGCCCACGCCGGGAGTGTCCGGCAGGAAGGAGCGGCCGTGCCGGGCCGCCGCGGCCAGGACCCGCTCCAACTCCCCGGGGCGCAGCGCGGGCAGGTCGGCGGACAGGGCGCACACCCCGAGCCCGGGCAGGCGCCGCCGCGCGACCGCGGCCCCGTGCTCCAGCGCCGGGTTCAGCCCCGTGCCGGGCTCGCCGCCCACCACCACCGCGCCCGACCGGGCCAGTTCGGCGCCCGCGCGCGCGTCCTCGGTCACCACGAACACCGCCGCCACCCCGGGGCAGGCCCGCGCCGCGGCCACCGTGTCGCAGGCGATGGCCAGCGCCAGGTCCTCGCGGCGCCCCTTCGCGGCCGGGGCCAGCCGCGTCTTGGCTCGGCCGAGCCGCTTCACCGGGACGACCAGGGACCAGCGCGCTCCGGGGCACGGCGCCCCGCCCTGTTCTCCACAGCCGGTCACGGTCCCTCCGGAACGTCGGTACGGCACGACAGTGACGAGGGTAGGCGTTCGGGGAGGAGGCGTCGGCTGCGCCGCCCGCGACGGGCCGCGTCCGCCGAACACGCCCTACACTGAATCGGTTGTGCTGTGCGGCCTCGACGGGCCCGGAGTGATGGAGTGAGGAGTCCCGTGGCCAAGCAACGAGAATCCCGGTGGGTGAAAGCGGTCGTCTCCCGGATCGTCCGGTTCGTCCTGTGGTTCGTGACCAAGCCGGACTGGAAGGGCACCGAGCACGTCCCGGACAGGGGCGGCGCGATCATCGCCCTCAACCACCTGTCCCTGGCGGACCCGCTCACGGTCGCCCACTTCCTCTACATCGGTGCCCGGCGCTGGCCGACCTTCACCATGAAGGAGGGCGTCATGCGCATCCCCGTGGTGAGCGCGGTGGCCAGGAGCACCGGCCAGATCCCGGTCAAGCGCGGCAGCACCGACGCCGTCAAGGCGCTCCACGAGGCCGAGCTGGCGCTCACCCGGGACGAGGCCTCGGTGATCTTCTACCCCGAGGGCACCTGCACCCGGGACCCGGACCTGTGGCCGATGGCCGCCAAGACCGGCGTGGCGCGCCTGGCCCTCACCACGGGCGTGCCCGTGGTCCCGGTGGCGCACTGGGGTGAACAGCACATCATGCCCTACGGCACCAAGAAGGTCAGGCTGTTCCCGCGCAAGCGCGTGGAGTTCCTGGCCGGACCGCCCGTGGACCTGTCCCGGTTCCGGGACCAGCCGCTGACCGGAACGGTCCTGCGGGAGGCCACCGAGGCGATCATGGCCGACATCACCGCCCTCCAGGCGCGGATCCGCGGCGAGGAGCCGCCCGCGGTCCCCTACGACCCCAGGAGGGCGCGGGCCGCGGCCGCCGGGAGCGGGGAGCGGCCCTCCGTGGACGGCGGCACGCCCGCCGCGGCGGACAGCACGGCGCCGGCCGACGACCAGGCCGGGGCGAAGAGCGACAACGGCGGGAACAGCGCGGGGGCATGAGGGAGCCGATGGGTACCGACGACGTGAGGATCGCCGTTCTCGGCGCGGGGTCGTGGGGCACCGTGTTCGCGAACATCATCGCGGACGCGGCCGACCTGGCCAGGCAACGCCATCCGGACGGCCCCGCCGCCGAGGTCGTCCTGTGGGGGCGGCGCTCCTCGGTGGTCGACGCGATCAACGAGACCTCGCAGAACCCCGACTACTTCCCCGGGATCGACCTCAACCCGCGCCTGCGCGCCACCGCCGACGCCCCCAAGGCGCTGGCGGAGGCCGACGTGGTGGTGCTGGCGGTGCCGTCGCAGACGCTGCGGGCCAACCTCGTGGACTGGCGCCCCCACCTGCGCGAGGACGCGGTGGTCGTCAGCCTCATGAAGGGTGTGGAACTGGGCACCCGCATGCGGGTGAGCCAGATCATCGCCGAGGTCCTGGAGTACTCCGAGGAGCGCATCGCGGTCGTGTCGGGCCCCAACCTGGCCCGCGAGATCGCCGAGCGCCAGCCCGCCACCGCAGTGGTCGCCTGCCCGCACGAGCCGACGGCCGTGCGGCTCCAGAGCCTGTTCAAGTCGGCCTACTTCCGCCCCTACACCAGCACCGACCTGGTCGGGGTGGAGATCGGCGGCGCGATGAAGAACGTGATCGGCCTGGCCGTCGGCGTGGCCGAGGGCATGGGCTTCGGGGACAACACCAAGGCGTCCCTCATCACCCGCGGCCTGGCCGAGACCACGCGCCTGGCCGTGGCCCTGGGCGCGGACGAGCACACCCTGTCCGGCCTGGCCGGAATGGGCGACCTGGTCGCGACATGCTCGTCGCCGCTTTCGCGAAACCGGACCTTCGGTGAGAAACTGGGCGCTGGCAAAACCCTCGAACAGGTCGTCGCGGAGACCAAGCAGACGGCCGAGGGGGTCAAGTCCTCCGAATCCGTCCTGGAACTCGGATGGGCCCACGGGGTCGACATGCCGATCACCGAGGCCGTCGTCAAGATGATGCACCACGACCTGGGCCCGGCCGAGGCGCTGGCCGCCTTCATGGCGCGCAGCGCCAAGCCCGAGCGCTACGGGGTCTGAGAGCGAGCACGATGTCACACACACCAGGGTCCGCGGCGGGAGCCGGGACCGAGGGCGAGTACACGCGGGCGGTCTCCCTCCCGCAGGCGCCGGTTCCCGCCGAGCGCCCGATGCGCATGCCCGTCCACCGGGCCACCACCTACGCGTTCGACACCTCCCAGGAGTACGCGGACGTGCTGGCGGGCACCCGACAGGGCTACTCCTACGCGCGCATCGACAGCCCCACCGTGGACGCGTTCGCCGACGCCGTCGCGGCCCTGGAGGGCGCCGGGGTGCCGGGCCCGGTGCGCGGACAGGCCTTCTCCTCGGGCATGGGCGCGCTCAGCACGGTGTTCATGGCGCTGACCGAGGCCGGGTCCCACGTGGTGGCCTCGCAGTCCATCTACGGCAACACCCACTCGCTGCTGGACCGGCTGCTGCGCCGGTTCGGCGTGCGCACCGACTTCGTGGACATCACCGACCCCGACGCCGTGCGCGCCGCCGTGGGACCCGACACCCGGATGGTGTTCACCGAGACGCTGTCCAACCCCACCATGACCGTCTCCGACCTGCCCGAGCTGGCACGGATCTCCCACGAGGCCGGCGCCGTCCTGGTGGTGGACTCCACCTTCGCCTCCCCGGCCGTGTGCCGTCCCCTGGAGCACGGCGCCGACGTGGTCGTGCACTCGGCCACCAAGTACATCGGAGGCCACAGCGACACCACCGGCGGCGTGGCCGTGGCCTCCCCCGACCTGATCGCGCGCATCCGCTCCGCGCGCGTGGACCTGGGCCCCTGCCTGGCCCCCGACGAGGCCTACCTGCTGCACCGCGGGCTGGAGACGCTGCCGCTGCGGGTGCAGCGCCAGTGCGAGAGCGCGGCGGCCCTCGCCGCGGCACTGGAGGGCCACCCCCTGGTGGAGCGGGTCGACCACCCCTCGCTTGCCTCCCACCCCCAGTCGGCGCTCGCCGACAAGCTGTTCGACCGGGGCCGCTACGGCGCGGTCGTGACCGTGCACCCGCGCGGCGGACGCGAGGCCGGGATGGCCTTCGCCGACCGGCTGCGCGTGGCCACCATCGCCGCCTCGCTGGGCGGCACGCACACGCTCGCCGGACACGTCGCCTCCACGTCGCACCGCAGCATGAGCGAGCCGGAACTGGCCGCCGCGGGCATCTCACCGGGCGCGGTACGGTTCTCCGTCGGCCTGGAGGACCCCCGTGACCTCGTCGAGGACGCCCTGGCGGCCCTCGGCGGGGACAGCTGACACACCGCGGGGTTCCACCCGCTCCGGTTCCAACCAACGGCGAGATAGGGTCAGGCAGCATGTCGTCCGAACAGCGCAAGATTCGGGTGGCCGTCGTCTTCGGCGGGCGTAGCTCCGAACACGAGATCTCCTGCGTCACCGCGGGCAGCGTGCTGTCCGTCGTCGACCACGACCGCTACGAGATCGTGCCGGTCGGTATCACCCGCACGGGCAACTGGGTGCTGACCTCGGGCGACCCCGAGAGCCTGCGCATCGACGCGGGCAGCAGCGCGCTGCCGTCGGTGTCCGAGGACGGCGTCGACCTCGCGCTGCCCTTCGACTCGGCGGGCCAGCTGATGGTCGTGGACCCGGTCAAGGGCCCCGAGCGCCTGGCCGGGGTGGACGTGGTGCTGCCGCTGCTGCACGGCCCCTTCGGCGAGGACGGCACCATCCAGGGGCTGTTCGAGATGATGGGCGTGCGCTACGCCGGGGCCGGGGTGTTCTCCAGCTCCGCCTCCATGGACAAGGTCTTCATGAAGGCCATGCTGCGCGGCAACGGCATCCCCACCAGCGACTTCGTGGCCATCACCGACCGCCAGTGGCGCACCGAGCGCAAGAGGGTGCTGGACGACGTGGCCGAGCTGGGCGCCACCGTGTTCGTCAAGCCCGCCCGCGCGGGCAGCAGCGTGGGCATCAGCAAGGTGGAGGACTCCTCCGACGCCGACGCGGTGGCCGCCGCGGTCGAGGCCGCCCGCGAGCACGACCCCAAGGTGCTGGTGGAGGCCCAGGTCGTGGGCCGCGAGGTGGAATGCGGAGTGCTGGAGTCCGAGGACGGCGGCACGCCCGACGTGTCCGTCCCGGCCGAGGTGCACGTCGCCGACGGCTTCGACTTCTACGACTTCGAGGCCAAGTACCTGTCCACGAGCAGCCTGACCATTCCGGCCGAGCTCCCGGAGGAGGCCACGGCGCGCCTGCGCGCGCTGGCCGCCGAGGTGTTCGAGGCGATGGGGTGCGAGGGCCTGGCCCGCGTGGACTTCTTCTACACCGAGGACGGCGACATCCTCGTCAACGAGCTCAACACCATGCCCGGCTTCACCCCGGCGTCGGCCTTCCCGCAGATGTGGGCCGCCACCGGTGTGGACTACGCGGCCCTGGTGGAGCGGATGATCTCCACGGCGCTGCGCCGCGCCCCCGGCCTGCGGTAGAGGGGCCCTCCGCGCGGGCGGTCCGGGCGTTCGCCCGCCCCCGTGCTTTCTGGGGTTTCTCTCCGAAAACGCGTACGCTGGTCTGGTGATCTCGCTACGCTCGGGAGCGTTCCGGATACCCCAGGGGGTCCCCTATGACGTGTGCTGTTCAAGAGCTGACGGATGAGCCGGTGATGGATCTCCCGACACTGGCAGACAGCCTCGAACTCCCGGAAGGTTTCCGCGCGGAGATCATCAGCGGGAGCATCATCGTGTCGCCAACGCCGACCTACTGGCATGCCGAGATCGTGGCTGTCCTTCACGAGCTTCTCTTGGAGAAGGGACTTCACGAGCTCAGAGCGTTGCAGACGGTGACGGTGCTCATTCCAGGGATGGAGGAGCGCTACGTACCTGACCTCGTTGTCTTCTCCAAAGAGGCGCTGAAGCAGGGAGACAGGAAGTCCTGGAAGCGTTCGCCCGAGGGAGCGGAGCTGGCGGTGGAGGTCGTCTCGCCGAGCAGCACGTTCCATGATTGGCGGACGAAGGCGGTCGGATACGCGCGAGCGGGCGTGCCCCTCTACCTGGTGGTCGATCCGACCAAGGAGAAGGTCGCCCTGTACTCGGCCCCGGAGGACGGGCAGTACCAGCAGGAGACCAAGGTGACCGGCGAGGGCACGGTACGTCTCCCCGAGCCGTTTGACATGGAGATCCGGGCCTCCCAGCTCTTCGAGCTGAACTGACTCTGCCGGGGTTTTCCACAGGCGGGCGACCGGACGGTTGCCCGCCTTCGGCGTTCCCGAGGACACTGGTACACGGGGGGTGGCCCCCGGGTACACGAGCCCACGGAGGTCCCTCCGCGAGCGTACGCCCACCGCGACCGAGCCGCCATCCCCTCCGTCACCCTGTGGACGACCTCCGCTCCTGCTGGACGTCGATCGCCGCCGCGCACGCGCCGGGCGGAGTTCGTCCCCGGTCAGCCCTGCCCGTGTCCGCCGGGGAAGGGCCCGCCAGGAGGCGGTCCGCCGGGAACCGGGCCGTCCGGAGCGCCCGGCCCCGGCAGGGGTCCGGCGGGGTCCGGCCGGGTCTGCGCGGCGGGCACCAGCTCGCGGGTGAGGAGCACCGCGCCCGCGGTGGCGGCGGGGAAGACCACGATCGCCAGGAACGGGATCGCCAACAGGAAGTACGTCGGCACCGCGTAACCCAGCACCCGCGCCCGCCGTGTGCCCATGTACCGGCGCCGCTCGCGGATGGTCGTCAGCCCCCGCCGGTCGAACGCGCTCGCCAGCAGCTCGACCGCCAGCAGCCACCCGCCCAGCACGGCGGCCAGCACCGGACCGACCACCTGTCCCACCAGCGGGATGAAACCGATCGCGAACACGAGCACCGTCACCAGCAGGGACACCGCCACGACCGCCAGCGACTGCCGGACGGCCCGCCACATCGACGCCATCAGCGGCTCGTCGAGCTCGCCGGGGTCGTTGCCCAGCTCCTTCTCGACGAGTTCGGTGACCTTGTCGTAGATCGGCCCGCCCAGGGTCAGCGTGACCGTGGTGAACGCGACCACCATCAGCAGGAGCGATCCGGCCAGGACCGCCACGGACACGGCGCCGCGCAGCAGTCCCTGCCACAGGGGGTCCCAGCCGTCGGCGAAGGGCGTCGCCCAGTCGGCCAGGTCGGTCAGGTTCACCACCAGGAGCACGAACAGCGCCAGGAACACCAGTGACGTGATCAGCGCGGGAAGGGCGCCGAGCAGGAACAGGCGCGGTTTACGCAACAGCAGGGTGAAGCCGCGCAGGAGGGCGCCGACGCCACCGAGGAACTCACGAACAGGATTGGCCACGGGGGAACCCTAGAGGAGACCGCTCCCGCTGTCAGATCCGGGGCCGAGGCTCTCAGGACGAGTCATGGACGAGGACTCCGTTGGCGAAGAGGTTGCGTGTACCCGTGGTGATCGCGTAGCGGCTTGACGTGTGCCAAGCGGACTTCTTGTTCTGGGCATCACTTTCGATGTGTTCCACCAGTTGGGACACAAGCTGTCGCCTGAACTGCCTCTCACCGGCCGGGGGGAGCCAGCCGTCATGGCCGCGATAGCGTTTTGGGAGCTTCCGTTGCATCACAGGAGGGATGTAAGGAGCGACGAGCAGGAACAATCGCTCTGCGGCGACACTGTTGAGACGGATCGTGAGATACCCCCGGCCGTCTCGCATGAGCGTCCCTGTGATGCCGAGTCTGCGTAGCCCTATCAGGAGTACACGGCAGTCGTCCTCGTCGAAACCACACGTGGAAAGCGACGCCCGATCCTCTTGACCTTCTGTGTGGCAGAGCGACCCGTCATCCATGTACCAGAACGCCAGAGCGAGTGGATCAAGGTACTCGGCAACCCAGGAGGGGATCCTTTTATTTCCCTTTTCTGTCATTTCTCCGAAACATCCCGTTATGCTCGGGTGGAAGGTTGAACGGGCGGTGACGATGGTTGATCCATAGCCGCTGATGGACTTCCGGATGCTGGTGCTGGCGAGGTCTCCAAGAGCTCGCAGAGTCCACCGGACGTACTCTTCTTCGGCTTGCCGATGGCCCCACACGACGGACGCGCTCCCGGACCTGGCCTTCTGGAGGTGTCCGTCGCCCAGGAGTTTCCCCAGCAGTACGGAGCGCTGACAGGGGGTCAGGTCGAGTTCGCTGCGGAGGAGTGTGATTCGCTGGCTTGGTGAGTACTCTCCAACCGGTGTGTAGGTGTCTGGTCCTGGTGGCCAGACGCGGTAGTCGGGACTGGAGATGAGGCAGAAGAAGGAGCTTCCGCGTCCTGCGCGTAGTCGTCGTCCCGAAAGTTTTGTCCAGGAGACTCCCGGGCCTTGGCGGCGCACTTCGAACACCCGAGTTGAAACGACACGTGTACCGTGGTCGGTCCCAGGTACCTCGTCGCCGACCTGGACTTGGATGAGGCGCTTTCGTGTGCCGTCTGCCATGGATATTCGTTTTTCGCTGTACAGACCGCTGTACTTCTCGTCCATGACTCTCCTGGGGCTGTGGGCTCCTTGAAGAGAAGTTAGCGAATATGTGTTCGACGCGGGGCGGTTTCAAGGAATTCAGGAAGCGCTGACGTCGCGGTACCAGCCCTCCCGCCGGGACAGCTCCTCGTGCGTGCCCTGCTGGATCACCCGGCCGTCGCGCACCACGTAGATCCGGTCCACGCGGTCCAGGCCCGTCATGTCGTGCGTGACCAGCAGGGTGGAGTACCCCTCGGCCGCGGCCAGCAGGTCCTCCACCACCGCGTCGCGCGTGTCCGGGTCCAGGTGGGCGGTCGGTTCGTCCAGCACCAGCACCCGGGGCGCCGCCAGCAGGGCGCGGGCCAGCGCCAGCCGCTGCACCATCCCGCCGCTCAGGCCCAGGCCGTGCGTGCCCACCACCGTGTCCAGACCCCGGGGCGTCGCCGCCACCTCGTCGGCCAGCCGCGCGCGCCGCAGCGCCTCCCACAGTTCGTCGTCCTCCGCGCCGGGCCGGGCCAGCCGCAGGTTCTCCCGCAGCGTCGAGGCGAACACGTGCGGGTCCTGGGGCACCCCCGACACCACCCCGCGCACCTCGTCGGCCGGGTAGGACGTGACGTCCTCCCCGCCGATCTCCACCAGGCCGCCGTCCGGGTCGCGGAACCGCAGCAGCACCGACGCCAGCGTGCTCTTGCCCGCGCCGCTGGGGCCGATCACCGCCACCGTCCACCCGGCGGGGATCTCCAGGTCCACCCCGTCCAGCGCCCACGGTTCCCCGGGGCCGTAGCGCACCCGCAGGTCCCGTACCCGCACCGTGGCGTCCCCGTCCGGGTCCAGGCCGGTGCGGGTGGGCGCGGCCACCGCGGGCGGGGTGTCCAGGACCCCGAACAGCCTGGCGCCGCTCGCCCGGATCGCCCCCAGCCTGGCCGCCACGGCGGGCAGCGGCGCCACGATCTCGAACGCCGCCAGCGTCACCAGCACCAGCACCGCCAGCGACACCGCGTCCAGTGTCCCGCCCGCCACTGCGGCCACACCCAGGAACAGCGCACCCCACACGGTCAGCCCGGTGATCAGCGCGCTCGCGCCGGCGCCCAGCCCCAGGATCGCGGAGTCCCTGCGCGCCAGCCGGGTCAGCTCCTCGTCGGCCGCGTACACCCGGGCCACCTGCTGGTCCATGGCGCCGTAGGCGACCAGGTCGGGGGCCCCGTGCAGGGTGTCCACCAGGGTCGTCGACAGCTCCCCGCGCGCTCTGGCCTGGCGCCTGCCCGGTTCCCGGCCCAGCGCGGCCGCGGCCAGCGGCACCGCCAGCCCCGCCAGCAGCAGGCCCGCCGCCAGCAGCAGCCCTCCCGGGACGTAGAGCGCGGTCAGGACCAGTACCGTGGCGCCGCCCGTCACCAACGAGACCAGCGGCGGCGTCAGGCCGCGCACCAGCAGGTCCAGGGTGGCCTCGGTGTCGTTGACCAGACGGGACACCAGGTCGCCGGACCGGAAGCGGCCGAACGGCTCGGTCCTGGCGAGCCGCTCGTACACCCGCACCCTGACCTCGGCCAGCGTGCGGAACGCGGCGTCGTGGGTGACCAGCCGCTCCAGGTAGCGGGCCACCCCGCGGCCCACGCCCAGCGCGCGGGTGGCGACCACGGCCACGCCCAGAGCGGTGATGGGCGGGTGGTCGGCGGCGGTGGCCAGCATCCACGCGGCCACGCCCAGCAGGGCCACGGCCGCGCCGGTCGCGGCGGCGCCCAGCAGCACGCCGATCGCGAAGCGGCCCCCGCGGGGCCGGGCCAGGGCCGTCATCCGCAGCAGCGGGTCGCGGCGGCGTTCGCGCTCGGGCACCCGGAGCGTTTCGGGGGCGGTGGTGCCGGCGCTCATCGCGACACGCTCCCTTCCTGGGTCGGCAGCGGCAGCGACGCGGTCCGCAGGGTGTCCCCGAGGACGCCGCGCGCCCAGCCGGTGTCATGGGCGACGATGACGGCGGTCCGGCCCTCCAGGAGCCGGGCGACTGCCGTGCGCACCGCCGCGGCGCTCTCCGGGTCCAGGTGGGCGGTGGGCTCGTCCAGCAGGACGAGCGGGGCGTTCCGGCACAGCGCCCGCGCCAGCGCGATCCGCTGCCTCTGCCCGGCCGACAGACGGGCGCCGCGCTCGCCGAGCCGGGTGTCGTAGCCGTCGGGGAGGGCGCGGACGAACGCGTCGGCCTCGGCCAGCCGGGCCGCCTCGCGGACCCGGTCCATGGAGGCGCCCGGCGCACCCAGGCGGATGTTGTCGGCCACGGACACGTCGAACAGGTAGGGGTTCTGGGGTACCCAGGCGGTGCCGAGGCGCCAGTCGTCGGCGTCGATCCCGTCCAGGGGCTCCCACCGCCCGCCGGGCGCGCGCACGCTGACGCGCCCGCGGGTGGGCTCGTTCAGCCGCAGCAGCAGTGACAGCAGGGTGGACTTGCCCGCCCCGCTGGGGCCGGTGAGCAGCAGGTGCTCCCCGGCCGCCACCTCCAGGTCCAGTCCGGACAGGGCGGGCACGTCCCGTCCGGGGTAGAGCAGTTCCACGTCCTCGAAGCGGATGTCGCCCCCGGCGGCGGGCGCGGGTCGGCCGGTCGCCGGGGGAGGGGTGACGGAGCCGCCGGACCCCGTCGCCGGGGCCTTCGCGGCGCCGCCGGAGGCGGCGGCCCCGGTCCGCGCCGCTTCGCGTCCGCGCTCCAGCTCGGTGAACACCTGCTCGGCGGCGGACACGCCCTCCATGCTCGCGTGGAACCGGGCGCCCACCTCCCGCAGCGGAAGGTAGGCCTCCGGCGCCAGGATCAGCACCAGCAGCGCCGTCTGGTAGTCCATGTGGCCGCCCAGCAGGCGCAGGCCCACCTCCACCGCGACCAGCGCCACCGCCAGGGTGGACAGCAGCTCCAGCGCGAACGCCGACAGGAAGGCGATCCGCAGCGTTCCCATCGTCGCCCGCCGGTGGTCCTCGCCCACCCGGCGCAGGATCTCGGCCTGGGCCTTGGCCCGGCGGAACACGGCCAGGGTCGGCAGCCCCTCCACCACGTCCAGGAAGTGTCCGCCCAGTCGGCTCAGCAGCTTCCACTGCCGGTCGGTGCGCTGCTGGGTGTGCATGCCGATCAGCGCCATGAACACCGGGATCAGCGGCACCGTCACCAGGATGACGATCCCCGAGATCCAGTCGGCCCAGAACACCACCGCCAGCACGGCGAGCGGCACGATCGCGGCCAGGACCAGCTGGGGCAGGTAGCGGGCGAAGTAGTCGTCGAGCGCGTCCAGGCCCCGGGTGGCCAGGGTGACCAGCTCGCCCGCCTTGGGCGAGCCCTGCTCGCCGCCCGGTTCCGCGGCCCACACCCTGCCCGACCCGGTCACGTGCGCCACCAGGCGGCGGCGCAGCTGCGACTTGGTGCGCGCCGCGCTGTGCAGCGCGGAGGTCTCGGCCACGTAGGACAGCAGGGCCCGGACCACGGCGACGGCCGCGACCGCGCCGACCACCCAGCCCAGGGTGTCCAGCCCCTCGCCCCGCCAGGCGCCGGTGACGGCGCGGGCCAGCAGCCATGCCTGGACCAGGATCAGGCCGGTGATGAGCACTCCGCTGGCCACGGAGACGGCCAGGTGCGCGCGTACCGCGCTTGCGGTGCGCACCAGGCGCGGGTCAAGGGGTTTCATGGGCGCGGGACCTCACGACGTCGTTCGGGTCGGGTGCACGGCTGGCCCGGAGTGGCTGGGCCTTCACGGTGGCCTGGGCCCTCACGGTGGCACGGTGCCGCCCCGGTCGGCCGGAGCGGGCGCGACGGCCCCAGTATCCACCCGGTGCGCCTCGCGTGCCGGTCGGCCCCGCGGGCCCTCCCCCGCGGGCGGGGCGGCCGGAAGCCTCCCGGGCGGGTGGGCCCGGGAGGCTGCGCGGCGCGGTCAGGCGGCGGGTTCGGGATTCCTGCCCCCGTGGTCGGTGCGGGTGACGGTCGCCCCCGTCACGGTCTCGCCGGTCACCCTCCTGCGGAACACCCAGTAGCTCCACCCCTGGTAGAGGAGTACGAGCGGCAGGAACACCACCGCCACCCACGACATCACGGTCAGCGTGTACTCGGCGGAGGAGGCGTTCGCGACGGTCAGGCTGAACGCGGGATCGGTGGTGGAGGGCAGCACGTTCGGGAACAGCGCGGTGAACAGGGCGGCGAACGCGGTCAGGATGGTCACCGCCGTGCAGGCGAACGACCACCCCTCGCGGCGCCGCCAGGCCGCCGCGACCCCGCCGGCCAGGGCGGCGGCGGAGAGGGCGACGAGCGGCAGGGTCGCGGTCCCGTCGCCGTGGGCGAGCTGGGTCCAGGCCAGGAAGAGCGAGACCAGCGGGACCGCGGCGCACGCGGACCACAGGGCGGCCCGGCGCGCGCGGGTCCGCACCGGCCCGTCGGTCTTCAAAGTCAGGAAGATCGCCCCGTGCAGGGTGAACAGCGACAGCGTGGTCAGCCCGCCGAGCAGGGCGTAGGGGTTGAGCAGGTCGGCCAGCGAGGAGGTGACCACCTGGTCGGAGCCCATGGCCACGCCCCGGACGACGTTGGCGAAGACCACGCCCCACAGGAAGGCGGGTGCGGTGCTGCCCGCGAAGATCGCCCGGTCCCACCAGGCGCGCCACACGGAGCTGTCGCGCTTGCCCCGGTACTCGAACGCCACACCGCGCAGGATCAGCGCGACGAGGATGAGGAACACCGGTGCGTAGAAACCGCTGAGCAGGGAGGCGTACCAGGCGGGGAAGGCGGCGAAGGTCGCGCCGACCGCGGTGATCAGCCACACCTCGTTGGCGTCCCAGACCGGCCCGATCGCGTTGATGGCGACCCTGCGGTCGACGGAGTCGCGCCTGCCCATGAAGGGCATGAGCGTGCCCACCCCGAAGTCGAACCCCTCCAGGACGAAGTACCCGATCCACAGGACCGAGATGGCGATGAACCAGATGACGGCCAGTTCCATGGTCCTTGGCTCCTAGTAGCTGAAGTGCGGGATCTTGGACTCGTCCTCGTCGTCCTCCAGGTCGGGGACGAGGTGGGAGGGTCCGGCCTTGACGTACTTCAGGAGCAGGCCGACCTCGACGACGAAGAGCACCCCGTACACCGCGGTGAACCCGGCCAGGCTCGCCGCGACGGCCCCCAGGCTCACCCCGGGGGAGACGCTGGCCGCGGTGAGCAGCTCGCCGTGCACGGTCCAGGGCTGGCGGCCCATCTCGGTGAGCACCCAGCCGAAGATGTTGGCGGCCAGCGCCGCGGGCAGCGCGAGCATGGCCGCGTAGTAGAACCACTTGCTGGTCGGCGTGCGCTCCCTGCCCCAGGTGAGCAGGAGGCCGAGCGCGGCCACCGCCACCCCGAACATGCCCAGGCCCATCATCAGGCGGAAGGACCAGTACACGACGAACACGTTGGGGGTGTAGTCCCCGGGGCCGTAGTACTCGTCGTAGGCCTCCTCCAGGTTGTTCATCCCGTGCACCTCGCCGTCGAACTGACCGGTGGCGAGGAAGCTGAGCACGTTGGGGATGGTGATGTCGATGGGGTTGTAGCGCTCCTCGGTGTCGCCGACGGCCAGGGCGGAGAAGGCCGCGCCCTCCTCGGTCTCCCACAGGGCCTCGGCGGCGGCGAGCTTCATCGGCTCGTACTCGGCGGCGAGCTTGGCCTGGTGGTCGCCGGAGAAGACCACCAGGGCGCCGGCGACCAGGGTGAAGACCAGGCCGACCTTGAGTGTGCCGCGGAACAGGGCGAAGTCCTTCCGGGGCGGGACCACCCCGGGGGTGCCGGTGTCGTTGTGGTGGCTGTTGCGCCAGAGCTTGTAGGCGCTGACCGCCACGACGAACAGCCCGGCGGTGATGAAGGCGGCCGAGACGGTGTGCAGGTAGGTGGACCAGGCCTGGTCGTTGCTGAGCACGGCCCAGATGTCGGTGAGCTCGGCGCGCCCGTTCTCCTCGTTGACCGTGTAGCCCACGGGGTGCCGCATCCAGGCGTTGGCGGCGAGGATGAAGTACGCCGAGAGGTTGGTGCCGATGGCGACCGCCCAGATGCAGGCCAGGTGGACGCCCCGGGGCAGCCGGTGCCAGCCGAAGATCCACAGCCCGATGAAGGTGGACTCCAGGAAGAAGGCGAGCAGGGCCTCCATGGCGAGCGGGGCGCCGAAGACGTCGCCGACGAAGCGGGAGTACTCGCTCCAGTTCATGCCGAACTGGAACTCCTGCACGATGCCGGTGACCACGCCCATGGCGAAGTTGATGAGGAAGAGCTTGCCGAAGAACTGGGTGGCCTGTAGGTACTCGTGCCTGCCGGTGCGGTACCAGAGGGTCTGGAGCACGGCCACGATGAACGACAGACCGATGGTCAGGGGTACGAACAGGAAGTGGTAGATCGTGGTGACACCGAACTGCCACCTCGCGAGTTCAAGGGCTTCCATACCCGCCTCTCCAAATACCGACCGCCGGTAGTACTACAAATCGTAGTTCTACAGCGTGTCGTAGATCCAGCGGGTCCCGTCGAAAACGGTGTTCCGTGCGTCTCCCCGGTGGGTGTGCGGGCTCTCCGGGGCGCGTCGGGGAAGGCCGCCGACGGGCCTCCACCGCTGTCACCTGCGGGGAAGCCGCCGGGGAGGGAGGGGAGCGGCCGCGCGGGGAGCCGCCGTGTGCGTTCGGACACACGCGCTCCGGGGCGCCCGGCGCTCCGGTCGCGGACACACGAGGGTCAGGGCGCGAACGGTCCCGGGCGGGGACGGTCCGGAGCACGCGGCCCCCGGTGTGAAAGGGCGCCGGACACGGCGACGGCGGCCCACCCGCGGGTGGGCCGCCGTCGCCGTGTGCGCGAACGCGGGGTCAGTCGCCGGAGGCGCCGTCCTGGCGCTGGTCGATCATGCCCTCCATCAGGTCGATCTCCTTGAGCTGGGAGTCGGCCATTCCCTGGGCGAAGTTGGTGACCAGGTCCTCCTGTCCCAGCTCCACCTCCGCCTCGGCCATCTCGACGCCGCCCTGGTGGTGGGCGATCATCAGCTCCAGGAAGAGGAGTTCGGCCTCCTCGCCCGTGGCCTCCTCCAGGGAGACCATCTCCTCCGAGGAGGCCAGTCCCGGCATCGTGTCGGGGACCTCGCCGCCCTCGCCGCCGTGGTCGTGGCCCTCCATCCATGCCATCGGCTCCTGCACGCCGCGCGCGTTGAGGTCCCAGGCCATCAGCCACCCCTGCATGATCCCGATCTGGGCCTGCTGGGTGCGGGCGATGTCGGTGGCCACCGTGCGCAGCTCGGGGTCCTCGGTCCTCTCCAGGATGAGCATCGACATGTCCACGGCCTGGGCGTGGTGCGCGCTCATGTCGCGCAGGAACCCGGCGTCGGCGCCGGTGTCCAGCGGGTAGGACGGGCGTCCCAGCAGGTAGCCCCCGCCCAGGGCCAGTACGACGAGGATCACAGCGGTCCACGTCGGTACCGAGCGCCAGGAGACCCGTGACGGGGTCTCCTCGTCCGCCGCCCCGTCCTCCCACGGGGGTCCGTCGTCGTCCGGGACATCGCCGACGTGGTCGGCGGTCCCGGCCGCGGGACCGTTTTTCTGTTCCATAGGAACCATCCTGGTCGAATCGCCCAACTCTGGTGCCAAAGTAGAGGATAGGTAAGTCCCTAATGTCACCATCCATCCCAGGAGACCCAGTGGCCAAGAAGAAGACGGCGGAGGAGCGTCGCCGCCGCGCCGCCGAGCTGAAGGCGCAACGCCTCAAAGAGGAACGCCGCCGCAAAATCCTTACCACCACCGGTATCACGACCGCTGTGGTCCTGGTCGTGGGTCTGATCGGTTTCCTCGTCTTCATGGAGTTCCGCAGCCGCACGATCTCGGGGGTGGAGGAGTACGAGGTCGGCTCCTACGTCCACGTGGACACCGGACAGCGCGTCAACTACGAGCAGAACCCGCCCGTGGGCGGCGACCACTGGAACGCCTGGCAGAACTGCGGCGTCTACACCGAGCCGGTGACCCACGAGTTCGCGGTGCACTCCCTGGAGCACGGCGCGGTGTGGATCAACTACCGGCCCGACCTGCCCGAGGACCAGGTCCAGGCGCTGACCGACATGTACAGCTCCGGCGACTACCTGGTGATCAGCCCCTACGCGGGTGAGCTGGACGCGCCGATCGTCGCCTCCAGCTGGGGGCGCCAGATCACCGCCGAGAGCGCCGGCGACGAGAACCTCCAGCGCTTCGTGCGGCTCTACGAGCGCGGCACCGACGTTCCCGAGCCGGGCGCCGCCTGCTCCGGTGGTGTGGCCGAGAACGCCGAGGAGGTCGACGCCATGCTCGGCAGCGGCGCCGGCGTGGACGCCGAGACCATGGAGGGCCCCGAGGGCGGAGACGCCGGAGCCGAGGAGGGCACTGAGGAGGGCGCCGGGGACGAGGCGTCCGACGCCCCCTCCGAGGCCGCCGAGGACGAGCCGTCCGCGGAGGAGTCGGCCGGGGCGGAGAACTGACGGGACCTTCCACCGTCACCGTGACCCCGTGATGACCGGCGTGGGGCCGTCAGCGTCCGCTGGCGGCCCCACGCGCGCGTCGTACACAGGCCGCAAGAGCCTCTGGTGGGCGCGAGCCGCGCGGGCTTAGCGTGGTAAAGGGGGAGGCCGCGCCTCCGCCCGCTTCGGCGTGCCCGCCCGCCGAACCCCGGCACAGGGACGGCACCCGGGCGCCGGAGTGCCCCCTCAGCGCGGACACGGTCCTCGCCAGCGCGGGTGTGGTCCCCGTCAGCGCGGGCGCCGTGTCACAGCTCCCCTTCGGCAAGCGCGGGGACGTGTTCGACGATCAGGTCGCTGACCGTGGACAGCGCGGCGGCGGGGGCGCCGTGGGCGGCCGGGACCGACAGCTCCACGTAGGCCTCGTGGCCGATCGCCGTGTACATGGTGGGGGCGTCCTCCGGCTGCGGCAGCCACGGAACACCGTTGACCTCCTGAAGGTAGGAGGTGCTGGTCAGCGTCACCGGGCGCTCCACCCCGCACCGCAGTCCGATGGGCGGGTCGCCCCAGGCGGCCGTGAGCTCCGAGTCGGGCCGAACCTGTGCCCGCTCCGCTCCCAGCAGGGTGTCGGGGAGCGCCGCGACGAGGTCGGCGCAGACCCCGGCGGTCGCCGCGTCCGGCTCGGGCGGCTGCATCCGCACGGTCTGCGCGCCGCATCCCGTCGCCACCAGGGCCAGGGCCGCGACCACACCGGCGTACGCGAACCGACTCAGCACAGCAGACCCCGCTCCGGACGACGTGATGCGTCAGATGTTGACGATGGGACAGGTGAGAGTCCGGGCGATGCCGTCCAACCGCTGGATCCGGGCCACCACGAGGGTGCCCAGCGAATCGATGTCTTCGGCACCGGCCTGGACGATGACATCGTAGGGCCCGGTCACGTCGTGGGCCTTCTCGACCCCCTCGATGCCCCGGATGCGCCCCGCCACCTCGGCTGCCTGACCGACCTCGGTCTGGATCAGGATGTATGCCTGCACCATGAGTACTCCTTCGTGTCGCCGGTCGGAGCGGCGAGCGGTTCACGGCCGAGCCAGGGTGCGGCCGATGACGGACGGATGACAAGCGTGGGTCCGGACCACCGCGCCGGAGCGTCACCGTACCCTGATCCCTGTGCGGAACACCATTGGGGGTCTTGGTGAGTTCGCTCTGATCGCACGCGTGACGAGCCAATTCCCCACCACGGACGATGTAATCCTCGGACCAGGGGACGACGCGGCCGTCGTCGCGTCCCCCGACGGCCGGACGGTCGCGACCACCGACCTGCTGGTCGAGGGCCGCCACTTCCGGCGCGAGTGGTCCACCGCCCGTGACGTGGGGCACCGGGCCGTCGCGCAGAACTTCGCCGACGTCGCCGCCATGGGCGCCCGCCCCACCGGCCTGCTCATCGGCTTCGCCGCGCCCGCCGACCTCCCGGTGTCCTGGGCGGAGGAGTTCACCGCCGGGGTCCGCGACGAGTGCGCGGTCGCGGGCGGCGCCGTCGTGGGCGGGGACATGGTCGGCTCGGACACCCTCACCATCGCGGTCACCGCGCTCGGCGACCTCCAGGGGCGGGCGCCGGTCCGCCGCGACGGCGCCCGCCCCGGTGACGTGGTCGCCTACACCGGCCACCTGGGGTTGTCGGCCGCGGGGCTCGCCCTGCTGGAGAAGGGGATCGACGGCCCGGCCGAGTGCCTGTCCGAGCACCGCAGGCCCAGCCCGCCCTACGCCCTCGGGGCGGAGGCGGCCCGGCTCGGTGCCACGGCCATGCTCGACGTCAGCGACGGTCTCGCCCAGGACCTCGGACACGTCTGCCGGGCCAGCGGGGTGCGCATCGACCTGGAGGGGGAGGCGCTGCGCCCCGAGCCCGCGCTCGTCGAGGCGGTCCGCGTCCTGGGAGCCGGAGCCGACACGGCCGAGCGGGCCGCGCGCGACCTGATGGTCGCAGGGGGAGAGGACCACGCCCTCGCCGCCGTGTTCCCGCCGCACACCGTTCTGCCCGACCACTGGACCAGAGTGGGAACCGTTGCGCGAACAACAGGTGAAACCGCGGCGGAAAACACAATTCCGGTCACTGTCGACGGGCGGGTTCCACCTCGCGGAGGATGGGATCATTTCCGGCGCTGAGGCGCCCGATGGGATTTGTCCTGTTTAACTCTCACGCTAGGCTTTGCCAACGCGGCCTTTCCGGGCGCGGTGCCCGCTCCGTGGGACGCCGCGGCCCCAGGAGGCCCCCGGAGCGACCGGCGGGCGGAGCAGGAAGCCACGGCTTCGCCGGTGTCCCCGCGCCGGACGGGGCGGGCACGGCGGAGGGCGACGAGGGAGGGACCGGGAACCGGAGCTCTCGGTGGAGGGCGCTGGCAACGTCGAGGGGCGGTTTATGGGGCGGCATGGCTGGCGGAACGGCAACCGCCGGGGTGTGCACCGCAGCGAGCCGGAGGACGTCGGCGTGCTGCGGCGTCTCGGCGGCCTCATCGAGAGCACGGTCCCCAAACGCGTCGAACCCCCGCGGCTGCTCAACGTGCTCGTCGTCTCCGGCGTGATCCTCGGCCTGCTCCTGTTCGGGTACAGCACCACCCAGATCTACCTCCAGTTCGGCGGCACCCCCGGCGCGACCGAGGCCCCCGGAACCCGGGACGGGGTCCAGCCCACGCACGACGCCTCGCCCGGGACCGACACCGAGGAGCCCGCTGCCGAGGGCGGGGGGACGCAGGGGCCGCAGACCCAGGCGGGTTCGGAGCCGACCACGGTCGTCTACCGCGTCACGGACTCCACGGCGGCCGGTTTCAGCGGCCACGTCACCGTCACCAACACCTCTCGGTCCAGCCTGGACGGCTGGGAGCTGGCCCTGGCCTTCGACTCCGCCGAGGTCACGCACGTCAACGGCGCGGACTGGGCGAGGATCGAGGACGGCATCCTGGCCCGCCGGCCCGCCGACCAGGGCAGCCTGGAGCCCGGCGACTCGGTGGCGCTCACCTTCGAGGCGACCGGCGTGCCGCAGAGCCCGATCCGCTGCTCCCTCAACGGGCACGTCTGCGAACTGTGAACGGGGAATCGGGTCGTCTCCGGGTCCGCCGGGGTCCGCCGGGGCGGGTACCGGCCGCCGAAAGGCCCCTGACAAAGGGCGAAGGCCTCCGACCGAGAGGGTCAGAGGCCTTCATGGAAGGTCCGGAGGGCTGGGAACCCTAGCGGGTCACCTTGCCGGCCT
This sequence comes from Nocardiopsis camelliae, assembly GCF_028993595.1. Lineage (GTDB taxonomy): Bacteria > Actinomycetota > Actinomycetes > Streptosporangiales > Streptosporangiaceae > Nocardiopsis > Nocardiopsis dassonvillei. The sequence goes on from NZ_CP118614.1 coordinate 1,069,029, forward strand.
TGATGCACGAGGTGCAGGCGTTCACGCGCTTGGGCGTGCCGCCCACACGGGTGCGGACGGTCTGGATGTTGGGGTTCCAGCGGCGGCGGGTGCGACGGTGCGAGTGGGAAACACTGTTACCGAACCCTGGTCCCTTGCCGCAGACGTCGCAGACAGAAGCCACGGTAACTCCATTCAAGCGCTCGGGATCGCGCACGTCGCCGCACGCGAAGGTTCATCCGACCGGGAGAGGTCGGGCGGACTGGTCGGCGGTGACGCCAACCGTGGAAGGTTACACGAAGGACATGGCCAGGCGCGCGGCGCGGGCCGACGACCGGTGTCCGTACGCGTGATGGCGGGCCGCACCGTGGTCGAGAACGACCCGGGCGAGCGCCGGGAGCATCGAATACGCCACGCGGGCATGGCGGGAACGCGATGAACTTCCACGAGTATATCCCGGTTGGGAGGGGCGGGAACCGCGGGCGGGGAACCGCCGCCGGAATCCGGGGCGCCCGACCTCCCGGGAGGTGCCCGCACAGCGTTGGGGCGCCCGCCGGAACCGGGGCGCCCGCCCTCCCGTGGGACGCCCTCCAGGACCGATGATCCCGCTGTAACCCGGGGTCCCCCGGGCCGGAGGCACGGGCCGCCCCGCGCCCGAGGGCCGACCGCGGCGGCGGGAGGGCGCGCGGACGTCGCACCGGAGGACTACCGTGGCGGTGACCGGCGATCCGAGACGGGAAGCACACGTGAGCACCTGGGACGAACCGCTGAGCAGGGGGCCCCTCAGGGGCAAGACGGCCAAGGCCCTCGCCGAGAAGCTCGACCTGCACACCCTCGGCGACCTGCTGCGCTACTACCCGCGCCGGTACGACCGGCGCGGCGACCTGACCGACCTCGCGGCACTGCGCGAGGGCGAGGAGGTCACCGTGCAGGCCCGCGTCCTGGACGCCAAGCGGCGCACGGTGCCCGCGCGGCAGGGGCGGCGCCGCATGGACATGATGGAGGCCACCGTCACCGACGGCACCGGGCGCCTGCACCTGACCTTCTTCAACCGGGGCTCCTACCACCAGGGCGCCCTCGTGCCCGGGCGCCTGGCGATGTTCTCCGGCCGGGTCTCCACCTTCAAGGGCCGCCGCCAGCTCGACCACCCCCAGTACGAACTCCTCGACGAGGACGGCCACGAGGGCGAACGGGCCCGGGCCTACGCCGAGGAGCTCATCCCCGTCTACCCGGCGGTCAAGGGCCTGGACTCCACCACCATCGCCCGCACCGTCGACATCGTCCTCGCCGACGTGGACAGCCTGCCCGACCCGCTGCCGCCCGAACTGCGCGAACGGCGCGGACTCCTCGGCGTCGCCGACGCCCTGCGCCGCGTCCACCGGCCCGCGGAGTGGTCCGACGTCGGCGCCGCCCGCCGCCGGTTGAAGTGGGACGAGGCCTTCGTCCTGCAACTCGCGCTCGCCCAGCGGCGCCACCGCGCGGAGGACCTGCCCGCCAAGCCCCGGCCCGGCGCGGTCGACGGACTCCTGGACGCCTTCGACGCCCAACTGCCGTTCACACTCACCGAGGGCCAGCGGGAGGTGGGCGAACGCCTCGCCGAGCGGCTCGACGCCGCCCACCCCATGCACTGCCTGCTCCAGGGCGACGTCGGTGCGGGCAAGACCCTGGTGGCGCTGCGGGCCATGCTCCGGGTCGTGGACTCCGGCGGCCAGGCCGTCATGCTCGCGCCCACCGAGGTCCTGGCCCAGCAGCACCACCGGTCCATCAGCGCCATGCTCGGCGCGCTCGGCCGCGCAGGGCAGATCGACGGCGCGGAGAACGCCACCCGGGTGGCCCTGCTCACCGGCTCCATGAACGCCGCCTCCCGCCGGGAGGCCCTGCTCGACGCGGCGTCCGGCGCCGCGGGGATCGTCGTGGGCACCCACGCCCTGCTCCAGGAGCACGTGTCCTTCGCCGACCTGGGGCTGGTGGTGGTCGACGAGCAGCACCGGTTCGGCGTGGAGCAGCGCGACGCCCTGCGGGAGAAGGCCGTGGACGGGCGCCCCCACGTGCTGGTCATGACGGCCACGCCCATCCCGCGCACCGTCGCGATGACCGTCTACGGCGACCTCGACGTGGTCGCCCTCACCCAGTTGCCCACCGGCCGCGCGCCCGTGTCCACGCACGTGGTGCCCGCGAGCGAGAAGCCGCACTTCCTGGCCAGGGTCTGGGAGCGCATCCGGGAGGAGGCGGGCGGCGGGCACCAGGCCTTCGTGGTCTGCCCGCGGATCGGCGACGACGCCAAGGAGGAGGCGGAGGAGGAGGTCGGCGCGGGCGACGGCGAGGAGGCCGCGGGCGCCAGGCCGCCCCTGGCCGTGCTCGACGTGGCGGCGCGGCTGCGGGAGGGGCCGCTCTCCGAACTGCGCGTGGAGGTCCTGCACGGCCGGATGGCGCCCGACGACAAGGACGCGGTGATGCGCCGGTTCTCGGCCGGGGACACCGACGCCGTCGTCTCCACCACCGTCATCGAGGTGGGCGTGGACGTGCCCAACGCCACAGTGATGGTCATCATGGACGCGGACCGCTTCGGCGTCTCGCAACTGCACCAGCTGCGCGGCCGGGTCGGCCGGGGCCAGTTGCCGGGGCTGTGCCTGCTGGTCACCGACGCCGAGGAGGGCTCCCCGGCGCGTGAGCGGCTGGCCGCGGTGGCCGCGACCACCGACGGCTTCGAACTCTCCCGGGTGGACCTGGAGATGCGCCGCGAGGGCGACGTGCTTGGCGACTCGCAGTCCGGCGCCCGGTCCAGCCTGCGCATGCTCACCCTGCTCAAGGACGAGGAGCTCATCGGGGACGCGCGCGAGGAGGCGACGGCCTACGTGGCGGCCGATCCCGCGCTGACCGGGCACCCGCCGCTGGCCCGGGCGCTGGAGACGCTGCTGCCCGAGGAGCGGGCGGAGTACCTGGACAAGGCCTGAACGACCGGGGCGCCCCGCCCGGCCGCGCTCAGGAGCGGAGGGCGGGCTCCCGGTGGCGCGCCCGGTCGTCCACGGGCCGCGGCGTCGTCCACAGGCCGTGGTTGGACCTGGTGCCGCCCGCGCGCCGGGGCCTAACGTGGAAAGCGGGGGGTCCCCGGGCCGCCAGTCTCGTGCTGCCCGCGTACCGGGGCGCCCGCGCACCCCGGCCGCTACCGTGGGGGCATGACCCGCATCATCGCCGGTACGGCCGGTGGACGGCGCATCTCCGTCCCCGAGGGCCGTAACACCCGCCCCACCAGCGACCGGGCCCGCGAGGCGCTGTTCTCCTCCGTCCAGTCCGACCTCGGCTCCCTCGACGGCGTCCGGGTGATGGACCTGTACGCGGGCTCGGGGGCCATCGGTCTGGAGGCGCTGTCCCGGGGCGCCGCGCACGCGCTGCTGGTGGAGGCCGACCGCCGGGCGGCCCAGGTGCTGCGGGGCAACATCCAGACGCTCGGGCTCCCCGGGGCGCGACTGGTCGCCGACCGCGTGGAGCGGGTGGTCGGCGCGGACAACACCGGCGACCCCTACGACCTCGTCGTCGCCGACCCGCCCTACGCCGTCACCGACGCCGAGGTCGCCGGGGTGCTGGCCGACCTGGTCGGCCGCGGCTGGCTGGCCGAGGACGCCGTGGTCGTCGTCGAACGCTCCAAGCGCGGTGCCGAACCCTCCTGGCCCGAGGGCCTGGAGCGCGACCGCAGCCGGGGGTACGGGGAGGCGGTCCTCTGGTACGCCCACCCGTCGCCCGCCACCACCCTCACCTGACGCCTGCGGCGCGGTACTTCCGTGCCCGTCGCCCGCCACCACCCTCACCTGACGCCTGCGGCGCGGTACTTCCGTGCCCGTCGCCCACCCCGCGCGCCTCGTCCCCGGCCCCGGCGCGCCTCCCCGGCGACGGCGGGGAACGGGGTTAGAACACGGCCAGGAGGAGGCCGCCGGTTCGGGAGGGGAGGCCCGCTTCGGACGTCATGGCAGGCGGTGCGCGTAAAGAGCGCACACGTCCCGACCACGGACGGAGACGTCCGCTAAACGGGTGTTGCCCGAATCCGCGCGGGGGCCAAGCCCTACCATCGCGGTACCCGAACGTCGTTCGTTGCTGAAAGGGGCGATCCACCGTGCGCCGTGTCGTCTGCCCGGGTTCCTTCGACCCGGTGACCTACGGTCATATCGACATCATCGGCCGGGCGGCCAAACAGTACGACGAGGTCGTCGCCGCCGTGCTCAACAACGTCAACAAGCGCGGCCTGTTCACGGTCCCGGAGAAGCTCGACATGCTCCGGGAGGGCACCGCCGAGTTCGACAACGTCCGGGTCAGCGAGTTCGACGGCCTCCTCGTCGACTTCTGCCGGGAGAACGGCATCGAGACCATCGTCCGCAGCCTGCGCTCGGTCAGCGACTTCGACTACGAGCTCCAGATCGCCCAGATGAACTACCAGCTCTCCGGCGTGGAGACGGTGTTCATGACGGCGAACCCGCAGTACTCCTTCCTGTCCTCCAGCCTCGTGCGCGAGATCGCCCAGCACCGCGGGGACGTCTCCAGCCTGGTCACCCCCTACGTCCAGGAGCGCCTGCGCGAGAAGTACGCGCAAAGAAGGTCCGAGGGCCTCTGAACCGGGCCCCGGGGGTTCGGCCCCGCCGCCCGTCCCGCCACCGGGCCGGGGCTGATTTGGGCGGCAGGGTACATGCTGGGTAGAATCTCGGTTTGACCATGGGTACCGTCGGTTCTCGGCGTGCCCCGACACCGGCCGCGCCCGTCGCACGCTACGCCTCCCGCACGTGCCGGTGCTGCGCCCGCAATCCTCATGAAAGCCCGATGACCCTGTCTCGCCTAGATCCTCGTGACCCGTTCGTGGTCGACACCCGCCAGCTGGGCCGCCAGCCGGGGTCGATGCGGACCGTCAACCGCATCGTCACCGTCCCCGAGGCGTTCGCCACGGCGATGGCGGCCGTGCCCGAGGGCAGCGAGGTCGAGCTGGACCTGCGCCTGGAGGCGGTGATGGAGGGAGTCCTCGTCACCGGCACCGTCCGCGGTCAGCTCACCGCGGAGTGCTCGCGCTGCCTGGACCCGATCTCGGACGGCGTCGAGGCCGGATTCCAGGAGCTGTACCGCTACTCCGCCGACGACGACGCGGTGGCGGGAACGGACGAGGACGCGGACGACGAGGATGAGGACTACTATCTGGAGGGCGATCTCCTCGACCTCGGACCAGTGGTCCGAGACGCCGTCGTGCTCGCGCTCCCGCTCACACCGTTGTGCGGTCCGGACTGCCCCGGCCTGTGCTCCGAGTGCGGTGCCAAACTCGCCGAGGCCGGGCCCGACCACGGCCACGGCGACAACATCGATCCGCGCTGGGAGGCGCTCCGCGACATCGCGGACGACCCCGGCGAACGATGAGCTCGTGCACCGATCGCGGACGGCCGCCCCCGGGCGAGCCCCCGCCGACCGGGGCACACCTTCCCCGCCACAGTGCGCGGGGTGACCGAGAGAAGCGACCTCCCGCGACCGCGCGGGGGTGACCCAGGAGGATTGAAGTGGCCGTCCCGAAGCGGAAGATGTCGCGGAGCAACACCCGGACCCGCCGTTCCCAGTGGAAGGCGTCGCGCCCCGTGCTGGTCAACTGCCCGCGCTGCCGCGACCCCAAGCAGCCCCACATCGCGTGCCCGACCTGCGGCACCTACAACAACCGCCAGGTCACCAACCCGGCCTAGGCGCGCCGTGGATCACATCGTTGGTCCTGCGCACCGCAGCCGAACGCGTCCGGCGGATGACGGGTCCCGGGTCCTCGCACCCGGTTCCCCAGCCATCTCGGGGCGGATCCCGCACAGGGGTCCGCCCCGAAGTGCTGTCACCGGTCGACGGGCGGAGCGTCCGTGCCCGCGCACGTGCTGAGTCACGTGCCCGTGCCCGTGCCGCCCCGCGTGCGCGGCGGGTGCCCGCGCCGGTGCGGGCGGTGTCCGCGCGGATTCGGCCCCCTGCCCTCGTACTCCTTGAGCGCCGCCGTACGCGGGTTTGTAGAGTGATCCCAAGGAACAAAGCGTGATACACGACGAGCACCGGCGCGCGGGAGCGTGCGCGCGCCGCACGGCGGTCCGGGCTCTCCCGGGTTCCCGAGTTCGTGGTGGTTGCCGGGGGAGCGGAGCCTCCCGCGACGGTCACCTCGTTTTCGAGCACCCTGACGGAGCCGCGGGGGCCGCACCCGACTCCAGCCGTCCGCGCGCCGCAGCCCGGCGCGTACGAACAGGGAAGTGAACGAGTGGCCAACCAACTCCCCGTCTCCGAAGCCAAGGCGTTCCACCAGGCCATCGGGGTCGAAGTCGATCCGAAGATCCTGCTCAGGGCGCTGACCCACCGCTCCTACGCCTACGAGAAGGGCGGCCTGCCCACCAACGAGCGCCTGGAGTTCCTCGGGGACTCCGTGCTCGGCCTGGTGGTCACCGACACCCTCTTCCGCAAGCACCCCGACCTGCCCGAGGGGCAGCTGGCCAAGCTGCGCGCCGCCGTGGTCAACATGCGCGCCCTCGCCGACGTCGCCCGGGGGCTGGGCGTCGGCGCCTACATCCGGCTCGGCCGCGGTGAGGAGGGGACCGGGGGCCGCGACAAGTCCTCCATCCTCGCCGACACCCTGGAGGCCGTCATCGGCGCCGTCTACCTGGACCGCGGCCTGGACGTGGCCTCGGAGTTCGTGCACCGCCTCTTCGACCCGCTCATCGCCACCGCCTCCGGGCTGGGCGCGGGCCTGGACTGGAAGACCTCCCTCCAGGAGCTGACCGCGGCCGAGATGCTGGGCGTCCCCGAGTACCACGTGGACGAGAGCGGGCCCGACCACCAGAAGACCTTCCGCGCGACGGTCCGCGTCGCGGGGGAGAGCTACGGTCTGGGCGAGGGGCGCAGCAAGAAGGAGGCCGAGCAGCAGGCCGCCGAGTCCGCGTGGAAGGCCATCAAGGCCCGCTCCGAGGCCGCCGCCGACACGGCGGGCGCGGCCGGTGCCGTCCCCGGCGACGGGCAGGGGTGAGGCGGCCGTGCCGGAACTCCCCGAGGTCGAGGTCGTCCGGCGAGGCCTGGCCGAACACGCCCTGGGCCGCACCGTCGGCGCCGTCGAGGTCCTGCACCCCCGCGCGGTGCGCCGCTACCTGCCCGGTCCCGCCGACTTCGCCGCCCGCCTGTCGGGCCGCGTGCCCACCGCCGCGCGGCGCCGCGGCAAGTACCTGTGGCTCGTCCTGGACAGCGGCGAGATGCTCCTCACCCACCTGGGCATGAGCGGGCAGATGCTGGTCCAGCCCGAGGGCAAGCCCGACGAGAGGCACCTGCGGGTGCGCCTGCCCCTGTCGGACGGCACCGAGCTGCGCTTCGTCGACCAGCGCACCTTCGGCCACCTGATGGTGGACGTGCCCGGGGCGCGCGAGGACGTGCCCTCGTCGGTGGACCACATCGCCCTGGACCCGCTGGACCCCGACTTCGTCGCCGAGGACTTCGTGCGGGCGCTGCGGGCCCGGCGCACCGAGGTCAAGCGGGCCCTGCTGGACCAGTCGCTGATCAGCGGGGTGGGCAACATCTACGCCGACGAGGCGCTGTGGCGGTCCCGGCTGCACTGGGCGCGCTCCACGCGGGGGCTGTCCGACGCCGAGGCGGTGGAGCTGCTGGGTCACGTGGGACAGGTGATGAACGAGGCACTGGAGGTGGGCGGCACCACCTTCGACGGCCTCTACGTCAACGTCAACGGTGAGAGCGGCTACTTCGAGCGCGGGCTCAACGCCTACGGCCGCCGCGACCGCCCGTGCGGGCGGTGCGGCTCCCTGATCGTGCGCGAGGCGTTCATGAACCGCTCCTCCTACAGCTGTCCGACCTGCCAGAGGGCGCCCGGCGGCCGGAAATAAGGCCCCTTTGGCGTGTCGGCAAGCAAAGTATGTCTGCCAGGTAAGTAAGGAGTCGGTCCGTGGGGGACGAGGTCGAGGCCGTCCGGGTGACCGCGTGGGTACGCGGGCACGTGCAGGGCGTGGGTTTCCGCTGGTGGACGCGGTCCAAGGCCCTGGAACTGGGCCTGGTCGGGGCGGCGACGAACCTCCGGGACGGCCGCGTCGAGGTGGTCGCGGAGGGCTCCGGGGACGCGTGCGAGCGGCTTCTTGGCCATCTCCGGGGCGGTGCAACACCCGGTCGTGTGGACTCCGTGGTCGAACGTTGGTCCTCGTCTGGGGGGACGTTCACCGGATTCGACGAACGGTGAGTATGCTTGTGGGGTAACGCGATTCGAGCACACCGCGCGACCGCGGCGGTCCCCAGGGGCTCGCGGCAGGGTCTCGCGGGGTGTGAGGCGACCATCGTGCGGCCGGTCCGCGCGTTCGGGCCGGACCCGGGGTAGCCGTGTTCGGATCGTGCGCTGCCACCTGCCCGGGATACCTGTCCGGGGCGTGGCCGTTACGGACTGTCGTAATCCAATCTTGACCAGCGGCGCGCACAGTGAGACTCTGGAAGACACATCGCGCAGATCTTCCACCCGGGCCGGACCACCATCGGTCGGCTTTCCACGGGACATCACGTGCGCGGATCATCACTGGTCACTCAGTGTGGAGGACCCACATCATGGCGAAGGCTCTGTTTGGCCACGTCGGCGTCTCCGACCCTCGGATGGTCTCGGAGGTGCGGCGGCTCCAGAACCGGGTACGCGACCTCGAGGACGAGATCAGCCGTCTCCAGGCACAGAACGACCAGCTCAGCATGGCCGTCACCGATGCCGCCTCCGGCGCGACCGACCGCGAGCCGGCGCTCGCCTGACCTGACGCCGTCGACGTTTCGGGCGCAGCCAGAGCTGCTCTTTCCGATGTGGTCGACCCACTGACGGGGACGCCGAACACACGAGTCAGGCGTCCCTGGCCGGGACCGTCGACGGACCGGGTCCGCTGTCCTCAGTCCGCTTCGCCGCAGACTTTCCTTTCCCTTGCGGCTCTTTTTACCGTTGTACCCGGCGGACCCTTCCGCAACCCTCCGTGTCCGCCGGACATCCCCCTCCTTTCCGCCCGGGCGCGGGTTCCGAGGCCGGGCGCTCGGGGACACCAGCCAGAACCCCGCCCTCCGGTCACCGCTTCGTGGCACCCTTAGGTGGTCGCGCTGTGTATCAACGGTGACCGTCGTGGGAGGTGTGGGTGTACCTGAAGAATCTGACGCTGCGCGGCTTCAAGTCGTTCGCGTCGGCCACCACCTTGCGTTTCGAGCCCGGGATCACCTGTGTGGTCGGTCCCAACGGCTCGGGCAAGTCCAACGTGGTGGACGCCCTGTCCTGGGTGATGGGGGAGCAGGGGGCCAAGTCCCTGCGCGGCGGCAAGATGGAGGACGTCATCTTCGCGGGCACCTCCACCCGCCAGGCGCTGGGCCGCGCCGAGGTCAGCCTCACCATCGACAACACCGACGGTGCGCTGCCCATCGACTACACCGAGGTCACCATCCGGCGGACCATGTTCCGCAACGGCGGCTCGGAGTACGCCATCAACGGCGACACCTGCCGCCTCCTGGACATCCAGGACCTGCTCAGCGACTCCGGCATCGGCCGTGAGATGCACGTCATCGTCGGCCAGGGGCAGCTGGACACCGTCCTGCACGCCGGTCCCGAGGAGCGCCGCGCCCTCATCGAGGAGGCCGCGGGCATCCTCAAGCACCGCAAGCGCAAAGAGAAGGCGATCCGCAAGCTCAACGCGATGCAGGGCAACCTGGACCGGGTCACCGACCTCACCGCGGAGCTGCGCCGCCAGCTCAAGCCCCTGGGCCGCCAGGCGGAGCTGGCCCGCAGGGCCGCCGTCATCCAGGCCGACCTGCGCGACGCCCGCCTGCGCCTGCTCGCCGACGACATCGTCACGCTCACCGGTCAGCTGGCCAAGGAGGAGGCGGACGAGAAGGAGGTCCTCGCCCGCCGCGGTGCCGCCGAGGCCGCCCTCGCCCAGACCCAGGAGCGCGAGACCGAGCTGGAGGCGCAGGCAGCCGAGGCCGCGCCCGCCCTGGCCCGCGCCCTGGAGACCTACCACGCGCTGTCGCGCCTGACCGAGCGCCTGGACGCCGTGCGCGGCCTGGCCAACGAGCGCCACCGCAACCTGGCCTCCGTCTCCGACGAGCCCGTCCACCGCCGCGACCCCGAGGAACTGGAGATGGAGGCCGAGGAGGCCGCCGCCCAGGAGGAGGAGCTGCTCACCCGGCTGGAGGAGGCCCGCGAGGCCCTGGAGGCCACCGTCACCGAGCGCTCCGCCGCCGAGGACGCCCTGCACCGCGAGGAGAAGCGGCTGGAGGCCGCCAACCGCGCCTCCGCCGAGCGCAGGGAGGGCCTCGTGCGGCTGTCCGCGCGGGTGGAGAGCCTGCGCGGCCGACTCGCCTCGAACGGGGACGAGATCACCCGGCTGGAGGAGTCCGCCCGTCAGGCCGCCGAACGCGCGGAGCGTGCCCAGACCGAGTACGAGATGGCCGCCGAGGAGGCCGCCGGTCTCGACGAGGGCGACGCCGAACTCGACGCCGCCCAGGAGGAGGCGGCCCGCCGCCTGTCCGAGGCCGACGCCGGGATCAACCGGCTGCGCGACGCCGAGCGCACCGCCGAGGGGGAGCGGGCCGCGCTCGCCGCCCGTAAGGAGGCCCTGGAGCTGGGGCTGGCGCACAAGGACGGCGCCGGCACCCTACTGGGCGCCGACCTGCCGGGGATGCTCGGCAGCCTCGCGGCCCTCGTCCAGGTCGAGTCCGGCCAGGAGACCGCCGTGGCCGCGGCCTTCGGCACGGCCGCCGGAGCGGTCGCGGTCAGCGACCCCGACACCGCCGTGGCCGCGCTCGACCTGCTCCGGTCCGAGGACGCGGGCCGCGCCGGGATCGTCATCGCCCGGGCCGTCCCCTCGGTGCCCCGGGGGGAGTGGCCCGCGCTGCCCTCCGGGGTCCGCTACGCCCTCGACGCCGTGGTGGCCCCCGAACACCTGGCCGGAGCGGTCACCGCCCTGCTGGACCGCACCGCGCTGGCGGCCGACGCCGGCGCCGCCCGCGACCTGGTCCGCAAGGCCCCCGGCGTGCGCGCCGTCACCCCCGAGGGGGACGTGTTCTCCGCCGCGCTGGTGCACGGCGGTTCGGCCGCCGCGCCGAGCCTGCTGGAGGTCCAGGCGGCCGTGGACGAGGCGGCCGGGAGGCTGGAGACGGCCACCGAGGCCGCCGGGCGGATAGCCGCCGAACTGGAGGAGCGCAGGCGCGAGCGCGCCGACCTGGCCGCCGAGGTCGAGGAGCTGACCGCGCGCCGCCGCCAGGGCGACCGCAGGCGCAACGAGTCCGCGCAGCGGCTGGGCAAGCTGGGCGGGCAGGCCCGTTCCGCCGAGGCCGAGTCCGAGCGGTACGCGGCCGCCGCCGCCAAGGCCGCCGCCGCGCGCGGCGAGGAGGCCGCCAAGCTGGAGCGGCTGGAGGAGGAGCTGGCCGAGGCCGAGGAGGTGGCCGCCTCCATCGAGGAGGACGCGCCGGACCCCGAGACCCGTGACGAGCTCGCCGCCCAGGCCTCGCGGGCCCGCGCCACGGAGATGGAGCGCCGCCTGTCGGTGCGCACCGCCGAGGAGCGCGCCCGCTCGATCGAGGGCCGCGCCGAGCAGCTGCGCGCCCAGGCCTTCGAGGAGCGCCGCGCCATGGAGCGCGCCGCCGAGCGCCGTCGCACCCGCGCCGCGCAGGCCACCATCGCCGAGGCCGCCGCCGAGGGCGCCCGCCTGGCCCTGGAGCGGATCGCGGTGTCCCTGGCCGCGGCCGAGGCCGAGCGCACCGCCGCCGAGGCGGACAAGGAGGCGCGCGACGCCGAGCTGCGGACCGTGCGCGCCCGCGTCCGCGAGCTGTCCGTCGACCTGGAGAAGCTGACCAGCTCGGCGCACAGCGGCGAGGTGGCCCGGGCCGAGCGCCGCCTGCGCCTGGAGCAGCTGGAGGTCAGGGCGAGCGAGGAGATGGGCGTGGACGTGCCCACACTCGTCGCCGAGTACGGGCCGAACGTGCCCGTGCCCCCTCCGGGCGACGCCGAGGAGGACGCGGTCCCGCTGCCGTACGTGCGCGAGGTGCAGGCCAAGCGGGCCAAGGCCGCCGAGCGCCAGCTCAACCAGCTGGGCAAGATCAACCCGCTCGCGCTGGAGGAGTTCGCGGCGCTGGAGGAGCGGCACGCCTTCCTCAACGCCCAGCTGGAGGACCTCAAGAAGACCCGCCGGGACCTGATGGACATCGTCCAGGAGGTCGACGCCCGGGTGCAGGAGGTGTTCTCCTCCGCCTACCTGGACGTGGAGCGGGAGTTCGCGGCGATCTTCGGGCGGCTCTTCCCCGGGGGCGAGGGACGGCTGCTGCTCACCTCGCCCGAGGACATGCTGACCACCGGCGTGGAGGTGGAGGCCCGTCCGCCCGGCAAGAAGGTCAAGCGCCTGTCGCTGCTCTCCGGCGGCGAGCGCTCCCTGACCGCGGTGGCCTTCCTGGCCGCGATCTTCAAGGCCCGGCCGTCCCCGTTCTACGTGATGGACGAGGTCGAGGCGGCCCTGGACGACACCAACCTCCAGCGCCTGCTGGTGATCTTCGAGGAGCTGCGGGCCGCCTCGCAGCTGATCGTGATCACCCACCAGAAGCGCACCATGGAGGCGGCCGACGCGCTGTACGGCGTGACGATGCAGGGTGACGGCATCTCCCAGGTGATCAGCCAGAAGCTGGAGCGCCCCGCCTGACGCACGGCCGGGGCCGCCCTCCCGGAGGGGAGAGCGGCCCCGTGCCCTCTTCGGGCCTCCGCTTCGCTTCGGCCCCAGCCGATGGGGGTCGGTCCGGGCGCCCGCGGGGTTCCCGCATCGAAGGGCGCCCGAACACGGACCGAAGCGGAGCGGAGGTCCTCGGGGGTACTACTCTCCGCGGTCGATGGTGATGACCGGGGAGGTCCAGGTCTCCCAGTGGTCGGGGTTGTCCGGGTCGCCGAGCGCCTTGAGCGCGCGGGCCTCCAGACGGTACCGGCCGTCCCGGACCGGGGTGATCCGGTCGTGGCGGTCCAGGACCGTGCCGTCCCACGCGTAGCTGAAGAACGACGTCCCGGTCGCGCTGCGGTTCACGTGGTCCACCGACACCCCGACGTTGCGGTCCGGGTGCACGGGGCGCCCGGTGCGCTCGTCGACGACGGTCATCTCCAGCAGCGTGACGTGGTGGTCGAAGTGCGCGATGACGTACGGGACGTCGGGCAGCCCGTCGACCCACTCCAGGGTGTAGGCGGCTCCGTCGGGCTGGTTCTCGAACGTGCCGCCGCCCTCGCCCACGCACTCCAGGCCGGAGAACGCGCCGCACTCGGTGATCTTGGTCAGCCACGGCAGTTCGAGCACGTTGCCGCTGCCGTCGGTGATCGGGGTCATCGCCTCGATCTGCTGGTAGTCGCCGTTGTAGGCGGCGTAGGGGACGCGGTAGGTCTCGCCGCCGGTCTCGGCCACGGAGACGTAGCCGCCGTAGATCATCTGCGCGAAGTCCTGGGCGGGCGGGGCGAAGGTCACCTGCACCTCGGCCGTTCCGCCCGGGGCGACGGTCACCTCGTCCCGGTCGAAGGCCACCTGGGCGGAGGCGTCGTTGTAACCGGGGGTGAAGGTGTTGCCGTGGGTGCCCAGGGCGCTCTCGTGGTCCAGGGTGTAGGTGGCCTCCTCGTCACCGTCGTTGGCGATGGTGATCGTCTCGGTCACCTCGCCCTCGGTGGCGCCCAGGGACAGCTTGCCCGGGGTCACGGCGGTGGTGGCCAGCACGGCGCCGGGCACGTCCATCATGCCCGCGCCCTGACGGTGGACGTTGTCGGTGTAGCCCGCGTCGGGGTCGCCCCACCAGGCCTTGGGGTCGGCGCTGTTCTGGAGGACGTCGCGCACCTCGTGCGCGCCGAGGTCGGGGCGGGCCTCCAGCAGCAGCGCGACGCCGCCCGCCACGTGCGGCGAGGACATCGAGGTGCCGCTGATGGTGGCGTAGCCGCCCTTGGCCATGGGGTAGGTGGAGTTGATCAGGCCGCCGGGCGCGCCGATGTCCGGCTTCAGGGCCAGGTCGGGGGACAGGCCGAAGGAGCTGAAGGAGCTGATCAGCCCGCCGGTCGGGTTGGGGATGGTGGTGCTCTCACCGGTCCAGGACAGGGTGACGGGCTCGTCGCCCTCCAGGAGTTCCAGCAGGTGGGCACCGGAGGTGTCGGAGATCCCGATGGAGAACGCGCCCTGGTCGACGATGCCGCTGCCCGCGAACATGCCGGGGACGTTGTTGTACATCACCACGCCGGTGGCGCCCGCGGCCAGGGCCGCGTCGTACTTCTCGGCGAAGGTGCACGCGCCGCGCACCATCAGGGCTGTTCTGCCCTCGGGGTCGGCCTCCAGCTCGTCGCCCAGGGACGGGCAGCCCCGTCCGACGTGGACGAGTTCGTCGGTCTCGCCCGAGGTGGGCGGCGGGGACGCCTCGCCCATCTCCATGTAGGCCAGGGTCTCGCCGCTGGGGTTGGCGGTCGCCGACGCGGACCGGATGTGGGTGTTGTCGTAGGAGGCGACGCCGATCACGTCCTCGCCCAGGCCGGGGGCACCCGCGGAGTACAGGCCGGTGTCGCCCTCGTTGCCGATGGAGGCGACCACGACCATGCCCTCGTCGACGAGGTTGTCGGAGGCGACCGCGGTGGGGTACTGCGGCCAGGAGTGCGCCGAGCCGATGCTCATGTTGAGCACGTCCATGTCGTCGGCCAGGGCCCGCTCCATGGCGGCGATCATGATGTCGGAGGTGGTGGAGCCCCCGCAGCCGAACACCTTGTAGGCGCCGAAGTCCACGCCGGGCGCCACACCGGTGACCTCGCCCCGGGCGCCGACGATCCCGGCCACGTGGGTGCCGTGGCCGTGGCAGTCCTGGGGGTCGTCGTCGGGGGCGGGCACGGTGGTGGGGTCGCCCGCGTTGAAGTCGTCTCCGACGAAGTCGTACCCGGTGACCACCCGGTCGTTCGGGAAGCCGCCGCCGCCCAGGTCGGGATGGGTGTAGTCGACTCCGGTGTCCATGACGGCCACGCGCAGTCCCTCGCCGGTGAGGCCGAGTTCGTTCTGGGCGATGTCGGCCCCGGTCATCGGCAGCGCGGTGTCCAGGTCGGGGACGTCGGCGTCGCCCTCGGGGACCTCGTAGGTGACGACGGGGTAGATGGCGCTGACACCGGGGATCTCCCGTGCCGTGCCCACCTGTGCGTCGTCCATCTCCACGGAGAAGCCGTTCCAGAGGTCGCCGAACGAGTGCCGTTCGGTGTACTCCAGGCCCGTCTCCTCGGCCTCGGCGCGGAACGCCTCGTGCTCGTTCTCGACCTGTGCCGAGGAGGTGCCGGCGGTGGTCGGGGGGCTCTCCAGTTCGATGAACCACAGGCCGTCCGCCTGGTGGGTCAGTTCGCCGTTCTCGGCGGAGGGGGCGGGGTGCAGGGGGGCGAGCTCGGAGGCGTCGTCGGCGCTGGCCGGTGCGGCCGCGACCAGGCCCGCGACGAGTGTCAACCCGGCGAGCGACGCCAGGCGCGTGCGGTGGGGTACCACCTTTTCAACACATCCCTTCTCGGTGCGCGCCTCAGGACACCGGGGGAGCGGGGGTACCCCACTGGGTACGACTGTGGTGCTCAGGGGGATACGCCGCTTAATGTCCGTCATCGGTTAATCGGCGCGCATAGCAACGAGATCATTGCCGTGCGCCATGAAAGTGTCAATGCTCACCAAGGCTCAATCTGGACACACGGGGGCCTGAACCACCCCTCTGCTTTGCAGACATAATCAAAACGGTCATTCTTCTCTTTTTTCGCGAAAGCAATAAAAGATGCGAAAGGGGATGGCTCGTCCCCGCGCGGCGACCTCCCGGCCTCCCCGCCGCGAAGGAGCGCGGCCCCGCCGGAGAAAGCGCAGGCCAGAGTAGCCGCCGGGGTGCCCGCGGGGGTGCGCGGCGGGCCGAGTACGCTGGAGGTTCCGGGCCGCCCACGGGCGGCCCGACCGGTGTCGACGGAGCGAAGTCCGGTGGCGCGGCCACAACCGGCCGTCCAACCCGGCGCTGTCCCGCAACTGTGAGGCCCCCTCGGGGGACGAGCCAGGTCGCCTCCCCGACACCGACGTCCCCGTCCTCGTGGGAAGGACAGGCCGCCTCCGTCGGGACCGCGCAGCTCCTTCCCCCCGCCCGACAAGGAGCACCGTGCGGACCGCACGCCACCTTTCCCCCGTCCTTCTCGGCGCCGTGCTCGCCCTGACCGCCTGCGGTGCACAGGACGGCGGCGAGCCCGGGGCCGAGCCCGCCACCGGGGCCGCCTCCGCCCCCTGCGGGCCCCCGGAGCCCGACCCCGAGCGCCTGCCCGTGGGCGACGGCACCTTCCCCGTCACCGTCACCGACGCCACCGGCGAGGTCACCGTCGAGGAGGCCCCCGAGCGGATCGTCTCCCTGTCGGCCAGCCACACCGAGATGCTCTTCGCCATCGGCGCGGGCGACCGGGTCGAGGCCGCCGACGAGTACTCCGACTACCCGGAGGAGGCCCCCACCACCTCGCTGAGCGGCTTCGAGCCCAGCGTGGAGGCCATCACCGAGTACGACCCCGACCTGGTCCTGCTCGCCCGCAGCGCCGAGGCGACCGCCGACCAGCTGGAGGACGTCGGCGTCCCGTCGCTGGTCCTGGACGCCGCCCAGGACCTGGAGGACACCTACGCCCAGATCCGCATGCTCGGCGACGTCACCGGCCACACCGAGGAGGCCGACGCCGAGGCCACCCGGGTCGAGGACGAGTTCAACGCGATCGTCGAGGGCGTGTGCGAGGAGACCGGCGACGCCGGCCTGTCCTTCTACCAGGAGCTCGACGAGACCTCCTACTCCGCCACCTCCGACACCTTCGTCGGCCAGGTCTACGCGTCCTTCGGACTGGTCAACATCGCCGACGAGGCCGACGCCGACGGGGCCGCGGGCGGCTACCCGCAGCTGTCCCAGGAGTACGTCGTGGAGCAGAACCCGGACCTGGTCTTCCTGTCCTACGGGGACGAGTCGACGGTCGCCGACGTGGCCGGTCGCCCGGCCTTCGACACCGTCACCGCGGTGCAGAACGACGCCGTCTACCTGCTCGACGCCGACATCGCCTCCCGCTGGGGGCCGCGCGTGGTCGAGTTCGCCGAGCTGGTCGGCCGGGCCGTCACCGAGAACGCGGCGGACTGACGTGCGGGGCGGTGTCGGCCTCCCGCTGGGGTGGGTCGCGGGCGGACTGGCCGTGCTGTTCGCGGCGGCCCTGCTCGGCGTCTCCGCCGGAGCGGCCTCCCTCTCCTCGGCCGACATCGCCCGGCACCTGCTCAGCCTCCTGCCGTTCGGTACGCCATCCCCCCTCACCGAACGGGAGGCGGCCGTCCTGGTGGAGCTGCGCCTGCCGCGCGTGGTGATGGGCGCGCTCGTCGGCGCCCTCCTGGCCACCGCGGGCGGCGCCTACCAGGGCGTGTTCCGCAACCCGCTGGCCGACCCCTACCTCCTCGGCGCCGCCGCCGGGGCCGGGCTCGGCGCGACGACGGTCATCGTCTTCGGCGCGCAGTTCAGCGACTCCCCGCGCGCCCTGGTCCCGGTCGCCGCGTTCGCGGGCGCCCTGCTCGGCGTGGCCGCCGCCTACCTGCTCGGGTCCACCGCGGGCGGGGGCGGCACCGCCGCGCTCGTCCTGGCGGGCGTGGCCGTCTCCTCGTTCCTGTCCGCCGCCCAGACCCTCGTCCAGCAGATGGGAGTGGACGAACTCCAGCGCATCTTCGCCTGGCTGCTCGGCGGACTCGGCAGGGGCGGCTGGGACGACGTGCGGCTGGTCGCCCCGTACGCGGTGGTCGGGCTGGTCGTCCTGCTGGCCAGCGGCTACCTGCTGGACATGCTCGCCCTGGGCGACGACAAGGCGGTCAGCCTGGGACTGAACCCGGCCGCCGTGCGCATCGTGGTGATCAGCGCCGCGTCCCTGGCCACGGCCGCCGCGGTGTCGGTGAGCGGCCTGATCGGCTTCGTGGGGATCGTCGTCCCGCACGTCGTGCGCCGCCTGGTGGGCTCCAACTACCGGGCGATCCTGCCGGTCACCGTGCTCCTCGGCGGCGCCTTCCTGGTCCTGGTGGACATCGTCGCCCGGACCCTCATCGCCCCCGCGGAACTGCCCATCGGCGTGGTCACCGCCTTCCTCGGCGCGCCCTTCTTCGTGCTCATCCTGCGCACCACGCGCCACCGCGGCACCTGAGTTCCCGCTGCCACCGGTGGTTCCGGAGCGCCCGGGAAGGGGAGGGGGCCACCGGTACCCGCTTCGTTCCCGGCGCGCCACCCGGCCGTGACGCGAACGCGTCGCACACTCTGGAACACTGGAAGGTGCTATGGACATCACCTTGCTCGTCGCCATCATCATCGCCGTCGTGCTCCTGGCCGCCGGTGGGTTCTTCCTGGTCACGACCCGGCGCTCGGTCGAACCGGGCAAGGACGAGACCGAACCCGAACCCACCGGCGGCGCCGCCGGGGCCACCGCAGTGGAGGACCGGGAACGGGACTCGGGGACCGTCAGCACGCCCCCCGCCCAGGCGCCCCCGCCCGTGCGGGAGACCGTCGAACCCGCCCCGCCGGAGCTGGAGACCCCGCCGCCCTCGGCCGGGCGCATGGTCCGCCTGCGCGCGCGCCTGGCCCGTTCGCAGAACGCCTTCGGCAAGGGCCTGCTCAACCTCCTGTCCTCCGACTCCCTGGACGAGGACACCTGGGAGGAGATCGAGGACACCCTCATCACCGCCGACATCGGCGTGACCTCCGCCGCGCAGATCGTGGAGAACCTGCGCACCCGCGTCAAGGTCCTGGGCACCCGCGGCACGGAGGAGGTGCGGACGCTGCTGCGCGAGGAACTGCTCGCCCAGATCACCACCGAGGCCGACCGCGCCGTGCACACCGGCCCGCACGGCGGACGCCCGGGCGTGGTCATGGTGGTCGGGGTCAACGGCACCGGCAAGACCACCACCACCGGCAAGCTGGCCCGCGTCCTGGTCGGCGACGGCCGCAGCGTCGTGCTCGGCGCCGCCGACACCTTCCGCGCCGCCGCCACCGAGCAGCTGGAGACCTGGGGCAACCGCGTGGGCGCCCCGGTCGTGCGCAAGGAGGAGGGCGCCGACCCCGCCAGCGTGGCCTTCGACGCCGTGGCGCGGGGCGTGGAGGAGGGCGCCGACACCGTCATCATCGACACCGCCGGACGCCTGCACACCAAGACCGGGCTCATGGACGAGCTGGGCAAGGTCAAGCGGGTCGTGGAGAAGAAGTCCCAGGTGGACGAGGTCCTGCTCGTCCTGGACGCCACCACCGGGCAGAACGGCCTGCGCCAGGCCCGGGTGTTCGGCGAGGTCGTCAACGTCACCGGCATCGCCCTGACCAAGCTCGACGGCACCGCCAAGGGCGGCATCATCGTGCAGGTCCAGCGCGAGCTGGGCGTGCCGGTCAAGCTCGTCGGGCTCGGCGAGGGCCCCGACGACCTGGCCCCCTTCGACCCCGAGGTCTTCGTGGACGCGATCCTGTCCACGGAGTGACGGGGGACCCGACGACGCACGGCCGGACATCCGCAAGGGTGTCCGGCCTTTTCGTACCCGGCTTCCCGGTGTCCGCTCCTCCCGCGACCGGCCCTCCGGCGGTCGGAACGCGGATGTGATGCACGACACGTGGTGGAAATCCCGGCGCAACACGGGGGCGCCGGTACCTGACCGCGTGCGCGCCGATCCCGTGAGATGTCACCTTTCGCGACCGTGGAATCGCTCTCCGGTGGTGTGACAGGGGTCGCTCTGTGCCGGTGCACGTGCGTTCGCGCGGACTGCGGCTTCGGTTCATGACGCCTTAACACTGCCGTCTGTCCTTTTACCGGCGCGCAACACACCGGGTCCTGGCGAGAAACACCCCGGTCCGACAGTTGCCTGCGTGGTGTTCTGCATCGGGCCCGATGATGCGCTCGCTGACCGCCGCCCTCACAGACACAATCCCCCGTCCGTCCTATGGAGGCGACGCAATGATTGACTCCGGCAACACGGCGTGGCTGCTGATCAGCGCAGCCCTCGTGATGCTCATGACCCCGGGCCTGGCCTTCTTCTACGGAGGCATGTCACGGGCCAAGAGCGTCCTCAACATGATGCTGATGAGCTTCGCGAGCATCGCGGTCGTGAGCGTGCTCTGGGTCGTCATCGGCCACTCGCTCACCTACTCCGACGGGCCCGGGGCGCTCGACACCTTCATCGGCGGCCTGGACTACGTCGGCCTGTCCAACCTGATCGGTGAGATCGAGCCTGCGGCCGAGGACGGCACCGGCGGCTACCCGCTGCTGGTCGACGCCGGGTTCCAGATGATGTTCGCGGTCATCACCGTGGCCCTCATCAGCGGCGCCATCGCCGACCGCGCCAAGTTCGGCGCCTGGCTGCTGTTCGTCCCGGTCTGGGCGCTCCTGGTCTACTTCCCCGTCGCCCACTGGGTCTGGGGCGAGGGCTGGATCGAGCAGCTGGAGATCGGCGGCTACACGGTCATCGACTTCGCGGGCGGCACCGCGGTGCACATCAACGCCGGCGCCGCCGCACTGGCCCTGACCTTCGTCCTGGGCCGCCGCAAGGGCTTCGGCTCGGAGTCGATGCGCCCCCACAACCTGCCGTTCGTCCTGCTGGGCACCGCGCTCCTGTGGTTCGGCTGGTT
Source organism: Nocardiopsis camelliae (assembly GCF_028993595.1). Classification (GTDB taxonomy): domain Bacteria; phylum Actinomycetota; class Actinomycetes; order Streptosporangiales; family Streptosporangiaceae; genus Nocardiopsis; species Nocardiopsis dassonvillei. The sequence goes on from NZ_CP118614.1 coordinate 1,089,642, forward strand.
CGGCTTCAACGCGGGCTCGGCCTACGCCGCCGACGGCACCGCCGCCCTGGCCCTGGTCAACACCCAGGTCGCCACCGCCGCCGCCACCGGCGCCTGGATGCTCGTCGAGCGCTTCCGCTACGGCAAGGTCAGTGCGCTGGGCTTCGCCTCCGGCGCCGTCGCGGGCCTGGTCGCCATCACCCCGGCCGCCGCCAACGTCACGCCGCTCGGCGCCATCGCCGTCGGCCTGCTCTCCGGTGCGGTCTGCGCCTACGCCATCAGCTGGAAGTTCAAGTTCAAGTACGACGACGCGCTCGACGTGGTGGGCATCCACATGGTCGGCGGCATCGTCGGCTCCCTGATCCTCGGCCTCGTCGCCGCGGGTGTGGCGGGCGGCTCCGACGGCCTGCTCTACGGCGGCGGCATCGGCCTGCTGGCCGTCCAGGCCATCGCCGTGATCGGCGTCATGCTCTACTCCTTCGCCGTCACCTGGGTCATCGCCAAGGTCATCCACCTCGTCATCGGGTTCCGCATCCCCGAGGAGGTGGAGACCAACGGGCTCGACCACGAGCTGCACGCCGAGTCCGCCTACGCCTTCGACGAACTCGACGAGCTCGAGGACGCGACGGAAGCGGTCTCCCTGCCGACGCCTCCGGGCGGGGAGACGGCCTCGCCGAAGGCCAAGGCCTAGACCTCAGCGTCGAGGCCGCGGGCCTTGCGCCACTGACCCGGCGAGGTGTCCAGGGGCTGACGGAGAGAGATCTCCGTCAGCCCCGTTCGTGTGCTCAGCCACTTTTCATGGCATATATGGGCATTTCTGGCACCGTATTGGCTGTGGCCTGTGTATCCGTTCGGTACCCTCTGAGCGGTACGGCGGTAGAGCCCGGGCGCACGGCGCCCGACCGACGGCTCCGCCACGCGGGCGGCCCCGTTCCCGGCTCCCCCCGAACAAGGGGCACGCGGCACAACCGGGAGCCGCGCATTCGCATCCCACACCAGGAACGGGTCGGGGACCGGCGCGTCCACCCCGCCGTCCACCCGGAAACCATGCTGATTCGTACAGTGCCCCACATGTCGGGGTCAGGAGGCAAGATGGCGCCGGTTAGTCACATCACGGGTCGCAGAGGCGGCCGCGTGGCCCTCGCCGCCGCGGGCGCGGTCGTCGCCCTCGGCTTGTCCGGCTGCTCCATCGACCTCAGCCACCTGCGCCCCGGGGGCGGCGGCGAGGAGGAGCCCAGTCCGACGGCCGCCGAGCCGGTGGCCGCGGCGCCGCTGATGGAGCAGGCCCTGGCCGACCTGGCCGCCTACCCGGCGCTCACCGCCACCGGGCAGGTGGCCGAGAGCGTCGGCTCCGCCGACGTGCGCGACGCCTCGCTGACCGTCGCCGACAGCGGCACGGCCAGCGGCACCGTCCGCGCCAACGGGATCGAGGCCGAGCTGATCAGCGCGGACGGCAGGATGTTCCTGCGCGCCGCGGAGGACTTCTGGCTCGACCAGGGCGTCTTCAGCCCCGACTTCGACGACTTCGACGGGAACTGGGTGCGGGCCTCCTCGGCCCAGGCCGGGTTCAATCCGAGCGCCTCCCTGGCCCCGCCGGAGCTCTCCGCCATCCTGGGCGGCATCGAGCTGGACTCGGAGGAGGCCGTCGAGGAGAACCTGGACGGCACGCTCACCTACCGGATCGACCTGGCGGGCGAGCGCAACCAGGTCTGGATCAACGCCGAGACCAGCCAGATCCAGCGCATCGCCATCGAGGAGCTCGTCCCCGAGGAGGCCGAGACCGGTCCCCAGGTCCGCCTGGACCTGGCCGAGGCCGAGACCGCCGCCGTCGAGGAGCTCTACGACGGCGTCACCACCGCCACCGAGGAGGAGCTGACCTCCTCCCGGGACGCCCGCATCGAGGTCGGCTGGGAGGGCAGCCCCTCCATGACGTGCGAGGACGGCCCCAACTGCACCTGGACCGGGACCGTGCGCGACGCGGGCGGCGACGGCAGCGGCGAGGTGGCCGTGAGCATGGACGTCACCTTCAGCAACGCCGACATCGGCGAGCAGAACTGCGAGGACAGCGGCACCCTGGAGGCGGGCGGCACGCTGGAGCTCTCGTGCAGCGCCGACTACAACATCGTCAGCTCCGTCCAGCAGACCTACCCCATCGACGGTGAGGCCCAGCTGTCCACGCGCGGCCTGACCGGCGGCCAGCAGGAGGAGATGCTGGCGGCCCTCGCCGAGCAGCGCGAGGCCACCCTGTCGGGTGGGGCCTCCCCCTCCGAGGAGGCGTCGGAGACGGCCGAGGAAGAGGGCAACTAGAGGTACCCGCGGGGCGCTGATTCGAGCGCACGGCGGCCGAGGGCGGGGACGGTGTCCCCGCCCTCGGCCCTGTTCCGGCCCCGCCCGCCTCGTGATACTGCGAGGTGATCCCGGCCCGGTAGGCTGGGAGACCAACTCCGAGACGAAGGACTGGCCACACTCGTGTTCGAGACGCTTTCCGACCGGCTGACATCGGTCTTCTCCTCGCTGCGCGGTAAAGGGCGCCTGTCCGAGGAGGACATCAACGCGACCGCGCGGGAGATCCGTCTCGCGCTGCTGGAGGCGGACGTCGCGCTGCCGGTGGTCCGCGAGTTCATCGCGCGGATCAAGGAGCGCGCCCGGGGCGAGGAGGTCTCCAAGGCCCTCAACCCGGCCCAGCAGGTCATCAAGATCGTCAACGAGGAACTGGTCGGGATCCTCGGCGGCGAGACCCGGCAGATCCGCTTCGCCAAGAACCCGCCGACCGTGATCATGCTCGCGGGCCTCCAGGGCGCCGGTAAGACCACCCTGGCGGGCAAGCTCGCCCGGTGGCTGGCCGCCGACCGCAACACGCCGCTGCTGGTCGCCGCCGACCTCCAGCGCCCCAACGCCGTCACGCAGCTCCAGGTGGTCGGTGAGCGCGCCGGGACCCCCGTGTTCGCGCCCGAGCCCGGCAACGGCGTCGGCGACCCCGTCCAGGTCGCCCGCGAGTCCGTCGAGCACGCCCGCCGCAACAACCACAACGTGGTGATCATCGACACCGCTGGCCGTCTCGGCGTGGACAGCGAGATGATGCGGCAGGCCGCGGACATCCGCGACGCGGTCAACCCGGACGAGATCCTCTTCGTCGTCGACGCGATGATCGGCCAGGACGCGGTCAACACCGCGCAGGCCTTCCTCGACGGGGTCGGCTACGACGCGGTCGCGCTCACCAAGCTCGACGGCGACGCGCGCGGCGGCGCGGCCCTGTCCATCCGCCACATCACCGGCCGTCCCATCATGTTCGCGTCCACCGGCGAGAAGCTGGAGGACTTCGACCTCTTCCACCCGGACCGGATGGCCTCGCGCATCCTGGACATGGGTGACGTCCTCACCCTCATCGAACAGGCCCAGCGCACGTTCGACGAGGCCGAGGTCGAGAAGATGGCCTCGACCATGGCGTCGGACGAGGACTTCACGCTCGACGACTTCCTCCAGCAGATGCAGATGGTCCGCAAGCTCGGCCCGATCGGCAACCTGCTCGGCATGATGCCCGGCATGGGCCAGATGCGCGAGCAGATCGACAGCATCGACGACAAGGACCTGGACCGCATCCAGGCCGTCATCCAGTCGATGACCCCGGGCGAGCGCGCCAACCCCAAGATGATCAACGGCTCGCGCCGCCTGCGCATCGCCAACGGTTCGGGCACCCAGGTCAGCGATGTCAACGGCCTGGTCACCCGCTTCTTCGAGGCGCAGAAGATGATGCGCAAGATGAAGAGCGGCGGCGGCATGCCGGGTATGCCCGGGATGCCGGGCATGGGCGGCGCCAACCGCAAGAAGGCCAAGGCCCAGGCCAAGAAGGCCAAGAAGGGCAAGCAGCGCAGCGGCAACCCGATGAAGGCCCGTCAGCAGGAGGCCGACCGCGCGGCCGAGCGCCAGCGCCGCCAGGAGGAGGGCGGCCAGCAGCCGCCGCAGCTGCCCCCGGGCCTGGGGGGCGGCGGCCAGCCCACGCTCCCGCCCGGCTTCGGCGGTCCCAACATGCCCGACCTGTCCAACTTCAAGCTGCCCAAGAAGTAGGCGCGGCCGGTACCGGCCCTCGCGCCCGTCGGCCGAGGGACCGAGCGCTACCATGCGTGTGGCGCAGCCGACCGCACCGCGGACGCGGGCGGGCCCAGGGCCCGGGCCGCGTGCCCGTCTCCTCGGAGACGGGCGGTTGGCGCCGCCCGGGAGACCGGGCGGGGCGGCCCGTCCACGTTCCGGGGACGGGCCGTCTCCGTGTCCGCCACCGATCCGTGCGCGGGTGTCGCCGGTGTCGTGTCCGGGGAACACGTCCGCGTCTGGCACAATGAGTAGTCGACTAACGGTGCCGGGCCAGCCCTCTAACTAGCCCGCCACCCACGTCTGTCCCGTCGGGTGCCGCAACCCCACGTGGTTTCGCCGCCGGGCGCCTTACACCGTTAATCGGGAGAAGACCACTCCAGTGGCTGTCAAACTGAAGCTCAAGCGTATGGGCAAGATCCGTACGCCCCAGTACCGCATCATCGTCGCCGACGCCCGCACCAAGCGGGACGGCAAGGCGATCGAGGAGATCGGCAAGTACCACCCCAAGGAGCACCCGAGCCTCATCGAGGTCGACTCCGAGCGGGTCCAGTACTGGCTGTCCGTGGGCGCCCAGCCCTCCGACGCGGTCAAGGTCCTCCTGCGCAAGAGCGGTGACTGGCAGAAGTTCAAGGGCCTGCCCGCCCCGGCTCCGCTCCAGGTCGCCGAGGCCAAGGACCCCGAGGCCAAGGAAGCCGCCTTCCAGGCCGCTCTGAAGGAGCTCGTGCTCCCCGGCGCCGAGGGCAAGGGCAAGGGCCGCAAGTCCGAGAAGAAGGCGGACAAGGCGGACAAGCCCGCCGAGACCGCTGAGACCACCGAGACTGAGAAGTCCGAGGGCGAGGCCTGACGTGCTGGAAGAGGCGCTTGAGCACCTCGTGAAGGGGATCGTTGCGAACTCCGACGACGTCCAGGTGAGAGCCAAGAGGCTCCGCAAGGGCAAAGTCCTGGAGGTCCGGGTCCATCCCGACGACCTCGGCAAGGTGATCGGCCGCAACGGCCGCACCGCCAAGTCCCTGCGGACCGTCATCGGCGCCCTGGCCGGGGGCCGCTACGTCCGCGTGGACCTGCTGGACCTGCACGAAGTGCGCTGACGCGCCTCTCGGGGCGCCGACCGCCAGCGGTCGGCGCCCCGCACCCGTGCCCGGGACTCCGGAGCCCGTGCCCACCGCACGCGCCCGGTCCCGGGCACAGTTTTCTCACCCCCCGAGGGGCGGAAGGAAGAATCCCCATGCGACTCGTTGTCGGCCGGATCGGCCGCGCGCACGGAGTCCGCGGCGACGTCGCCGTGGACGTGCGCACGGACGACCCCGCAGCCCGGTTCGCCGACGGCTCCGTGCTGGACACCGACCCGGCCGGGGCCGGTCCGCTCACCGTCGTCTCCACGCGCCGCCACAGCGGCCGCCTGCTCGTGCGCTTCGAGGGCGTGGCCGACCGAGACGCCGCCGAGGGGCTGCGCGGCACCGCCCTGCTCGTGGACTCCGAGGACATCCCGCCGCTGGACGACCCGGACGAGTTCCACGACCACGAACTCATCGGCCTGGCCGCGGTGACCACCGGCGCGGAGCCGGTCGGCACGGTCGCGGACGTGCTCCACCACGCGCAGGACCTCCTGGTGGTGACCACCCCGGACGGCGCGGAGGTGTTCGTGCCCTTCGTGGCGGCCCTGGTCCCCGAGGTGGACGTGGCCGGCGGCCGGATCGTCATCGACCCGCCGCCCGGCCTGCTCGACCTCGCCGACTGAAGGGGCGCGCCGTGCGCATCGACATCATCAGCATCTTCCCCGAGTACTTCGGCCCCCTGGACCTGTCCCTGATCGGCAGGGCCCGCGTGTCCGGGCTGCTCGACGTGCGCGTGCACGACCTGCGCACCTGGACCCACGACCGCCACAACACCGTGGACGACACCCCCTACGGCGGCGGCCCCGGCATGGTCATGAAGCCCGAGCCGTGGGGCGAGGCGCTGGACGAGGTCGTGGGGGAGGGCCCCGCGCGGCTGATCCTGCCCACTCCCAGCGGCCGCCCCTTCCGGCAGGCCGACGCCGAGCGCCTGGCCAAGGAGGAGCGGCTGGTCTTCGGCTGCGGCCGCTACGAGGGCATCGACTCGCGGGTCGCGGCTGACGCCGCGGAGCGGATGCCCGTCGAGGAGGTCAGCATCGGCGACTACGTGCTCAACGGCGGCGAGTCCGCGACGCTGGTGATGGTCGAGGCGATCACCCGGCTGCTGCCGGGCGTCCTCGGCAACACCGAGTCCGCGGTGCAGGACTCCTTCGCCTCCGGCGGTATGGAGAACCTCGTGGAGGGGGCGGTCTACACCAAGCCCGCCACCTGGCGCGGCCGGGAGGTGCCGCCGGTGCTGCTGTCGGGCAACCACGGCGCCGTGGACCGCTGGCGCCGCGACCAGGCCCTGCGCAAGACCGCGCGCAACCGCCCCGACCTGGCGGAGGCCCTGCCCGAGGAGGCGCTGGACCGGCGCGACCGGGAGGTCCTGGCCGAGGAGGCCGTTCGAGACGCCACCTGAGATGTGGCAAACTGGGTGGGTTCCCCTCGGTGACCGGCGGCATCCGCATGCCGGCGGTACGACGTCGGCCTCTGTGACGGTCACCCGGGCGGTTCGACAGTACAGACCCATTCGGGCCCTCGCCCGCGTACCCCCTCCCCCGCAGGGGAGCAGGACGCGGAGCGCTATCGATGAGGATTCGCGAGATGCACACCGCCATTCAGGAGCTGGAGAAGGCCCAGCTTCGTTCCGACGTCCCGGAGTTCCGTCCGGGTGACACCCTCAACGTCCACGTCCGTGTGACCGAGGGCAACCGTACCCGTGTCCAGGTCTTCAAGGGCGTCGTCATCCGCCGCCAGGGCTCGGGCAACCGCGAGACCTTCACCATCCGCAAGGTGAGCTACGGCGTGGGTGTGGAGCGCACCTTCCCGATCCACACCCCGGCCATCGAGAAGTACGAGGTCGCCGCCCGCGGCCGCGTGCGTCGCGCCAAGCTGTACTACCTGCGCGACCTGCGCGGCAAGGCCGCCCGCATCCGCGAGCGCCGCTAGTCCGCGACCGGGTGTTCCGGGGCTTCCTCCCGGCGTTTTTCCGTGTCGAATCTCTCCGCTCCCGCCAGGGAGGCAGGATAGGCTTCGGCTCGATGAGCAAAGACGAGAAGGACCTCGGCTCGGACGGGGTCCAGGACGAGGAATCCGCCCAGCCCGGTCCGGAGGAGCACGACTCCGCCACTGGCTCCCGAGCTCACGAGAGCTCGGGAGCCAGTGCTGTCTCCGGTGCCGACGGCGAGGAGTCGGAGGAGGGGGCGGACGACGAGATGAGCAAGTCCCAGAGCGCCGAGAAGAAGGGGTCGTTCTGGAAGGAACTCCCCGTCCTGATCGTGATCGCCGTGGTCCTGGCGTTCGTGATCAGAACCTGGCTGGTGCAGGCCTTCTACATTCCCTCCACCTCGATGGAGAACACACTCCTCGTCGGTGACCGGGTACTCGTCAACAAGGTCGTCTACGAGCTCCGCGACATCGAGCGCGGCGAGGTGGTCGTCTTCGACGGCAACGGGTCCTGGGACGATCCGAACACCGTGTCGGTCCCGGAGCCCACCAACCCGGTCTCGGCCGCGTTCACGTGGGTGCAGCAGCAGTTGGGCGCGGCGCCCACGGGCAAGGAGTACATCAAGCGGGTCATCGGCCTGCCCGGTGACACCGTGGAGTGCTGCGACGAGCAGAACCGCGTCCTGGTCAACGGCGTCCCCCTCGAAGAGGAGGCCTACCTGTACCCGGGCAGCGTGGCCACGCACACCGAGTTCGGCCCGATCGAGGTGCCCGAGGGACACCTGTGGCTGATGGGGGACCACCGGGCGATCTCCTCCGACTCGCGGCTCAACCAGAACAACCCCGGCGGCGGCGCGGTCCCGATCGACCACGTCGTGGGGCGGGCCTTCGTGATCATCTGGCCGGTCGGGCAGATCGGCCCGCTCAGCGTCCCGGAGTCCTTCGAGGAGCTCAACGCCGCGGACGAGTGACGCACCGCGCGGGCGGTCCGGCGAGAAAATCCGCACGGCGGAGTACACGGGGCCCTTCCGTGACGCATGATGGAGGCTGGACGGTATCGGCGTCCCCCGACGCGCGGGGCCGCCGTCGACCGGGAACATCCCGGCCGTCGGCGGTGTCCGGGTGGGAGGGGACCGGCACACCACGACCGGAGAGTGCGACGAAAGCGAGCGCGTGGATGAGTTCTGAGGACCTGGAGAAGTACGAGGCCGAGATGGAGCTCCAGCTCTATCGCGAGTACCGCGACGTCGTCGGTCTGTTCAGCTACGTGGTGGAGACCGAGCGGCGGTTCTACCTCACCAACCACGTCGACCTCCAGCCGCGTTCGACCGAGAACGGGGAGATGTACTTCGAGGTCGTGATGGAGGACGCCTGGGTCTGGGACATGTACCGTCCGGCGAGGTTCGTCCGCAACGTCCGCGTGGTGACGTTCAAGGACGTCAACGTTGAGGAGATCACCAAGGCCGACCTGGAGATGCCGCCCGCCGAGGGGGGCGAGCAGAGCTGATCCGGCCGCCGGGCGGCCGGGCAGACCCCCGGGTTCCGGCCCCCGGGTTCCGGCCCCCGGGTTCCGGCCTCCTCCGGGACGGGTCCCCCCGGACGCCGCCGGGGTTTTCCACAGGAGGGAACAGGCCCTGGCGCCGTGAACGGCGATCACCGACCGTGGTTACGGGAGGTGGTCGACCTTGGAACGGTGGGCCGAGTACCGAAGGACGCTGGGCGGCCGTGGCGAGGACCTCGCCGTGGCCTTCCTCCGACGCGCCGGGATGCGGGTGGTCGCCCGCAACTGGCGCATCCCCGACGGGGAGATCGACATCGTGGCCCGGGACGGCCCCGTCCTGGTCGTCGCGGAGGTCAAGACCCGTACCTCTGTCCGGCACGGGCACCCGGTGGAGGCCATCACCCCCGACAAGCGGCGCCGCCTGCGCCGCCTCGGACACGCCTGGGCGGTCCGGCACCGGGTGCCCGCCCACCCCCTGCGCGTGGACGGCGTCTGCGTCCTGATCAGCGGCGGGCGCGTGTTCGTCTCCCATGAGCGGGGGATGGCATGATGACGCTCGCCCGTACCCGCTGCATCGCCCTGCTGGGCGTCCAGGGGCACATCGTCGAGGTCGAGGTGCACCTGGGCGGCGGCGACTTCGGGGTGACCCTGGTGGGGCTGCCCGACGCCGCGCTCCGCGAGGCCAGGGACCGCATCCGCGCCGCCGTCGTCAACAGCGGCGAGGAGTGGCCCAGCGGCCAGATCGTCATCAGCCTGTCCCCGGCCAGCCTGCCCAAGTCCGGGAGCCTGTTCGACCTGGCCATCGCCGCCGCCGTCCTGGCCGCGGCGGGCTCGGTGCCGGTGGAGCGGCTGGAGGACAGCGTCCTCATCGCCGAACTGGGGCTGGACGGCCGGGCGCGGCCGGTGCTGGGAGTCCTCCCGGCGGTCGTGTCGGCCGCCGCGCAGGGTTACCGCAGGTTCGTCGTCGCGCGGGGGAACGCCGCCGAGGCCCGGTTGGTGCCCGGTGCCGAGGTGACGGCGGTGGACAGCCTGGTGGACCTGTGCCAGTGGCTGCGCGGGGAGTACTTCCCCGAGGCGCACGAGGAGGAGGCCGCGCCCCGTCCCCGGGAGCCGCGCGGCCAGGGACCCGACCTGTCCGACGTCCTGGGCCAGCCGGTGGCCCGCCGCGCGGTCGAGATCGCCGCGGCCGGAGGCCACAACCTCATGATGCTGGGGCCTCCCGGCACCGGCAAGAGCCTGCTCGCCGAACGCCTGCCCACCGTGCTGCCCCCGCTCAGCCCCGCCGAGGCGCTGGAGGCCACCGCGATCCACTCCGTGGCGGGCATGCTGCCGCCCGGCGCGCCCCTGGTCACCGCGCCTCCCTTCGCGGCGCCGCACCACACCTCCACCCGGGCCTCGATCATCGGCGGCGGCAGCGGCTACCCCACGCCCGGCTGGGTGTCCAAGGCCCACCGCGGCGTGCTCTTCGTCGACGAGGCCCCGCAGTTCGGGCGCGGGGTGCTGGACTCCCTGCGCGAACCCCTGGAGCGCGGCGAGGTGGTCCTGGCCCGCGCCTCCTCGACGGTGACCTTCCCGGCCCGCTTCCAGCTGGTGATGGCCGCCAACCCCTGCCCCTGCGCCAAGCCCGGCGCCCTGTGCACCTGCCCCGCCGGTGAGCGGCGCCGCTACTTCTCCCGCCTGTCCGGGCCCCTGCTGGACCGGATCGACCTCAAGGTGGAGCTGGAACCGGTGTCGAGGGCCGAGCTGCTCGCCGACCGCGTCTTCGCCGAGTCCTCCGAGGTGGTGGCCGCCCGGGTGGAGAAGGCCCGCGGCCGCGCCGCCGAAAGGCTGGCGCACACGCCCTGGACCACCAACGCGGCCATCCCCGGGGCGCAGCTGCGCCGGGAGTTCCCGGTGGAGTCGGCCGCGCTGCGGGTGCTGGGCAGAGCGATGGACCTCGGACAGATCAGCGCCCGGGGGGTGGACCGCGCCCTGCGGGTCGCCTGGACCCTGGCCGACCTCGCCGACCGGGACCGCCCCGGCGAGGAGGAGGCGGCCTACGCCTTCGCGCTCTGGGCGGGGCGCGCGTGGTGAGCACGGACACGACGGAGGGGAGCGGGGGAACGGTGCGGGACGCGGAGGACGAGGCGGACGCGCGGGCGCGGGCCTGCCTGACGGCGGTGGCCCTGCCGGGGGACCTGTGGCTGGGGGCGATGCTCGCCGAGCACGGCGCGGAACGGGTGTGGGCGCTGCTGGTGGCGGGGGCGCACCCGCCCACGGTGCCCGTCGGAGCAGGGGAGGACGGCCCGGGGCCGGAGGCGCAGACCCTGCTGGAGCGCAGGTGGGCACGGTGGGGCGCCGCGGCACGGGCGGTGGATGCCGACGGACTGCTCGGCGACTCGGCGGCGTCCGGCATCCGCTTCGTGGCGCCGCGGGATCCCGAGTGGCCCGGCCGCCTCGACGAACTGGACCTGCCCGGCGGGCGGCGCTCGCACGGACTGTGGGTGCGCGGCGCGGGGGACCTGCGTCACCTGTGCCTGCGCTCGGTGGCTGTAGTGGGTGCGCGCTCGGCCACGCCCTACGGGGAGCACGTGGCGGCGGAGATGGCCTACGAGCTGGCCGAGCGCGCGGTCGTGGTGGTCTCCGGCGGGGCCTACGGGATCGACGGGGCCGCGCACCGGGCGGCCCAGGCCCACGGCGGCACGGTCGTGGTGCTGGCCTGCGGGCTGGACGTGGACTACCCGCGCGGGCACGCGGGCCTGTTCGCCGACGTGGCCCGCACCGGGGTGCTGGTGAGCGAGCGGCCGGTGGGCGCCACCCCGCGCGCACCGGACTTCCTGGTCCGCAACCGGCTGATCGCCGCGCTCACCCCGGGCACGGTGGTGGTGGAGGCCGGACGGCGCAGCGGGGCGCTCAACACCGCTTCGCACGCCGCCGAGCTCAACCGGGTGCTGATGGCGGTCCCCGGCCCGGTCACCTCGGCGATGTCGGTGGGCTGCCACCTGCTGCTCCGCGACTGGAACGCGGGTTGCGTCACCTGCGCGGACGACGTCGTCGCCCAGGTGAGCGCGCTGGGGGAGCTGCCGCCGGAGACCGGGCCGCTGCGGGTGTCGGCCGAGCTCGACCAGGACAGCGCCCGGGTCCTGGCGGCGGTGACCCGGTCCGGCGCCGGACCTGCGGTGATCGCCGTGGCCAGCGGGACCCGTCTGGAGAGGACCCTGCGCTCCCTGGGGATGCTGGCCGCGGCCGGGCTGGTGGAGCGCTGCCCCGCGGGCTGGCGGCTGCCGCAGTGAGTGGGCGGAGGCGGTCGGGGCCGGTGACCGGTTCACAGGGTTCTCCGTCGGGCCGCAGCGGTCAGCGGTCGGTGCCGCCGGACAGCTGCCCGGTCGAGGCCGTGGGGCGCCGTGGACGGTCGCGGTCGGTGGCCCGCTCACAGCGTCCGCCGACGGTCCGCAGAGGTCGGGGGTCGCCGGACAGATACCGGGCTGAGGCGGTGAAGCGTCGCGGCCTGCCCGGTCCGGTGGGGCCGGGCTCCACCTCACGACGTCGTTGACGGTCGCGGCCTGCACGGTCCGGCGCGGACGCGTCCCACTCGCCGCGTACGCTCCGTGGCCCGCGCACGCCCGTCCGGCTCTCCGGCGCGCGAGGAGAAGCCGGTACGCGGTCCCGGCCGGGGCGGCACGCGGACCGGCGTGCGGCGACGGTAACGCACCCCGCGGGACGGGTACGGTGACGCCATGACCAAACCCTACAGTGACGCCCTGGTGGCGGACGGGCCGCTGCTGTTCGTCTCCGGACAGACCCCCGAGGGGCCCGGGGGAGAGGTCGCCGGGGACGTCGGGGGGCAGACGCGCCAGATCTTCCGCAACCTGGAGGCCGTCCTGTCCCGCCACGGCGCGGACCTGGGCCACCTGGTCAAGCTCACCTATTACCTGCGCCACATCTCCGACCTGGAGGAGTTCCGCTCGGCCCTGGTCGAGTGCCTGCCCGACGGACACCTGCCCGCCGCTTCCCTGGTGGAGGTGAGCGGCCTGGTCGACCCCACCTACCTCGTGGAGGTCGAGGGGGTCGCCTGCCTGCCCTCCGGGAGGTAGGCGTGCTGGAGCGCTTCGCCGCGCACCTGTCGGGCGAGCTGGGGCGCTCGCCCCACACCGTGCGCGGCTACCTGGCCGACCTGCGCTCCCTCCTCGCGTACTTGGAGGAGCGGGGGCGGGACGTGCGGGACCTGGACGTGGACCTGGTACGCGGGTGGCTGTCCCGTGCCCGCGACGCGGGCGTCGGCCGCGCCTCCGTGGCCCGCCGCGTGGCCGCGGTCCGCGCGTTCACCCGGTTCCTGCACCGCGAGGGCGTGCTGGCGGCGGACCCCGGCCCGCGCCTGGCCAGCCCGGCGCAGCAGCGCTCCCTGCCCACGGTGCTCGACGAGCGCCAGGCCGCCGCGGCGCTCGCGGGGGAGACCGAGCAGACCCCGACCGGCCTGCGCCGCCGCGCGGTGGTGGAGACGCTCTACGCCACCGGTGTGCGCGTCGCCGAGCTGTGCGCCCTGGACCTCGCCGACGTGGACCGCGAACGCGACACCGTGCGGGTCCTGGGCAAGGGGGCCAAGGAGCGCACGGTCCCCGTGGGCGGTCCGGCCCTGGACGCCCTCGACGCCTGGCTGTCCGGCGGACGCCCGGAGATGGCGGGCGCCGCCAGCGGCTCCGCGCTGTTCCTGGGGGCGCGGGGCGGCCGCCTGGGCGTCCGCCAGGCCCGCGAGGACGTGCACGCCCACCTGCGCGCCGTCGGCGCGGACAGCGCGCCGCACGGTCTGCGGCACAGCGCGGCCACCCACCTGCTCAACGGCGGCGCCGACCTGCGCAGCGTGCAGGAATTCCTGGGCCACGCCAGCCCGCGCAGCACGCAGATCTACACCCACGTGTCCGTGGAGCGCCTGCGCGACACCTACCGCCGGGCCCACCCCCGCGCCTGACCGCTCCCCGCGCCGCCTCGGGCTCGCCCCGGCGCGCCCGGCCTGCGTACCGTGCGTCCGTGTCCCCCCGCCGGATGCGCGGCCGAAGCGGTGTGGGGTCACGTGTCCGGTCGGCGTACCGTGTGCCCGCGTCCCTCTCCGCGGCGGTGGTCGGGCGGGCGCGGACGCGACACCGCGCGCACGGGGCGGCCCGGCGCCCGGGAGCCGTCCGCTCCAAGGCCGGTGCGGCTCCGGCGGGGCCGTCCGCTCCCGTGCGGCGACGCGGTCGGCGGGACCGGCAGCAGGCGGAACCGCCCCAGGCCGAGCAGGGAGAGCGGGTCGAGGTAGGCGTCGCCGCGGAGCAGGCCCCAGTGCAGGCAGGGCCGGTCCGGGCAGTGCGGCGGCGCGGCGGCGAGCGTGCCCAGGACGTCCCCGGCGGCGACCGGGTCGCCGCGGGCCAGGTCGGACTCCACCGGCAGATAGGTGGTGCGCAGGTCGCCGTGCGCCACGCTCACCAGCGGTGCGCCCGCCACCCGGCCCGCGAAGTGCACCCGCCCGGCCCCGGCCGCGCGGACCTCCCGGCCGGGCTCCGCGGCCAGGTCCACGCCCAGGTGCCCGGGCAGCCAGCGCTGTTCGGGCGGGTCGAAGGGGCGCAGCACCTCGACCGGCGGGTCCACCGGCCAGCGCCAGTCGGCCTCGGCGGGGTGGTGCGGGGACAGGAGCGAGAGCGCCAGGGACAGGGTCAGGAGCAGCGAGGGGGCCATACCTCCAGGGTCCGGGCGCGGGGGCCGCGACGCCAGGGGGAGTCGGCGCCTGTGGACGGCCCCGCCGCGGAAGGGGCGCGACGCGGCGCAGGTCCCGACGTATTCCCGATGGAGGATAGAATCATCTGTGGCCCGTCGGGCCGATCACAATACGCACGTCCACGAGCCTCCTCAGCGAGGGGCCGCACCCGCGGTCCGTGCCGCCTCCGGGCGGTGCGGCGGTACGGCCGGGGCGTCAGGAACAACCGAGGGCGGGGTCCCTCCCCGCCACCTCAAGGAGGACCAGGTCATGGCCACAGTCGTGACGATCCGCCAGCTCCTGGAGAGCGGCGTCCACTTCGGGCACCAGACCCGTCGCTGGAACCCCAAGATGAAGCGCTTCATCTTCACCGAGCGCAACGGCATCTACATCATCGACCTCCAGAAGTCGCTGGCCTACATCGACCGCGCCTACGAGTTCGTCAAGCAGACGGTCGCCCACGGCGGCACCGTCCTGTTCGTCGGCACCAAGAAGCAGGCGCAGGAGGCCATCGACGAGCAGGCCCGCCGCGTCGGCATGCCCTACGTCAACCAGCGCTGGCTGGGCGGCATGCTCACCAACTTCTCCACCGTGCACAAGCGGCTCCAGCGCCTCAAGGAGCTGGAGGAGATCGACTTCGACGACGTCGCCGGCTCCTCGCTCACCAAGAAGGAGCTCCTCAACCTTCGCCGTGAGAAGGAGAAGCTGGAGCGCACCCTCGGCGGTATCCGCGACATGTCCCGCGTGCCCAGCGCGGTCTGGATCGTGGACACCAAGAAGGAGCACATCGCGATCAGCGAGGCTCGCAAGCTGAACATCCCGGTGGTGGCCATCCTGGACACCAACTGCGACCCGGACGAGGTCGACTACCCGATCCCGGGTAACGACGACGCCATCCGCAGCGTCAGCCTGCTCACCCGCGTGGTCGCCGACGCCGTCGCCGACGGTCTCATGGCCCGCTCCGGCGCCTCCGAGGCCTCCGGCGAGCGCAAGTCCGCCGAGGAGCCCCTGGCCGAGTGGGAGCGCGAGCTCCTGGAGGGCAAGGCCGACTCGGCCGAGGCCCCCGCCGAGCAGGCTCCCGTCGAGGCCGCCGAGACCGCCGCCGAGCAGGCTCCGGCCGAGACCGCCGCCGTCGCCCCGGCCGACGAGGTCGCCGCCGAGGCCCCGGCCGAGGCCACCTCCGAGGACTCCCCGGTCGACGCGCCCGCGAAGGCCCCCGACGCCGAGTAGTCCCGTGCCCCCGAGCACCGTCGCCGCCCCGCCGCTCCCGGCGGGGCGGCCGCTCGGTGCCCGGGACCGGATCAGCTCCACTTTCCGTACAGACTCTCCACTCCAAGGGAATCCGAGAACAGTCATGGCGAACTTCACCGCCGCGGACGTCAAGAAGCTGCGCGACATGACCGGCGCCGGCATGATGGCCTGCAAGAAGGCCCTGACCGAGGCCGACGGCGACTTCGACAAGGCCGTCGAGGCCCTGCGCGTCAAGGGTGCCAAGGACGTCGGCAAGCGCGCCGAGCGCACCGCCGCCCAGGGCATGGTCGTCCTCAAGCAGGAGTCCGAAGGCAAGGCCACCCTCGTCGAGCTCAACTGCGAGACCGACTTCGTCGCCAAGAACGACCAGTTCATCGCGCTGGTGAACCAGGTCGCCGACTTCGTCGCCGCCCAGGACAGCGACGACCTCGCCACCGTCGCCGCCGCCGAGATCGAGCCGGGCAAGACCCTCCAGGCCTTCATCGAGGCCAAGAGCGCGGTCATCGGCGAGAAGCTGGAGTTCCGCCGCTTCGCCAAGTTCGAGGGCGCCTACGTCGCCAGCTACCTCCACAAGTCCGACCCGGACCTGCCCCCCACCATGGGCGTCCTGGTCGAGCTGGACAAGGCTGACGAGGAGGTCGGCAAGGACCTCGCCCAGCAGATCGCCGCGCTGGCCCCGCAGTACATCGGCCGGGACGACGTCCCCGCCGAGGTCGTGGAGAACGAGCGCCGCATCGCCGAGCAGACCACCCGCGAGGAGGGAAAGCCCGAGCAGGCCATCCCCAAGATCGTGGAGGGCCGCCTCAACGGTTACTTCAAGGACGTGACGCTGCTCGGCCAGCCGTTCGTCAAGGAGAACAAGAAGACGGTCCAGAAGGTCGTCGACGAGGCCGGCGTGACCGTCAAGCGCTTCGTCCGCTTCAAGGTCGGCCAGGCCTGAGGGTTTTGAGATGATGGAGGTGCCGGGGAGACTGCTCCCCGGCACCTTCGGTGGATATGGGCGGGTGGCGGGGCGCGTGAGCCCGGCCGGCCGCGGCGAGGAACACTCGGGGGACCCTGTGCCGCTCGGGGACGACAAGGGAGGCCACAGGCTGTGAACGAAGTGACGAGCACCGAACCGGCGATGCACGGGTCCGGCTGGAAGCGCGTGATGCTCAAACTCTCCGGCGAGGCGTTCGCGGGCGGCGGCGGCCTGGGCATCGACCCCGAGGTCGTCCAGTACGTGGCCGAGTCCATCGCCGAGGCGGTCTCCGAGGGCATCCAGGTCGCGGTGGTCGTCGGCGGCGGCAACATGTTCCGCGGCGCCCAGCTCACCGAGGGCGGCATCGAGCGCGGCCGCGCCGACTACATGGGCATGCTCGGCACCGTCATCAACTGCCTCGCCCTCCAGGACTTCCTGGAGCGGCTCGGTGTGGACACCCGCGTGCAGACCGCGATCCACATGAGCCAGGTCGCCGAGGCCTACATCCCCCGCCGCGCCGTCCGCCACCTGGAGAAGGGCCGCGTGGTCATCTTCGGCGCCGGTCTGGGCGCACCGTTCTTCTCGACCGACACCACCGCCGCCCAGCGCGCGCTGGAGATCGGCGCGCAGGCGGTCCTCAAGGGCACCCAGGTCGACGGGGTCTACGACTCCGACCCCCAGCGCAACCCCGACGCGGTCAAGTTCGACAAGCTCAACTACAACGAGGTCCTCACCCGCGGCCTCAAGGTCATGGACGCCACCGCGGTCAGCCTGTGCATGGACAACGGGCTGCCCATCGTCGTGTTCGACCTGATGAGCCAGGGCAACATCCTGCGCGCGGTACGCGGTGAGAAGATCGGCACCATCGTCGGGCCGACCCCGGTCTAGACAGCCTCCGCGACCACAGCAAGCCACGACACCAGGGAGCGCCCACATGATCGAAGAGACCCTCCTCGAGGCCGAGGAGAAGATGGAGAAGGCCGTGACCGTCGCGAAGGAGGACTTCGCCACGATCCGCACCGGCCGCCCCACCCCGGCGACCTTCAACAAGATCACCGTCGACTACTACGGCGCCCGGACGCCGATCAACCAGCTGGCCTCCTTCTCGGTCCCCGAGCCGCGCATGGTGGTCATCTCTCCGTTCGACGTCAACTCGCGCACCGACATCATCAACGCCATCCGCAACAGCGACCTGGGCGTGAACCCCTCCGACGACGGCCAGGTCATCCGCGTGGTCTTCCCCGATCTTTCCGAGGAGCGCCGCAAGGAGTACGTCAAGGTCGCGCGGACCAAGGCCGAGGACAGCAAGGTCTCGATCCGCAACGTCCGCCGCCGTGCCAAGGACACCTTCGAGAAGGCCGTCAAGTCCGGCGACATCGGCGAGGACGAGGCGCACCGCGCCCAGGCCGAGCTGGACGAACTGTCTTCGAAGTACGTCGCGTCCGTCGACGAGCTGCTGAAGCACAAGGAATCGGAACTGCTCGAGGTTTAGCCGGTGACCCCTCCTTCCTCCAGCGACTCGGGAGGCGATGACCGCTCGCCCGAGCACAGACCCGGCGGCGGGCCGCAGGGCGGTCCCGATCCGGACGGGCAGCGCTTCGTGCTGCACAAACCGGGGGGTGAGCCGGTCCGGACGGGCCGCAACCTCCCGGTGGCCATCGCCAGCGGGTGCGCCCTGGGCGCCCTCGTGTTCTTCTCCATCTTCCCTCTCCCCCAGCTGTTCACGATCATCACCTCCCTGGGGGTGCTGATCGGCCTGCGCGAGGTCAACCGGGCGTTCGCGGGCAAGGGCATGGGCCTGGCAGTGGCGCCGCTGGCCGTCGGCGGCGTGGCCATGCAGGTCGCCGCCTACTTCGGGGGAACCGACTGGCTGGTGGGCACGACCGCGCTGACCGCGATCGTCGCTCTGGTGTGGCGGTTGCGCGGAGGTACGGAAGGGTTCGTGGCCGACGTCGCGGCCAACCTGTTCACCCTGGTGTACCTGCCGTTCCTCTTCGGCACGTGGCTGCTGCTCATCTCCCATCCCGAGGACGGCCAGTACCGCCTGGTCACGTTCATCGTGGTGACGATCTCCAGCGACATCGGCGGGTACTTCGCCGGAATCCTGCTGGGCCGGCACAAGATGGCGCCGGTGATCAGCCCCAACAAGACCTGGGAGGGCTTCGGCGGATCGGTCGTGGGCTGCGCCGTGGCGGGTGCGCTGTGCGTGACGCTCATGCTGGACGGCCCGTGGTGGGTCGGCGTGGTCCTGGGCCTGGCCGTCGTGCTGGCCGCCACCGTCGGAGACCTCATCGAGTCGCTGTTCAAGCGCGACCTCGGGGTCAAGGACATGGGCAGGTTCATGCCCGGGCACGGCGGCCTCATGGACCGCCTGGACTCGCTGCTGATCGCCGGTCCCGTGACGTGGATGGTGCTGAGCCTGCTGCTGTAGGCGGGCGGCGGACGGGGCGGGTCCTCCCGGGGACCCGCCCCGTCGGCGTCCCCGTTCCTGGCACCCCGACCGGGCGGGTGGATACGCTCGTCGGGTGGATGAACCGCTGATCGAACGAATGCGCGTGTACGGCGAGACGGTCTTCGCCGAGATGACGCGGCTGGCCGTGGAGACCGGATCGGTCAACCTGGGGCAGGGATTCCCCGACACCGACGGTCCCCGCTCCCTGCTGGAGGCCGCCTCCGGGCACATCCTGGAGGGGGTGAACCAGTACCCGCCCGGGCCGGGCCGTCCCGAGCTGCGGCGGGCGGTGAGCCGGTACCGGGCCCGCCACTACGGCATCGAACTGGACCCGGACACCGAGGTCTACGTGACCGTCGGCGCCACCGCCGGGATCGCGGCCGCGATGCTCGCCCTGGTGGAGCGCGGAGACGAGGTGATCGTCTTCGAGCCGATGTACGACTCCTACGCCGCCACGATCACGCTGGCGGGCGGGGTGCGCAGGCCGGTGACGCTGCGGCCGGACCCCGTGACCGGCCGCTTCACCTTCGACCCCGCCGAGCTGCGCGCGGCCGTGGGCCCCCGCACCCGGATGGTGCTGGTGAACACGCCGCACAACCCCACGGGGACCGTGTTCACCGCCGAGGAGCTGGAAGAGGTCGCGCGGGTGTGCCGCGAGCACGACCTGATCGCGTTCACCGACGAGGTGTACGAGTTCCTCACCTTCGACGGGCGGCCGCACGTGCCGCTGGCCACCCTGCCGGGCATGCGCGAGCGGACGCTGTCGGTGTCCTCGGTCGGCAAGATGTTCGCGGTGACCGGGTGGAAGACCGGCTGGGTGATGGGGCCCGAACCGCTGGTCACAGCGGTGCGCACGGTGAACCAGTTCCTCACCTTCTCCGCGAACGGCGCCCTCCAGCTGGCCACGGCCGAGGCCATCGACCGGGAGGAGGGGTGGGTCGCCGCCCAGCGCACCGCCCTCCAGGGCAAGCGCGACCGCCTGGTGGAGGGGCTGACCGGGGCCGGTTTCGAGGTGGACGCGTGCGAGGGCACCTACTTCGTCATGGCCGACATCCGCCCGCTCGGGTACGCCGACGGGGTGGAGGTGGCCCGCGCGCTGCCCCGGGAGGCCGGGGTGGCGGCGGTGCCCGCCCAGGTGTTCTACGACCGTCAGGAGGAGGGCGCGCATCTGCTGCGGTTCGCGTTCTGCAAGAGGGACGAGGTGCTGGACGAGGCGGTCGCCCGCCTCTCCGGCTGGCACGCGCGCGGGCGGTAGGAACCCGCCGCCGTGCGCACCGGCGGAGCGCACGGCGGCGTCCGTCAGGCCCGAGGGGCCCGGCGGGAGCGCGCGTCCATCACCTCGACCAGGCGCCGCTCCGCGTCGGGCCCCGCGGTGATCCGGGGCAGTCGCCACATCAGGGCGGCCCCGGCCACCCACCACACGAGCACCATCAGCCACTCGTTGGGCCAGCTCAGCGCCGCGGGCATGCCGGGCAGGTAGAGCAGGAGCAGTCCCACGGACAGTACGAGGGCCACCGTTCCGACGGGGACGCCCGCCGGAACGGTGAAGGGCCGCTCCATGGCGGGTTCGCGGCGGCGCAGCACGAGGAAGCTGACCACCACGGTGACGAAGCCGACCACGATGTTCAGGCCGCCGGCGTTGACCAGCCAGCCCAGCATCGGCTCGCCGAAGAACGGCGACACCAGGGAGAGCGCGCCGACGAACAGCACGGCGTTGGACGGGGTGCGAAAGCGCGGGTGCAGGCGGCCGAACCAGGCCGGGAGCATCCGCGAGGCGGCCATGGCGTAGATGAGGCGGCTACCGCCGATGAGGAAGGCGTTCCAGCTGGTGAGCAGGCCCGCGATGCCGCCGAGGACGAGCAGGTTGCCCATGGCCGCGCTGTCCCACATGGCGGCGACGGCGTCGGCGGAGGCCAGTTCCGAGTCCGCCAGTTCGGCCGGGCCCAGGCCCGAGCCCGCCGTCAGCACGACCATCACGTACCAGGCGGTCGCACAGAACACCGACAGCACCAGCAGGGTGCCGACCATGCGGTACGGGAGCCTGATCTCGGAGGCCGACTGCGGGATGACGTCGAAGCCGACGAAGAGGAACGGGACCGCCACCAGGACCACGAACATGCCCGGGACGCCGCCGTCGAACAGCGGCCGCATGTTGTCCACGGACCCGCCGACGAACGCGCCGGTGACCATGGCGGCCCCGGTGACCAGCAGGAACAGCACCGCGATGGTCTGGAAGACGCTCGCGGGCCTGATGCCGACGTAGTTGACGGCGGTCATCAGCACGGCTGCGGCCACGCCGACGGCGACCAGGCTGGCGTGGACGTCGTACCCGGCGACGGTCCACAGGCGGACGACCGCCATGTCGGGGAAGAGGTAGACGAGGGTCCGGGGGACGGCCACGGCCTCGAAGGCGACGACGGAGACGTAGCCCAGGATCATGGCCCAGGAGGCGGTGAAGGCCCCCTTGGGGCCGATGGCGCGCATGGCGTAGTGGTGCTCCCCGCCCGCGTGCGGCATCGCGGCGACGAGTTCGGCGTAGGTGAGGCCGACGAAGGCCATGATGACTCCGCCGACCACGAAGGCCAGCGCCGCGCCCGCGCTGCCCGCCGCGCCGACGAAGTCGCCCACCAGCACGATCCAGCCGAAACCGATCATCGCGCCGAAGCCGAGGGCGAGGACGTCACCCCTTCCCAGCACCCGGACGAAACTCTGGCTGTTGTCGGACACGCGGTCTCCCAGCGGTCGTGCCTGTGGTGCAGGACACACAAGCACGCGGCGGCGGTGAGGGGAAGGGCCCGTCGCGGAGGTTTTCGCCCCTGTTCCGCTTCCGCCGCCCCCACCGCTCGCGCACCAGAGCGGCGCCCGGGCCCCGGCCGCCGGTCGGCGCGGACGCCCCAACCGCGAACGCGCGGTCCGGCGGTCGGCCGCGGTGGGTGTTCCCGACGGCCGGTCAGGCGTTCGTCCGTGAGCGCGGCCTCTCAGGGCCGGGAGGCCGACGGGCTCCACACCATGGTCCGCTGGTGCACGTGCCCTCCCTCGAAGCGCACGCCCGGCACCACGGGGGCCGGTCCGTGGGGTTCGAACCCGGCCCGCGCGAAGAAGCGCACGGCGCCGGTGTTCTCCACGAGGGTCTGCAGGTGGCAGCCGCGGGATCCCTGCTCGCGCAGCCGCTCCTGCCACTCGCGCACCAGAGCGGCGCCCACGCCGGTGCCGCGTGCCCGGGACTCGACGTTGACGTGCAGGTGGGCGGGCCAGCGCGGGTCCGAGAGCTCGCCCGCGGTCGGTCTGCGCCGGAGGGCGGACACCGCCGTGTCCAGCAGGGCCCGGGCGAAGAAGGCCGCCGGTCCTCGTCGCAGCGCGAGCCGGTGCTCCCGGATCGCGCGGTCCACGAGCTCACTCTCCCCGGGCATCGCGGAGGGGTCGGGGCAGCCGGTCAGGTAGCCCGCCATCCGTCCGTCGACCAGGGCGACCAGCAGCGATTCGGGCACGTGGTCCATGTAGGGATCCAGGTAGATCGCGGCCTCGGACGGAAGGTGTCCCCAGAGCGTTCCCGACGGCGACCCCTCGCCCGCACGGGCGAACAGCGCCCGCAGTTCGGCGCGGTCGTCCTCGCGGAAGGTCCGGATCTCGGTACTTGCCACAACGACGCTCCTCAACTGTGTATCGAATACAGTGTATAAGATACACAGTTCGGCGCCCGGGCTGAAGGGCCCGGGCGCCGCACCGTGGGCCCTACTGGGCCTCGGGCTCGAACCAGACCGCACCGAGCGGGGGCAGGGCGACCTCCGCCGAGAACGGCTGCCCGTCCCAGGGCACGGGCTCGGCGTCCACGCGTGCGGGCGCCGGGTGGTCCGACCCGCCGAAGCGCGCCTCGTCGGTGTTGAGCACCGCGTTCCAGCGGCCCCCGGAGGGCAGTCCCATCCGCCGCCCGGTACGGGGCACCGGCGAGAAGTTCACCGCGCAGGCGAGCACCGAGCCGTCGTCGCCGTGGCGCAGGTACGACAGCGTGTTCCCCTCGCGGTCACCGCCGTCCAGCCAGGTGAAGCCCGCCGGTTCGGTGTCCCGCGACCACAGCGCGGCCCGCGGCCGGTAGGTCTCGTTGAGCGTCCGCACCAGGCGCTGCACCCCCGCGTGGTGCTCGAACTGGAGCAGCCACCACGGCACGCCCTCCCGGTGCGACCACTCGTCGCCCTGGGCGATCTCCCCGCCCATGAACAGCAGCTGCTTGCCCGGGTGGGACCACATGAACGCCAGGAGCGCGCGCAGGGTCGCCGACCGCTGCCACTCGTCGCCGGGCGGCTTGTTGAACAGCGACTGCTTGCCGTGCACCACCTCGTCGTGCGACAGCGGCAGCACGTAGTTCTCGCTGTAGGCGTAGACCATCGAGAACGTGACGTCGTCGTGGTGGTACTGGCGGTGGACCGGCTCCTTCTTGACGTACTCCAGGGTGTCGTGCATCCACCCCATGTTCCACTTGAACCCGAAGCCGAGCCCGCCGTGGTCCACCGGAGTGGTCACGCCCGTGTAGGCGGTGGACTCCTCCGCGATCATCGCCACGTGCGGGTTGCGCCGGTAGACGGTGGTGTTGAGCTCCTTGAGGAAGTCGATCGCCTCCAGGTTCTCCCTGCCGCCGAACACGTTCGGCTCCCAGGCCCCGGAGTCGCGCGAGTAGTCCAGGTAGATCATCGAGGCCACCGCGTCCACCCGCAGGCCGTCGACGTGGAACTCCTCCAGCCAGTACAGGGCGTTGGCCACGAGGAAGTTGCGCACCTCGGTCCGCCCGTAGTTGAAGATCAGCGTCCCCCAGTCCGGGTGCTCGCTCCGGCGGGGGTCGGGGTGCTCGTACAGCGCGCTCCCGTCGAAGCGGGCCAGCGCCCACTCGTCCTTCGGGAAGTGCGCGGGCACCCAGTCCAGCAGCACGCCGACGCCCGCGCGGTGCAGGGCGTCCACCAGGTGGCGGAACTCGTCCGGCGTGCCGAACCGGGGCGTGGGCGCGTAGTACGAGGTCACCTGGTATCCCCAGGAGCCGTCGTAGGGGTGCCCCGCCACGGGCAGGAACTCCACGTGCGTGAACCCCATGTCGGTCACGTACGCGACCAGTTCCTCGGCCAGTTCGGCGTAGCCCAGTCCGGGCCGCCAAGAGCCCAGGTGCACCTCGTACACGCTCATCGGCGCCCGGTGCTGCTCCACGCCCTTGCGCTCGGCCATCCACTCCTGGTCGGACCACACGTGCGTGGAGGAGGTGACCACGGAGGCGGTCGCGGGCGGCATCTGAGTGCACCGCGCCATGGGGTCGGCCTTGTCACGCCAGTGCCCGTCGGCGCCCAGGACCTGGAACTTGTACAGGCCGCCCTCGCCGATCCCGGGCACGAACAGCTCCCACACGCCGCTGGAGCCCAGGCTCCGCATCGGGTGCCCGACGCCGCTCCAGTGGTTGAAGTCGCCGATCATCCGCACGCCCCGCGCGTCCGGCGCCCACACCGCGAACCGGGCGCCGGCCACCTCGCCCATCGCGGTGTCCTCGACCCGCACGTGCGCTCCGAGGGCGTTCCACAGCTCCTCGTGGCGGCCCTCGCCGATCAGGTGCAGGTCCAGCTCGCCCAGGGTCGGCGCGAACCGGTACGGGTCGGCGGCCACGTGCTCGGCGCCGTCCTCGTAGCGGGCGCTGATCCGGTAGTCGGGCACGGAGCCGAGCCTGCTCCGGGACACCTTCGCGGAGAACACGCCCCGGTGCAGGTGGTCCAGGCGCAGCCGCGAGCCGTCGGCCAGGACGGCGTGCACCTCCACCGCGCCCGGCCGCAGGGCCCGCACGACGGTGCCCCGGCCCTCGGCGTGCACGCCCAGCAGCGCGTGCGGGTCGTGGTGGTGGCCGTCCACCAGCCGGTCCAGGGCGGCGACCAGTTCGGGGTCGGGCCCCTTGCGCCGGGATGCGGCCGGGGCCCTGGTCGCCGCGGCCTTCCCGTTCGCCTCGGCCTTCCCGTCGGCGGAGGCCCTGCCCTTCGAGGAGGCCGGGGCCCGCTTCGCGGCCGGGGCCCTCCCAGCCGTCTTCGCCGTCGCGGCCTTCCTGCCCGCATTGGCCGCCCCGCCCCCGGCGGGCTTCACGGCGGCGGGTTCCACCGCGGCCGCCGTTTCGGCGACCGACACCTCCTCCACGACCGGGATGCTCTCCACGGCCTTCTTCTTCGGGCTCTTCCCGTTCGTCGCGGTCTTGGCTGCGCTGGCACGCGGACGTTGTTCGCTGCGGGGCGAGGTCAATGCGGGCTCCGTGGTACTCGTGCGGACGGATCGGGGGGGCGTGGTGGTCGAAGCGGCGGCCGCCGTGCTCGGGAGGCGGCCGTGCTCTTCGGGGCTCCGCTTCGCTTCGCCCCGTGCTCGGGCGCCTCAAGGGCGAGAACCTTCGGCGCCTTCGGCGGGTTGGCTCGTTCCTCGCGAACCCGCCTCCGGCACCTCCAGAACCCCGCCGACGCCCGAGCCCCACCCCCAGGGGCCAAGCGAACTTTCACCGGACACCGCCTATCCGGGAACGGGAGGCGCGGCGGCGGTGGCGATGGAATCCAGCGGGACCCGCAGCCAGTTCGGCCGGTTCCGGGCCTCGTACAGCACCTCGTACACGGCCTTGTCGAACTCGAAGGCCCGCAGGACCGCCAGGTGCTTCTCCGGGTCGGCCCCTCCGCCGTCGGCGTAGCCCCGGCAGAACGCCTCCCGGTTGTGCCGGGCCCAGGAGCGGGCCGCCCACTCCAGACCGGGGTCGCCCGGGTGCCCGATCAGCAGGTACCCGGCCGCGTAGTCGAAGGAGCGGAGCATCCCCGCCACGTCCCGCAGCGGGCTGGACAGGCGCTGGCGGTCGCGCACCGGCACGGTGGGTTCGCCCTCGAAGTCCAGCAGCACCCACCCGGATCCGGTCCGGATCGCCTGCCCCAGGTGGTAGTCGCCGTGGATGCGCTGTATCGGCAGCGGCTCGTCCACCTCGGAGAAGTCGGCGTAGGCCTCCATCACCCGGGGCGCGTGCTCGGCCAGCTCCGGCACCTCGGCGCTGGCCATAGCCAGGCGCTCGACCATGGCGTCGGCCATCTCGGCCGCGCCCGTCGGGGTGAGCACGTCCGTGGGCAGGGTCCGGGCCAGCGACCGGTGCACCTCGGCGGTGGTGCGGCCCAGCCGGGCCGCCTCGCCGGTGAACGCGGACTCGCGCCTGTCCCCGGACCCCTCCAGCAGGGCGCGCACGTTGGCGGTGGCGAGCACCCAGCCGTCCGTGGCGTGCGGGATGTAGGTCTGGAGCATGGCCAGCGTCGTGGGCGTGGAGTGCCCGACCAGGTCGGCCTCGATCCACCCGCACGGCCGGGCCACGTACGGGGTCCCCGACAGGGCCATGTTCAGCTCCAGGTCCGGGTTGGGTCCGGGCCAGAGCCTGCGGAAGGTCTTGAGGACGTAGTCCTCGCCGAAGACCAGCGACGTGTTGGACTGCTCGCCGGTGAGCAGCCGCCCGGCCGAACCGGTGCGGATGCTGTCGCCCGGCAGGCTGCGGAAGCGCACCTTTCCGGAGGGTTCGGCCCCGGTGGGGGCGGCGAACCGCTCCAGGAGCATCCGGGTCAGCTCCTCGTCGTGGGCGGCGTCGTAGACCACCCTGGGTCTGCCGCCCGCCACCTGGCACACGCCGATGGCCACGCGCGCCAGGTCCGGCGGCAGGGAGCGCGGCGGCCGCGAGCCCAGCAGCACCTGGTAGCGGGAGCTGCGGCCCCGCTGCCCGGCCTGGAGGACCAGGACGCTCAGGTCCGGGCCGTCGGGGCCCGACGTCACCAGCGTGTGCCTGCTCTCGACCCGGATCTGGCGGATGGGGATCCCCTTGCCGGAGAACCAGCGCTGTCTCGGTAGCCAGACGGCCAGGAGTTCTTCGAGTTGGGACATGTCAGAGCGACCCGTTTCCCTTCTCGCCCCCACCCCGGCCCGTGCGCTCCGCGGCCGGGCCGGAGGGGCCCGAGGCGCGCACCGCGCTCCCGTGGGAGGGGGTGCGGGCGCCGTCACCGAACGCGGGGGAGAACCCGGCCTGGATGCTGGACGTCGTGCTCACTGGGTGGTCCGGTGCGTGCGGCCGGGTCGCGGCCGCCGACACCGGCGAGATCTCGAAGGTGGCGTGCACCCGGGCCCCGGCCTCGGGCAGTCCGTAGGAAGGCATGCCGTCCCGGCCCGTGCCCGAGGGCTCCCGGTCGGCGGTGGCGGGCAGCTGGAACCAGTAGAAGCCGTGCCCGGGCAGGGTGAGCAGGTAGGGCAGTTCCCCGATCTCGGGGAAGCGCACACCGCCCACGCACTCCACCGGGGCGACCCCGGCGTAGCGCCCCAGGTCCAGCTCCACGGGCTGCGGATACCGCGACAGGTTGTTGACGCAGAGCATCCGGTCGTCGCCGTGCTCGCGGATGAAGGCCAGCACGCTCGGGTTGGTGGCGTTGAGCTCGGTGAAGGCGCCGGTGCCGAACACGGGGTGGCGCTTGCGGATCTGGATCATGCGCCGCGTCCAGTGCAGCAGCGAGCCGGGGTTGTCGCGCTGGGACTCCACGTTGAGCGCCTGGTACCCGTAGACCGGGTCCATGATCAGCGGCAGGTACAGGCGGGCCGGGTCGCCCTTGGAGAACCCGGCGTTGCGGTCCGAGCTCCACTGCATGGGCGTGCGCACGGCGTCGCGGTCGCCCAGCCAGATGTTGTCGCCCATGCCGATCTCGTCGCCGTAGTACAGGACGGGCGAGCCCGGCAGGGACAGCAGCAGGGCCGTGAACAGCTCGATCTGGTTGCGGTCGTTGTCCAGCAGGGGTGCGAGCCGCCTGCGGATCCCCACGTTGGCGCGCATGCGGGGTTCCTTGGCGTACTCGGAGTACATGTAGTCGCGCTCCTCGTCGGTGACCATCTCCAGGGTCAACTCGTCGTGGTTGCGCAGGAAGATCGCCCACTGGCAGTTGCGGGGGATCGGCGGCGTCTGGGCGAGGATCTCCGAGATCGGGAAGCGCTGCTCCTGCCGGACCGCCATGAACATGCGCGGCATCAGCGGGAAGTGGAAGTTCATGTGGCACTCGTCGCCGCCGGACTCGAAGTCGCCGAAGTAGTCGACGACGTCGGACGGCCACTGGTTGGCCTCGCTCAGCAGCACGCGGTCGGGGTAGAGCCGGTCCACCTCGGCGCGCACGCGCTTGAGGAACTCGTGCGTCTCCTTGAGGTTCTCGCAGTTGGTGCCCTCGCGCTCGTACAGGTAGGGCACGGCGTCCAGGCGGAACCCGTCGATGCCCAGGTCCAGCCAGTAGCGCAGGACCTCCAGGATCGCCTCCTGGACGGCCGGGTTCTCGAAGTTGAGGTCGGGCTGGTGGGAGAAGAACCGGTGCCAGTAGTACTGGCCGCGGACCTCGTCGTAGGTCCAGTTGGACGTCTCGGTGTCGACGAAGATGATGCGGGCCCCGTCGTAGCGGTCGTCGGTGTCCGACCACACGTAGAAGTCCCCGTAGGGCCCGTCCGGGTCCTCGCGGGAGGCCTTGAACCACGGGTGCTGGTCGCTGGTGTGGTTCATGACCAGGTCGGTGATGACCCGGATCCCGCGCCGGTGCGCCTCGTCCAGGAGCTCCACGAAGTCGGCGGTGCGGCCGAACTCCGGGAGGATCTTGAAGTAGTCGGAGATGTCGTAGCCGCCGTCGCGCAGGGGCGACTCGTACATCGGCAGCAGCCACACGCAGTCGATGCCCAGCCACTGGAGGTAGTCCAGCTTCTGCACCAGACCGGCGAGGTCGCCGGTGCCGTCGCCGTTGGAGTCGAAGAAGCCCCGGGCGAGCACCTCGTAGAAGACGGCGTGCTTGTACCAGTGGGGATCACTGGTGCCGCCGGAGGACATCAGCGGGCCGGTGGCGGCCCCGGTGGCCGGGGCGAGCGGACCGTGTTCGGCGTGACCGCGTCCGCCGGGGCCGGGCTCGTCTTTGCTCATCTAATGCTCCCCACCAAGAATGTTCGACGTCGGTTCAACAGGCGTTTCGGACACGGCGGGGCTCCGGCGGAGCAGCGGCTCCACCGGGCCCCGTGCGCTGGTTCCGGGGCCGCTATCTGCCGCTGACGGTGAACACGTGCGCGGGACCGGCCGCGGGGTCGAGCCGGACGTAGTTGTCCGCACCCCAGGTGTAGGAACGGCCGGTCAGCTCGTCGGTCACCCTGAGCTCCTCCTCCCTTGTGAGGCCGATGGACGGCAGATCCAGGTGCACCGTCGCCTCGCGTGCGTGGTGCGGGTCGAGGTTGACGACGGCGATCACGGCGTCGTCGGGGTCCTTGGGGCCGGTGCCGGGCCGGTGCTTGGAGAAGCAGACGATCTCGGGCCGGTCCACGTGGTGGAAGCGCAGGTTGCGCAGCTCCCGCAGGGCCGGGTGCTCCCGGCGCAGCCGGTTGAGCAGCGTGAGGAGGCCGGCGAGGGTCTCGCCGGAGGCCTCGGCCGCGGCCCAGTCGCGGGGGCGGTACTGGTACTTCTCCGAGTCGAGGTACTCCTCGCTGCCCGGTCCGGCGGGGGTGTTCTCGCACAGCTCGAAACCGGAGTAGACGCCCCAGGTGGGGGAGAGCAGGGCCGCCAGCACGGCGCGGACGGCGAACGCGGGCCGACCGCCGTGCTGGAGGTAGGCGTGCAGGATGTCCGGGGTGTTGGCGAAGAAGTTGGGCCGCAGGTAGTGGGCGCTCTCCCGGCTCAGCTCGGTGAGGTAGTTGGTCAGCTCGTCCTTGCCGTTGCGCCAGGTGAAGTAGGTGTAGGACTGGTGGAAGCCGACCTTGGCCAGGGTGCGCATCATGGCGGGGCGGGTGAAGGCCTCGGCGAGGAAGAGCACGTCGGGGTGCCTGTCGGCGACGTCGGCGAGCAGCTTCTGCCAGAACGCGACCGGCTTGGTGTGCGGGTTGTCGACGCGGAAGATCCGCACGCCGTGCGCGATCCAGTGCTCGACCACCCGCAGGACCTCCGCGTACAGGCCCTCGAAGTCGCGGTCGAAGTTGAGCGGGTAGATGTCCTGGTACTTCTTGGGCGGGTTCTCGGCGTAGGCGATGGAGCCGTCGGCCCGGGCGGTGAACCACTCGGGGTGCTCGGTGACCCAGGGGTGGTCGGGGGAGCACTGCAGGGCCAGGTCCAGGGCGATCTCCATGCCGTGCTCGCGGGCCTCGGCGACGAAGGCGTCGAAGTCGGCGAGGGTGCCCAGGTCGGGGTGGACCGCGTCGTGGCCGCCGTCGGCCGACCCGATGGCCCACACCGAACCGGGGTCGCCGGGACCGGCGGTCAGGGCGTTGTTGGCGCCCTTGCGGTGGGCGGTGCCGACCGGGTGGATCGGCGGGAGGTAGACCACGTCGAAGCCCATGTCGGCGATGGCGGGCAGGCGCTTGGCCGCGGTGGCGAGGGTGCCCGAGAGCTCCTGGCCGGGCGCGGTGTCGACCTGGGCGCCCTCCGAGCGCGGGAAGAACTCGTACCAGGAGCCGAACAGCGCGCGCTCGCGGTGGACGACGACGCTGGTGCGCCTGGACCTGGTGACCAGTTCGCGCAGGGGCGCGCGCTCCATCTCGGCCAGGACCTCGGGGGTGAGCGCCGCCTCGAAGCGCTCCACCGGGGACATCGAGGTGTCGCGCAGCGCCTTGGCGGCGGCGTTGAGGAAGGGGCGGCGCGGGACCCGTCGCCCGGCGCGGGCGAGCAGGCGGGCGCCCTCCTCCAGGACGAGCTCGGTGTCCTGGCCCAGCGGGAGCTTGACGCCCGCGACGTGGTGCCAGGTGGCGAAGGGGTCGGTCCACGACTCGACGGCGAAGGACCACGTCCCCTCCGTGGGGAGGCTGACGCAGGCCTCGTAGCGGTCGGTGCCGGGGGCGTGCTCGCGCATGGGGACGAGCTGTTCGCGGCGTCCCGCGGGGGAGTAGACGACGACGCCCGCGGCGAGGGAGTCGTGGCCCTCGCGGATCACCGTCGCTCCCACGGTGAAGCGTTCGCCCGGAACGGCTTTCACCGGTCCGAGGTCGTTCTCTGGAGAGATATCGAGGATGGGCAGGCGTCCGATCACTGGCTACACCGTAATTGTCGTGGTTCGACGTCGCTGAACCGTGCTGTTTTTCGGCAGGCGGAAATAACCGGGAGTTAATCCAGGGCAAGACGGAGTTCACGGAGTATCCGGAACAGAAACTGTCCGGATTAAGGCTTCGGTGCCCTCCGCTGTCTATCGTCTGCCCTCTTGTGGTGTTTGGCGGAGTGCCAGGGCCGGATAATTTCTGTGATCCTAGTCACACTGGGTGCGTGTACTAAGAGCCGGTGTTTGTCGGGTTTCTGCTGAGTAAACCTCTCAAAGTGGTCATAAGGACACAGCAGATTCAGGTGTCTCTGTGGTTGTTTTCCGATGCATTCTGTGGAAATGACGGAAAACTGATCGGTCATGTTGGACGGTGTGCTGCGGTGGGTAGGGATGACCGAATGCACGCGCGAGCTGTATGGCCGTATTCCGGACATCCGCGCGTGACCGAATGGTCGCCTAAGGAACTTTTGTCACGGATCCGGGCGCCCGTGGCCCGCGCTCCTCTCCGGCCTCGCTCCCCTCCCGGTGTCGGGTGTGTGACGCGCCTGTTTCATGGTGATTGACGAAATATGTTCGCTATGCGGTGCTTTGCTTGTCATTGAGGAAGTTTTTCGCTGACGCGCCCGTCAACCCGGTACGCCCTTTACGTCCGCCCTGAGAGCGTGGTCGACGGAGTTGCCTGCCCGCGCGTCCCGCGGGCGGGGCGGCACACGGCCGTAGGGGGCGACGTGACGGAGTCCAACCAGCGTCCGCCGCACGGGCGGCGGCACGAGGTCCCGCGCCGGAACCGGCGCGGGGCCCTCTCCCGCGCGGTACCGGCCGCCGCGGGTCCGCGTGTGCGGCGGTGGACCGAGGTCCTGCGCCGAAAGGTGTCGGAGCCGACCCCGACGGGGGACCGCCGGGAGACGGTCCAGCGCCTGGCCGGAACCAGCGCGGTCGCCGGGCTGCTCACGGCGGCGCTGGTCATGCCCTGGGTCGGCGGTCTCGGACTGGCGGCCAAGGACTCCGCCGCGGCCTTCATGGCCCTGCCCAGCGACCTGGCCGTGCCGCACCCCGCCGAGCGCGTGCTGCTGACCGACGTCGACGGGGAACCGATCGCCGAGGTCGCCGAGCGCGAGCGCGACGTGGTGCCGCTGGACGAGATCAGCCCCTGGGTGCCCGCCGCCCTCATGGCGATCGAGGACGACCGCTTCTACGAGCACGCCGGGCTGGACCTGCGCGGCACACTGCGCGCCGCCGTCCGCACCGCACTGGGCAACACCCAGGGCGGGTCCACCATCACCCAGCAGTACGTGAAGAACCTCCTCATGGAACAGGCCGACACCGAGGAGGAGCTGGCGAGCGCCAACGCGCGCACCCTGACCCGCAAGGTGCTGGAGCTGCGCTACGCCATCGAGCTGGAGGAGAAGCTCACCAAGGACGAGATCATGGAGGGCTACCTCAACCTCGCCTACTTCGGCCAGAACGCGTACGGCATCGAGGTCGCCGCCGAGCGCTACTTCTCCGTCCCGGCCTCCGAACTCGACCCCGCGCAGGCCGCCACGATCGTGGCGCTGGTGCGCGCGCCCTCGTACTACGACCCGCTCACCAACCCCGAGGCCTCCGTCGAGCGCCGCAACCTGGTGCTGGACCGGATGGTCGCCACCGGACACCTGGAGAGCGCGGAGGCGGAGGAGTACAAGAGCCGGGGCCTGGAGGTGGACGAGACCCCGCGCGCGGGCAGCTGCTTCAGCAGCGAGCAGCCCTTCTTCTGCGACTACGTCATGCGGTGGCTGGGCGGCTCCGACGCGCTCGCCGACACCCAGGAGGAGCGCGACCGGATACTGGAGCGGGGCGGCATCACCGTGCGCACCACCCTGGACCTGGACATGCAGGAGGCCGCCGAGCAGGCCATCGAGCGCTACGTCCCCGCGGGCGACTCCCACAAGTTCGCCGCCGAGGTCCTCGTGGAGCCCGGCACCGGCCGGGTGCGGGTCATGGCCCAGAACATGCGCTACGGCTTCGACGACGAGCCGGGCACCACCTCGATCAACCTGTCCGTGGACCACGACGACGGCGGGTCGCTGGGCTACCAGGCGGGTTCGACGTTCAAGCCGTTCACCCTGGCCGCCGCCCTGGACGCCGGGCTCGAGTACGACACCAGCTTCTCCTCGCCCAAGTCCACGACGGTGAGCGGCCTGGAGAACTGCGAGGGCGGCAGGATGTCGCCCTGGGACGTGCGCAACGCCGGGGAGAGCGACGGCGGAAAGCACAACATGATCAGCGGGACGAAGGGTTCGGTGAACACCTACTTCGCCCAGCTCCAGGAACGCGTCGGCCTGTGCGAGACGGCGGAGATGGCCCAGAGCCTGGGCGTCCACCGCGCGGACGGCGAGGACCTGCAGGTGTGGAGCTCCTTCACCCTGGGCGACCAGGAGGTCTCCCCGCTCACCATGGCCAGCGCCTACGCCGTCTTCGCCTCCCGGGGCACCTACTGCGAGCCGGTCCCCGTGGCCTCGGTCCTCTTCGAGGGCGAGGACGGCGAGGAGATCGAGATGGGCACCGAGTGCGAGGAGGGAGCGCTGGACACCGAGGTCGCCGACGGCGTCAACCACCTGCTCCAGCAGACCTTCGAGGGCGGTACCGCCAACGGCCTGGAGATCGGGCGCCCGGTGGCGGGCAAGACCGGCACCACAGACAGCGCGGCCTACGCGTGGTTCGCGGGCTACACCCCGAACCTGGCCGGGACCGTGGTGGTCGGGGACATCCGGGGCGGGGAGCAGCACACTCTCCAGGGCGTGACCATCGGCGACCGTTACTACGGCATCGTCTACGGGGCCACGCTGCCCGGCCCGATCTGGCAGGCCACCATGCGCGAGGCCGTGGCGGGCCTGCCGGAGGAGGAGTTCGCGCCCTCGCCGAAGATCTACGGCAAGGCCTCTGACAAGCCGTCGGGCGGCGGTGGCGACAGCGACGACGGCGACACCGGTGGAGGCGGTGGAGGCGGCGGTACCGGTGACGGCGGCGTCGCGGCCGGTGGCGGCGGTGACGGCGGGGGTGACGGCGGTTCGACCGGCGGTGGCGGCACCGGTGACGGCGGTGAGGAGGCCACCGGCGGTGGGGGTTCGACCGGCGGCGGTGGCGGTACCGGAGGCGGCGAGGGTTCGACCGGTGGCGGCGGCACCGGCGGAGGCGGCGGTTCGACCGGCGGTGGTGGTGGCGGTACCGGCGGTGGCGGCGGGAACACCGGTGGCGGTGGTGGAGACGGCGGTGGTACCGGGGAAGGCGGTGGCGGAGGCGGCGGAGGCGGAGGTACCGGGGAAGGCGGTGGCGGCGAGTCCCCGGGCGGGGACGGCGGCGCGCCCTGGAACGGCACGCCCCCGCAGCCGCAGGTGCCCGAGGGCGGCGCCGGTCCCGGGGACTGAGGCCCCGACGTGCGCTGACGGGACCCGGGAACACCGCGGCGTTCCCCCGTGTTCAAAATGGGTGAAACCGACAGGGGAGCGCGCGAGCGCTGAGAGTGCGGCACCAGGCCGCAGACCCTTACACACCTGATCTGGGTCATGCCAGCGAAGGAAGTCGTAGGAACCGTCACCGGTGGCGTGCTCCCGCGCACCGGGACGTCCCGGCGCGCGCGGAACGCGTCCCGGCGCCGCTCTCGGCCGCACGGGCCCCTCGCACCCCCCGGCGAAGGGACACCGAATGAAGAGGAACACCACCACCCCCCAGGGCACCGGCTTCCGGCACGACGTCCTCGGTCGGCTGCGGAGCTGGCGCACCGTCGACATCGTCGTGGCCGCCGTCATCGGCGTCGCGGTCGGCGTGGTCTTCTGGCTCTGGAACATCGTCTGGTCGGTCACGACCCCGCTCTTCGTCGGCTTCCCGCCCGCGCAGGCCGTCGTCTACGGCATGTGGCTGATCTCCGGCGTGCTGGGCGGCCTGATCATCCGCAAGCCCGGCGCGGCCCTGCTCACCGCCGTCGCCGCCGCCTCGGTGTCGGCGCTCCTGGGCACCCAGTGGGGGATCATGGTCATCCTCGACGGCGCCCTCCAGGGCATCCTGCCCGAACTCGTCTTCCTCGCCTTCGGCTACCGCCGCTGGGGCATGGGCGTGGCCGTCCTCGCGGCGGCGGTCGCGGGCGTCTCCCCGGCCATCCGCGACAACCTCGCCTACAACGTGACCTGGCCGCTGTCCTACCAGATCACCTACGGCGTCATCGTGGTGGTCAGCGCCGCCCTCATCGCGGGCGTGGGCGCCCGCCTGCTCACCACCGCCCTGGCCCGCTCCGGTGCGCTGGCCCCCTTCCCGTCCGCGAGGGGCTGACCGTGGCCTCCGCGAACGGGCGCCGGACGGCGGCCGGGGGCCCCGGCGCGCGCGTGGAGCTCTCCGGCTGGGGCTGGCGGCACTCGGGCCGCGGGTCCCACGCGCTGCGCGGCGTGGACCTGGTGATCGAGCCGGGTGAACGCGTGCTGCTGCTGGGCGCCTCCGGCGCGGGCAAGTCCACCCTGCTGCACTCGCTGGCCGGCCTGACCGGCGAGGACGCCGCCATCAGCGGCGACCACGAGGGCACCCTGCTCCTGGACGGAGAGCCCGCCGACCGGAGCCGGGGCTCGGTCGGCCTGGTCAGCCAGGACCCCGAGACGCAGCTGGTGATGGCGCGCGCGGGCGACGACGTCGCCTTCGGCCCGGAGAACCTGGGCGTGGCCCCCGACCTCATCTGGCCACGCGTCCACGAGGCACTGGAGGCCGTGGGCTTCCCGTACGGACCGCGCCACCCGACCGGCGCGCTGTCGGGCGGTGAGAAGCAGCGCCTGGTGATCGCCGGGGCCCTGGCGATGCGCCCCCGCCTGCTGCTGCTGGACGAGCCCACCGCCAACCTCGACCCGGCCGGGGCCGCGCTGGTGCGCGGCGTGCTGGCCCGCCTGCTCGCCGAGACCGAGGCGACCCTGGTGCTGGTCGAGCACCGGGTGGCCGACGTCGTGGACCTGGTGGACCGGGTCGTGGTCGTGGCGCCCGGCGGCGGGGTCGTCGCCGACGGGCCGCCGGGGACCGTGTTCGCCGAGCACGGGCGCTCGCTGGCCGCGCAGGGCGTGTGGGTGCCCGGGTTCGAGCCCGCGCCCGTCCTTGAGCCCGCGCCGGGCGGTGAGCCCCTGCTGGAGGCCGTGGGCGTCACGGCGCGCACCCCGAGCCAGCTCGGCGTGCGCGCGGCACCGCGGCGCACGGTGTTCGAGGGGGTGGACGCCACCGTCCGAGCCGGGACCGCGACCGCCCTGACCGGACCCAACGGCGCGGGCAAGTCCACGCTGCTGACCCTTCTCGCCGGACTGTCCAGGCCCCAGCGGGGAGCGGTGCTGCCGCGCGGGCCGCTGGCCGGGGCCGACCCGCGCCCGCTCGTGCGCTGGCCCGCCCGCAGGCTGGCCCGGTACGTGGGCACGGTCTTCCAGCACGCCGAGGACCAGTTCGTCACCGCCACCGTGCGCGACGAGCTGTGCTTCGCCCCGCTGCGCGCCGGGATGGGCGAGGCCGAGACCGAGGCCTGGGTGGGCGAGCTGATGGAGCGCCTGCGCCTGTCCGCGCTGGCCGACGTGCACCCCTACACGCTCTCGGGCGGTGAGAAGCGGCGGCTGTCGGTGGCCACGGCGCTCAGTTCGGGCCCCGCGCACGCGCCCGACGCGCTCGTCCTGGACGAGCCCACCTTCGGCCAGGACACCCGGACCTGGACCGAACTCGTGGAGCTGCTCGCCACCCTGCGGTCCGCGGGCCGCGCGGTGGTCATGGCCACCCACGACGACCTGTTGCTGCGGAGTCTGGCCGACGCGCGGGTGCGCGTGGCCGGGGGCCGCGCCGTCCAGGAGGCCGCCGCACCGGACGCGGGCGCCGGGGCGGAGCCGCCCGGCCCGCCGGAGCCGACCGGGCCCGCGGGGCACACGCCGGTGGGAAGGGGGAGCCGTGGCTGACCGGAGGCTTCCGGACACACCCGTGGACGGGGACCGTGTCCCGGGCGGGGCCCGCGTGCCGGAGGGGAACCGAGAGACGGACGAGGTCCGTCGTGCGCCGGATGAGGTCCGTGTACCGGACGAGGTACGAGGGCAGGGCGGGGCCGGTGCCCCGCCGGGGGACGCGCTCACCCTGGAGGCTCCCGCGGACGGCGGGGCGCGCTTCTGGCTGGTCGGGCTCAACCCGGCGGCCAAACTGCTCGCCGCCCTGCTGCTGGGCGTGGGCCTGGTCCCGGCCGTGGACGCCGTCACCGGCGGCGCGGTGCTGGCGGGCGTCCTGCTGCTCCTGCCGTTCAGCGGGATCGACCGGCGCACCCTGCTCGTCCTGGGCGGGCCCTTCCTGCTCATGGGGCTCTCCAGCGGGCTGGTCAACTACCTGTACGGGGAGCACGGTGCGGAGGGCGCGCTGGGCGCCGCGGTGCGCCTGCTGGCCATCGCCCTGCCCGGGCTGCTCGCCGCCGTGAGCAGCGACCCCACGGAGACCGCCGACGCCCTGGTACAGCGGCTGCGGCTCCCCGAGCGGCCCGCCATGGGCGTGCTGGCGGCGCTGCGGCTCGTCCCGCTGCTCGCCGACCAGTGGCGCACGATCACACTGGCGCGGAGGGCTCGCGGGCTGGAGGCCGGGCGCGACCCGGTCAGGGCGGTCGCGCTGTTCTTCGGCCGCCTGTTCGCCCTGTTGGTGCGCTCCATCCGCACCGGGACGCTGCTGGCCGCGGCGATGGACGCGCGCGCCTTCGGGACCGGGCCGCGCACCCGCGCCCGGGAGAGCCGCTGGCGGACCGCGGACACGCTGCTGCTGGCGGGGGCCGCCCTGCTCCTGGCGGCGGCCTACACCCTGTCCGCACGCCTGGGCACCCTGGTGCTGCTCTTCTCCTGAACCGGGTGGTAAGCAGTTCGGAGACAGTGGTGACGTCCGAGTAGTGAGGGGCAGCAGACCGTGGGCGAGTTCGTGCGTGTGGAGACCGATCCGGACCATCCGGCCGTGGCCGTGATCCGGCTGGACAGGCCGAAGGTGAACGCGCTCAACGCCGCGCTCACCGCGGAGATCGCCGAGGCCGCGACCCGCGTCGCCAAGGACCCGGACGTGCGCGCCGTGGTCGTCTACGGCGGTGAGCGGGTGTTCGTCGCGGGCGCTGACATCAAGGAGATGGCCGACCTCACCGCCGCGCAGATGCTCGGCTACGCGCGCGACCTCCAGAGCGCTCTGAACCTGGTGGCCCGCATCCCCAAGCCGGTCGTGGCGGCGGTCACCGGGTACGCGCTCGGCGGCGGCCTGGAGCTGGCACTGGCCGCGGACTTCCGGGTGGCGGGTGCCGGGGCCAGGCTGGGCGTGCCCGAGATCCAGCTCGGCGTCATCCCCGGCGCGGGCGGGACCCAGCGCCTGCCCCGCCTGATCGGCTCCTCCAGGGCCAAGGAGATGATCTTCAGCGGTCGCCACGTGAAGGCGGACGAGGCCCGGGAGATCGGCCTGGTGGACCAGGTCGTCCCGGACGAGGAGGTCTACCGGGCCGCCGTGGCGCTGGTCGCCCGGTACGCCCAGGGTCCGGCCGTGGCGCTGGCCGCGGCCAAGGAGGCGGTGGACCGGGGCCTGGAGACGGACCTGGACACCGGTCTGGAGATCGAGCGCCTGCACTTCGCGGGCCTGTTCTCGACCGAGGACCAGAAGGACGGCATGCGCAGTTTCGTCGAGCAGGGACCCGGCAAGGCCGCCTTCAAGGGGCGCTGACGGGGCGCTGAAGCGGCGCCGGAGGGCCGCCGGACCGGACCGGTCCGAGCCGACCGGGCGCCGGAACAGCAGGTCGGGGCGGCGGCACACGGCGTCGTGCCGTCCGCCCCGCAGCCGTTTCGGTGGATTCGAGAACTTTTCACCCCGCTCGTTGGATCGAACGGTGTCACGGGGGGTTCGGCCGAACGTCCGGATCCGGCCAGTCCGGACGGGAGGGAGGGAACCGCCCACGCCAGTTTTCCGTCATACTCGTGAGGGTCGCCCCCGGACGGACGCGCCGCCTGAACCCCGGACGCCCGGCGGTGCGGAAGCGACCACACGGGCCCGAGACCGGGACGAACAAGCCAATGGTGACCCATCCCCCGGCCGCTAAGCTGGACGCGGTGGTATGTGGTCTTTTGAGGGGATGAGTTCTCGATGGCAATGTCGGCAGGTTTCCCCATGGGTGAGGAGCTGCCGGAGCGCATCGGCCACTACGTCATCCGCCGCCGCATCGGGCAGGGCGGCATGGGCGTGGTGTACCAGGCCGAGGACCCCCGGACCGAGCAGTTCGTCGCGGTGAAGGTCCTCAAGCCGGAGGTCGCGGGCGACCACATCGCCCGGGCCCGCCTCGCCCGCGAGGTCGAGACCATGCGCCGCGTGCACAGCCCCAACGTGGCCGAGGTCATCGAAGCCGACACCCAGGCCGAGCTGCCGTGGGTGGTCACCGAGCACATCCCCGGCCCGACCCTGGACGCCACGGTCACCAACCACGGACCGCTGCGCGGCCGCGCGCTCACCCGCTTCGTCACCGGCATGGCCCGCGCGATCCGGGACATCCACGCGGTGGACGTGATCCACCGCGACCTCAAGCCCGGCAACGTGATCATCTCCAACGGCGAGCCGATCGTCATCGACTTCGGCATCGCGCACGCGGTGGACGGCGCCAAGCTGACCCAGACCGGCACGTTCGTGGGCACGCCCAGCTACCTGTCCCCGGAGGTCATCG
Source organism: Nocardiopsis camelliae (assembly GCF_028993595.1). Lineage (GTDB taxonomy): Bacteria > Actinomycetota > Actinomycetes > Streptosporangiales > Streptosporangiaceae > Nocardiopsis > Nocardiopsis dassonvillei. The sequence continues at coordinate 1,129,353 of NZ_CP118614.1, forward strand.
AGGGCACCGACCTGGGCCCGGCCACCGACATCCACGCCTGGGGCGGCACCGTCGCCTTCGCCTCCACCGGCCGCCCGCCCTACGGCGCGGGCACCTTCGAGGTCATCTTCTTCCGCATCCTCAACGGCGAGATCGACATGGACGGGATGCACGAGGCGCTGCGGCCGCTGGTCAACCGCGCCGTCTCCCGTGACATGCGCAGCCGCCCCACGGCGGAGGAACTGCTGGAGGAGGCCAGCCGCCTCAACCTCGACCTGCCCTGGACCGAGGACGCGGGAGGCCGTCCCACCGGGCTCACCGGCAGCCACACCGTGTACCACCCGACCACGGCCGGGGGCACCGGGGAGGAACCGGGCAGCGGCGGCTCGGGCGCCGCCGCGGCGGGCGCGGCCGGTGCCGCGCTCGGCGGCGCGGCGGGCTACCTGGCCGGTCGCGCGGCCCAGAACGACCAGGGCTGGGGCCCCTCGCACACCGGCGGCCCCGCCTCCAGCGCCTGGTCCCCGTCCGGGGACCCCGCGAGCCCGGCCTCCGCGGCGCACTCCGGCGGGCTGGTCGACGACCCCGTGTCCACCGACGACCTCTCGGGCGCGGCGAACGGCCGCCGCGCCGACGACCCGGAGTCCACCGACGACCTCTCCGGCGCGCGGCGCGGCTGGGACGACGAGGACGACGGGCTCCCGGGCACCGAGCGCATCGCCCCGCGCGACGCCGACGACCCGGACGACCCCCAGGGGACGATGCGGATCAGCCCGGTCCGCGACGAACCGGACGACGTGCTGGGCACGCGGCGCATCCAGCCCGACGAGTTCTCCCGCGAGGACCCGCAGGGCACGATGATGATGGACCCGGTCGACCGGGACGGGTACGCCCGGCGCCCCGTCGACGAGTACGAGGACGAGGGCCACCAGGCGCCGCACACGCAGTTCTTCAACACCCCGCTGCACAAGGGCGACTTCGCCGACATCCTCACCCCGGTGGACGACGGCCGGGGCAGCAACCGGACGCAGGAGTTCGACGGGGACGAGTACGAGGAGCGGCGCGGCGGCCTGCTGGGCCGGTTCCGTCGCGGCGGCGGCGACCGGGTGAGCGACTACTTCCCGGACGACTCCGACGAGGAGGGCGAGGAGTACGAGGAGCGGTCGTGGCGGATGCACCCGCTGACGATCCTGCCCATGCTGGTCTCCGTGGCCGGTGTGTCCCTGCTCTTCCCCTGGTTCGGGCTGATCCTGGGCGTCGTGATCATCGCCGCGCTGGGCGCCCTGGACGTGGTCAAGGCCGAGCACGCCCGCCGCCTCCAGACGCGCGGCCCGCGCAACTCCGACAACATGGTGGTGGCGCTCAGCTTCCCGTGGGCCTTCGGGCGCATGGCGCTGCGCACGCTCGGCTTCGGGCTGATCTACCTGCTGGCGGGCATCCTGGTCGGCATGATCTACGCGCGGATCGCGGACGTGCCGGGCGAGGGTGCCAACTACACCGGGGCCTTCGCGATCTTCGTGATGATCCTGCTCAGCTACGTCATGCCGAGCGGGCGCGAGGCGCGGCACCAGGCGGTGTGGCTGGTGCGCCGGGTCCACTACCGCAACCTGTACGTCTACGTCGGCGTGTGCATCGGCCTCGTGCTGCTGACCATGCTCATCCTGTCCTTCGGCCTGTCGGCGGCTCCGGACTGGGTGCCGATCGGCGGTCCCTCGGACTGGTTCGACGGACAGTGATCCCCGCCCGGGGGCCGTAGGGCTCACCGGGCACCGCGAAGGCCCCGGGCTCCGGCCCGGGGCCTTCGGCGTTCCCGCGGGGCGGGAGGACCCCGACCTGCTACCGGTGGTGTGACCGGTTCCTGCGGGATCGGCGGCGACTAGGGTGGGGAGCGGGAGGCGGGCACCCGCGACCGGTGTCCGGCGCAGGCGGTCCGACCGGGGTCGGAGCACCTGCGGCACAGCGGTGGTTAGGGTTGCCTCAGTCACACCGGGGGCCAGGGGTTGGCCTCCAAGCTACTAGCCAGTAACATCTGGGCTATGAGCACATCGCGGGACCTGTCTGAACGTGAAGGCGGCCCCGCCGTCGGATGACCGAACGGCATTCGGCATTGTTGGCAGTAGGGGGCGCGCCAGCGTCCGGCCGCCGCACGGCGGATCATGGAGTGCAGGGAGGTCGGCCACCGGCCATGAATATTGTCGTTTTGGTCAAGCAGGTCCCGGACACGGCGACCGAGCGGAAGCTCAACCCCGAGGACAACACGCTCGATCGCGCTGCGTCCGACGGTGTCATCAACGAGCTGTGCGAGTACGCCATCGAGGAGGCGCTCCAGCTCAGGGAGAAGCACGGCGGCGAGGTCACCGTCCTGACGATGGGACCGGACCAGGCCACGGACTCCATCCGCAAGGCCCTGTCGATGGGTGCGGACAAGGCCGTCTTCGTCAACGACGACGCCCTCCACGGCTCGGACTCGCTCCAGACCGCCTACGCCCTCGCGCAGGCCCTGGGCACCATCGAGTTCGACGTGGTCGTCCTGGGCTCGGAGTCCACCGACGCCCGCACCGGCGTGGTCGGGGCCGCGCTCGCCGAGTACCTCGGCCTGCCGCAGCTCACGTTCGCCCGCAAGGTCGACATCGACGGCAGCACCATCAGGATCCAGCGCCAGACCGACTACGGCTACGACCTCGTCGAGGCCCAGCTCCCGGCGGTCGTCTCCGTGGTCGAGAAGATCAACGAGCCGCGCTACCCGTCCTTCAAGCTCATCATGCAGGCGAAGAAGAAGCCGGTGGACAAGAAGTCCGCCGCCGACGCGGGCATCGACACGGCCAGGGTGGGCCTGGCCAACGCCACCACCGAGACCGTCGACTTCGACGCCGCGCCGCCGCGCGCCGCGGGCACGGTGGTCAAGGACGAGGGCGACGGCGCCGCGAAGATCGCCGAGTTCCTCGTCGAGAAGAAGTTCGTCTAGGTCGAACGAGAGACTCAGGGAAGGTTCAAGGGATATGGCTGAGGTCCTCGTCCTCGTCGACCACGTCGACGGACAGGTCAAGAAGGTCACCACCGAGCTGCTGACCGCCGCCCGCCGCATCGGCGAGCCCGCGGCCGTGTGGGTCGGTGACGGCGCCGAGTCGGGCAGGGCCGTCCTGGCCGAGTACGGCGCCGAGAAGGTCTACGTGGCTTCGGCCGAGCTGGACGACCACGTCGTGGCTCCCAAGGCCGAGCTGCTCGCCAAGCTCGCCCAGGACAAGGGTGCCGCCGCCGTCCTGGTCTCGGCCACCGCCGAGAACAAGGAGATCGCGGGCCGCGCCGCGGTCAAGCTGGGCTCGGGCGTGCTCACCGACGTCGTGGACGTCAACGCCGAGGTCGTCGCCGAGCACAGCATCTTCGGCGGCACCACCGTCACCCACGCCCGCGTGCGCACCGGCGTGCCGGTCGTCGCGGTCCGCCCGAACTCCGTCCCGGCCGAGGCCGCCTCCGGCGCCGCCGCCGAGGAGCAGGTGTCGGTCGAGGTCTCCGACGCGGCCAGGAAGGCCAAGGTCGTCGAGCGCGTCCACGAGGAGCAGGGCGAGCGCCCCGAGCTCACCGAGGCCGCCATCGTGGTCTCCGGCGGTCGCGGCGTGGGCTCCGAGGACTTCTCGGTCGTGGAGAACCTGGCCGACTCGCTGGGCGCGGCCGTGGGCGCCTCCCGCGCCGCCGTCGACTCCGGCTGGTACCCGAACCAGTTCCAGGTCGGCCAGACCGGTAAGACGGTCAGCCCGAACCTGTACGTGGCCCTGGGCATCTCCGGCGCGATCCAGCACCGCGCGGGCATGCAGACCGCCAAGAACATCGTGGCGATCAACAAGGACCCCGAGGCCCCGATCTTCGAGCTGGCCGACTTCGGCGTCGTGGGCGACCTGCACGCGGTCACCCCGCAGCTGACCGAGGAGATCAACAAGCGCAAGTAGCACCGCGCTCCGACGCGCGAACGCCCGGCCAGGGGCCTCCCCGGCCGGGCGTTCGCGCGTTCGGGCACCGTTTTCCGGGGCCGCCGCCCGGGTAGGCGGGCCGCACGGCGGCGAACGGGGGAGGCCATGGCGGCGGAGACCGCGGGGGTGCGCGCGGGACGGCGCGTGGTGGAGGTGCGCAGGCCCGGCAAACCGCTGTTCGGAGAGGGCGGGGCGACCAAGGAGGACCTGGCGCGGTACCACGCCCGGATCGCCCCCCTGATGCTGCCGCACGTGCGCGACCGGCCGGTGGCCCTGGCGCGCTTCCCCGACGGGATCGACGCGCAGGGCTTCTTCGTCAAGCACCCGTCGGTCCCGGACTGGGTGCGGACCGCGGACACCAGCGGCGGTCGGATGATGCTGTGCCGGGACGCGGCCGCGCTGGTCTGGTGCGCCGACCAGGCGGCGATCACCCTGCACGCCTGGCAGTCCCGGCAGCCGAACCTGGGCCTGCCCGACCGGATGGTGATCGACCTCGACCCCGCCGGGGACGGCCCCGGGGCCTTCGCCGCCTGCCGCGCCGCGGCGCGGGACGTGCGGGAGGTGCTCGACGAGCTTGGCCTGGCCGCCTACGTGATGACCAGCGGCTCCCGGGGGCTGCACGTGCGCTCGCCGCTGCGGCCCGAGGCGGACGACCAGGAGGTCCGCGTGCTGGCGGAGGCGGTCGCGGACCGGGTGGCGGCCCGGCGGCCGGACGAGCTGACCACCGAGGTGCGCAAGGCCGCGCGCGGGGACCGGCTGTTCGTGGACTACCTGCGCAACGGCCGCGAACAGCTCGCGGTGGTGCCGTACTCGGTGCGGGCCAGGCCGGGCGCGCCGATCGCGGCGCCCCTGACCTGGGAGGATCTGGAGAAGGTGGAGACGGCCCGGGATTTTACGATCGACCTGGAGCGCGAGGAGTGCCCGTTCGCGGGGATGGGCAGGCACGCCCGCTCACCGCGCCGGGCCCTGGAGCGCCTGGGCTGAGACGGGAGAAGCGGGTCAGGGCTGCGGGGAGCCGTTGAGCGGTGTGTGGCCTGTGGGTTTCGGGGGAAGGAATCCCAGCTCCGGACACCGACAGTCGACCGCGGGGGAGTCCCATGGAGGGCATCGGGGCCCAGATCGGCCTCGTACTGGTCCTGGTCGTGGTGAACGCCGTGTTCGCGGGCAGCGAGATCGCCCTGATCACGCTGCGGGAGGGGCAGATCAGGCGGCTGGAGGAGCGCGGTCCGGGCGGGCGCGCGGTGGCCCGGCTGGCCCGCGACCCCAACCGGTTCCTGGCCACCATCCAGATCGGCATCACCCTCGCGGGCTTCCTCGCCTCCGCCACCGCCGCCGTCTCCCTGGCCCGCCCGCTGGTCGAGCCGCTGGGCTTCCTCGGCTCCTACGCGGCTCCGGTGTCGGTCGTGCTGGTCACCGTCGTGCTCACCTTCGTCACCCTGGTCCTGGGCGAACTCGCCCCCAAGCGCATCGCCATGCAGCGCGCCGAGCCCTGGGCGCTGCTCGTGGCCCGCCCGCTCAACGCGCTGGCCCTGCTCTCGCGCCCCGCGATCTGGCTGCTCAGCGCCTCCACCGACCTGGTCGTCCGGCTCGGCGGGGTCGACCCGAAGGGCGCCAGGGAGGAGGCCACCGAGGAGGAGCTGCGCGACATGATCGAGGCCCAGGGTCATATGACCCCCGAGCAGCGCACCATCCTCTCCGGGGCCTTCGACATCACCGGTCGGACGCTGCGCCAGGTCCTGGTGCCGCGCCCCGACGTGGACACCGTCCCGGCCGACCTGCCCGCGCGCGAGGCGGCCCTGCTCCTGGCCGAGCGCGGCCACTCGCGCGCCCCGCTGGTCGGCCGGGACGACGTGGACGACATCGTCGGCGTGGTGCACTGGTCCGACCTCCTGCGGGGCGAGGGCACGGCCCGGGAGCTGGCCCGCGAACCGCTGCTGCTGCCCGACTCGCTGACGGTCTCCGCCGCGCTGCACCGGCTCACCGTCGAACGCCAGCAACTGGCCGTCGTGATCGGCGAGAGCGGCGAGGTCAGCGGCATCGTCAGCCTGGAGGACCTGCTGGAGGAGGTCGTCGGCGAGATCTACGACGAGACCGACACCGACGAGCGCGCCCCCGCCCGGCTGGACGGCGGCGCCCTGCGCCTGCCCGGCACTTACCCCGTCCACGAGCTGCAGGACCTCGGCGTCGTCCTCACCGACCGGCCCCGGGGCAGTTACGTGACCGTCGCCGGGATGGTCCTGGTCCTGCTCGGCCACATCCCCGAGGGGCCCGGGGAGAGCGTCGACCTGGGCGGCTGGACGGCCACGGTCACCGGGGCCGACGGCCGTGTCGTCAGCGAACTCCTGCTCACCCCCGCCCGCTGAGGGCGCCGGGCGACAAGGGCGGTCGCGGAGTCGCTGAACAGTTGGCCAAGAGGCGGCAAGTCCCGTTGCCCGGGTCCCGGGCAGGGGTGACCGTGGCACCAGTGACGCCGAAGCAGGGGAGGGCCGATGCACGCGGACCGCAGGCCGGACGCCTACACGGGACTGGACCGGATGCCCATCGGGGACCGGTGGCGGCACGGGTCGTCCGGGAGCGTCGTCCAGGACGTGGACCCCTACGACGACACGGTCCTGACCGAGATCCGGCTGGCCGACGAGGGCGACGTGGACCTGGCCTACCGCGAGGCGCAGCGGGCGTGGCCGGGCTGGGCGGCGACCCCCGCCGCCGAGCGCGCCGAGGTCTTCGTGCGGGCACTGCGCGTCCTGGACGCGCGCCGCGAGGAGATCGTCGACTGGCTGGTCCACGAGGCCGGGGCGATCCGCGAGCGCGCCGAGTTCGAGTGGGGGCTGGTGCGCAGCGGCGTGGTCGAGGTGACCTCCTACCCCACGCGGGTCCAGGGCCGGATCCTGCCCGGCCTCACCCCGGGCAAGGAGAACCGCGTCTACCGCGAACCCCTCGGCGTGGTCACGGTGATCAGCCCGTGGAACTTCCCGTTCCAGCTCTCCCACCGCTCCGTCGCGCCCGCCGTCGCCCTCGGCAACACCGTGGTCCTCAAACCCGCCGAGAACACCCCGGTCACGGGCGGACTCCTGCTCGCCCGGATCTACGAGGAGGCCGGGCTGCCTCCCGGGGTGCTCAACGTGGTCGTCGGCAGGGGCGGCGAGATCGGCGACGCCCTGGCCACCCACGAGCTGTCCCGGATGATCTCGTTCACCGGCTCCACCGAGGTCGGCCGCCACATCGCCCGGAAGACCCCGCTCAGGAGGCGCGCGCTCGAACTCGGCGGCAACGGGCCGCTGGTGGTGCTGGAGGACGCCGACCTCGACCTGGCCGCGGACGCCGCCGTGTTCGGCTCCTACTACCACCAGGGCCAGATCTGCATGGCCACGAACCGGGTCGTGGCCGACGCCGCCGTCCACGACGAGCTGGTCGAGCGGATGCTCGTGCGCGCCCGGGCGCTGCGGGTGGGCGACCCCGCCGACCCCGCCACCCAGATCGGCCCCATCATCGACGACGAGCAGTGCGCGGGCGTGCGGGACGTGGTGGAGCGCTCCGTCGAGCAGGGCGCACGGCTCCTTCTGTCCGGCGAACCGACCGGCCCGGCGGGCAGGGTCCTGCCGCCCCACCTGCTGCTGGCCGACAACGGCATGCCGAGCGCGGCCGAGGAGGTGTTCGGCCCGGTGGCCACGGTCATCCGCGCCGAGGGGGAGGAGGACGCGCTGCGCATCGCCAACGACACCGAGTACGGGCTGTCCAGCGCGGTGCACACCCGCGACGCCGAGCGGGGGGTGCGTTTCGCCCGCCGCCTGGGGGCGGGCATGACGCACGTCAACGACTCCACGCTCAACGACGAGGCCAACACCGCCTTCGGCGGCGAGAACCACTCCGGGCTCGGCCGGTTCGGCGGCGAGTGGGCGATGGAGGAGTTCACCGCCGACCACTGGGTCAGCCTCCAGCACACGCGCCGCAGGATGCCGTTCGGTCTGGAGTGACCAGGGCGGCGGCCGGTCCTGTGCCGGAAAAGGTCCGCCGTGGTGCGCCCGCCGGGGATGATCCCCCTCCGAGCGGCGATGCCGACGGCCCACAGCGCCGCCAGGGGCGGATCACCGAGGGTCGGGCCCCTCGCGTCACACCAGCAACGTTTCCGGCCTGTCCCTAGCGCTTGCGCAGGACCAGCAGCAGGTTCCAGGTGACGACCTCGCGCAGCAGCGGCACCCGCACGATCGGCCCGGCCCATCCGGGCAGGTAGCGGGGGCGCACGTCCACCACGTCCACGTCGGTGCGCCCGCGCGTCCAGCGCAGCATCTCCCCGGCGTGCGCGGCGTACATGGTGCGGCCGAAGTCGTTCTTGGGCCGCCGGCCGTGGCGCCGCGCGAACCGCTCCGCCGCGTACGCGCCGCCCAGGTAGTGCCACGGCGAGGTCTCGTGCCCGCCCCACGGGGACAGCCACAGCGTGTACGACAGGTACACCAGCCCACCCGGCCGGGTCACCCGCACCATCTCGTCGGCCATCCGGGTCCGGTCCGGCACGTGCTCCAGCACGTTGGAGGAGAAGCACACGTCCACCGAACCGCTGCGCAGCGGCAGGTCCAGAGCGCTGCCCTGGACGCCGTACGCGTCGGCGTCGCGCCCGTGCAGCGTCATCTCGTGGGCGTCGGCGTCCACGCACAGGCAGCGGGCCCCCGCCGACCTCAGCTCGTCGGCGAAGTAGCCCGGGCCGCCGCCCACGTCCACCACGAGCCTGCCCTCCAGCGGCGTGTAGGAGCGCAGTTGCGCGACGGTGTCGCGGGCGAGCGTGCCGTAGAAGAACGCCGGGTCGGCCTGCTCCCTGCGGAAGGCGGCGAACAGCCGCACCGACCGGCCCAGGGTGGCGCGGAAGGGGACGGTGCCCCCGCCCGCGGCGTTCGCGGTCACGTGCCCGCCTCCAGCACCACGAAGTGGCGCAGGTGGCGCCAGTGGTCGCCGCCCCAGTACTCGTCGGAGGCGGCGATCCGGCCGTTCGGGACCAGCTCGGCGATCCGCTCGGTGCGCAGGGTGTGCATCCGCATCGGCGCCGGGTAGCGCAGCAGCACCCGCTGGGCGAGCGCCACCAGCGGCCACGGCGCGTACCGGAACACCAGTCCCTTGAAGGTGCGCCGCTCGGACTCGGGCACGCCCAGCACCATGGCGCCGCCGGGGCGCAGCACCCGCGCGAACTCGCGCACGTAGCCCTCGGCCAGGGCGGGCGGCAGGTGCTGGAGGACCAGGTCGGTGTAGACCAGGTCGAAGGAGTCGTCCCCGAACGCCGACAGGTCCGGACGCTCGTTCAGCACGAACTCGATCCGCCCCCCGGAGCGGTCCAGGCGGCGGGCCTCCGCCAGCATCGGTGCGGAGATGTCCACCCCCACGACCTCGGGGAAGTGCGCGGCCAGGGCGTTGGACAGCCGTCCCGCGCCGCACCCGAAGTCCAGAACCCGGCCCCCCTCGGGGCGGACGCCCAGCTCCTCCATGCGGGCGACGGACGGGTCGATGTCGGCCCGTCCGGAGGCGAGGAACTCGTCGTCGTCCCAGCCGCCGCCCCTCTTACCGGGGTCCACGCACACCGCCCACAGGGGTTCGGCCGAACCCAGCCGAGTCCAGTCGCGGCGGACCTGTTCGAGCCCCACCCGCATCACCTCCACGGTGCTCGCGACCCCGCCGGAACACGGCACCTGAATCGTGTTCCTGTTCCGGTCATCCAGGCCGGGGTGGCCTGCGACAAGGGTCGAGGGAAAAAGTGGAACGTGTTGTATTCTGGCACCCCTTCTCCGGATCGGCCAACTACGGCGGGAGAGATGCCGATGCCGCCTGTTCCCCCCACCGCGCGCGGGCACGACGGTCCGGGCGCCGAAGCCGTGCGGCCCGGCCCGGTCGGGGCACCCAGGGTACGCCGCCCCGTCCGGGAGCCCGGCGGGAAGGGCCCCGGCCCGGGCGGGACGCTCCGCTCCGCGTGGGCCGCCGCCCGCCGCCTCGCCCGCGACCGCCTGGTCCTGGTGGGACTGCTGGTGGTGCTGGGGGCAGTGGGACTGCGGGTCTATGTGCTGGGCGAGTCCTACTTCGTGGAGGACGACTACCTCTTCTTCGCCAACGCCCACGCCAGCGACCTGGGGCCGGACTACCTGCTCACCCTGCACAAGGGCCACCTGATGCCCGGGGCGCTGTTCCTGGTCTACCTCCAGGCCGCCCTGTGGCCCTACGAGTGGTGGGTCAGCGCGGGTACCATGCTCGCCCTCCAGGCCGCCGCGCTGGTGGGGTTCCTGCGCCTGGTGTGGGAGCTGTTCGGCCGCCGATGGGCGCTGCTGGCCCCGCTGACCGTGTACGCGCTGGCCCCGCTGACCGTGCCCGTGCTGGGCTGGTGGTCGGCGGCGCTCAACGCGGTCCCCCTCCAGTTGGCCCTGGTGCTCGCCGTGCTGTGGACCGTGCGCTACCTGCGCACGGACGACCACCGGCTGGCCTGGCGGGCGGGCGGCGCCGTCGTGTTCGGCATGCTGTTCACGGTCAAGGCGATGTTCCTGCCGCCGGTGCTGTTCGCCGTGGCCGTCGCCCACCTCTACCCCGGCGGGCTCGTCGCCGGGGCCCGGCGGGCGTGGGCCCTGCACCGGCCGTTCTGGGCGGCGATGGGCGCGCTGTTCGCCGCCTACGCGGCGTTCTACCTGGTACGGATGCGCGCGGCCGGTGGCGGGGAGGGCGCGGGCGTGCCCCAGAGCGAACCCGCCCTGACGATGCTGCGCGGGCTGCTCACCGAGGTGTTCCCGGTCGGCGCGCTGGGCGGGCCCCTGGAGTGGGGCCCGGTCACCCCGACCGGCGGCCTGGTCGACGTGCCGGGCGTGACCGTGCTGGCCGCCTGGGCGGTCTTCTCCGTGATCGTGCTGGTCAGCCTGCGGATGCGGCGCGGGGCGTGGCGGGCCTGGGCTTTGCTGCTGGCCTACCTGGTGGTCGTGGACGTCGTTCCGACGATCATCGCGCGCGGCCGGTTCCAGGACGTGGCCGCCGCCGACCCCCGGTACGTGGCGGACGCGGCGCTGGTGTTCGCCCTGTGCCTGGCCCTGGCCTACCTGCCCACCAGGGAGGAGCGGGCGCGCGCCCTGGTCGGCGGGGCCTCGTCGGCCCCGGCGGACGGAGAGCCCTACCGCGTGCGGCCCCGGCGCGCCGCCCGGGTCGCGGCCGCGCTGGCGACGGCGGTGTACGCGGTGGCCGCCGGGTACTCCACCCACGCCTACGCCCAGACCCTGAGCGGCGACCGCCTCCAGTGGTACCTGGACACGGTGCGCACGGCGCTGGCGGACGTCCCGGAGGAGGGCGGCCTGTACGCGCGCCCGGTCCCCGAGGACGTGGTCCTGGAGTGGAACGGCCAGCGCCGCCTGAGCTCCTGGGTGCTGCCGCCGCTGGCGTCGGACGACGTGGCCGAGCGGATGGCCGTGCCCGAGGAGGCCGCCACCGCGTACGTGTTCAACGATGCCGGGTTCCTGGTCCCGGCGCGGCCCTCCGACGACAGCGACATGTTCGCCCCCGGGCCCGCGGACGAGTGCCTGGAGCCCTGGGAGGGGCTGGTGTCCTGGCCGGTGGAGGCGCACGGCGGCGTCGCCCAGGTCGTCACGCTCGGCTACACGGCCGAGGAGGACGTCGGCGTGGTGGTGGCACTGGGCGACGACTGGATCGAGGTCGAGCTGCCCGCCGCCGAGGAGAACGGCACCTGGTACGTGCCCGCGGGCGCCTCCGGCGAGCAGCTGTCGGTGTTCGTGCCCGAGGACCCCGAGGACCGGGGCGGGCTGTGCCTGGACTGGGTGTCGGTGGGCGGCATGGCGCCGACGGTGGAGGGCAACCCGTGGGCGCCCGAGGATGACGACCGGGCTGGGAGCTAGGCGCTCCGAGCCCGCCCGCGGGAGAGGCGGTGGGACCAGCGGCGGCTGGGCTCCTCCACCCACCGGTGGCTCGCGGCGGCCAGCAGCACGGTCCCGATCGTCACCGGCACCGCGTCCAGCCAGAACGACCCGGTGAAGATCTCCTGGCCGGTGAAGTCGCGCCACAGGTAGAGCACCATGAACTGCCACAGGAACACGCCGTAGGAGACCCGCCCCAGGAACTGGCACACCCGGTGCCGCAACAGTGAGTCCAGCCACCGGCCCCCGCGCCAGGCCCGCGCCTCCCGCAGCGGCAGGGGAGGCCCCGCCGGGCGCGGCGCCAGCGCGCACGGGGCGATCAGGAAGAACGCGACCCCGATCCCGGCCAGCGAGTCCACGGCCGAGGTCCAGATGTCGCCCGAGCCGATGAAACGCCCGCCGGAGGCCTCGGTGGCCTTCAGGGCGAAGAACCCGCCCGCGACCAGCCAGCACACCCCGGGGGAGGAGCCCAGGGTCCGGCACAGGCGGCGCACCGGGCCGTCGGCGCCGGGTTCGCGCCAGGCCCACTCCGAGAGCACGGCCAGCGCCATACCGGCGGCGAACAGGCCCGCGGTCCGGGGCAGCCAGGCGTGCATGTACTCGCGGGGCTCGGGATAGAACTGCGGGACCAGCGCGGCCAGGCCCAGCAGCGCCATCACCCCCAGCCCCGCGAGCAGCCGCCGGCCCCGCGCGTCCACGCTCCGGCCGCCGCGCGCCCACAGGGCCAGGAACAGCCCGAACAGCGGGAGCAGCAGGTAGAAGCTGACCTCCACCGACAGGCTCCACATCTGGCCGAGGCCGTAGGGGCCGGTGCCCACCCACGGCGGGTCGGTGTTGAAGGGGAAGGTGAGGGTCAGGACCTCCCACCAGTACCGCAGCGAGCCGAGTTCGTCCCGGGAGTAGACGAGCAGAGCCGTCACGGCCACTAGCCAGTAGGCGGGCAGGACCCGCACGGCGCGGCGCCACAGGTAGGGGCGGGCGCGCGGCCCGCGCACCCCGTCCAGGGCCGCGCGGGCCCAGGGCCGGTACAGCAGCACGCCCGAAAGCGCGAAGAACAGCGGCACGGCCACGTCGAAGGCGGACAGCAGGCCGCCCATCACCCCCGGCGCCAGGGAGTCGCCGGTCTCGGTGGCCACGTGGAACACCAGGACCATCAGGGCGGCCAGGGCGCGGACACCGTCGAGGGCCTCGTGGCGGCCGTCGACCTGCGGCAGCAGCAGCGAGGGGTCGGGGGTGCGCGCGCCGGCGGAGTGGGCACCGGCGGCGGGGTCCCCGGGCGCGGAGGAGGAGGTGGGCGCCATGGGCCTTCCAGGACGGGGAAAGGGCAGAACGTGTAGCACTAGAACGCGTTATAAAAATTTCGACACGCCCTGGTGACGTCGTTCGCTACTGGGCAGTACTCTACCCGGAACTGAACCTAGTTCCACTAGACCCAGTTCCAGATCTGGACTCTCATACGCCCAGGAGGGCACATGCGCCGTACCGTTGCGGTCGTTCTCGTCGCGTTTGGGGTCTTCTTCCTCGCCTTTGCCCCCATGATGCGCACGTGGCTGTCGAGTTCCCTGATGAAGACCCCTCTGGACTACTACAGCGAAACGGTCCTCGAGGCCGACGGGGCCACCTACTTCAACATCGAGGACGTCGAACTCGTCGAGGACGCCACCCTGGAGGCGCGTTCGACCATCCGCGCGGACGTGGCCTCCAGCACCGACGAGACGGTGGTGTGGGATCAGTTCACCTGGGTCAGGGACGCCGAGACCGACTTCGGCATCACCTCCAGCAGCCGCCGCGCCGGGCACGACCGCGTCACCGGGGAGGCGGTCGACTGCTGCGACTCCATGGTCAACGACGAGTCCGTCGCCCAGAGCGGCCAGGCCTGGAAGTTCCCCTTCTTCACCGAGCAGCGCGACTACGACTTCTACGAGACCACCGCGCGGGAGGTCGTCCCCATGGAGTTCCAGGGGACCGAGGAGGTCGGGGGCGTCGAGGCCTACAGGTTCGTCCAGGAGGTCGAGGACGAGGTCATCGGCGAGCGCACCCTGCCCCGCTCGGTCGCCGGGATGGAGGGCGAGGGCGACGTCACCGGCGACGAGGTCTTCTCCATCACCCGCACCTACTGGATCGAGCCCGTCACCGGCTCCCCCCTCAAGATCGGCGAGGACCAGAACCGCGTCGTCGTCGTGGACGGCGAGGAGGTCCTGACGCTGTTCGACGCCGAACTCGTCTCCAACGACGAGTCCGTCCAGAACGCGGTCGCCAACTCCGAGCAGGGACGCACCGTGCTGCCCCTCCTCCAGACCACCCTGCCCGTCGTCTGCCTCGTCGCCGGTGTCGGTTTCATCGGCGTCGCGGTCGTCCTGTTCGTCACGGGCCGCCGTCGTGACCACCACCACTGACCCCCGCACCCGCCCCTCGCCGACACGCTCGACCGGGCGCGTCGGCGTGCGGCCCGGCGCCCTCCGGCCGCGGTGACGGAGAGGACGCGGGCCACGGAACCGGCGGCGGCCGGGGCGCCGCGCGGCGACGGGGGGACGCTCGGCGCGCTGGTCCGCGCGTGCCGCCCCCGGCAGTGGCTCAAGAACCTCCTCGTCCTGGCCGCGCCCGCCGCGGCCGGGGCCCTGACGCAGACCGGGGCGCTGCTGACCAGCGCCGCGGTGTTCGCCCTGTTCTGCGCGGCCGCCAGCGGCACCTACCTGCTCAACGACGTCCACGACGCCCGGCGCGACCGCGCGCACCCGCGCAAGCGCCACCGCCCGGTGGCCTCCGGCGCGCTCCCCGTCCCCGTGGCCGTCGCGGTCGGGACCGCGCTCAGCGCCGCCGCGCCGCTGGCCTCCCTGGCGCTGGGCGATCCCGCGCTGTCCGCGCTGGTCGCCGGGTACGTGCTGCTCACGCTCGTCTACACCCGCTACCTGCGGGACCTGGTGGTGTGCGACCTGGTCGCGGTCGCGGCCTGCCACGTGCTGCGCGCGGTGGCGGGCGGGGTGGCCGTCGGCGTGCCGCTGACCTCGTGGTTCGTGATCGTGGTGTCCCTGGCCGCCCTGCTGGTGGTGGTCGGCAAGCGCGAGGCGGAACTGCGTGCGACCGGCGCGTCCGGCGACGGGGCCGCCGCGCCCGGCGACGCCCCCGGGGGACCCGCCGCCGCGGCGGCCGCGGTCCGACCCGCCCTGCGCGGCTACAGCACCGCCTACCTCTCCCAGACCCGCACCATGGCCTCGGGCGCCATGATCGTCACCTACTGCCTGTGGGCGCTGGAACCGGGCGACGGGCCCAGGACGCTCTTCCACGCACTGAGTATCGTGCCGTTCATCATGTTCGTCCTGCGCTACAACCTGCTCGTGGACCGGGGCGTGGGGGAGGAGCCCGAGGAGATCGCCCTGCGCGACCGGCCCCTCCAGCTCATCCTCTGCGGACTCGCGGTCCTGGTCGCGGCGGGGATCCACCTGTGAACCCGCCCCCGGACCGGCCGACCCTCCTGCGCGGGTGGGGGCGCACCGCGCCCACGGCCGCCCGCGTCGTGCGCCCCCGCACGCCCGCCCAGGTCGCCGAGGCGCTCGCCCGGGCGGGGGAGCGCGGGGCGCTGCCGCGCGGGCTCGGCCGCTCCTACGGCGACGCCGCCCAGGACGCCGGGGGCCTGGTGCTGGACTGCACCGGGCTCACCGGCCCCGTGCGCGTGGACGCCGAGCGCGGCGAGGTCACCGCCCCCGCGGGCACCAGCGTGGACGCCCTGCTCGCCCGCCTGCTGCCCCGCGGCCTCTTCGTCCCCGTCACCCCCGGGACCCGCCGCGTGACCCTGGGCGGGGCGGTCGCCGCCGACGTCCACGGCAAGAACCACCACACCGACTCCTCCCTGGGCGCGCACCTGCGCTCCCTCACCCTGGTCACCCCGGACGGGCGCACGCGCCGCCTGGGACCGGAACCCGGCGGCGACCCCGACCTGTTCTGGGCGACCGTCGGCGGCATGGGCCTGACCGGGGTGGTCACCGAGGCCACCCTGGGCGTGGTCCCGGTCCGGACCGCGTACATGCGGGTGGACGCCGACCGGACGCCGGACCTGGAGGCCACCCTGGAGCTGATGGCGCGCCCCGGCCACCGGTACTCGGTGGCCTGGCTGGACCTGTTCGCCCGCGGGCGCGGCCTGGGCCGGGGCGTGGTCACCCGCGCCCACCACGCCGAGCCCGGCGACATCCCGGGACCGCTGCGCAGCGACCCGCTGCGGTACCGGAGCACGAGCCTGCCCGTGCCGCCCCTGACCCCGCCGACGGCCACCCTGAACCGGTGGACCGTCGGCGCGTTCAACGCGCTCGAACACGGCCGCGCGCCCGGGAGGCGGCGCGGCCGGATCCAGACGGTGGGCGGCTACTTCCACCCGCTGGACGCGCTCGACGGGTGGAACCGGCTGTACGGCAGGCACGGCGCGGTGCAGTACCAGTTCGTGGTGCCCTTCGGCGCGGAGGACGTCCTCGCGTGGGTCGCCGGGGAGCTGTCGCGCAGGCGCGCGCCCTCCTTCCTGGCGGTCCTCAAGAGGATGGGGCGGCCCACACTGGGACCGCTCTCCTTCCCCCGGCCGGGGTGGTCGCTGGCCGTGGACCTGCCCGCCGACCTGCCCGGACTCGGCCCCCTGCTGCACCGCTTCGACGAGCGCGTGGCCGACGCGGGGGGCCGCCTGTACCTGGCCAAGGACAGCCGTGCCAGCCCCGAGGCCGTGCACGCCATGTACCCGGGTCTGCCCGCGTGGCGCCGGGTGCGCGAGCGGGCCGACCCGGACGGGGTCCTGGTCTCGGACCTGGCCCGCCGACTGCGGCTGCTGTGACAGCGCGGCCCTTCGGTGGCACGATGACGGCCGTCCCCGGCACCCGGGGACCCACACTCCGGAAAGGCAGGGACAGCCGTGCGCGACTCGGTGGGAGCGGTGCGGAGCGTGCTGCTGCTCGGCGGCCGCAGCGAGATCGGTCTGGCCATCGTCGAACGGCTG
This sequence comes from Nocardiopsis camelliae, assembly GCF_028993595.1. Taxonomy (GTDB): domain Bacteria; phylum Actinomycetota; class Actinomycetes; order Streptosporangiales; family Streptosporangiaceae; genus Nocardiopsis; species Nocardiopsis dassonvillei. The sequence goes on from NZ_CP118614.1 coordinate 1,146,146, forward strand.
GTCCGCGAGGGCGCCCGCGAGGTGGTGCTGGCCGCCCGGGGCGGGGTGCCCTCCCCGCCGGGCGCGCTCACCGCGCTCGGGGCGCGGACGCACTCGGTGGACTTCGACGCCGGTCTGCCCGACACCCACACCGGCACCGTCGCGGCCGCGGTGGAGTTGGTGGGCGACCTGGACGTGGTGGTGGACGCGTTCGGGGTGCTGGGCGAGCAGTCCGAGTACGAGGCCGACCCGGCCGCCGCCGCCCGCGCCGCCGCCGTCAACTACACCGGGCACGTGTCCGCCGACCTGGCCGTGGCCGCCCGCCTGCGCGAGCAGGGCCACGGGACGCTCGTGGTGCTCTCGTCCGTGGCGGGGGTGCGGGTGCGCAGGTTCAACTTCGTGTACGGGTCGGCGAAGGCGGGCCTGGACGGCTTCGCGCAGGGCCTGGCCGACTCCCTGCACGGGTCCGGCGCGCGGGTGCTGGTGGTGAGGCCGGGCTACGTGCCGACGCGGATGTCGGCGCACGTGGCGCCCGCCCCCTTCCCGGCCACGCCGGGCCAGGTCGCGGACGCGGTGTCGGCCGGGCTGCGCTCGGGGGCCGCCACCGTGTGGGCGCCGCGCGTGCTCCAGCCGCTCTTCGCGGGGATGCGGCTGCTCCCGCGCCCGCTGTGGCGCCGCCTGAATCGCTGAAGCCGCACCAGGCAGCACAGCTTGACTTCCTCTCCTTCGTGAACGAGGGAGATTCCGACCGGGCCTTGCGGTACGGTCGGCGCTGAGTGCCTCGCGGCCGCAGCTGGTTCCTGCTTCATCGACATGGCATCCCAGAGGTCTCGGCAGGCTGGCACGGTTCACCCCGAAGGGCTAGTCCATCCGCGCGTGAGAATGTTCTGGGCCGCGTTCACGTCCGCATGAGCTGTGTGCCCGCACCTACCGCAGCAGAAGACCGATTGGCTCTCTCGGTTCTCCGCCGCGACGTATGCGCACGAGTGACAGGTCTGCGAGGTGTACGCAGGATCAACTTCCACGATTCGGGTACCGGTGCGCCGGGCCGCGTTCTGACAGGCGAGCGTGAACCCGTGCCATCCCTTGGCCAGGATCGCCCGGTTCAACCCCGCCTTCTGGCGCACGTTAACGCCCGGCGCGTCGACGGTGCCTTGGGCCGAGGCGGTCATGTTCTTGGTCTTGAGCTTCTCCAGCACCACGACCGCGTTCTTGGCACACACCACGTGCGCGGTCCGGGCGGCGAAATCGGCGCGCCGAGCCCGCACCCGCCCGGTCAACGCGCACAGGGCGGCCTTGGTTCTGGCCCGGTTGTTCGACCCCCGGCGTTGGCGGGACAGGCGTCGGCGAAGGCGGCGTTCGCGCTCGGCCTCCTTCGGGGTTTGGAACACCTGGTCGAGCAGGTCGCCGTCGGAGGTGGCCACCGCCACCGCCACACCCCGGTCGATGCCCACCGTGCTGCCGGGGCGCTCATGCGCCTGCGGTGTGGTCTGACCGTCCTCGCACAGCAGCGACACGTACCAGTGGGCCCCGTCCCGCGAGATGGTCGCGGAGCGGACCGTGCCCCGGGGCGCGCGTGACCAGCGGAACCGTACCCATCCCAGCTTGGGCAGCTTGATGCGCCCCCATTTGCGGCTCAGGCGTTGAATGCTCATCCGCCCACCGTCGGGGAAGCGGAAGGAGGGCTTCCACCGGTCCTTGGCACGCCACCGCACCTTGAACGTGCCGTGCTCCCGGCAGGCCCGGTCCAGGTCGCGCAGGGTCTGCTGGAGGATGTGGGAGGGGGCGGCCTTCAGCCAGGTCTCCTCGGTCTTGGCCTCGGCGAGCTCTCGGGCTTGGAGGTGGTAGCCGCAGTAGGGCAGGCGCTGGCCGCGCCGCCAACGGGACACGGCCTCACGGCGCTGGTGCAGGCCGGTGTTCCACACCGCCCGACAGATATCGCCATAGACCTGACACGACTCGGCCTGCTCGTCAGTGAGCGCGAGCCGGTACCGAAATCCCGTCAACATGATGAGAAAACACCTCCCCTCGAAGAACCAGCACACACCGTAGTCGGGCCCTACGACAATGTGGCGGGGAGCGGTTTACCCCGCTCTGAAGGACGGGGTCTGCGCTGCATCGAAACCGATCAGGAACAACAGCCCGGGCACCGTGTTGAAGATCCCCGTGGCCACCGCGCCGCTGCCGTACCAGGCGTGCACCGAACGGGGCAGCGGAGCGCCCGGCCCGCCGACCGTGCTCCGGGCGGCGGGCGCGGCGGTCACGCGCGCCCGTCCGCGGAGGCCTCGGCGGCGGTCGCCGGAGCCTTCCGGGTCCGCGCGGCCGGGGAGGGCTCCGCGGTCTCCGGCGTCGCGGAGGGCCGTGCCGCCCCCGGGGCCTCCCGGACCTCGGGAGCCGCGCCGCCCGTCCCGCCGCCCCCGCCGTACAGCTCCTCGTGCGCCACCGGGTCCACGTCGTGCGCCACGGGGCAGCCCGCCGGGAAGGTGCCGATCCGGTTGACGTCGTACCCCTCGGGGTAACTGCGGATGTTCGGGTTGTCCTCCGCCCACAGCGGCTCCTCGCGCGGCTTCATCCGGCGCACCACCAGGGCCCGCAGCCTCAGCGCCAGGTGCGCCGCCAGCCGCCACGCCCTGCTGGGCGGCTCGTAGCGGAAGGTCTCGATGAGCGACTCGTCCAGGATCGCCATGGAGAACTTCCGGGCCGGCCCGGACACGCGCCGCGGGTAGAAGGACACCATCAGGTCGAGGGTGGCGTCGGAGACGGCCCGGCCGCCCTCGGTGTAGGCGAAGTGCTCGCGCTCGTAGGAGTCGAGGAGTTCCCGGAACTGTGCGTAGCTCTCGGGGATGTCCTTGATCCCCATGTACCGGCCGAGCCTGCGGTAGTAGTGCGTGATCGCCGAGATCTCGTGCTCGCTCAGCCTGCGCCAGCCGTAGCCGTGGTCGTTGATCCAGCGCACCGGCATGACCACGAACGTGCTGAGCACGTAGCGGTAGTCGTCGTTGCTGATGTCGTAGGAGCGGTGCATCTGGTTCATCCGGCGCAGCGCGTCGCGGCCCTGCCCGGGCTCGAACCCGTACCGCATCATGTTGTTGAGGATCAGCGCGGTGTCGTCGTAGCGTTTCTGGGTGCTGCCGGTGAACTCGTCGGTCCGGCCCAGGAGTCCGCCGATGCTGGGCACGGCGTAGGTGCGGTACAGGGCGATGCCCAGCGCCCGGCCCATGTCCCAGGGGAACTCCTGGGCGTTGAGGATCTGCATGATCCGTACGCAGTCGGCCTCGTGGTCCAGGTGGTGGATCTCGTCTCTGAGGTCGAAACGCTTCATTCGCGGTTCCTTCGGGGAGAGGGATCGTTCGGGACGGGGGACGGGGGACGGGGGTCGGGGCGCGAAGGGCTCGCGTGAGACGGGACTCGGGGGACGTGCGGGGCCCGGGAGGCCGCTACCTCTGCGCGTCCTCCTCGGAGGTCGGCGCGGGCGCCCCGCCGTGCGTCTCCCCGGAGGTCGGTGCGACCGCCTGATCCGGCGCGGGCACGCGGGCGCCCGTGGCGGCGACCTCGCGGGTCACCATGCCGTGCGGGACCGGGCAGCCCTGGGGGAAGGTGCCGATCCGGGACGGTTCGTAGCCCCGGGGGTAGCTGCGGATGTTGGGGCTCATCCTGGCCCACCGCGGTTCCCGGCGCGGCGGCATCAGGCGCACCACGCGGGCGCGCAGCCTCAGCGCGCCCGCGCTCAGCCGCCGCCAGGCGGCCGAGGGCTCGGGGTAGCCGAAGGCCTGGATGAGCCGGTCGTCGAGCAGGGCCTTGGTGAAGGGGCGGACCAGGGGCCGCTGCCAGGCCGGGTAGAAGGACACCATCAGCCCCAGGGTGGCGTCGGAGACGGCCCGGCCGCCCTCGGTGTAGGCGAAGTGCTCGCGCTCGTAGGAGTCGAAGAGTTCGAGGAACCCGGCGTAGTCCCCGGGGATGTCCTTGATCCCCATGTGCCTGCCGAGCTTGCGGTAGTAGTTGGTGTTGGCGGCGATCTCGTGGTCGCTCAGCCTGCGCCAGCCGTAGCCGTGGTCGTTGATCCAGCGCACCGGCATGACCACGAACGTGCTGAGCACGTAGCGGTAGTCGTCGTTGCTGATGTCGTAGGAGCGGTGCATCTGGTTCATCCGGCGCAGCGCGTCGCGGCCGCGGCCCGGACCGAATCCGTGCTCCATGATGTCGTTGAGGATCAGCGCCGTGTCGTCGTAGCGGTGCTGCGTGCGCTCGGTGAACTCGCGCGTGTGCGCCAGCAGCTCGCCGACGCCGGGCACGGCGTAGGTGCGGTACAGGGCCAGGCCCAGGGCCTGTTCGATGTCCCACGGGAACTCGTGGCCGCCGAGGATGCGCACGATCTGCTCACAGTCGTCCTCAGCGTCCAGGGCATGGATCCGGTCGCGCCACTCGAACCGCTTCATGGGCAACTCCAGTCACCTTCGTCCGGGCCCGTCGGACGGGGCCGTAGTCTGCGGGTGTGGCACGCCCGCGGCGCTCCACGGGGCGCACTTTACCTGGAAGCCCCTTGTGTACACCGGCTCCGGGTCTCCGAGCGTGTCCGCAACCCGACAGAGCGTCCGAAACCCCCGGGTTCGTCCCCGGCGGATGACACGAGAGGGGCGGGGGACCCGGTCCCCCGCCCCTCTCCCGGAACGGACTCAGGCGGCCATCCGCTCGGCCACCCGGTTCACCAGCGTCACCAGCACCGCCTTGGCCGACTCGCGCTCACGCGCGTCGCACAGCACGACGGGGATCGCGGGGTCCAGGCTCAGCGCGGCGCGGACCTCCTCGGGCTCGTACCGGTGGGCGCCCTCGAAGCAGTTCACCGCCACCACGAACGGCACGCCGCGCCGCTCGAAGAAGTCCACAGCGGCGAAGCACGTCTCCAGGCGGCGGGTGTCGGCGATGACCACCGCGCCCAGCGCCCCCTCGGACAGCTCCTCCCACATGAACCAGAACCGCTCCTGGCCCGGGGTCCCGAACAGGTACAGCACCAGGTGTTCGTTGATGGTGATGCGGCCGAAGTCCAGCGCCACGGTCGTGGTCGTCTTGGCCTCCACGCCCGACAGGTCGTCGATCCCGTAGCTGGCCTCGGTCATCACCTCCTCGGTGCTCAGCGGAGCGATCTCGCTGACCGATCCGACCATCGTGGTCTTACCGGCCCCGAAACCCCCCGCCACGAGGATCTTGAGCGCCGCCGGAACGGGGGCCTGCGTGTCGTCAGAGTCGCTGGATGCCATCGAGAACCGCCTGGAGTACGTCCCGGCTGACCGGGCTCTTCGCTGTGTAGGGGGCGCGGGCCAAGGCGAGGCCGCGGTTGAGCAGGTCGCTGAGCAGGACCTTGACGACGGCCACCGGGATGTCCAGGTGCGCGGACACCTCGGCGACCGACAGGGGCCGTCGGCACAGCTCCAGGATGCGTATCTGCTCCGGCTCCAGCGCCATCTCGTCGACCTCGGCCCGCTTGGCCGCGATCACGACGCTGATCATGTCCAGCTGCACGGTGTCGGCGTGGTCGCGCCCCTGCGCGATCACGTACGGCCGTACCAGCGGTCCGGCGTCCTGCTGTCCGACCGCGGCGCCCTCGTCGTACCCGCCGACCGCGTCCCTCTGGGGCAGGCCGTGCGGATCCTCCTCGGGCGGCAACTCGTTGTGCGCTTGCATGGCGTCCCCTATCGCCTGGCTTCCCCGGAAGCGCCCTCGCGTCTGGGCGCGGCGTCCAGATAACGGCCCACCTGCTCGACCAGGACGTTCATCTCGTAGGCGATGAGGCCGACGTCGGCGCTCTCCTCGGCCAGGACCGCCAGGCAGGCCCCCCGGCCGGCACCGGTGACGAACAGGTACGCGCTCTCCATCTCCACGACCGTCTGGAGCACCTCGCCCCCGCCGAAGTGGCGGCCGGTGCCCCGGGCCAGGCTCTGGAACGCGGACGCCACCGCGGACAGGTGCTCGGCGTCCTCCTTGACCAGCTCACGGGAGCGGCCGATCAGCAGCCCGTCGGCGGAGAGCACGATCGCGTGGCGGGAGCCCACCGCGCGGTCGAGCAGCTCGTCCAGCAGCCAGTCGATGTCCTTCTTGCCCGCGCCGCTTCCACTGTCACGCTGGGCGCTTTCGGGAGTACTCGTCACGGTTACGCGTCCTTGTCGATGTCGTTGGTCTGCTGCTTGCCTTCGCGCCGTCCGCGGTCCGTGCCCTTCTGGAACGCGGACATGTTCCGGCGCAGGCGCGCCAGACGCTCCTGGCCGTCCTGGGCCCCGTTGGGGGAGGACGCGCCCGCCGTCGCGGGGCCGCTCCGGGTGTCGGCCGCGGGGTCGGCGGCCAGCTGCGGAGCCAGGTTCTCCTGGGGCCGCCGCTTGGGCAGCGGCGGCCGTCCCCCGCCCGCCTCGACCATGGCGGGCGGTTCGGCGTCGGCGGAGGGTTCGGGGTCGGGGACCGCGCTGACGGACGGGGTCCGGGTGGGCAGCGGCGTCCGGGTGGGCAGCGCGGGGCGGTCGCCGTCCGCGTCGAGGAGGTCCGCGCCGCCGGCCGGGGCCTCGGCGGCCTCGGTGCCCTCCCCCTCGCTCCCGGCGGTGTCCGCGGAGTCCTCGTCCTCCCGGGCGGGGGCCTCCTCCTTCGGCGCGGACACCGAGGTCAGCACGGGCTTGACGCGCCTGCCGGACGACAGCTCGCCGCCGGGCGTGCGGTCCAGGATCTCGCGCACGTCCCACACCTGCTCGCCGCTCTCCTCGGAGGGCAGCGGGGAGCGGTCGCCGGAGATCAGCTCGTGCGGCAGCAGGACGATGGCCTGCACGCCCCCGTACGGCGACGGGCGCAGGTGCACGCGGATGCCGTGGCGGTGGGCCAGGTGCGAGACCACGAACAGGCCGAGGCGCATCTTCTCGTTGAGGCGCATCACGTCGAACTCGGGCGGGCTGGACAGCAGCGCGTTCGCCGAGGCGAACTCGCTCTCGGTCATGCCCAGGCCCCGGTCCTCGATCTCGACCGTCACGCCGTTGGGCACGTCCTCGCTGCTCAGGCGCACGTGGGTGTGCGGCGGGGAGAACATCGCGGCGTTGTCGACCAGCTCGGCGACCAGGTGGATGACGTCGGCCACGGCCGGGCCGTTGAGGTGCACGCGGGCGATCCGCTCGCGCTTGACGCGGGTGTAGTCGCCCGACTCGGAGATGGCGCCGCGCAGCACGTCGATCAGCGGCATGGGACGGTGCCAGGTGCGGCCCGGCGCCTCGCCGCCCAGGATGAGCAGGTTCTCGGCGTTGCGGCGGGAGCGGGTGGCCAGGTGGTCGAGCTTGAACAGCTGGGCCAGCTGCTCGGGGTCCTCCTGCTCGCGCTCCATCCGGTCCAGCAGGCGCAGCTGGCGGTGGACCAGCGTCTGGCTGCGGTGCGCGATGTTGAGGAAGACGCGGTTGACGCCCTGACGCAGCTCGGTCTGCTGCACCGCCGCGTTGACGGCCGCGCGCTGGGCGGTGTTGAACGCCCTGGCCACGTCGCCGAGTTCGTCGTCGCTGGCGGTCAGCGCGGGCAGGGCCGCCTCGGTGTCCACGCGTTCGCCCTCGTGCAGGCGGCGCATGAGGGCGGGCAGGCGGTTCTCCGACAGGTCGTTGGAGTCGTCGCGCAGGCGCAGCAGACGCTCGGTGAGCACGTTGGAGGAGCGGCGGGCCAGCAGGAACGCGAACCCGATGACGGCGGCGACGCCGAGGCTGCCCGCCACGGCGACGACCAGGGCCCGGTTGGCCTCGGCGAGGGTGACGTCCGCGGCGTACAGGGCCTCGTCTGCGCCGATCGCGGTGAGCTCGGACAGGACGTGGTCGTAGGCCTCGTCCCACGCGGCGCGGTCCACCGGCATGGACAGGTCCTGGACCTCGCTGACCGCCAGGGTCACCGGGTCGGTGACCGTCTCGGTGCCCACCTGGCGGTCGATGATCTCGTCCTGCATACGCTGGAGGTCGGCGTACTCCTGGCTCGCCAGCAGGTTCTCCAGCCGGGCCTCCTGGCCCTCGCCCTCCAGGTAGTGGCCGTTGGCGGCGAGCATGCTCTCGTAGGAGCCGACCAGCTCGGTGAACTGGCGCTGGTCCTCCAGGGACAGCTCGTCGGTGGCGAAGGCGTGGGCGATCTGGGCGTCGGACCGCGCGAACAGGTCGACCGTGCGGAACATGTAGGTCGCGGTGAAGCTCGGGCTGACCGCGCCGTTCCCGTCGCTGCCCGCGCGGGTCTGGCTGTCGAAGCTGTCCGCGCCGTGCAGGATCAGCTCGTTGTAGTAGTCCAGGACGTCGGCGCGGGAGGCCTCGCCCGCGTCCACCGCCGCGCGGATCGCGTCGATCTCGCCGTACTGCATGTGCAGCATCTCGATGTGGTGGCCGCTCTCGCCGGGGGCGATGTCGGCGAAGCCGACGAGCTCGCTCACGACCGCGCCCAGGGAGCCGTCGGTGCTCTCGCGGGCCTCGGCCAGCTGGCCCTCGATCTCCGCGTCCCCCGGGTTCTCGATGAGGGCGATCGTCTGCGTCCGCTCCCGCATCACGTCCACGAGGCCGATCGCCGCCGGGGCGACCAGGTCGTCGGTGGCGTTGGCACGGAGGCGCTGGACGACCGCGTCCCCGGCCAGGGCCACGGTCAGGGCCAGCCAGAGCACCACCAGGGCTGTGGTGGGGATCATGACCATTGCGCGGATGCGGGAGGTGATGCTCCGACCGCGTCGCTCGGGTACTGCCTGCACGGTTCTCCTGTCGATCCGCGTCCGGGGGTCTTGTGGGGGTGGGGGCCGCCGGGGGAGTCGGCGCGTCCCGGTCCGCCTGTGCGCGGTCCCGTGTCCTGCGGGCTGTGTCCGTGGGGGTTCTCGACACGGGACGTACCGCAGGGTAGCCACAAACGCGGCATTTCGGCGTGGGGGATCGTACCTCGCCGGTGAAACGCTGAAATATCCGGGTGGTGGGGGCAGTCTGCCATGGGAGACGAGAATGTCCACCTCTCGGGTGGGCGGTAGGGGTGTTTCCTCCTGTGAAGCCTTGTGACAATAGGGCAAAGGTCACATATGGCGGAGAGTATGGCAAGTCCTGCTCCGGGTGACCGGATCCGTCCTCCCCGGACCCGGCCGCCGCCGCGAATGTCCGCGTTCGACCCGCGCTCCGGCGCCGCGCGTACTAGCGTTGCGTGCCGAAGAGGGGACACCGCGTGACGGGAGGATGCGCATGGGCCAGCCGCTGGGCGGGGGACCGCTCGCCGTGGAGGCCGCGGTCGCGGGGGTTCCGCTGCTGGTGGTCTGCGCGGCGGCGCTCTACCTGCGCCTGCAGTACCGCCGCTACGGCCGCCCGCACGGCTGGCCGGGCCTGTGCACCGCGGCCGCCCTGGCCACGGGCGTCGGCCTGGCGGCGTACGCGGTCTGGCCGCTGCCAGCCTCCGCCGACGGCCTGTGCGCGGACCCCCTCGGCGGCGGCCGGTCCGGCCGGGAACTCCTGCCCGAGCCCGGGGAGGCCGGAGTCCTCGCCCTGTTCCTGGCGGTCGGGCTGCTGGCCCGGCACCGCTTCCGCCGGGGCGCCGCGCTCACCGTGCTGCTGGGTGCGGCCCTGGCCGCGGCCGTGGTCACCGTCCGCGCCACCGGGCTCCTGGGCCTGTACCCGTGCGCCTACGCCGGTGCCCCGGCGGGGCTCGTGGCCTGGGGTGCGGCCGCGACCCTGCTCGGCTGGCTGCTCGCACGGTGGGCGCTCCCGCCCGGGTACGCCCGCGGCTGGCCCGCGGCCGTCGCGGACCGAGCCGTGCCCGGACCGGTGCGCAGGCTCACCGGGGTCCTGCTCGACCTGGGCCTGTGGTGGTTCGGCGCGGCAGCCCTCGCCGTCTGCGCGCAGGCGCTCGGCGCCTCTGGGCCGGGAACCGGGGCGCGCACGACCGCTCTGCTGTGCCTGGGCGGGGCCCTGGCCCTGGTCCCCTCCCTGACGCGCCGCGACCGCGCCACCCCCGGCGCCGCCTCGGTGCGGCTGGCGCTGTGCGAACGCGGGTACCCGGCCCCGGCGGCCCGCCGGCGGGTCCTGGCGCGCACCTGCCTGCTCCAGGGCCCCGTCGTCGTCCTCGTGGCCCTGGGCCTGCCCTGGTACGCGCTCGCCGTGGCCGCGGCGCACGCCAGCAGCGCCCTGGTCCGGCCCGACGGCGCGGGCGTGGCCGACTTGCTGTGCGGGGTGCGCGTGCGCACCCGCGCCACCCTGGACGGCGCCCTGCCCTCGCGCCTGGTCCGCTACTCCGCCCCGCGCGGGGAGACCGTCAGCGCCAGGCCAGGTAGCCCAGCAGCAGCCCCGTGAACACCAGGATCGCGCCCAGGCCGCCGAACAGCACCCGCACGTAGTGCGACAGCCAGGGCGCGGACACGATCCGGGCCCGCTCTGGCGTGTCGGGGTCGTAGGCGACGGTCACGATCTCCCCGGCGCGGGAGGCCGTCCACCCGGTGTTCTCGTGCTCGGCGTGCACCTCGTGCCCGTCCTCGGTACGGAACTGCACGATCATCCGGGAGGCCGTGGAGGTCTCGTGGTAGCCGATCACACGTGCCTTGGCGCGCATCCCGTGGCGGCGCAGCCGCAGTTCCAGGCGCGTGTCACGTGTGACCGCCCAGAGCATGACCACCCCGGCCAGGAGCGGGATCAGGGGATAGAGGGTGGCCATCGCGCGGTACGTCCTCTCAGGTGTCCGGGGTGCTCGTGCGGTCGGGGGAGGCGGCGGGGCCGACCAGGCCGCCGACCATGCGGGCCAGCGCCGTGTGGACCTCCTCGACGGGACGCCCGGGCTGGAGCGTGCGCCAGTCCAGTGCCACCGTCACCACCATGCCGAACAGGGCGGACCCGGCCAGGCCGGTGTCCAGGTCCGGTCGCAGCGACCCCTCCGAGGCCAGGTCGTCCAGCAGGCCGGTGATGACCCCGATCGCCTCGGTGCGGATCTGGAGGACCGTGGCGTACCAGGCCCGGTTGGTCCGCCAGGCCTCCGCCATGAGCAGGCGGGCCAGGGACTCGTGCTCGCCGATGAACTCCACCCCGGCGCGCAGCACGGCGGCGAGCGCCTCGCGGGGGGCGGCGCCGGCCCCGGGAGGGGGCACCGCGCCCTTGAGGGTACCGGCCAGCCGGGTCACGCCCCACTCCATCAGCGCCGCGTACAGCTCGCCCTTGCCGCCGAAGTTGTAGTAGACGGTGCCCTTGGCCACCCCGGCGCGCTCGGCGATCTCGTCCACGGTCGTCGCGCCGTACCCCTGCTCGGAGATCAGCGTGACCGCGGCCTCGAACAGGCGCCGCCGGGTGGCCTCGCGGCGGCCGCTCACGGGGCGGTCGGACGTGCTCGCACTCATCCGTTCCATTCTCGCCCATACTCGTACACGACGCGCCATGTCCTCACCCCGGCCCGCGTCACAGCTTCAGCGCCGGGTGGAGCGCACCCATCGTCCACACGCGCTTGCGTTCCACCGTCCACCAGGTGAGCAGCAAAGGCACCACCAGCCACAGCGCCATCACCCCGAACGCCGTCAGGACCAGGTCCGGGTCACCGCCGCCGATCATGTGGCGCAGCGCGGTCACGCCCCAGTGCAGCGGCAGGAACGGCCCCACGGCCTGGAAGAAGGCCGGGCTGGTCTCGATCGGGTACGTACCGCCCGCCGAGGTCAGCTGGAGCACCAGCAGCGCCAGCGCCACCACCCGCCCCGCCGCGCCGAAGGCCACGTTCAGGTACTGCACCGTCGCGGCGAACGCGGCGGCGGTCAGCACCAGGAAGGCGATCAGCAGCGGCCAGTTCCCCGCCTCCAGGCCCAGCAGCAGGTGCAGGGCGGCCATCATGACCAGCACCTGGCCGACGCCGAGCAGGAGCGGGGCGACCCGCCCGGCCAGCGCCACCCGCCAGGAGGGGGCCGAGGAGGCCAGGGCCCGCGAGGACAGCGCGGGCAGCACCATGAACACCACCATCGCGCCCACCCACAGCGACAGCGGCACGAAGAACGGCGTGAACCCCGTCCCGTAGTCGGGCGCCTCGTTGGAGACGGCGCTGTCCAGCCGCACAGGACGGCTCATCGTCGAGGAGGCGTCGTCGCGCCCCCGCTCGGAGTAGGTGGGAACCCGGTCCGCGCCCTCGTCGAGTCCCCGGGCGAGCTCGTCGGAGCCCGAGGCCAGCTCCTCCAGGCCCGAGTGCAGCTCGTCGGCACCGCCGCTGAGCTCGCCCAGCCCCTCGTCGAGGTCACCGGCGCCGTCGGCGGACTCCGCCAGCCCGTCGCGCAGCAGCGCGGACCCCTCGGCCAGCTCGGCCAGGCCCTCGTCCAGCTCGTCTGCCCGTTCCCGGGCGTCCTCCGCCTTCTCCACCATCGCGGGAAGGTCCTCCGAGAGCGCGGCGGCCTCCGCGCTCAGCGCGGCCGCGTCCTCGGCGGTCGCGGTGATCGCGTCGCGGTTGTCCTCGACGAACCCGGCCGCCGACCCGGCGACATCCAGGGCCGCCTTGAGGTCGCACAGCAGGGCGTACAGGTCGGGGTCCTCGGTCTCCAGCCCGGGGTGTTCCTCCAGGTAGGACGCCAGGCGCCCGTCCACCTCCTCCGGGGCCCCGGTGTCGACCTCCGGCAGCTCCTCCAGGGCCGCGGACAGGGCCGCGGTGACCTCGGCGGCGTTCCCGGCGTGCTCCTGGAGGGAGGGGATGTCCTCCTCCAGCCGGGGCAGCCACTCGTCGGCCAGCGCGTCGAGCTCGTCCACCTGGGCCGAGACCTCCTCGGAGGCGGTCGCGGCTCCGTCGGCCAGATCCTGCGAACCGGAGTACAGCTGGTCGAGGCCGCCGCTGAGCTCCCCGGCGCCCGTGTGCGCCCCGCCCACGCCCCCGGACAGCTCCGAGGACCCCTCCTCGGCCTCGTCCGCGCCGCCGGACAGCTCGTCGGCCCCCTCGGCGGCCTCCTCCGTCCTGCCGTGGATCTCGTTGAACCCGAGGAAGATCTGGTCCAGGTAGCCGTTGACCGCCGACGCCGCGGCGGCCTCCTGGATCTCGCGGAACGCGCTTCCGGCCAGCTGGCGGACGATGAAGCTGTTGGAGTCGTTGTAGTGCGCCTCCAGGGTCGCCGGGGCGGGGGACTCCCGGTCGCGGGAGGGGGAGGTCAGGTCGGCGCTGAAGTCGGAGGGGATGGTCAGGGAGACGTAGTAGGTGCCGTCGGCGACACCGCGCGCGGCCTCCCGGGCGCTCACCGGGTGCCAGTCCAGGTCCCCCCGCTCCAGGAGGGTGTCGGTGAGCTCGCCCCCGGCGTCGACCTCGCGGCCCCCGGCCTCGACCGGTTCGTCCTCGTTGACGAGGGCGACCGGCAGGCGCTCCATCCGGCCGAACGGGTCCCAGAACGACCACAGGTACATCCCCGAGTAGAGCAGGGGGATGAGCAGGAGGGCGGCCAGCGCGGCGGCGGGCAGCGGCGAGCGCAGGAAGGAGCGCACGGTCAGCAGCCCGAGCCGGGGCACCGCCAGGGGGCGCACGAGCGGGCGCGAACGCCTAAGCCGGGCCACGGTCCCCGCCCTCCTTCCGGCCGCCGCGCAGGATGTCCAGGCCGACGTGGCGGCGGTGCCGCCCGCGGAGCCCGGCGGCGCCCGGTCCCGCGGCGGACGCGCCGCCCGCGGAGCCCGCGTCCGCGGTCCCGGAGGCGGACGGCTCCCCGGCGGCGGAGCCGGACGGGACGCCCGCGTCCTGGCGCAGCGGGATCGGCCCCCGGGTGTCCGGCCCGGCCACCCCGGCCAGCTCGCCGGAGTCGGCGCAGGTGGCGACCACCGTCAACCCGTCGTCCGCCAGCGCCTTGAGGGTGCGCCACAGGTCGGCCTGGTGCCCGGGTTCCAGGCCGCCGTCGACGTCGTCGACGGCCAGCAGCCGGGGTTCGGCCAGCAGGGCCAGGGCCAGCCCGAGGCGGCGCCGTTCGATCATGGACAGCTCCCGCACCAGCGACCGGCGGTCCAGCCCGCCCAGTCCCGCGGCCTCCATGGCCTCGTCGGCCAGGCTCCGCGCGGCGGGGCGCATGCGCAGCAGCAGCCCCTCGGACAGGTGCTCGCGGACCCGGAGCCGCTCGTCCAGTGGGTTGACCTCGTCCATCAGCCCGAGCGCGCTGATCCGGCGGACCCGGCGCGCGTGCCGGGGCAGGGCGTGGCCGTCCACGTACAGCGTTCCCTCCGAGGGGCGCATCCGGCCGGTCAGGGTGAGCAGCAGGGCACTGCGCCCGCCCCCCGAGTCGGCCCGGAAGACGGTGAGCGTGCCCGGCCGGGCCGTGAACCCCACGCCCGTGTACACGGGGCCCTCCCGGGTGGCGAGCCCGACGCCCTCGGCCTGTACACGAGCTCCGGTCGCCCGTCGCATCCCTCGGTCCCCTTCCGTTTTTGAACTGACCAGTCAGTTCAAAACTGCGGAAACCACCGTACAGCGCGCATACGCCTCCTCCGGGCACCGGGAGCTGTGGAGTGTCGCACAGCGCCGCCGCCCTCCCCCGTGCACCGCGCGCGACCGGGTAGTGGGATTGGATGGGAGGACGCGTACCACCGAACGAACGGGAGTATCGGGATGTCGGAGATCTCCGAGCGGGTCGCGAGGGTCCTGGACGACCCGGAGAACTGGCCCGGCGACCCCAAGGAGGCCGTCGCGCTCCAGCGCGGGCTCGCCGACCGGGTCCGCGTGGAGCCGTTGGACGTGGACGCGGTGCGGCTGGTGGCCGGGCTGGACGTCAGCTACGCCACGGACAACACGGCGCTCTCCGCGGCGGCCGTGGTCATGGACGTGCGGACCCTGGAGGTGGTCGAGTCCGTCGCCATCTCCTCGGAGCCGTCCTTCCCCTACATCTCGGGGCTGTTCGGGTTCCGCGAGTCCCCGCCGGTCCTGGAGGCGCTGGGACAGCTCAAGGTGACCCCGGACGTGTACCTGTGCGACGGCTTCGGCCTGGCGCACCCCCGCCGCTTCGGGGTCGCCTGCCACCTGGGGGTGCTCCTGGACCTGCCGGTGGTGGGGTCGGCCAAGTCGGTGCTGTTCGGCAGGCACAGCGTGCCCGGTGAGGAACGGGGGTCGTGGACGCCCATGGTGGCCGGGCGCTCGGAGGTGGTCCCCGACTCCTTCGCGCTGGCCGACCAGGGCAAGGAGGTGATCGGACGCGTGCTGCGCACCCGCAGGGGGGTCAAGCCCGTCTACGTGTCCGTCGGCCACCGGGTGGACCTGGAGGGCGCGGCCGAACTGGTGCTGCGGCTCTCGCCCAAGTACCGCGTGCCCGAGCCGGTCCGGCACGCCGACAAGCTCTGCGGCGAGCACCGCAAGGCGGTACTCGCCGCGAAGGAGGGCCGGGCCGACTGACCCGGACGGGGACGCCGGACCCCGCCTACCAGCTGGTGGGGACCGGACGCCCCTCGTTGTACCCGGCGGCGCTCTGCACGCCCACCACGGCGCGCTCGTGGAACTCCGCCAGCGAGGAGGCGCCCGCGTAGGTCATCGAGCTGCGCACACCGGCGACGATCTGGTCGATCAGGTCCTCCACGCCGGGGCGCTCCGGGTCCAGGTACATCCGGCCCGTGGAGATGCCCTCCTCGAACAGCGCCTTGCGGGCCCGCTCGAACGGGGAGTCCTCGGCGGTGCGCAGCCGGACCGCGCGGGCCGACGCCATGCCGAAGCTCTCCTTGTACTGCCTGCCCTCGGCGTCGCGCATGACGTCGCCCGGCGACTCGTAGGTGCCCGCGAACCACGAGCCCACCATCACGTTGGACGCGCCCGCGGCCAGGGCGAGGGCCACGTCGCGCGGGTGGCGCACGCCGCCGTCCGCCCACACGTGCCCGCCCAGCTCGCGCGCCGCCTCGGCGCACTCCAGCACGGCGGAGAACTGGGGGCGGCCCACGGCGGTCATCATGCGGGTCGTGCACATCGCGCCCGGGCCCACACCGACCTTGACGATGTCGGCGCCCGCCTCGATCAGCTCGCGCGTGCCCTTGGCGGTGACGATGTTGCCCGCCACGATCGGCACCCGCGGCGACAGCGCGCGCACCTTGGAGACCGCGGTCAGCATCTTCTCCTGGTGGCCGTGCGCGGTGTCGATGACCAGGGTGTCCACCCCGGCCTCCAGCAGCTCGGCGGCCTTGCCCGCCACGTCGCCGTTGATGCCGACGGCCGCGGCCACGCGCAGGCGGTCGTCCGCGTCCACGGCGGGCGTGTACAGGGTGGAGCGCAGCGCGCCAGTGCGGGTCAGCACGCCCACCAGGGCGCCGTTCCCGTCCACGACCGGGGCCAGCCGGTGGCGGAAGTCGTGCAGCATCCCGAACGCCTCGCGCGGCTCGGTGCCCGCCGGGATGGTCATCAGCTCGGTGGACATCACGTCGCGCAGCTGCGCGAAGCGGTCCGTTCCGGCGCAGTCGGCCTCGGTGACCACGCCGACGGGCCTGCGCTCCCCGTCCACCACGATCACGGCGTTGTGCGCGCGCTTGGGCAGCAGGTTGAGCGCCTCGCCCACGGTGCTGGACGGGTTGAGCGTGATGGCGGTGTCGTACACCAGGTGCCGCTGCTTGGTCCAGGAGACGACGTCGGAGACCACGTCGAGGGGGATGTCCTGCGGGATGACCGCGACACCGCCGCGCCTGGCGACGGTCTCGGCCATCCTGCGCCCGGCGACCGCGGTCATGTTCGCCACGACCAGCGGGATCGTGGTGCCGGTGCCGTCCGGCGACGACAGGTCCACGCTGAGCCGGGAGCCCACGGAGCTCCGGTTGGGGACCATGAACACGTCGCTGTAGGTCAGGTCCTGCTGGGGTGCCTGGTCGTTGAGAAAACGCAATGCCTCTACCTCGGTCGAGACCGAAGGGGGTGGACCATCCGCCGCATGCCGCGCGCGGCCGCCTGTTGATCCCCCTCTTACCGGTCAAGTATGCCGTCACGAATTAGGTCGGTCGACCCCCGATCTGGCATGATGACCCGGATCCCCGCCGACACAGCCCTTCCCCGCCCCTGTCAGCGCGTCGTCGGGCGCCGGGGCCCGGACGGGCGCTCCTGGAGAGCCCGCATGCCGCGTTTCACTTTCGCGCAAGTCAAGGAAGAGACCTACAAGGCGAAGGACGCCTGGTGGACGGTCTTCCTGGTGGACCCCCTGGCCGGACGCCTCGTCGTCTGGACCGCGAACCGCACCGACATCACGCCCAACCAGCTGACGCTGGGGGCTGGGGTCTTCGGTCTGCTCTCCATGCTGTGCTTCGTCGCGCCGGTCCTCGTGCCGGGCGGTGGGGGATGGAACTGGGCATGGCTGCTGGCGGGCGGACTGCTCTTCCACCTCAGCTTCGTGCTGGACTGCATGGACGGCAAGATCGCCCGGCTCAAGGGCACCGGCACGGTCTTCGGCAGCTGGGTGGACTTCGTCTTCGACCGCATCCGCTTCTTCGGCTGCGTGATGGCGCTGCTGATCGGCCAGTGGCTGCTCACCGGCCACGAGGTCTACCTGATCGCGGCGCCGGTGGTGGTCTTCTTCGACCTGCTGCGCTACCTCAACGGCCCGCAGGTCGCCAAGACCCGCCGGACCATGAACCAGACCCTCGCCGAGCTGACCGGGGACACCGAACGGCTCGCCGCCGCCCAGCGCGAGGCCGACCCCGAGGACGAGGAGACGGGGGAGACCCCGGCCCGGCCCGGCGCCCCCGCCCCGACCGGCCTCTACCCGCGCGTGCGCGACCGGCTCCTGCGCCACCGGGTGCGCCCGCACCTGTTCAGCGGCATCGAGTTCGAGATGTTCCTGTGCGTGGTGGCCCCGGTGACCGCGCTGGTCTCCCTCTTCACCCCGCTCAACAGCCTGATCATCCCCGTCGCGGTGTTCTCCGTGCTGGCGCTGGCCTTCTTCGAGGTGATCCTGGTGCTGCGGCTGTGGAAGGACACGAACAGGTTCGAGGCGCGCCGCCGCCGGCTGCTGGCCTCGGGCGCCGTCCCCGGCGCCGCCGCGGCCACGAACCCGTCCAGCGGGAGCTGAACCGGCCCTGCCCACCGGGGGCGGGAACGACACGGGAGGGGCGGGTCCGCGCCGAAGCGGACCCGCCCCTCCCGTGTACGCCGCGCCCCTCGCGCGGAAGCCGGGTCAGACCCCGGCCTTCTCCTTCTCGCGTCCGCCGCCGTCGCCGTTCCCGCCGTCGCCGGTCCTGTCGGCGCCGTCGTCCTTCCCGGAGCCGCTCGGCGCGCGCAGCGCGGAGTCCTCACGCAGGAACCACGTCAGTTGCGGTTCCACGGCCCAGCGCAGGCCCGCGCGCACCCACGGGGTGCACAGCAGCAGCGTCAGCGCCACGCCCAGCAGGACCGTGACGACCATCTCCGTCGCCCCGGACATCAGGCTGTACCAGGGCGAGGCCTGCAACAGGACGATCACCACGGAGTGCCCCAGGTACACGTACAGCGTGTAGGCGCCCAGGGAGGTGAACCACGTGCGCTGCTTGGGCATCAGCGCCAGGACCGCGAAGGTCATCACCAGTGCGAGGGCCATGAAGCCGACCCGTACGCCCAGACTCGGCAGGATCGGGTCGATCTCGCGGTCGGTGAGGCTGTTGGTCCAGAAGAGCCAGGAGCGGCTCATCTGCTCGGAGATGGGCACGGCCAGCGCCGCCGTGATCCCCAGCACCAGCACGGAGGCGATCCGCACCCAGAGCCGGTCCAGGTAGGCGAAGTGCTCGCGGCGCAGGCTCAGCCCCAGGACGAAGAACGGCAGGAAGCTCACCACGCGGCCCAGGGAGAGCGTCTCCCCGAGGCTCGCGGTGGCCCCGAACACGGAGATGAGCACCGCGATGAGCACGGGCCAGCGCAGCCGTTTCCAGACCGGCACGCTCAGGCGCCACACGAACAGGGCGACCAGGAACCACAGGGCGTAGGTCGGCTGGAGCACCGACATGGACTCGGGCAGGCCGCCGCGTTCGACCGCGTAGATGGACTGGTGGATGGTCCAGAAGATCAGGTAGGGCACCGCGAGCGACACGACCAGCTTCTCGACGCGGTTCGACGAGGCGTCGAAGGACCGCGAGAGGTAGCCGCTGATCATGATGAACGCGGGCATGTGGAAGAAGTAGATCCAGTAGTAGAGGGCACTGGCGGGCCCGTACTCGCGTAGTGGGCCGATCGCGTGGCCGACGACGACCAGGGCGATCAGGACGAACTTGGCATTGTCCAGACGGGCGTCACGGCCTGGACCCGGGGCCACCGTGGTGGGGGCGTCCGCGCCGTGCCCCGGTTCCTGACGCTGGGATGCCGGACTGGTCATGGATGAGGCCACGAGTGGACTCCGAGATCATCTGCTTCTGGGACGTGTGTGCTCTCTTCCGGCCGTGCACGCGGCCCGCGGGCCGACCGTGGGGCCGGAACGCGGGTGGCGCGGTGCCGCGTGGGGCGCGAGGGGGACACCGTAAGGTCGGATGAATGAACATGTGCTGCGTTACCTTACTGTGATGTAGCAAAGTATGCCAGCGGTTCTCCGGAGATCGGTGGAAAGTCGCCGGAGTCCTGCCTCGGTTGAGGTGAGGGTGGGGCTCGTGAAACATGTGTGACGCGAGCGGCTCGGCCGGGGGTAGCTTTCCGTGTGCAGACACTAACCCATCCGCGCCACCGTCTTCTACGGAGGGTGACAGGCCGAGTCTGCTCCGGGCCCGGCCCGCGGAGGTCACGCGGCTGACTGTGTGGCCGCGGCGGACGCGCCGCTAGGCTGCTCTCGTCAGACGGGCGGTTCCGACCCGGTCGATAATACGGAAGAAGGCGGTGGAAGCCGTGCCGCACGCGGTGGACCCCAACCGTGCCGCTCAGCACGGGAACGTGGTCATGCGACTCCTCGACGAGCTCTTCCCGCTCGTGGAGGGGTTCTACGTCGACCTGCACAAGAACCCCGAGCTCTCCCACACCGAGCACCGCACCGCCAGCGGTGTCGCCGAGTGGCTCACCCGGACCGGTTACGAGGTCCACAAGGGCGTCGGGGGAACCGGCGTGGTCGGCATCCTGCGCAACGGGCCGGGGCCCACGGTGATGCTGCGCGCCGACATGGACGCGCTCCCGCTGGAGGAGAAGACCGGGCTGCCCTACGCCAGCACCGCCCGCGCCGCCAACGACGAGGGCGCCGAGGTCCCCGTCATGCACGCCTGCGGGCACGACGCCCACACCGCGTGCCTGGTGGGCGCCGCCGACCTGCTCTCGGAGACCCGCGACGAGTGGGCCGGGACCGTGATGGTCGTCGCCCAGCCGGGCGAGGAGGCCCTCGACGGGGCGCAGGCCATGCTGGAGGACGGGCTGTTCGACCGCTTCGGCCGCCCCGACGTCATCCTCGGCCAGCACCTGGGCCCGCAGCCCGCCGGACTGATCTCCCACCGCGCCGGGGTCATCCTCGGCGCCTCCAACTCCTACCGCGTGCGCGTGTACGGGGAGGGGGGCCACGCCTCCCAGCCGAACACGACCGTGGACCCGGTCCTCATCGCGGCGAGCATCGTCACCCGCCTCCAGGGCGTGGTCTCCCGCGAGGTCAGCCCGAGCGAGATGGCGGTGCTCACCGTCGGCAGGATCCAGGCGGGGACCAAGGCCAACATCATCCCCGACGAGGCCTACCTGGAGATCAACACCCGGGCCCTCAACGACAACGTGTCCGCCCAGCTCGAAGCGGCCATCGAGCGGATCGTGCGCGCCGAGGCCGCCGCCTCCGGAGCCGCCCGCGAGCCCGAGATCGAGCGCTTCCAGGGCGCGGGCGTCACCCGCAACGACCCCCAGAGCACCGCCGACGTGGCCGCCGCGCACCACGCCTACTTCGGCGACGAGTACGTCATCCACCTGCCCGACCCGTTCCCGGCGACCGAGGACTTCGGCTACTTCGGCCTGCCCGGCGACCCGCAGCCGATCCCGTACGTGTTCTGGTTCGTCGGCGCCACCCCCCACGACGTGTGGGAGTCCGCCCCCGGCGACACCCCGTACGAGAAGATGGGCAACGTCCCCAGCACCCACTCGCCGTTCTTCGCGCCCGCCCGGGAGCCCACCCTGCGCGCCGGGCTGGCCGCGATCACCGTGGCCGCGCTGTCCTACCTGGGCGACGACAGCCCGAAGGCGGCGGCCGGGGACGCGCCCAACGACGCCTACGACAGCGCCTACCTCGCCTCGTCCTGGCCCGCGCCGGACGAGGACCGGGCGCAGACGGCCTGGCCGGCCCCGGACGAGGAGCGGGCGCAGACCGCCTGGCCCGCTCCAGAGGAGGACCGGCCCCGGTCCCCGTGGCCCGCGCCGGACGAGGACCGGGCCAAGTCCACCCACGAGGCCGACATGGACTCCGTGATGGAGGCCCAGGACGAGGAGCACCGCCAGGAGTGGCGCGACGGCAAGACCGAGGAGTCCACGCTGTCCGCGGACATGGCCGCGCTGCTGGAGGAGGACGACCGGCCGCGCCCGCCGTCCGGCCCCTCCTACGGGGGTCCGCCCCCGCCCCCCGACGATGACCGTCCCGGCTCCGAGTACCGCTTCTGACCACGGATGGGGGAACGCCGGCTGCGCCATCCCCGGGAGATCCCCCTCCTGGCCGTGTGCGTGGGGGTGACCCTGCTCGCCGTGGTGGGCGCGGTCAGCCGCGCCTACTCGGGTGAGCCCAACCAGCCGCTGCTCCTGCTGAGCATCCCCGCGCTCGTGTACTTCGTGCGCGGGCAGCTCTACGCGCGCCAGCGGGTCAACGGGGTGCGCATCACCGAGCACCAGTTCCCCGAGGCGTACCGGATGGTCGCCGAGGCCGCCGCCGCGTTCCGCATGAAGCGGGTGCCCGAGGCCTACGTCGTGCTGGGCAACGGCGAGCTCAACGCGTTCGCCTCCGGGCACGGCTTCCGGCGCTACGTGGCCGTCACCAGCGACCTGTTCGAGGTGGGCGACCGCCTGGCCGACAACGACACGCTGCGGTTCGTGATCGGCCACGAGGTCGGTCACATCGCGGCGGGCCACACGTCGTTCTGGCGCCAGTTCGGGATCTCGGTGGCCAACGTGATCCCCGGCGTGGGCACCAGCCTGAGCCGCGCGCAGGAGTACACCGCGGACAACCACGCCCACGCGTTCTGCCCCGAGGGCATGCAGGGGCTGCGGGTGCTCGCCGCGGGCAAGTACCTGTACCCGGCCGTGGACTTCTACGACATCGCCGCCCGCGCCCGCACCGACACGGGCTTCTTCGTGCTGCTGGTCAACCTCCTGTCCAGCCACCCCGTGAACACGTTCCGCTTCGCCGCCCTGGCCGACCGCACCAGACCGGGAAGGGTCTTCTAGGGGCGGTCCGCCCCCGTGCGGGGCCGGGGCCGTCCTCGCCTCACCGGCCGGCCAGCCGCGCCGCCGCCTGCGCGGGCAGCGGCTCGTGCCGCGCGTACTCCCGGCTGAACACGCCCGTGCCGTGCGAGATCGACCGCAGCTCAACCGCGTACCGGACGATCTCCAGCTCCGGCACCTCCGCGCGCACCACCGCCCGGCCGCCCCGCACCGACTCGGTCCCCACCACCCGGCCGCGCCGGGCCGACAGGTCGCTCAGCACCGCGCCCAGGTAGGCGTCGTCCACCTCCACGGACACCTCGTCCACCGGTTCGAGCACCGCCAGCCGCCCCGCGGCCGCCGCGTCCCTGAGCGCCAGCCGCCCCGCCTTCTGGAAGGCCGTGTCCGAGGAGTCCACCGAGTGCGCCTTGCCGTCGTAGAGCGTCACCCGGATGTCCACCAGCGGGTACCCCGCCCCGGGGTCCGCTCCGTCCCCCGACCCAGCGCCGCCCCTCGCACCGGCCACCGTCCCGACGCCGTCCGCCATCTGCGCGCGCACGCCCTTCTCCACGGACAGGACGAACTGTCGGGGCACCACCCCGCCCACGATCTCGTCGACGAACTCCAGGCCCGCGCCGGACTCCAGCGGCTCCACGCGGATCCGGCAGACACCGAACTCCCCGTGCCCGCCGCTCTGCTTCACGTTCCTCCCGGTGCCCTGCGCCGGAACCGCGAAGGTCTCCCGCAGCGGCACGCGCACCTCCCCGGTGCGGACCCGCACCCCGTGGCGGTGCTCCAACCGGTCCAGCGCGGCGTCCAGGTGCGCCTCGCCCAGGCTCCACAGCACCATCTGGTGGGTCTCGGCGTTCACCTCCACCCGCAGGGACGGGTCCTCCGCCACCAGCCGGGCCACCGCGTGCGACAGCTTGTCCTCGTCCCCCGGGGACGCCGCGCTCACCGCCACCGGCAGCAGCGGACGCGGGAAGCGCCACGGCGCCACGCGCACCGGCCGCTCCGGCTCGGAGAGTGTGTCTCCGGTGCGGGCGTCGGGCAGCTTCGCCACCAGGCACAGGTCTCCGGCGACCGCTTGGCCCACCGGCCGGTTCTCGCGGCCCAGCGGCACGGACAGCGGTCCCGTGCGCTCGTCGTTGCCCGTTCGGTCCAGCTCGTCCTGGCCGGTCAGCCCGCACGGGACCCCGTGGCCGTGCAGGTGGACCCGGGTGTCGGGGCGCAGGGTCCCCGAGAGGACGCGCACCAGGCTCACCCGGCCCACGTACGGGTCCACGGCGGTGCTGAGGACCTGCGCGACGAGAGGGCCGTCCGGATCGCAGGACAGCCCCGCCACCGGTCCGCCCTCCGGTGTGAAGGTCTCGGGAAACGGGCGCCGGGTCGGGTCCGGGCACGAGAGCGGCAGTTCGCGCAGCAGTTCGCGCACACCCACCCCGGTCGTGGTGCTGATCGCCAGGACGGGATGGAAGCCGCCCGCGGCGACCGCTTTCTGGAGGTCGTCGATGAGCAGGTCGGGGTCGAGTTCGCCGCCCTCCACGTAGCGCTCCATGAGGACCTCGTCCCCGCTCTCGGTGATGACCTCCTCGACGAGGGTCTCCCGGAGCGGTCCCGCCGCCTCGCGCAGCCAGTCCGGCACCGGACGCGCCGAGGGGGCGGACCCGGGTCCGCCCCCTCCGGAGTGGCCGGAACGCTGCGCGCGCTCGGAGCCGTCGGCGCCGTCGGAACCGCCGGAGTAGTCGTAGTACCGCTCGGAGACCAGCCCCCACACGCCGACCACGCGGCGCTCGTCCCCCGTGCTCTCCACGGCCGGGACGTAGGCGGGGTGCACGCCCGGGCCGAACGCCTCCCGGCACTGGGCGACCACCTCGTCGTAGTCCGCGCGCGGGTGGTCGATCCTGGTGACGGCCACCGCCCGGGGCATGCCGACGGCGGCGCACTCCTCCCACAGCACGCGGGTGCGGCCGTCCACGCCCTCCAGGGCGGACACGACGAACAGTGCGGCGTCGGCCCCGCGCAGTCCGGCGCGCATCGCGCCGATGAAGTCCGCGTACCCGGGGGTGTCCAGCAGGTTGACCTTGACGTCGCCGACCATGACCGGGTTGACGGTGAGGTCGACCGACCGCCCCTGCCGGATCTCGACCTCGTCGTGGTCGCTGACGGTCGTGCCCTCCTCGACGCTGCCGGGGCGACCGATCTCCCCGGCGGCGGCGAGCAGCGCCTCGACCAGGCTCGTCTTTCCGGCGCCGGACGGTCCGACCAGCGCGATGTTGCGGATGCCGCGGGGCCCGTCGGCCCTCGGTACGGCTCCGGCTGGGGCTCCGGTTCCGTTGACGTTGCGATCTGCCATCCCTGTTACCCAGCCCTTCGTGGTCCGAGCGGTGGCCGCACGGGAACGGGCGACCCGTCCATGCTGTGACCTGTGTCACTTCTACGGTCGCCCTTCTCGGGCCGCACGGCAAGAGGTGGTCAGGAGCGGGAGTGGTCGTGGGTGAGATACGGCATGTGCACTATGACTTGTTTCGGACCCCTACTATTGCCCCGTGCCATGGTCGGAGTCTCTCCCTCAGTTCAGCCTCGCCGGGACCGTTCTGACGGTCCTGCTGCTCCTCTTCGCGGCCCTCGGCGAACCCCTCCTCGGCAGGAGGGCGTTCACGTGGCTGTCCCGTAGGCGCGACGGCGACGCGCGCGCCCTCACGCTCCTGCACGCCGTCACCATGGGCGTCCACGTGCTGTGGGGCCTGGTGGTCTTCGGGGTGCTGCTGCTCTCGCCGGACCTGGTCGCCGCGGACCTGGGCCTGCGCCTGCCCGAGGCGTGGGGGCCGATCGCGGGCGGCGCCGTCGGCGGCCTGCTCGCCCTCACGGTGTTCTGGCTTCTGGTCAACGGCCTTCCGAAGGGGCCCGGGCGCTCCGGCCGTGGTCGCGGCCGCGGCAGGTCGGCGCGCGGCAGGCGCGACCAGGGCGGGAGCGCCCGCGGACGGCGCTCCTCCGCACCGCTCAGCCTTCCCGAACCCGAGCGCGACCGGGGGCTGCTCGCACCGCGCACCACCGCCGAACGGGCGATGGCCGCCGGAGTGGCCGTCACCGGGGGCGTGTTCGGGGAACTGCTCTACCGGGGCCTGTTCATCCTCCTGGTCGCCAGCATGGGCGTGCCGCTGTGGGTCGCCGCCGTGCTGTCGGTGCTGCTGTTCTCCGTCGCGCACCTCTACCAGGGCTGGTGGGGCCTGGTCAGCGCCGGTGCGTCCGGCGCCCTCTTCACCGTCCTGTACCTGGGGACCGGAAGCGTCTGGGTGCCGGTCCTGGTCCACGTGGCGCT
Source organism: Nocardiopsis camelliae (assembly GCF_028993595.1). GTDB lineage: Bacteria > Actinomycetota > Actinomycetes > Streptosporangiales > Streptosporangiaceae > Nocardiopsis > Nocardiopsis dassonvillei. The sequence continues at coordinate 1,171,650 of NZ_CP118614.1, forward strand.
CAACCTGCGCTCCCTGGTCTTCCCGCCCGCCGACGTCCGCGAGGCGGGGGAGCGGGAGCGGTACGAGGAGGACGGGGACCCCGAGGCCTACGACGAGTACGGCGAGTACGGCGAGTACGAGGAGCACGGCCACGGGGACGGACCCGCCACCGGGGAGCCGCCGCTGACCGCCGTGGAGGAGGACGGGGGCGCGGACACGGCGATGCCGCCCGTGCCGCCGGGCACGGGGACCCCCGCCCACGGGACCCCGTCCCACGGAGCCGTGTCGGGTTACGGTGACACCCCTGGTCACGGTGGCCCCCCGGTCTACGGGGGCCTCCCGGACCAGGGCGATCCCTACACACGTGGCGCCTCCTACGGCCACAGCGGTTCCCACAGCCACAGCGGGCACTCTGCTTACGGGGACCTCCCGGCCCAGAGCAGGGACTTCGGCCCCAGCGACCCCTACAGCAACAGCGGTCCCCACAGCCACGGCGGCGCCTTCCAGCAGGACCTGTACAGCGGTCTGTCCACCGCGGGACCCTCCTCCGGCTACGGCGACCGCTTCGGCGGCGGTGACCCGGTCGGCTACGGCGGCCACCGCCCGGACGCCCCGTCCTCCGACGCCCCGCTGTACCCCGGCTCCTTCCGCCACGAACCCCTCCCCTCCCACCGGGCGCCGGGAGACCCCTCCCGCGAGGGCCTCCCGGGCGGCGACCGCCGCGGGGAGGACCCCGCGCAACGCCGCCTGTACCCCGACGAGTGGATCGACCGCCGTTACGGTGACGAAAACACCACACCGGGGTCCGACCCCGACCGCTGGAGCTGATCGGGCACGATAGTGGGGTGTCCGACGCCATTGACCACCCGCGCGCCCAACCCCGTGAACACCGCTACCGGCTGACCACCTCCGACGGGGTCGGCATCGACGCCGTGCTCCTGCGCGGCGCCGGGTCCCGCACCACCGCCGTGATCCTCGCCAACGGGTTCACCGGGACCCACCGCAACCCGAGCACGCGTGCCGTCGCCGAAGCGCTGCTCCCGTTCGGCGACGTGATGACCTTCGACTTCCGCGGCCACCACGGCTCCGGCGGGCTCAGCACCGTCGGCAACGCGGAGATCCACGACCTGGAGGCGGTCGCCGTCCGCCTGCGCGAACTCGGCTACACCTCCCTCTCGACCGTGGGGTTCTCGATGGGCGCGGCCGTCGCGATCCGGCACGCCGCCATCTACGGCGGAATGGACGCGGTGGTCTCGGTCAGCGGTCCCAGCCGCTGGTACTACAGGGGGACGCGCGCCATGCGGCTGCTCCACCTGGGCATCGGCCGCAGAGCGGGGCGCCTGTTCCTGCGCGGCTTCCGCAAGGTCAGGGTCGTCGACAAGGAGTGGGACCCCGTACCCGCCGAACCCCGGGAGATCGCCGGGAAGGTCTCCCCGACGCCCCTGCTGGTCGTGCACGGCGACTCCGACGCCTACTTCCCCGTCTCCCACGCCACCGCCATCCACGACGCCGCCAGGGAGCCGCGCGACCTGTGGATCATCCCGGGCATGGGGCACGCCGAACGCGCCGTGACCCCGGAGCTGAGCGCGCGCGTCCGCGACTGGCTCACGGAGAGGGTCGGCGGCGGGAACGCCCGCGCGGGCGGCTGATCAGGGCGGATCGGCACCGCGTCGACAGGTGTGCGCATGTCGGCTAGAAAGGACGGATGATCCGATCTCGTTCGTCCTCACCCGGGAACGGAACACCGTCGGAGGCGGCCCCCACCGGGGCGGCGGCCGACGGCAGCGGTACCACCGGCACCACCCCGCCCGCCCTCCCCGGTCTGCGCGGACGGGGCTTCGCCCTGCTCATCGCGGCGACCGCGGTCGGCCTCTGCGGCTTCGCCGCCGTCCTGCCCCTGGTCCCCCTGTGGGCCACCCGGGGCGGCGCGGGGGAGTTCGGCGCCGGGAGCACCACCGCCGTCTTCATGCTCACCACCGTGCTCACCCAGCTCGCCATGCCCTGGCTGCTGGAGAGGGGCGGCTACCGCTGGGCGTTCCCGGTGGGCGCCCTGGTGATGGGACTGCCCACCCCGCTGTTCGCCCTGACCGCCGACCTGGGCCCGCTGGTGGCCGTCTCGGCGGTGCGCGGCGTTGGCTTCGGCATGGTCAGCGTCGCCGGAACCGTGCTCGCCGCCCGCCTGGTCCCGCACCACCAGGTCGGCCGGGCCACCGGCTACTACGGGCTGGCGGTCGGCCTGCCGCAGGTGCTCATCCTGCCCGGCGGCGTGGCGCTGGCCCTCAACGTCGGCTTCGACACCGCGTTCTGGCTCACCGGTCTGTGCTCGGTCCTGGGCGGGGCCCTGGCCTGGGGCATCTGGTACGCCGACGGCGGCCGCAACCGGGCGGCGCTGCGGAGCACGGTCCGGACCGCCGCCCCCGCCCCGGCCGGTGATCCCGCCGCGGACGCGTCCGCGGGCCGCCCGCTGCTGCGGGCGCTGGCGGCGCCGCTGGTGCTCATGCTGCTGACCGCCTCGTCGGCCAGCGCGATCATCACCTTCCTGGCCATCCCCCTGGAGCGGGCGGCGTGGCTGGTGGGCGGCGCCCTGGCCGCCTACGCGCTGGCGGTGGTGGCGGGCCGGTGGACCGCCGGGATGCTGCACGACCGCCACCGGCGCACCCTCCTGCTGCTGCCGGGCATGGTCGGCGCTGTCGCGGGAATGGCCCTGGTCACCGCCGCGCTGTGGTCGGTCGGGGACGCGCCGGGCACCGGGACGGCGCTGCTGGTGCTCCTGGGATCGGCCGTGTTCGGCCTCGGCTTCGGCGCGGTCCAGAACGAGACCGTCACCCTCATGCTGAACCGCGCCGGTCCGGCCGGGTACGGCCGGGCCAGCGCGGTGTGGAACATCGGCTACGACGCGGGTTCGGGAGCCGGGGCGGTGGTCCTGGGACTGCTGATCCAGCTGACCGGGTACGGGCCCGCGTTCGCGGTCACGGCCGTGGCGCTGCTGGCCTCGGTGCCGCTCGCCCTCGGCGGGCGCGCGGGGCGCCGGGACCGCGCGCGCGGCCGAGCCCGCCGCTCCGGCGGGGCGCCTCAGGGGCGGCCCGCCCCGGACGGCTAGTACGACGAGATGTGCACGTGGTCGTAGTGGTTCTGGGTGTTGTCGCCCCGGTCCTCCATCCACTTCCACTGACGGGACGCGGAGTGCCAGATCTGCTGCTCCCAGATGATGTACTTGATGCCCAGCCGGTCGGCGTTGTCGATCCCGTACTGGGAGATCTGCGAGCCCAGGGACTGGTTGGCGGCCGAGGGCAGCGCGCCGCCCGCGCTCATCATGAAGTCGCAGGCCCGTCCCACGCCGTGGTCGTCTGCGCTGGAGCGCAGGCAGCCGACCGGGTAGGGGGCGCCGAAGTTCTGCACGATCTCGTCGCGGATGGCCGCCATGCGCGGCGTGGCCCCGTCCCAGCCCCAGCCCTGCGCGCTGGCCGGGATGCTGCCGTCGCCCGGGGTCTCGGGGATCTGCTCCGCCTCGTACTCCTCGATCCTGGCCTCGACCTCTTCGCGCTCCTCCTCCAGCGTCTCGACGAGCTCCTCGGCCTCGGCCAGCTCGGTCTGGAGCTCCTCGTTGACCAGGGCGGCCTCGTCCCGCGTCTGGATGAGGTCGTAGATCTGCTCGGACTGGCTCTGCCCGAGGTAGTTCAGCGTCGCGGCGTCGGCGAACATGCTCTCGGGGTCGCTGGAGAAGATCACCTGGAACGCCGGGTCGAGGCCGCCGCCGCTCTTGTACTGGGTGGAGGCGATGGTGGACACACCGCTCCGGGAGGCCTCCAGACGCCCCTCGACCTCCTCCAGGTCCTCCTCGGCCTTCTCCACGCGGTCCTGGATCTCGTTGAACTGGAGGAGTTCGCCGTCGTAGCTCTCCTCCAGCTCCTCGGCCCGCCGGTTCAGTTCGTCGATGTCCACGTCGTCGTTGTCCGGCTCCGCCAGCGCCGTCCCGGGCAGGGCGACCAGCAGGGCCGCCGCCAGGGCGGCGAGGGACAGGGCGGCGCGCCTGCCGCGCGCGGATGAGGGAGGAGTGGGTGTCATGTCTGCTCCGAGGATGGTCCGAGCGCATCCGGTTGGCCTGCGGCGTGTGAAGGGGGGAGCCTCGGCGACGGGAGATGCTCAGCAGACCATACGAGATCTTGGCGTTACATGCCTAGTGCGTTACTCACGTGACTTGGGAGACTGCGCGGGGATGTGTCCGAAGATACCCGCAGCCGGGGACCGGACCGACCCCCGGCCGACCGTTCCGGCTCCGGGCCCACCGGAGGCGGCGCCGGGAGCCGCTCAGCCCGCGCCGCCGAAGGCGCTGGGCAGTTGGACGCCCGCGGGCTCGGGGGGCTCGGGGGGCATGAACCAGTCCGAGCGGCGGATGTCGCGCAGGGCCTGTTTGCGCGTCTGCGGGGCCAGGCGCTCGATGTAGACCATGCCGTCGAGGTGGTCGGTCTCGTGCTGGAGGCAGCGGGCCATCAGCCCCGTGCCCTCCACGGTGACCGGCTCGTTGCGCAGGTCCACCCCCGTGACGACGGCGCGCTCGGCCCGGGTGGCGGGGTACCACAGCCGGGGGACCGACAGGCAGCCCTCGTCGCCCTCCTGGACCTCCTCCGACAGCTCGGCGATCCTCGGGTTGATCACGTAGCCGATCCGGCCCTCGACGTTGTAGCTGAACACGCGCAGGCCCACGCCGATCTGGTTGGCGGCCAGACCCGCCCGCCCGGGGGCCTCGACCGTCTCCAGGAGGTCGTCCACCAGCGCCCGGGTGTGCTTGTCGAAGCGGGTGACGGGTGTGGTGGGCGTGACGAGGACGGGGTCGCCGAAACGGACGATGGGGCGCATGGTCATGTGCCCCAGGGTAGTCGGGAGCGTGCTCCCGGCGGTACGGAAGCGGAGGATCCGGACCCCGCGGGCCGCTCCGAGCGGCTCAGGCCGCGGCCAGGCCGGGGCGCAGGGAGTCGTCCAGCACCATCTCGATGTAGTCCAGGGCGGCCCTGCGCCGGGCCAGCGCGCTCTCGTACAGGGAGGGCGCGCTGGTGTTGCGCCGCACGCGCAGGCACTCGTTGACGATGCGCTGCCACCGGTCGGGGAAGGCGTGCAGGGCGTAGGCGCCCGCGCCGGTCTTGGAGGTGATCTCCCCGGTCTTGAGGGTGAAGTGCAGGCGGCTCACGCTCAGCACGCTCCAGGAGGGCGCCAGGGAGCCCAGGACGGCCAGGCCGCGCGGCGTGACCAGACGGCCCGCCTTCTCGCGCCAGCGGCGCCACTGCTCGTCCAGGGAGCCCAGCGACCAGGCGCGCAGGCTCTCGGGCTCGTCCCACACGTCCAGTTCGAGCGGGTGCGGGCCGCGCACGGTCACGCCGTGCTCGGCGAGGATGTGCCACGTGACGGGGTTGACGTCGGCGCTGGCCCGGTTGCGGAACCGGCCGCCGATCACCGAGGCGACCGGGCCGCAGGCCGCGGGGTCGCGGGTGAGGTCGTCCCAGGTGACGTGGATGCCGTTGAACTGGGGTCCGGTGGCGGCGGCGCGGGTGCGCGCGTGGACGCGTCGCAGCAGCTCCAGTTCGCGCCTGCCGGGCGTGTGGCCGGTGACGATCACGAAGTCGACGTCGCTGGTGTGCGGGCGGAAGTCGCCGAGGGCGACCGAACCGGTCAGGTAGAGGCCTTCGACCAGGCCGGGGGCCTCCTGGTCGGCGTGCGCGAGAAAGGTCTGGGCCAGCGTCTGCACCCGAGGGTGGACGGCCATGCTCACTCCAGTCTGGATGGTTCGGTGCGGATCTTGGGGGCGCGCTCCGTCCGGAGGTGGGGAGTCCGGTCGGGCGGCGGCCCGGAGGGTTCCCGCGGCGTGTGCCGCCTGCGGGTACGCGCTCCATCGGTACCAAGTGTGAGCGGGCCGAGGGGGTCATGGCAAGTGATGGCGCCGGACCCGCATCCTGTCCCCCCACGTCAGGTGGTGTGCGGCTATGGGGGCCTGGGGGAGCGCACACCCTTGACAGTGGGCGGTGCGATGTGCAAAGGGGCCTCGCGCGCGTGCGGGGCGGTCCGGCCCCGCCCGGGCGGGGCGCGGCGTCGTGGCGCGACGGCCGGGGCCGCCGGGCGGGAACGGGCGCCGGCGGAAAACGGCGCGCTCCGAAGGCGGGGAAAATCCGCGTCCCCTCAGGCAGGAAGGCCGCCGCACATTCCGCCGCACGTGCATCCGCACCTGACGAATGCATGAGAAAAGCTTTGCTGGGTATTTCTCTAGAGAGGTCGGGGCGAAAACGACTATTCGTCCGCCGGGGAATGGGTGTGGTGTCCGCCATGTCCCGCCGGGGGCCGGTTTCGGGGCGGGAAGGAAGGAGCGGTTCGTCGGGGCAGGTGGGAGTGGTCGCCTCTCTCGGTTCCAAGGATAGCCCCCTTCGTCCTCCCGAACCCGTGAGTCCTACACCACTCTCCGCGGAAGTGGACACGCCCCGTTTTTTCGGCGATTGTTATGGTTCACGCAGACCCCCGGTGGTCATAACCACCACAGCCATTGTTCGCTTTTTTCCTCCGCGTAACACCGCACAACCCCCGTGAAACTGAGCCGCTTTACGCTCGGCGGGCAAGGGCAGTTCCCCCCGCAGATGTACCGAAGGAGACGTGCATGGTCCCGACGATGGTCCTCGTAGCCGACGACTCGCGTGACACCCACCGCCGGGACGCCCTGTGGGGCCTGGCCGAAGCGGTGGCGAGCAGGGGAGAGGTGCCGGTGACCCCGGCCTTCGGCAGCCCCGACGACGTCGCCGCCACCGTCCACTCCGTCCGGGGGCCCAAGGTGGTCGTCCCCGCCTTCGTCGCGGGCGGCGACGTCGCCAGCGCCCACATGCTCACCCGGCTCGACCTCGGCCGTATGAGCGACGCCTGCCAGACCCCGCCCCTGGGAGCGGTCCCGTCGATCGTGGCCGACCTGGCCGGGCGGCTGGCCGACTCCGGCTGGGGCTCCTCCGACGGCGTGGTGCTGGCCGCCGACGGCACCACCGGCACCGAGGAGCGCCAGGTCGTCATGGACGTGGCGCGCATGCTCAGCCGCCGCCTCGACTCCCCGGTCCAGGTGGGCTACCTGCGCACCTGGGCGCCCTCGGTGGTCGACGCCGTCGACCGGCTGCGCCGCCACGGCCAGGACAACGTCGCCGTCGCCGCGTGGAGACTCGTGGACGGCCCCGACTTCGACCTGCTGCGCGGCCTGGACGTCACCGCGATCACCGAGCCCCTGTGGCCCTCCGAGCTGGTCGTGGACACCCTCCTCGCCCAGCACCGGGCGGTCAGGGGGCGCCTGGCCTGAGACCGCGGTCCCCGACGAGACGACACCGAGGGCGACAACGTCCACCACGCGGGTGATCGGCGGGGTTCGGTGCGCCGTGGCGCCGTTACCGGGAGCGCGCGGATGGGTAAGGGGCAAACGGGCGGGAACTCCCCGCACCCACAAACACGGCATCCGTACCGCGCCGCCTCCCGCACGGCGCGGCAGCGACCGGACGCGACTCCTCCGGCGGCCCCCTTCTCCCCCCGTCGGCGCGGAGGTTCCCCCGCGACCGGTCCGGGACCCGAACAGAGCCAGTGCGCCGCGGACCGTGCGCTCCGCGGCTCCGCCGACCCGTGAGGGGCCCGCCCCGAACCGTCATCGACGCGAGCGAACCTAAGGTGGATGTATGAGTGACGTCACAGCGCAGTTCGTCGATGACCGGCAGCGTCGGCGTCTGGAACGGCGCTTCGGCAGCCACGTCGGCGAGTGGCTGACCGAACTCCCGGGGATCGTCTCCGGGCTCGCCTCCGAGTGGGGGCTGACCGTCGAGGGCCCGGCCCCCCACGGCCGGACCTCCGTCGTGGTCTGCGTCGTGCGCCCGGACGGCGACCGCGCGGTCCTCAAGCTCTCCCCGGACACCGGCCTGGCCGCGTCCGAGGCACGGACGCTGCGGATGTGGGAGACCTCCGGGCGCGTGCCCCGGGTGTGGGAGGTCGACAACGCCCGCGGGGCCATCCTCATGGAGTGGATCGACGGGGACACCGTCGTGGAGGGCGGGAAAGTGCCGCCGATGGAGAGCGTCGGCGCGCTCGTCTCCCAGCTCCACTCCGTCGAGGTGCCCCGGCGCGAGCTGCTCGAACTGCGCCCGCTGACCTCGCGGGTGCAGTTCATCTTCGACCTGTGGAACCGCGAGCGCGCCGAGGGGCCCGCCGCCGAGGTGGTGTCCGCGTCCGCCATGCACCAGGGCTTCTGCCGGGCCCGCGACCTGGCCAACGGCACGGTGGACGTCGTGCCCGTCCACGGCGACCTGCACCCGGGCAACGTCATCGACGGCGGCCGGCGCGGCCTGGTGGCCGTCGACCCGCGCGCCTGCCTGGGCGACGCCGCGGTCGACGCCGTGGACTGGGCCCTGTGGAAGGCCACCAGCCTGCCGGAGGTGGTGCAGCGCGTGGACGTGCTCTCCGGTGTCCTGGGCGTGGACGGCGACCGGATGATGGCGTGGGCGCGCGCGTTCGCGCCCTGCCTGGCGGTGGCCAAGGCCAACCGCGGCCACGGCGGCACCGACGAGTTCGACATGCTCATCGAGCTCTCGGAGGGGGAGGCCTTCGTCCTGTGACCCGTGCCGGACGGCCCCTGCGGCCGGCCGTCCCGGCACGCGCCGACGGGTTCAGCCCCCCGGCTGGGCCGAGCCGGCCCTCTCGAAGCGGTAGCCCCGGCCCGCCTCCGTGATCAGGTAACGCGGGCACGCCGGGTCGGGCTCCAGCTTGCGGCGCAACTGCGCCATGTACACCCGCAGGTAGTTGGTCTCGCTCTGGTAGGCCGGGCCCCACACGTCGTGCAGCAGTTGGCGCTGGCTGACCAGTTGGCCCGCGTGCCGGGCCAGGATCTCCAGGATGTGCCACTCCGTCGGGGTGAGCCGGACCTCCTCGCCCTCCCGCAGCACCCGTTTGGCGCCCAGGTCCACGGTGAAGGAGGGCGTGCGCACCACCGGGGCCTCGTCCACGCGCAACGACCGCCGCTCCGCCGCGCGCATGCGGGCGAGCAGCTCGTCCATCCCGAACGGTTTGGTGACGTAGTCGTCGGCGCCCGAGTCCAGGCAGCGCACCTTCTCCCCGGCCGAGTGCCGCGCCGACAGCACGATGATCGGCACCTGCGACCACCCGCGCAGCCGCTGTATGACCTCCATGCCCTCCATGTCGGGCAGCCCCAGGTCGAGCAGGACCACGTCGGGGTGGTTGTCCGCGGCCAGCCGCAGCGCGGACGCCCCGTCGGCCGCGGTGTCCACGTCGTGCCCGCGCGCCCGCAGGTTGATCCGCATGGCCCGGATGATCTGCATGTCGTCGTCAACGACCAGGACCCGCATCGGTCCCCTCCCCGTCTCCGGTGTCCGTCTCGCTCTTCTCCACAGCACGGAGCGTGAACACCATGGTCAGGCCGCCACCGGGCGTGTCCTCGGGGTCGAGCCTGCCGTGCATCGCCTCAACGAAACCACGCGCGACCGCCAGGCCCAGACCCACCCCCGTGCCCTGGGGGGCGTCGCCCAGGCGCTGGAAGGCCTCGAACATGCGCTGTTTGCCCTCGTCGGAGACCCCGGGCCCGCGGTCCACCACGCGCAGCTGGACGCTGTCGCCGTGCGCGCTCGCCGAGACCAGCACCGGCAGGCGCGGGTCCGGGTTGTACCGGACCGCGTTGGAGACCACGTTGGCCACCGCCCGCTCCAGCAGCCCGGCGTCGGCGCGGACGCGGGGCAGGCGGTCGGGCACGTCCACCACGACCGCCTCGTGCGGCAGGCCCAGCAGGGTGACGGGCACGACCTCCTCCAGGCCCACCGCGCGGAGTTTGGGGCGCACGTTGTCGGTGTGCACCCGGCTCATGTCCAGCAGGTTGTCGATCAGCCGGTTGAGCCGGTCGGTGGACTCCTCCACCGTCTCCAGCAGGTCCTCGCGGTCCTCCTCGGTGAGGGTGATGTCGGTGGCGCGCAGGCTCGACAGGCTCGCCTTGATCGAGGTCAGCGGGGTGCGCAGGTCGTGCGAGACCGCGGCCAGCAGCGCCGTGCGGATGCGGTTGCCCGCCACCTGGCCGCGCGCCTCGGCCGCGTCCCACTCCAGCCTCTGGTGCTCCAGGGCGATGCCGATGTGCGCGGCGAAGGCCCGCAGCACGCCCCGGTCGGCGGCGGGCAGCACCCGGCCGCGCAGCGCCAGCGCCAGGTTGTCGGAGATCGAGACCAGGACGTCGGACTCCTCGGGGGACTCGCACGCCGGGGCGCCGACGCTGTGCGCCGCCCGCCACCGTTCGTCGTCCAGCCGCTCCAGCAGGGTCGCCGACCGCTGCCCGAAGGTCTCCCGGATCCGCCGCAGCAGGGCCTGCAGGGGCTCCTTGCCCGCCAGGACGCTGCTGGCCAGCAGCGTCACCGCGTCGGCCTCGGCCCGGGCGCGCGCGGCCTGCGCCGACCGGCGCGCCGCCATCTCCACCACGATCGCCACCAGTGCCCCCACCAGGGCGAACGCGGTCAGCGCCAGTATGTTGTCCAGCGACACCGGAGGGCGCCCGTGCAGCGGGGACAGCAGCACGGTGAGCAGCACCGCGCTCCACAGCGCCGACACCAGGGCGGGGCGCAGGCCGCCCACCGCCGCGGTGGCCACGGTGGCCAGCAGCAGGAGCATCGCGTCCGAGGCCGCGCCCACGTCCTCGAACAGGGGCAGCGCCATCACCAGCGACAGCAGGGTGGGCGCCAGCAGCGCCAGCGACCAGCCGGTCACCCGGCGGTGCTCGCCCAGCCCCCGGCCGGGCGGCGGCAGCGGCCACCGGCCGCTGCCCACCCGCTCGTGGGTGACGATGTGCACGTCGATGTCCCCGGAGTCGCGCGCCACGATCGCCCCGACCCCGGGGCCGAACACGTACTGCCAGGTGCGGCGGCGCGAGGACCCCAGCACGATCTGGGTGGCCTGCACGCCCCGCGCGAACTCCAGCAGCCCGGTCGGAACGTCGTTGCCGACCACCTGGTGGTAGGTGCCACCCAGCTCCACGAGCAGCCTGCGCTGCCGCAGCAGGTCGTCGGTGGGCGCCTGCGCCATGCCGTTGGGCGGCACCACGTGCACCGCCAGCAGGTGGCTGGGCTGGGGGTGCCCGCCCCGCGAACGGTCGGCCACGCGGGCGGCCCGCCGGATCAGCGTCTCGCCCTCGGGGCCGCCGGTGAGCGCCACCACGACCCGCTCCCGGGCCTCCCAGGTCCGCCGGATCTCGTGCTCGCCGCGGTAGCGGGCCAGGCTCTCCTCCACCCGGTCCGCGGTCCACAGCAGCGCCAGCTCGCGCAGCGCCGCCAGGTTGCCCTCCCGGTAGTAGTCGGCCAGGGCCGCGTCCACGCTCTCGGCCGGGTGGATGTCGCCGCGCGCCATCCTGCGGCGCAGCTCCTGGGGGGTGACGTCCACGAGTTCGACCTCCGCGGCGCGGCGCACCACGTGGTCGGGGACGGTCTGCCGGGGGCGCACGCCGGTGATCTGGTGGACCACGTCGTTGAGGGACTCCAGGTGGTGGATGCCCACGGTGGACAGCACGTCGACGCCCGCCTCCAGCAGTTCCTCCACGTCCTGCCAGCGGGTGGGGTTGGGCGAGCCGGGCGGGTTGGCGCGGGCGAGGTCGTCGACCAGCGCCGTCCGCGGAGCGCGCGCGATCACGGCCGCGGTGTCCACCGAGCCGGACGGCAGCGGTGGAACCCGCTCCAGGCCCTCCAGGAGCGCGGAGGTCCGTGCCCGGCGGTGGGTGTGGGCGGCGGCGACCACGACGTCGGTGCCGCGCTCGGACCGGCGGCGGGCCTCGGCCAGGGCGTTGTGCGTGGTGCCGACGCCGGGGGCCGATCCCAGGTAGATGCGGAGCTTTCCTCGTGCCACGGCATCCATTGTCGGGGCAGGCGAGGGCCGCCGCGGCCGGTTCGGGCCACGGGGCGGGCCGGTTGCGGCCTCGGGCATGACGCGGCGGCCCCGGTTGGCGATACTGGTGGTGACATCCCGGCGCACCCGCCCGGCCGCCCCGCGGGGGCGGGGCGGTGCCCGGCCGCCGCGCGCGGCCGACGAGCATTGGTGAGGAGGCGCGGCGTCCGTCCGCCGGACGGGCCGACGCCGCGGAGCCGATGACCTATCCCCCCGACGACGGTTCTTTCCCCGGTCCCCCCGGCGGGGAGCCCTTCCCCGGACAGCCGGGACAGCCCCCTCCGGGACCGCGGCCCCGGCCGGTCTATCCCGGGCAGCCGCAGCCCGGCCCGGGGCCCACGGGAGGCTTCCCGGGGCCGCCGCTGCCGCCGGTTCCCGGCACCCCGGGGCGGCCCGGCCCGCCCCGGCGCCCCCGCAGGGGCCTGCTCGTCGGCGGCACCGCCGCGGCGGTCCTGCTGGCGGTCTCCCTCGGCGTCGTGGTGTGGAACATCGCCGACGGCCGCCCCTACGCGGAACTGCCCGGCTGCGGACGGCTGCTGCCCGCCGAGCTGGTGGACTCCGTGCCCGGCACCGAGAGCCCCCGAGCCGAGGGCGAGTACGTCGCCGCCGAGGACGGCGAACTGGGGTACCTGGACGAGGAGGGCCTCCTCGGCTACCTCAGCTGCAGCGTCGGGAACGTCGACGGCTACCCCGTACACGTCATCGTCTCCCTCTTCGACTACGAGGACGGAGGGGAGACCGTCGATAGGCTCCACGGGGACCTGGAGGACGAACTCCGGGACCGCGAGGCGGGACACCACGCGCAGGAGACGGCGGTCCTGGACTGGCGTCCCGTGTCCGCGGGCGACACCGGGTACGCGGTCCTCGTCGAGGGCGACGAGCACAGCGACGCGGACGCCTACGGCGTGGTGTTCTTCGCCACCGTCAACGTGACGGTCTCGGTCTCCTACACCGTCGGCGGCGACGGCGTCGGCGAGGCCGGGGCGCTGGACTTCCTCGCCGACTTCGCCGGACGGGTGGAGCGCCAGCTCTCCCGCGAGGGGGAACGGGCCTGACGCCCGCCCGGGGGCGGTCGCCCGCCCCCGGGTCCCGGGCGCGGGGCGTCCTACGGGGCGGGTATGAGCTTGCCCGGATTCAGGATCCCCTCCGGGTCCAGCGCGGCCTTGACCGCGCGCAGCACCTCCCCGCCCAGGGGGCCGATCTCCGCGGCCATCCACGGCAGGTGGTCGGTCCCCACCGCGTGGTGGTGGGTGATCGTTCCGCCGTTGGCGGCGATCGCCTCCGAGGCGGCCCGCTTGGCCCGTCCCCAGCGCTCCAGCGGCGCGGCCCCGGCCGCCGTCACCACCGTGAAGTACAGCGAGGCGCCCGTGGGGTAGGTGTGCGACACGTGGCACATCACCACGGCGCCGCCCTCCCCGTCATCCAGCGCCCCGGTGAGCGCGCCGGAGACCGCCGCGTACAGCGGGAGCAGGCCGCTCCACGGGGCGGCGGTCTCCAGGGTCTCGGCCAGCACCCCGGCCGACAGCAGGGAGTCGCGCAGGTAGGGCGCGGAGAACCGGTTGTCCCGCCAGTGCGCCACCGGCCCGGGCCCCAGCGGGGTGCCGCCCGCCCCGGCCACGGCCTCCCGCGCCGCGGCCGCGCGGACCCCCACCTCGGCGCCGGTGCCCTCGAAGCCCAGGACCGCCTGGCAGCCGGGCGCGGCCTCGCGCCCTCCCATCGCCGCTCCGACGAAGGTCTCCGCCTCGTCCAGGACCCGCGCCATGGTCGGCCGGATCCCGGACTGGGCCAGGGTCCGCAGCGCGTCCACGCCCGTGGCGAAGTCGGGGAAGGACCACGCCTCGTCCAGCACGCGCTCGGGGCGGCGGCGGATCCGCAGCCCCACCTCGGTGATCACGCCCAGCGTCCCCTCCGAGCCCAGCAGCAGGCGGCCCAAATCCGGCCCGGCCGCCGAGGCGGGCGGGCCGCCCGTGTCCAGGGTGCCGCGCGGGGTGGCCGCGCGCAGCGAGACCACCATGTCCTCGAAGCGGCCGTACCCGGAGGAGGCCTGCCCGCTGGAACGTGTGGCCGCGTATCCGCCGACGCTCGCGTACTCGTAGCTCTGCGGCAGGTGCCCGAGCGTGCACCCGTGCTCGGCCAGCAGCGCCTCGGCGCGCGGGGTGCGCACTCCCGCTCCCAGGACAGCGGTCATGGACTCGGTGTCCACCGACACCAGCCGGTCCAGGCGGCGCAGGTCCAGGCTGACCACGGCGCGCAGGCCGCCGCGCAGGGGCGCGACCCCGCCCACCACGCTGGTGCCGCCGCCGAAGGGCACCACGGCCACGCGCTCGGCCGAGCACACCTCCAGGACGCGCCGTACCTGGTCGTGGTCGGCGGGGTACAGGACGGCGTCCGGCGCGGGGTCGGCCCTGCCCGCGCGGCGCAGCAGCAGGTCGGGGGTGCTCTTGCCGCCGCTGTGGCGCAGCCGGGCGGCGTCCCCGTCGTCCAGGTGGTCGGGCCCGACCACACCGGCGAGCAGTCCGCGCAGCCGCCCGTCCAGCCGCGAGGGGGGCATCTCCACCCGCTCCTCGGGGGCGGGGGGCAGGTCCGCCAGAGGGGCCCGCAGCACCTGGGAGACCAGCTCGCGCAGGCCGGGGTCCAGAGCACGCGCCCGGGCGGGGTCGCCCCACGCGAACCAGCTCATCTCGGGCGCCGCCCCGGGGGAGGTGTCGTCAGTCATGCTCTACAGTTTTACATATGGCGTCAATACGTAACGTTGAAGACCGTATCCTGGACGCGGCCCGCGCCTGCGTCGAGGCCTTCGGGGTGCGCCGCACCACCCTGACCGACGTGGCGCGCCGCGCCGGGGTGAGCCGCCCCACCGTGTACCGGCGATGGCCCGACGCGACCGCGCTCGTGGCCGACCTGCTCACCCGGGAGCTGCGGCGCATCCTCGCGGACCAGGGGGAGGGCCCCGGCGGGCCCGCCGGGGAGGACGTGCGCGCCCGGCTGGTCCGGCACGCGGCCGGGGTCGCCCGCGCTCTGCTCGCCCACCCGCTGTTCGTCCGGATCGTGGACACCGAGCCCGAGCTCCTGGCCACCTACACCTTCCAGCGGCTGGGCACCAGCCACCGCGCGGCCCTCGAACTGGTCGAGCCGGTCGTGGCCGAGGGCCAGCGCGACGGGTCGGTGCGCGCGGGGGATCCCGCGGTGCTGGCCCGCCTCGTGCTGGTCACGGTCCAGGGCACGGTCACCTCCCGCCGCCTGTTCGCCGACGTCACCGACGAGTCCGGCCTCGTCGACGAGCTCGCCGCCCTCCTGGACGGCTACCTCCGCCCGCCGAACCGGGAGAGCCCATGAACCCCGCGGTCCGCACCTCCTCCTCCCTCAACGCCGCCCGGCGCGCGGCCGACCTCGCCGCGCTGGAACACGACCCCCGGATCGACCTCCTCGTCGTCGGCGGGGGAGTGACGGGCGCCGGAGTCGCGCTCGACGCTGCCGCGCGCGGCCTGTCCACCGCCCTGGTCGAACGCCACGACCTGGCCTTCGGCACCAGCCGCTGGAGCTCCAAGCTGGTCCACGGCGGCCTGCGCTACCTGGCCAGGGGACAGGTCGCCATCGCCTACGAGAGCGCCCGCGAGCGCGACGTCCTCATGCGGGTCACCGCGCCCCACCTGGTGCGGCCCCTGCCCATGGTCGTCCCCGTCCACCGGGGGACCGGGCTCGCGCGCGCCCTGTTCGTCCGCGCCGGGGCCGGGGCGGGCGACCTGCTGCGGATCATGGCCGGGACCCCCGGCGGCGTGCTGCCCCGGCCCCGCGTGGTCGGCCCGCGCCAGACCCTGCGCCTGCTCCCGGGCGTCGCGCGGCGGGGGCTCCTCGGCGGCGTCGTGTCCTTCGACGGCCAGCTCGTGGACGACGCCCGCCTCGTGGTGGCCCTGGCCCGCACCGCCGCCCGCGAGGGCGCCCGTATCCTCACCCGCTGCTCGGCCGAGAGCCTGGCCGCCGACGGCGCCGTGCTGCGCGACGGAGTGACGGGCCGGATCGTCCCCGTGCGCCCGCGCGCGATCGTCAACGCCACCGGGGTCCACGCCGACCGGCTCGACCCCCATGTGCGGCTGAGCCCCAGCCGGGGCAGCCACCTGGTGCTCGACGGCGCCGCCCTGGGCCGCCCCCGGGCCGCGCTCACCGTGCCGATCGACGGCAGCGCCAGCCGCTTCGTGTTCGCCCTGCCCCAGCCGGACGGCCGGGTCCTGGCCGGGCTCACCGACGAACCCGTGGACGGCCCCGTGCCGGACGTGCCCGAGGCGCCCGACAGCGACGTGGACTTCCTGCTGGGCCAGTTCAACCGGGCCCTGGAGACCCGCCTGGCGCGCGCCGACGTCCTGGGCGCCTTCGCCGGGCTGCGCCCGCTGGTGCACGGGGCCGGGGAAAGCGCCGACCTGTCCCGCGAGCACGCCGTCACGGTCGCTCCGAACGGCACCGTCACCGTGGTCGGCGGCAAGCTCACCACCTACCGCGCCATGGCCGAGCAGGCCGTCGACACCGCCGTGCGCTCCCGCGGGCTGTCCGCGGGCCCCTGCCGGACCCGCGCGCTGCCCCTGGTCGGCGCCGCCCCGCGCGAGGAACTGGACGCCGTGGCCGCCCCGCGCCGCCTGGTGGCCAGGTACGGCACCGAGGCGGCCGCCGTGCTGGCCGAGGCCGACGCCGCCCCGGAGCTGCTCGCCCCCCTCGTCCGCGGGGTCACCGGGGCCGAACTCCGCTTCGGGGTGCGCCACGAGGGGGCCATGGACGCCGCTGACCTGCTGGACCGCCGCACGAGGGTCGGGCTCGTCCCCGCCGAGCGCTCCGCGGCCGAGGCCGCCGCGCGGGAGGCGCTCAAGGCCGTGGGCTGAACGGCGGGCCGGGTCGGGGGGAGACGGGCCGGAGAACGCGCGGGATTTCGGGGACTCACCACACCCGCATCCCCTGTCCCACAGGGTTCTGATCGCGTAAGGTCGTAGCCGTTCCCGCCGCCCCTCCCCCGAAGGCGGTTCCAGAACGCTCCCGCAGCCGCCCCCTTCCCCCGGTTCGCCTGCCCACTGAACCGCCCCGCCGAAGGAGTCCTCCCATGCCCACGCTCGTCTCCGTGCCGGCTCTGGCCAAGGCCGAGGACACCGTCCTCACGGGTGTGCCCGACGAGTACCGGCACTACTTCAGCGGACGGCCGCCGGTCCCCTTCACCAAACGCCACTGGGAGTTCCCCGGGGAGCCCGCCGGCGTGCCGCTGGCCCGCGCCTTCCTGGATACCTGCGCGGCCGCCCGGGACAGCGACTACCGGTACGTCTTCTCGCTGCTGGGCACCGAGCTGGCCACCAACGCCATCCGGCACAGCCGCTCCGGAGAGGAGGGCCAGACCTTCGTGCTGCGGGTGACCCGGGCGCCCAACGGGCTCACGCTGGTCTGCCGGGACAACGGCAGGCCCACGCGCTCCGAGCCGGGAGAGGACCGCCCGCTGAGCGCCGGACCGCTGGAGGGCGACCGGCTCACCGCGGAGAACGGCCGGGGCCTGGCCCTGGTCGACAGCTTCGCCACCGCCTGGGGCGACAACGGCCACCCCAGCATCCGCAAGGTGTGGTTCCACCTGGCCTACGACCTCACCGGCAGCTCCTGGCCCGCGGCCTGAGCCCTCCGGGGCGGGGGGAGAGGGGCGGGGGAGAGCCGGACGGGGCGTGCGCTCTTGCCACCCGGGGGCGGGCGTGTCAGCATACTGGCCAGTAGCCGCATGTGGCGCGGATCACGGGACGGCGCGATCCCCGGTCCGCACGGGCCGCGGGCCCCGTGACACCGCACGCGGCGCCTCAGGCCGACGCCCTCACCTCCGCGGTCCGCGACGGCCGGCCACTCCCCCCGACCGCCCGATCGCGCCCCCCGCGCGGCCCGCCCCCGAGGTGTCCGCCCATGGATTCCACCATCGCCACGATCGCGCTCCCGGCGGCACTCGCCGTCATCATGCTCGGCCTCGGCCTGAGTCTGACCGTCGGGGACTTCGTCCGACTGACCAGGATGCCCGGCACGGTCGCGCTCGTCCTGGGCTGCCAGATCCTCGTCCTGCCCCTGGTCTGCCTCGCCCTCGTCCTGCTCTTCGACCCGCCGCCCGCCCTGGCGGTGGGCATGATGCTGCTCGCCGCCTCGCCCGGCGGCACCACCGCCAGCCTGTACAGCTACCTGTTCCGCGGCAACGTCGCGCTCAACATCTCCCTGACGGCGCTCAACTCCCTCACCGCCATGGTCACCCTGCCGCTGATCACCAACCTGGCCATCGCCCGCTTCATGGGCGACGGCGACACCCTCGGCCTCCAGGTCGGCAAGGTCCTCCAGGTGTTCGCGGTCATCCTGGTCCCCGTCGCGGTCGGCATGCTCGTCAGGGCGCGGGCGGACGCCTTCGCCCGGCGCATGGAGATGCCGGTCAAGATCGCCTCCGTCGCGGTGCTGTTCGGCGTCATCGCCGTCGCGCTCTACCAGGAACTCGACAACATCGGCGACTACATCGTGTCCGTGGGACTGATGGTGCTGCTGTTCAACATCGCCAGCCTCACCATCGGCTACTGGGCGCCGCGCGCCCTGGGCACCGGCCGCCCCGAGGCGATCGCCTCCTGCATGGAGATCGGCCTGCACAACACCACGCTGTCCCTGGCCATCGCGCTCAGCCCGGCCCTGCTCGGCAGCACCGAGATCGCCGTCCCGTCCGCGGTGTACGGCGTGCTGATGTTCTTCACCGCGGCCGCCACCGGCCTGCTGGTCACCCGCGGGGCAACCCGGGAGGAGGCCCCGGCGCCCGGCCGCTGACCCGCTCCCCGCCGGGTGCCGCCCCACAGGACCGGGCCGGGGCCGCTCACCTGCTGTCGAGGTAGGCGAGCACCGCGCGCACCCGGCGGTGCCCGCTGTCGGAGGGCGAGAGCCCCAGCTTCGCGAAGATGTTGCCGACGTGCTTGTGCACCGCGTTCTCGGTGACCACGATCCGCTCGGCGATCTCCCCGTTGTCGAGCCCCTCCGCCATCAGCGCCAGGACCTCGTTCTCGCGCCGGGTGAGCGACTCCAGGGGGTCGCGGACCCGGCGGGCCAGCAGCTGCTGCACCACCGCCGGGTCCATCACCGTGCCGCCCCCGGCCACCCGCCGCAGCGCGTCCACGAACTCGCTGACCCGGCCCACCCGGTCCTTGAGCAGGTAACCCACCCCGCCGCGGCCGTCGGCCAGCAGCTCCCCGGCGTAGTCCCTCTCCACGTACTGCGAGAGCACCAGCACCGGCAGCGCCTCGTGCCTGCGGCGGGCCCCGATCGCCGCGTGGATGCCCTCGTCGCGGAAGTTCGGCGGCAGCCGCACGTCCACGATGGCCAGGTCGGGCCGGTGGCGGTCCACGGCGTCGGCGAAGGCCGCCGCGTCCGCGGCCACCTCGGCCACCTCGAAGCCCCTGGTGGAGAGCAGCAGCTCCAGACCCGCCGACAGCAGCACGTTGTCCTCGGCGATCACGATCCGCACGGCATCTCCACGTCGATCACGGTCGGCCCGCCCGCCGGGCTGTCCACGCGTACCGTACCGTCCAGGGCGGCCACCCGGCGGCGCAGTCCCCGCACCCCGCTGCCGCGCTCCTCGTCCACCCCGCCCGAGCCGTCGTCGCGCACCGTCACCCGCAGCACGCCGCCCGCCCGCTCCAGGCGCACGGAGACCTCCCCGGCCCCGCTGTGCTTGACCGCGTTGGTGACCGACTCGGTGACCACGAAGTAGGCCGCGGTCTCCACCGCCACCGGGAGCTCACCCAGCTCGCCCACGTCCAGGCGGGTGGGGACGGTGGTGCGGGCGGCCAGCGCGGTCAGCGCCCCGGACAGGCCCCGGTCGGCCAGGATCGGCGGGTAGATGCCCTGGATCACCTCGCGCAGCTCGGCCATCGCCTCCTCGGCGCCCTCGTGGGCGTTGCGGAGCAGCGCGGCCACGGCCGGGTTCTCCACCGCCTCCCGCGCCACGCCCAGCTGCATCGCGATCGCCACCAGCCGCGCCTGGGTGCCGTCGTGCAGGTCGCGCTCGATCCGGCGCAGCTCCGCGCCGTGCGCGTCCACCACGTCGGCGCGCGTGCGGCTCAGCTCGTCCACCCGGGCCGCCAGCAGCTCCGCCTCGGTGGGGGCCAGCAGCGCGAGGGTCATGCGGGCGTGGGCCCGGGCCGCCGGGACGGCCGCGCCCAGGCCCAGCCCGCACCCGATCACCGCGTAGGCGACCCCGGTGACCAGCGCGGTGCCCCAGTCCAGCACGGGGAGCCACAGGAGCTGCAACGGCTCCTCTCGCGGGACCGCCCACCAGAACAGGTACTGCGGCGCGCTCAGCGGCATCGCGAGGGCCAGCAGCCCCACGAGCCCCAGTACGGTGCTGGTGGGCGCGAACGCGGGCAGCCACAGCAGGACGCGGCGGGTGGACGGACGCCCCCACAGCTCCCGGAAGCCGGACGCCTCACGCCCGCCCACGCGCGGGACCGGCACGCCCAGGAAGCGGGACGCCCACCGCTGGTGCCAGGAGGCCCACCGGCCCAGGAGCCCCACCCAGCGAGGGAGCAGCACGAACCCCAGCCCCCCGAGGGGGATGGTCAGCGCCACGGCCAGGGTCAGCGGCAGCATCGCCAGCGTCACCAGTCCCGAGCCCAGGACCACCAGCAGGTACGTGCTGGCCCTCAGCGCCCGCCTCCAGACCGCGCCCATGCCCGCCGTCCCTTCGTCTCGCCCGTCGACCACCGACAGTCTGGTCCATCGCGGACACCCCGGGCACTACAGCCAGCCACCCTCTCCGGCCTCGGCGGCGTGGCGGGCGACCCGGCCGAGGCGTTCGCGGTCTGGCACGAGGAGGTCGCCCCGGCTCAGTCCCCCGGCCCCTCCTCGTCGTCCTCGTCGCGGGTGAGGGAGTCCACGGCCACCGCCACGCTGATCACCAGCGCGGGGTCCCCGGCGATGTCGGCGCGGTGGGTGTTCACGTCCACCGCGTAGGTGTCCAGGACACGGAACCACTTGCGGGACACGTGCGCGACGGTGCCGTGCTCGTCGCTGATCACGTACTCCTTGTCGAGGAAGTCCCCGGTGACCTCCCAGTCCGGCGCGCCCTCCACCTCCACCACGAGCTTGTCGCGCAGCGGGTTGACCAGGCGCTTGCGGACGGTGGCGGTGGTGCCGCCCTCCCGCTCGACCCTCATCTGGTCGCGCAGTCTGAACAGCTTCTTGCGGATGACGGCGAGGACGGTGCCGCCGGTGTCCTTGAGCTCGAAGGTCGTGCGCAGCCGCAGCGCCTTGCCGTCCACGAGGAAGACCTTCTCACCCGCCTCGTCGGTCACCCAGTAGTCGTCACCGATGTCGAAAACGCGTTCGCGTACCAGGAACTTCATGCTCCGAAGTTAGGGCACGCGCGCCCGCCGCACCAGAGGCCGCCCGCGCCTGTGGACAACGCCTCCCGGGCGGCGCCGCGCCGGGCGGGTACCGGCCCGCGGACCGCGCGGCGGGTCCCGCGCCGACACCGTCCGCGGGAGGGGCCGCGCCCGCGAAAGTCCGCCCGCTGCGGCACAACACGCGCCGGAGCGGGTACCTATGGGCACATCCCGACCCGGAAAGGTCCCCATGACCTGGCACACCCGGCCCATGGCCGCGTTCGACACCGAGTCCACCGGCCTGGACACCGGCAACGACCGGATCGTCACCGCCGCCCTGTGGCGCATCGACCCCGCGGCCCGCACCAAGGAGGTGACGACCTGGCTCATCGACCCCGGGATCGAGATCCCCCGGGAGGCCACCGACATCCACCACATCACCACCGAGCACGCCCGCGAGCACGGCCGTCCCGCCGCCGAGGCGGTGCCCGAGATCGGCGCCGCCCTGGAGAAGGCCGCCGTGGACGGGCTGCCGGTGGTGGTCTACAACGCCCCCTACGACCTGGGCCTGCTCTCCGCCGAGCTCCGGCGCCACGACGCCGGGGCGCGCTTCGACGGGATGCTGCGCGTCCTGGACCCCTTGGTGATCGACAAGCGCTTCGACACCTTCCGGCGCGGCTCGCGCAAGCTGGTCGACGTGTGCGCCCACCACGGCGTGCGCCTGGACGCCGACCAGGCGCACGGGGCCGCCGCGGACGCGCTCGCCGCCGCCCGGCTGGCCTGGAAGCTCGCCGCCGCCCACCCCGAACTGGCGGCCATGGACATCGACGACCTGCACGCCGCGCAGGCCGCCTGGAAGGCCGAACAGGCCACGAGCTTCCAGGAGTACCTGCGGCGCAGGGACCCCGAGGCGGTCGTGGACGGCTCCTGGCCGCTGCCCGGCCCGGCCTGACCGCCCGCCGCACCGCCGCGGCCGGACGGCCACCGGCGGCCCGGACCGCGGACGGCCCGGACCGCGGACGGCCCGGACACGAGGGGCGGGGCACCGGGAACTCCCGGTGACCCGCCCCTCATGGCGTCGCGCGTCCTGTCCGCCGTGCGCCCTGCCCGCCGCGATCCCGGGGTGAACTCGGCGGACGCGGTCCCAGGTGGCGGAAAACGAAGAACGCCGACCGCGGCGGTCGGCGTCGTTCCGGTCGGCCAGCCGGGAGATCCCGCTGGTCCGCTGTGATGTGCCCCCTGCAGGATTCGAACCTGCGCACCCGGCTCCGGAGGCCGATGCTCTATCCCCTGAGCTAAGGGGGCTGGCTTGCGTGAACAACTCTAGCAGGATCGCGCCGTCCTTCGTCCATCCGTCACCGCCGCGACCGGCCCGGCCCTGCGATGAACGCGTTCCGGTGGTGCCGTGTCGCCCGGCGGCGGTAGTGTCGCGCCCGTGAACGCCCTACCCACACGGGTTCTCGTCGTCGAGGACGACGACGTCATCCGCGAGCTCATCCGCCTCAACCTCGAACTGGAGGGGTTCGAGGTGTTCACCGCCGTGGACGGCCAGGACTGCCTCGACCGCGCCGCGCACATCGACCCGCACGTGGTCACGATGGACGTCATGATGCCCCGTGTGGACGGCTGGACGGCCGTCGAGCGCCTGCGCGCCGACGCCCGCACCCGCGACCGCCCCATCATCATGGTCACCGCGCGCACCCAGGAGACGGACCACCAGCGCGGCAGGCGCGTCGGTATGGACGCCTACCTCACCAAGCCCTTCGACCCCGACGTGCTCATCGACATCATCCGGAGCCTGGTCGACAGGGACCCGGAGTGACCCCCGGACAACTGGAGGCCGCCGTCCGCACGGCCGCCGCGCGGGCCCTGGACCTGGCCCCGGACGCGATCCCCTTCGTGTGGCCCCGCAACGACCACGCGGACGGGGGCGCCGACGCCGCCACCGCCCTGCCGCCCCGCCTGGCGGGCGGCTCCGGAGGCCGGGAGCCCGACCGCCGGGGGGACCGCCGCGCCGAGGTCCGCGACCGCGTCGCCGCCGAACTCTCGGCCATGCGCGACGAGGGCCTGGTGGACTTCGACCGCGTCACCGGCGACGGCCGCGGCTTCCTCAACGTCACCTTCACCGGCCGCCAGCGCGACGCCCTGCTCGCCGCGGCGGCCGACGGGCCCCGCTTCCTCACCGGCCGGGACTGGGACGGCGAAGGGGAGTGGCCGGCCTCCGCCCTGCACGAGGCCGGGCCGGTCGCCCAGGCCCGCAGGCTCGCCCGCACCGACGCCCGCGCCCGCATCGCCCTGGCCGTCGGCCCCCGGACCCCTCCGCCCGCACCCGGCGGGGCCACCTGGCGCGACCCCTACCTCGACGGCGGGCACCGGGAACTGCTCACCCCCGCCGCGCGCGCCCTCGGCGCGGTCGGCGAGGACAGCGCGCGCGTCGCCTTCTGCCGCTCGGTGCCCGAACGCCCGCGCGGGACCGAGACCACCGGGCGCGACCTGCCGGTGCTGCCCTCCGCCGAGTACCCCGGGGCCTGGGCGCGCCTGACCGACGCCAACCCCGCCTTCCGGATGCGCTACGCCCACGCCCACGCGACCAGCCTCGTGCGCTGGACCGCCGAGGGCGCGCCGCACCCCGCGGCCGACCCCGACCGCACCGCCGCCGTGCGCGGCCTCACCTTCGACGGCCCCAGCGTCCTGGACACGGCCGCCCGCCGAGAGGAACCCCATATCCTGGTCCGATACCTGGAGGCGCTGACCAGTGCCTACGATGAGTGGCGGACGTGTTCCGCCGCGGTCCCCGAAGCCTCTGAGCGGACCGCCGCGGACCCGGCCCTGCCGGCGGCCGTCGCCGGGATCCTCGGAGCCGGACTCCTCCTGCTCGGGGTGTCAGCGCCCACAAGGCTGTAGACGCTCCGCGCCCCCCGGTGGGCCCCACCCGTCCCTGGTGTTCCGATCGGTTCGGTGGACAATGGGGGGTGCCGCCGACCCGCACAGCCGTACAGCCCCAGCCGAAAGCCGATCATGAGCCGCTACGCCCACCCCGCCGGTTCCCGCCACGCGGAGATCCTGCCGGAGGACAACCCGCCGCTGCCGCCCGAGGACCTCAACGCCCTCGACCCGCGCGTGTGGCCCGCCACCGCGCGCCGAGCGGACGGTGAACTCACCGTCGGCGGCGTCGGCGTGCGCGAACTCGCCGCCGCCCACGGCACGCCGCTCTTCGTCATGGACGAGGAGGACTTCCGGGGCCGCGCCCGCGACTACCGCACCGCCTTCTCCGACGCCGACGTCTACTACGCGGGCAAGGCCCTGCTGACGAAGGCCGTCGCGCGCTGGGTCAACGAGGAGGGGCTCAAGCTCGACGTGTGCTCGGGAGGCGAACTCACCGTCGCCCTGGCCGCCGGGGTCCCCGCCGAGCGCATCGGCATGCACGGCAACAACAAGTCCGCCGCCGAGCTGCGCCGCGCCGTCGAGGCCGGGGTGGGCCGCGTCATCATCGACTCCCTCGACGAGATCGGGCGCCTCGGCGCGATCGCCGCCGAACTCGGCGCGCGGCCCAAGGTCCTCATCCGCGTCACCACCGGCGTGGAGGCGCACACCCACGAGTTCGTCGCCACCGCCCACGACGACCAGAAGTTCGGCTTCGCGATGAGCACCGGCGCCGCCGCCGAGGCCGTCCGCCGCGTCCTGGCCGACCCGCACCTGGAACTCGTCGGCCTGCACTCGCACATCGGCTCGCAGATCTTCGACACCTCCGGCTTCGAGGTCGCCGCCCGCCGCGTGACCCGGTTCCTCACCGGGGTCCACGAGGAGCTGGGCGTCACCCTGGCCGAGCTCGACCTCGGCGGCGGCCTGGGCATCGCCTACACCTCCGGCGACGACCCCCTGGACCCCAAGACCATCGCGGGGAGCCTCACCTCCATCGTGCGCCGCGAGTGCGAGGAGGCCGGACTGCCGGTGCCCCGCATCGCGGTCGAGCCCGGCCGCGCCATCGCGGGCCCGGCGGGGATCACCGTCTACGAGGTCGGTACCGTCAAGGACGTCGAGGGCATCCGCACCTACGTCAGCGTCGACGGCGGCATGAGCGACAACATCCGCACCGCCCTGTACGGCTCGGAGTACACCAGCCAGCTCGTCTCCCGCGAGAGCGACGCCGAACCCATGCTGTCCCGCCTGGTCGGCAAGCACTGCGAGAGCGGCGACATCATCGTCCACGACCTCTACCTGCCCGCCGACCTGCGCCCGGGCGACCTGGTGGCCGTCGCAGCCACCGGGGCCTACTGCTACTCCATGGCGAGCAACTACAACCACCTGCCCCGGCCGGCCATGGTCGCGGTCCGCGGCGGGAGCTCCCGCGTCATCGTGCGCAGGGAGAACGAGGAGGACCTCCTCCGCCTCGACGTCGGCTGAACGGTCCCGACGGCGGCCGGGGCCGCCCCGAGACGAGGATTCACGAGAGAAGTGGGAGTCACGCCCAAATGGCGATGAAGGTGGCGCTGCTCGGATGCGGCGTGGTGGGCTCGGAAGTCGTCCGCCTGGTCAACGAGCAGTCCGAGGAACTGGCCGCGCGGGTGGGCACGCCCATCGAGATCGGGGGCATCGCGGTGCGCCGCCTGGGCCGCGACCGCGGTGTCGACCCGGCGCTGCTGACCACCGACGCCACGGCCCTGGCCACGCGTCCCGACATCGACCTCGTGGTGGAGGTCATCGGCGGCATCGAACCGGCCCGCTCGCTGATCCTCGCCGCGATCAAGGCGGGCAAGTCCGTGGTCACGGCCAACAAGGCCCTGCTCGCCGAGGACGGCCAGACCCTGCACGCCGCCGCCCGCGACGCCGGGGTGGACCTGTACTACGAGGCCTCCGTCGCGGGCGCGATCCCGCTGCTGCGGCCCCTGCGCGACTCGCTCGCGGGGGACAGGGTCAACCGCGTGCTGGGCATCGTCAACGGCACCACCAACTACATCCTCGACCGGATGGACTCCCTGGGCGCCGGGTTCACCGAGTCCCTGGAGCAGGCGCAGGCCCTCGGGTACGCCGAGGCCGACCCCACCGCTGACGTGGAGGGCTTCGACGCGGCGGCCAAGGCCGCCATCCTGGCCAGGCTGGCCTTCCACACCCAGCGGGTGACCGCCGCCGACGTGCACCGCGAGGGCATCACCGGGGTGTCCGCGGGCGACATCGCCAGCGCCCGCGCGATGGGCTGCGTGGTCAAACTCCTGGCCATCTGCCAGCGCTCGCAGGACGGCGAGTCGGTGGGCGTGCGCGTCCACCCGGTGATGCTCCCGGTCGAGCACCCCCTGGCCAGCGTCAAGGAGGCCTACAACGCGGTGTTCGTGGAGGCCGAGTCCGCGGGCCGCCTGATGTTCTACGGGGCCGGTGCGGGGGGCACCCCCACCGCCAGCGCGGTCCTGGGCGACCTGGTCGCGGTGGCGCGCAACCGCCTCGCCGACACCTCGGTGGCCGAGGGCGGGCACGACACCGGGCTGCCGGTGCACGACATGGGCCAGACCATCACCAGCTACCACGTGGCGCTGGACGTGGCGGACCGCCCCGGTGTGCTGTCCAAGGTCGCGGAGATCTTCGCCGACCACGGCGTGTCCATCAAGAACGTGCGCCAGGAGGGCAGCGGGGACGACGCCCAGCTGGTGCTGGTGAGCCACCCCGCCCCCGACGCCGCGCTCAGCGCCACGGTCGAGGACCTGCGCGTCCACGACATGGTGCGCGAGGTGGCCAGCGTTATGCGCGTGGAGACCTTCGCCGACTGAGGGGACCGCGCACCGCGGACGGCCGCGACCCCGGGCGGGCCGCACGGGACCCGTGCGGCCCGCCCCGCCGATCCCTGTGTCCGTATCATGAGACACCCGACCGCGATTCGAGATAGTGCGGGCGGGGTCATAGACTCGTAGCTGGTGGGGACGACGGACGCGCCGCCGGGCCGTCCGGGAGCCCCGCCGCTTCCACCGCGCGTCAAGCGAAGCCGCATCCACCCGAAAGGGACAAGTCGTGAGCATGGCACGGGCGTGGCGAGGCATCGTCGAGGAGTACCGCGACCGCCTCCCCGTCAACGAGAGCACCCCCGTTGTCACCCTCCAGGAGGGCGGCACGCCCCTGCTGCCCGCCACGCGCGTGTCCGAGCTCACGGGCTGCGAGGTCTTCCTCAAGGTCGAGGGGCTCAACCCCACCGGGTCCTTCAAGGACCGCGGCATGACCATGGCCATCACCAAGGCCGCCGAGGACGGCGCCAAGGCCGTCATCTGCGCCTCCACCGGCAACACCAGCGCCAGCGCCGCCGCCTACGCCATCCGCGCGGGCATGACCTGCGCCGTGCTGGTGCCCCAGGGCAAGATCGCCATGGGCAAGCTGGCCCAAGCCCTCGTCCACGGCGCCCGCCTGCTCCAGGTCGACGGCAACTTCGACGACTGCCTCGAACTGGCCCGCAAGCTCAGCGTGGACTACCCGGTCGCCCTGGTGAACTCGGTCAACCCCTACCGCCTCCAGGGGCAGAAGACCGCCGCCTTCGAGATCGTCGACGCCCTCGGCGACGCCCCCGACGTTCACTGCATCCCCGTGGGCAACGCGGGCAACATCACCGCCTACTGGATGGGCTACACCGAGTACTCCAGGGACGGGGTCTCCACCCGCAACCCGCGCATGCTCGGCTTCCAGGCCAGCGGCTCCGCGCCCATCGTCAACGGCGCGCCCGTCACCAGCCCGAGCACCATCGCCACCGCCATCCGCATCGGCAACCCCGCCTCCTGGAAGCTGGCCGAGCAGGCCCGCGACGAGTCCGGCGGCCTCATCGACAAGGTCACCGACCGCCAGATCATGGCCGCCTACAAGCTCCTCGCCGCCGAGGAGGGCGTGTTCGTGGAGCTGGCCTCCGCCGCCAGCGTCGCCGGCCTGCTCCAGTCCGTCCAGGCGGGGCTGGTCGAGCCCGGCAGCCGCGTGGTGTGCACCGTGACCGGCAACGGCCTCAAGGACCCCGACTGGGCGCTGGCCGGAGCCTCCTCAGCCATCACCGTCCCGGTCGACGCCCTCGCCGCGGCCCAGGCCCTCGACCTGGCCTGACCCGCCCGCTCCGCCCCCGGTGCCCGGCCCCCGGCCGGGCCCGCGAGAGCGCGAGAACACCGAAGGAACCCACCGTGAGCCCATCACGTCCCACCCGGGTGTCCGTCCAGGCCCCCGCCACCAGCGCCAACCTGGGACCGGGCTTCGACGCCCTGGGCCTGGCACTGCGCCTGTACAACACGTTCGAGGCGTCCCTCCGAGAGGACGGCGAGCTGCGCGTGCGCGTCGAGGGGGAGGGCGCCGGTGAGGTCCCCCTCGACGAGCGCCACCTCGTGGTGCGCGCCATGCGCGAGACCTTCGAACGGGCCGGGGAACAACTGCCCGGGCTCGACCTGACCTGCGTCAACGGAGTCCCGCACGCGCGCGGTCTGGGCTCCTCCTCCTCGGCGATCGTCGGCGGCGTGGCCGCCGCCAGCGCCCTGCTGGGGCGCACCGGCCCCGACGGCGGACCGGACCGCGACGGCGTCTACCAGATCGCCGCGGACATCGAGGGCCACCCCGACAACGTGGCCCCCTGCGTCTACGGCGGCTACACGGTCGCCTACCGCGACGGCGACCGCTGGGGCGCGGTGTCCCTGGCCCCGGACCCCCGCGTCCTGCCGGTGCTGTGCGTGCCCGAGTGGCGGCTGTCCACCGAGCGGGCCCGCGGGCTGCTGCCCGAACGGGTGCCCCACGGCGACGCCGCGTTCAACGCCGGGCGCGCCGCGCTGATGACCGCGGCCGTTTGTGGCCATCCCGAGGCCCTGTACGCGGCCACGCGGGATCGGCTACACGAGTCCTACCGCGCCCCGGCCATGCCGGACACCCTCGACCTCATCCGTGACCTGCGGCAACACGAGAAACTGCCCGCGGTGGTCTCCGGGGCGGGGCCGACGGTCCTGGTCCTGTGCTCCACGGGTGCGGGGGAGGCGTCCGCGGATTCGCCGGAAATCGCGGACCAGGTTGATTCGATCCGCCGGAGGGCGGGTAAGAATTGGGACATACGCCCCCTGCTCGTGGAGCTGGCGGGGGTGCGGTCCCCATCTCCCCATCCGTAGCACCTGTGTCGAGGAATAGCCGTGGCCTGTGGTGGTGTTAGGCTAGGTGAAGCACCAGATGCCCCGTTGCGGGGCGAGTGCTCATCCGCCACAACGGCCTTCGCGTCCCATACTCCGGTGGTCCGGTCCCACGACCAACCGGAAGCGGCGGCCGACGTGTCGAGTCCGCGGTTCTCCCGCGACTGTCGCCAACGTCATCGCAGCCCGCTCCTCCTCGGATGAGCGTGTCTCCACGATGGACGGGCAACACCACCGAGCCATCCGCCCCGACGTCTGGCTGTACCCAGAGCCCGTCGCGATTGGGTACGGGACCGCCTTCACGCCGGTTTCCGAACATCCACGTGGGGCACGCCCTACCCGGCCCTGCCGGTTCGCACCACCGGGCCGGCCGCTCCAGCACCCGCTGACGGCCGACGCCCGCTCCTTGGGAAGGACCCTTAGTGAGCGACACCACCGAACTCCGAACGGACGCGGCGGTCGAAGACAAAGCCACCACCGGCGTTTCCGTGACGGAGGCTGGCGATGGCGCGCCGACAGCCACGCCCTCGCGGTCCCGCACGGCGTCGCGCGGCACCGGTCTCGCGGCCCTGAAGCTCCCCGAGCTCCAGAAGCTCGCGTCCAGCCTGGGTATCACCGGTACGGGGCGCATGCGCAAGAGCGACGTCATCGCCGCGATCGAGGCCAAGCAGGGCGGCCCGGTCGGCGGCCCCACGAAGGCCAAAACAGCAAAGAGCGCAGAGACGGCGTCCAAGGCCGGTAAGGTCGAGGCAACCGACGGCCGGGCCGAGGCTCCCGAGACGCCGGGCTCGGACGAGGCCCCGCGCAAGCGCGCGGACAAGCAGCCGTCGGACCAGGCCGTGACCGACCCCCAGGGCGGACGGGGCGACAAGCCCTCCCGCGGTCGTCGTTCGTCCCGCCGACGCGGTGACGAGCCCGGCGACCAGCCCCGGGCGGTGGACGGCGCCGAATCCTCTACCTCCGCGAGCAGCGTGACCAAGACATCCAGCACCCCCCAGAAGAACGGCCCCGACTCCGCCGAGGACCGTGACAACAGGTCCGGGCAGGGTCGCGAGCGCCAGCGCAACCGCCGCAACCGCAACCGCGGCGGTGACGACCAGAACGCGAACAGCAACGCCCAGCAGGGTGGTGGCGGCCAGAACCAGGGCCGCGGCTCCGGTGGTGGCGGTGGTGGCGACGACGACGACTTCGGCGGACGCCGCCGCGGGCGCCGCCGGGACCGCCGGGACCGCCGCGGACGCGGCGGGGGCCAGGAGCCGGAGCCGGTGATCGGCGAGGACGACGTCCTGCTGCCGGTCGCGGGCATCCTCGACATCCTGGACAACTACGCCTTCGTGCGCACCACCGGCTACCTCCCCGGCCAGAGCGACGTCTACGTCTCCCTGGCCCAGGTCCGCAAGCACGGCCTGCGCAAGGGCGACCACATCATCGGCGCGGTCCGCCAGCCCAAGGACGGCGAGCGCAGGGAGAAGTTCAACGCCCTGGTGCGCCTGGACTCGGTCAACGGCATGTCGCCCGACCAAGCCCGGGGCCGCCAGGAGTTCTCCAAGCTGGTCCCCCTGTACCCCCAGGAGCGCCTGCGCCTGGAGACCGAGCCGCAGATCCTCACCACGCGCATCATCGACCTGGTGGCGCCGATCGGCAAGGGTCAGCGCGGGCTGATCGTCTCCCCGCCCAAGGCGGGCAAGACGATGGTGGTGCAGGCGATCGCCAACGCCATCACCGAGAACAACCCCGAGTGCTACCTGATGGTGATCCTGGTCGACGAGCGGCCCGAGGAAGTCACCGACATGCAGCGCACGGTCAAGGGCGAGGTCATCCACTCGACCTTCGACCGGCCCGCCGAGGACCACACGGTCGTCGCCGACCTGGCCATCGAGCGGGCCAAGCGGCTCGTGGAGATGGGCATGGACGTCGTCGTCCTGCTGGACTCCATCACCCGCCTGGGCCGCGCCTACAACCTGGCCGCCCCGGCCAGCGGGCGCATCATGTCCGGCGGTGTGGACTCCACGGCGCTCTACCCGCCCAAGCGCTTCTTCGGCGCGGCCCGCAACATCGAGGGCGGCGGCTCGCTGACCATCCTGGCCACGGCGCTGGTCGAGACCGGCTCGCGCGCCGACGAGGTGATCTTCGAGGAGTTCAAGGGCACCGGCAACATGGAGCTCAAGCTCAACCGGAGCCTGGCCGACAAGCGGATCTTCCCGGCGGTGGACGTGGACGCGTCCAGCACCCGCAAGGAGGAGATCCTCATGTCGTCCGAGGAGCTCAACGTGGTCTGGAAGCTGCGCCGGGTGCTGCACGCGCTCGACACCCAGCAGGCGATCGAGCTGCTCCTGGACAAGATGAAGGAGTCCAAGAGCAACGCCGAGTTCCTGCTCCAGATCCAGAAGACCACCGTGGGCCCCGAGCGCTGACCCGCGACCCCCGGTCGAAGCAAGGCCCCTCTCCCGTTCCGGGAGGGGGGCTTCGTCGTGTCCGCGTGGAACAACGCGCCCGCCCCGGGCGGAGTCCCGCGCGGGCCCGCGCCCGACCGGTCGCTTCCGCCACCGCTCTCCTTTCGAATCGCGGAAGAACGAGCCCGTGAGGCGAAAAAGATCACTACTGTGTTGCGGATCACAGAAGGGTGTATCCCGCGGCAGGAAAACGATCTAGGGTCGCGCCGTCGAGTAGTCCCCGCACCAGGGAGCCGCCCGGATGGACAACCTCGCCCTACTCAGCCTCCTCGCGCTCGCCCCGATCGTCCTCGTCGGCGTCCTGCTCGTCGGGTTCCGCCTCCCGGCCATGTACGCGATGCCCGCCGGATACGTTGTCGTGGTCGCCGTCGCCGTCCTCTTCTGGCGGACCGACTGGGTCGCGATCGCGGCCTCCACCGTCCAGGGACTCATCCTCGCGATCGGTCTGCTCTACATCATCTTCGGCGCGCTCCTGCTGCTGTCCACCCTCACCAAGAGCGGCGCCGTCGCCACCATCCGCGCCACCTTCACCGACATCAGCCCCGACCGCCGCGTCCAGGCGATCATCATCGGCTGGCTGTTCGGCAGCTTCATCGAGGGCGCCTCCGGCTTCGGCACCCCCGCGGCCGTGGCCGCGCCGCTCCTGCTCGCCCTGGGCTTCCCCGCGATGGCCGCCGTCATGGTCGGCCTGGTCATCCAGAGCACGCCGGTCAGCTTCGGCGCGGTGGGCACACCCATCCTCGTCGGCGTCTCCGGAGGGCTGGAGGGCTCGTCCGCGGTCGCCGCGCGCGCCGCCGAACTCGGCCTGGACGTGCCCGGGTTCGTCAGCCTCATCGGGTTCCAGACCGTCCTGCTGCACGCCGTCGCCGGAACCCTCGTCCCGCTCTTCATCTGCTGCATGCTCTGCGGCTTCTACGGCGGGAACCGGCGCTTCTCCGACGGCCTCGGGGTGTGGAGGTTCGCGCTGTTCGCGGCCTTCGCCATGACCGTCCCCTCGGTCCTGTACAACCACTTCCTCGGCGTGGAGTTCACCAGCCTCCTCGGCGGTCTCACCGGCCTGGTCATCGTCGTCCTGGCCGCGCGCAAGGGCTTCCTCATGCCCAAGCGGACCTGGGACTTCCCGCCCCGCGAGGACTGGCTGGCCCGCTGGAGCGGCACGCTCTCCCCGGGGGACGGCGAGACCGCTCCCGCCGACGGCAGGCGCGTCGGCTTCCTGGCCGCCTGGGCGCCCTACCTCATGGTCGCCGCGCTGCTGGTGGCCACCCGCACCGTCACGCCCCTGGAGAACTGGCTGACCGGCGTCACAGTCGGAGCCACCGACATCTTCGGCACCCCCGTCTCCCAGCTCGTCGAACCCCTCTACTCTCCCGGCGCGACCTTCATCCTCGTCTGCCTGCTCACCTACGGCCTGCACCGCATGACGCGCCGCCAGATCCTCGACTCCTGGCGGATGGCCGGATCGCAGCTGGCCGGGGCGGCCGTCGCCCTGCTCTTCGCCGTCCCGCTCGTCCGCGTCTTCATCAACACCGGAGGCGACTTCGGCGACACCGCCATGGAGAGCATGCCGCTCACCCTCGCCGCCGGAGCCGCCGAACTGGGCGGGACCACCTGGCCGCTCTACGCCCCCTGGATCGGCGCCCTGGGCGCCTTCGTCGCGGGCTCCAACACCGTGTCCAACCTGATGTTCTCCCTCTTCCAGTTCTCCACCGCCGAACGCATCGGCATTCCGCCCGAGACCGTCGTGGCCACCCAGGCCGTGGGCGGCGCCGCAGGCAACATGATCACCGTGCACAACGTGGTCGCCGCCTCCGCGGTGGTCGGCCTGGCCGGGCGCGAGGGCGACCTCATCCGCCAGAGCCTCCTGCCCATGACCTACTACGTGCTGCTGGCGGGATCGGTGAGCTACGTCTTCGTCTACGGGTTCGGTCCCAACGCCGGCACCGTCATGCTCCTCCTGGTCCTCGCCGCGCTCGCCTCCCTCGTCCTCCTCATGCGCAGGGCCGACGCGAACAGGCCCCCCTCCCGCACCGCCGGAACCGCCCCGGAGGCAGGCCGCCGGAAGGGGGAGGAATAGGTACTGGTCCCGGCAACGTTGTGGGTCTGGCAAACTGGTAGCGGGGAGTGGCCCGCCCCTGCTTCGGCGGGGCCCGCCGCCCCGTTACCCGGATCGCCGCGACACCGGTTCGCGCATGGCCCACGACGACCGACCCGCCCCCCGGCGGCCCGGCCAGTCATGCGTCCGGCGGTCGCGCCCCTGATGAGGAGACACACATGAAGGCCGACATCCACCCCGAGTACGTCGCTACCGAGGTGACCTGCACCTGCGGTGCCCACTTCACCACCCGCAGCACCGTCACCGAGGGCAAGATCCGCGCCGAGGTGTGCTCCGAGTGCCACCCGTTCTACACGGGCAAGCAGAAGATCCTGGACACCGGCGGCCGCGTCGCCCGCTTCGAGAAGCGCTTCGGCAAGCGCAAGTAGCGCCGCCCGCCGTCCCGCGGGGCCCTCATCCGGCTCCGCGGGACCAGGCTGACCCCCGAGGGGGAGACGGACAGGCGAGGCAGGCACAACACGACGGGGGCGGGCGAACGTGAAGCTGGACGACCTACTGGGGGAGTACTACGAGCTGGAACAGCAGCTCGCCGACCCCGAGGTGCACGCAGACCAGGCCAGGGCGCGCACGCTGGGCAAACGCTACGCGCAGCTCACCCCCATCATCGAGACCTACCGTGCGCTCAAGGAGGTCGAGAGCGACATCGACGCCGCGCGCGAGCTCGCCGCCGAGGACTCCTCCTTCGCCGAGGAGGCCGACCGCCTGACCGAGGAGGCCGAGCGCCTCACCGAGCGCCTGCGCGTCCTGCTCATCCCCCGCGACCCCGCCGACGACAAGAACCTCATCATGGAGGTCAAGGCGGGCGAGGGCGGTGAGGAGTCCGCCCTCTTCGCCGGCGACCTGGTGCGCATGTACCTGCGCTACGCCGAGCGCCAGGGCTGGAAGACCGAGGTCATCGACTCCACCCACTCCGACCTCGGCGGGTACAAGGACATCACGATCGCCTTCAAGAACAAGGGCACCCCCGAGCCCGGTTCGGGCGTGTGGCCGATGCTCAAGTTCGAGGGCGGCGTGCACCGCGTGCAGCGCGTCCCCGTCACCGAGTCCCAGGGCCGCATCCACACCTCCGCCGCCGGTGTGCTGGTGGTTCCCGAGGCCGAGGACATCGAGGTCGAGATCCACGAGAAGGACCTTCGCGTGGACGTCTACCGCTCCTCCGGGCCCGGCGGCCAGAGCGTCAACACCACCGACTCCGCCGTGCGCATCACCCACCTGCCGACCGGCATCGTCGCCTCGTGCCAGAACGAGAAGAGCCAGCTCCAGAACAAGGAGCAGGCCATGCGCATCCTGCGCGCCCGCATCTACGCAGAGGCCCAGGCCAGCGCGGACGCCGAGGCCGCCGCCGAGCGCAAGAGCCAGGTCCGTACGGTGGACCGGTCCGAGCGCGTGCGCACCTACAATTTCCCCGAGAACCGCATCTCCGACCACCGGGTCGGCTACAAGGCCTACAACCTCGACCAGGTCCTCGACGGGGAACTCGGCGGGGTCGTCAAGGCCCTGGTGGACGCGGACACCAAGGAAAGGCTCGAAGCGGCTCAGTCGTCATGAACGTCCTGCTCGACGAGGTCGCCCGCGCGACGCGCAGACTCGCGGAGGCGGGCGTGGCCTCACCTCGCGCCGACGCCGAGGAACTCGCGGCGTTCGTGCACGGTGTCCGTCGAGGGGAGCTGCACACGGTCGCCGACTCCGACTTCGACGCCCGCTACTGGGAGTGCGTCTCCCGGCGCGAGGCCCGCGAACCCCTCCAGCACATCACCGGCCGCGCCTACTTCCGCTACCTCGAACTCCGCGTCGGACCCGGGGTCTTCGTGCCCCGCCCCGAGACCGAGATCATGGTGGACTGGGCCATCCAGACCCTGCGCGCCATGGACGTCGCCGACCCCCTGGTGGTCGACCTCGGCACCGGCTCGGGAGCCATCGCCATCTCCATCGCGCAGGAGGTGCCGCGCTCGCGCGTGCACACGGTGGAGGTCGACCCCGACGCCCTGGCCTGGGCCCGGCGCAACATCGACGCCAGCGGCCACGCCGACCGGGTCACCTCCCACCACGGCGACATGCGCACCGCCCTTCCCCAGCTCAACGGGCGCGTGGACCTGCTCATCAGCAACCCCCCCTACGTCCCCACCCGCGAGGCCGGAGCCATCCCGCCCGAGGTGCGCGACTACGACCCCGCCCCCGCGCTGTGGTCCGGTGAGGACGGCCTGGACATGATCCGCGCGCTGGAGGCGGTCGGCCGCAGGCTGCTGCGCCCCGGCGGCGCGATGGCCGTGGAGCACCACGACGGCCAGGGCATCGACATCCCCTGGCTCTTCCCCGAGGACAGGGGCTGGCGCGACGTCCTCAACCGCAAGGACCTGGCCCGGCGCGACCGCTTCGTGGTCATGCGCCGCGCCGACGGGGACGGCTGATCGCGTTGTCCGGTTCGCTTCGCCCACGCGCTCTGGCGCCCGAAGGGCGGGAACGGGTCGCGGGAAACACAGCGGCGTCTCCCGTGCCCGGCTCCTTCGTCGCTGGCGGCACGTCCGACTCCTCCAGAACCCCGCCGGCGCCCGAGCGTCACTGGCGCCCCCCCGTATCCCGGTCCGACCGTGAACCCGGTGGACTCCGTCAAAGAGTGAGGTAACGGGATCCCGGCCTTAAGGCCGAGTTGCCAGCCCACGTGGTTGACAGCCGCCGTTACCAGACCCAGCCATCATCCATGGAGGAGGTGACTTTGATGGCTACGTTCCGTGTAGGACAGAAGACCCACCAGGCCGTGCTTCCTCAGCGGCCTGCTCTGGAATCCGCGTCAGCAGACACTCCCTGGATCGGGAACGAAACGGGGCGCGGACACCACACACGTGTGGTAACCGGCACGGAACATGGTCGAGGGGAGACCGCCAGCGGTTCACCTGCCGTGGGCGGCGTCACCCCCGTGCCCTCCGGGGCAGGGGAGCCGGTCCGTGAGGCCCACACCGTTCAACAAGTCCATTCGTCCGTGTTCGTCCTGGACAAACACGGCACCCCGTTACAACCCTGTTCGCCCGCGCGGGCTCGCATGCTCTTGGCGAAGGGGCGCGCCGTCGTCGCACACCACACCCCTTTCGTAATCCGTTTGAAGGACCGTGTTGCCGCCGATTCGGAGATCGATGGGGTCGAACTGGGCGTCGATCCTGGCAGCAAGCACACCGGTATCGCCGTGTTCACGCAGGAAACCGGAGAACGGCGGGGCCGGTACTCGATCCAGCCCGACTATCGGGGTGCCCAGGTCCGTAGGAAGGTGCAGCAGCGCGCCGCGTACCGACGTGGACGTCGTACACGGAACCTGCGTTACCGGTCCCCCCGGTTCGCCAACCGCGTTCGCCCGAAGGGATGGTTGCCCCCGTCACTTCGGCACCGTGTGGATACCACCATCTCCTGGGTGAATCGTCTGGCCCGGTGGTCACCCGTCAGGGGCGTGTATGTGGAGAGGGTGGCGTTCGACACCCACGTCCTCTCCATTGGTCGGACGCTGGAGGGAGTCGAATACCAATACGGCACTCTGTGCGGATTCGAGGTACGCGAGTACCTGCTTGCCAAGTTCAGCCGAACCTGTGTCTACTGCGGCGTGACCGGGGTGCCGGTCAACGTCGACCACGTCCACCCCCGCTCCAGGGGAGGCACGGACCGTGTCTCCAATCTGGTCCTGGCATGTGTGCCCTCCAATCAGGCCAAGGGCGACCGGCCGGTGGAGGAGTTCGTGAACAGCCCGAAGATCCTGGCCCGAATCAGGTCCCGGACCAAGGCGCCGCTGCGAGACGCCGCCGCTGTACAGTCGATCCGGTGGGTGCTGTGGCGCCTTCTTGATGAGCGCCTACCCACCCGCGTCGCGACGGGCGGGCGTACCAAGTGGAACCGTATGCGTAATCACCTACCAAAGACCCACACGTTGGACGCGCTCTCCGTCGGCAAGGTAGCCACCATCACCGAGGCGGTCAGTACCGCCTTGACTGTGAGCTGCTCGGGACGCGGGTCGTATGCCAGGACGACCCCGGACCGGTACGGGTTTCCCCAGTTGCGGCGGGATCGGGCCAAACGCCACTACGGCTTCACCACTGGGGACCTGGTGCACGCCGTTGTCCCTGCCGGAAAGAGGCGGGGCACCCACACCGGCCGAGTCCTGGTCCGCGCCAAGGGTAACTTCGACATCATGACCGCGAACGGCCGTCAGCCGGGCATCAATCACAGGTACGTCCGCCTGCTCCAACGTGCGGATGGCTACGCCTACACCTTCAGGAAGGAGACGGGCGTTCCCTCCCCGGCCTGAAGGCCAGAGCTTCCACGCCCGACGATCATATGAGCCGCATCTACGACTGCGCGGACGAGACCGCCCGCAAGGACGGCATCGCCGACGCCGCGTCCGCGGTACGCCGAGGCGACCTTGTGGTGCTGCCCACGGACACCGTGTACGGCATCGGCACCGACGCCTTCAGCCCGACCGCGGTGGCCAGGCTGCTCGCCACCAAGGGCCGGGGCCGCGAGATGCCCCCGCCAGTGCTGGTCGGCTCGATGCGCGCCGCCAACGCCCTCGTCGACGACCTGGGCAACCACGGCCGCGACCTCATGGAGGAGTTCTGGCCCGGCCCGCTCACCCTGGTCTGCACCGCCACCCCCAGCCTGTCCTGGGACCTGGGCGACACCAAGGGCACCGTGGGCGTGCGCATGCCGATGGACCCGGTCGCCCTGGACCTGCTCAAGGAGGTCGGGCCGATGGCGGTGAGCAGCGCCAATAAGTCCGGCCAGCCCTCCGCGACCCGCGTGGAGGAGGCCGTCGAGCAGCTCGGTGACGAGGACGTCGCCGTCTACCTGGACGGCGGCGAGACCGAGTCCCGCGTCTCCTCCACCATCGTCGACCTGACCTACGCCGTCCCGCGCGTGCTGCGCGCGGGCGCCATCTCCATCGAACAGCTGCGCGCGGTGTGCGGCACCGTGATCGGCGAGCTGCGCAAGGGGCCGCGCAAGCCCGCGCGGCCGGAGGGCGCCGAGGCCGAGGACGCGGGGGAGGCCCCGGCTCCGGAGCCGCAGGCCCCGCGCGAGGAGGACCGGGGCGCTCCCGGGACCGCCCCCGACGGCGACAAGAACTAGAGGGGCCAGGACGTGCGTGAGTACGCGCTCACCTTCGTCATCGCCGCCGCGGTGACCTACCTGCTCGTTCCGCTGGTGCGCCGGTTCGCCATCGCCTTCGGCGCCACGCCGCCGGTGCGCGACCGCGACGTGCACACCGAGCCCATCCCGCGACTGGGCGGGCTGGCCATCTACGGGGGGTTCGCCGCCGCCCTGCTGATCTCGGCCCAGCTGCCCCACCTCCAGGACGTCTTCCTCGCCGACACCTGGATGGGCCTGCTGCTCGCGGGCGGGCTCATCACCATCGTCGGCGTCATCGACGACCGCTGGGGCATGGACGCGCTGAGCAAGCTCGCCGGGCAGACCGCCGCCGCGGGCATCCTGGTCTGGCAGGGGGTGCAGCTGCTGTGGCTGCCGCTGCCCGGCACCCAGCTCTCCCTCGGGCCGTGGCTGGGCGCGATGATCTCGATCCTGCTGATCGTGGTGACCATCAACGCGGTCAACTTCGCCGACGGCCTCGACGGCCTGGCGGCGGGCATCGTCGCCATCTCCTCCCTGGCCTTCTTCGCCTACTACTACGTCGTCGCGGTGGAGCAGGGTTTCGTGCGCCAGTCCTATCCGGCGATGATCGCGATCATCCTCGCGGGCACGTGCGCCGGTTTCCTCTGCCACAACTTCCACCCGGCCAAGGTGTTCATGGGCGACACCGGGGCCATGCTGCTGGGCCTGCTGCTGACCTCGATCACCATCACGGTGACCGGGCAGTTCGACGCCAACACCGCGCGCGAGGGGTTCAACTCCGGGCTGGTGGTGTTCCTGCCGATCGCGCT
Organism: Nocardiopsis camelliae; assembly: GCF_028993595.1. Lineage (GTDB taxonomy): Bacteria > Actinomycetota > Actinomycetes > Streptosporangiales > Streptosporangiaceae > Nocardiopsis > Nocardiopsis dassonvillei. The sequence continues at coordinate 1,211,497 of NZ_CP118614.1, forward strand.
GCCGCTGCTGGTGATCGCCCTTCCGCTGGCCGACCTGGTGCTGGCCGTCGTGCGCAGGACCCTGGCGGGCAAGTCCCCGTTCGCGCCGGACCGGGGCCACCTGCACCACCGCCTGCTGGACATGGGCCACAGCCACGTGCGCGCGGTCCTGCTGATGTACCTGTGGGCGGGGATCGTCGCCTTCGCCGCCGTCGCCCTGTCGGTGTTCGACTCCTGGGTCATCGTGCTGGCGGTGACCGCGCTGGTGGCCATGTGTGCGGTTGGCCTCATCGCCCTGCCCCGCCTGCGACGGCGCGGACGGCTGTTCCCGCGGCGCAAGGAAAGCGTCAAGACGGCCCCAGGTCACGATTCGCCAACTGATGGCTGACCGGGTCCTCGCGTGCCTTACTTTGGGGACGAAAGAAGGCGCTTCTGACCTGCGGATACGGTGGTCGGACAGGTGTGGCGAAGGCGACACGGGCGCGGAAGACCGCCTGGATCGGGCACTTCGTGGACCGTTAAGGTCGCGTTAAGGAACCCCCGGATTCAGCACCAAAAACCTTGTGATAGCTTTCACGAGCAGGCAACCACGACCCCAGACGGAGCTTCGCCATGCAGGAAAACGACGCCTGGAGGGCCTTCCGCGGTGCCGCGCTTCCGGGTGTGGCGTGCGCCCTTCTGGCCTTGGCGGTATCGGCGCTTCTCGCCGGCACGCCGGGCCTGGCCGGCTCCGCGCTGGCCTCGGTGGTCGTTCTCGGCTGCTTCGGTCTGGGACAGGCGGGCGTCATCCTCGTCACCCGCCGGAACAAGGACCTCTTCCTCGCGGCGAACCTCGTGGGCTTCGTCCTCAAGATGGCGGTGCTCGGCGTTGTCCTGGTCACCCTGGGCAACAGCTCGTTCGTGGCCAGCCTGAACAGCTCGGCCTTCGTGTACAGCGCGTTGGCCGTCGTCCTGGCCTGGCTGGGCGGCCAGACCTGGACGATCTCCAGGACGAAGACGCTCCACGTGGACCCGGTCGAGAGCGCGGAGAACGGGTGATGGAGTCCCCCGGCCGTGCCCCTCGAAGCGGGCGTAATACGATGCTCCCCGACGGCTGGGACTCAGAGTCCCCGTCCGAGCTCACATGCTATATTCCGGAGCGAGATGAGCAGCGAACCGACCAGGAAGACAGACGCGCACGAGGATTCGGTGTCGCGTCAGTCCGACGGGTGGGCCCTCTTCTCCACTCTGCTCTCGGGCGTGCTCGTCTGGAGCGCGATCGGCTGGGCCGCGGACGAGCTGTTGGGTTTCCAGGCACTGTTCCTGCCCATCGGGGCGGTTCTGGGAATGGCGGGCGCGATCTACCTGATCGTCGCCAAGTCCCGTCGCTCCTGAGTCCCCCAACCAGTCCGGCGTCGCGGTTCGCGCGACAACGCTCCGCAACAACCATCAACGAGGCTTTCTTGCGTCACGACGAAAGGATTCGCCGTGAGTGCTGACGTGCGCATTCTCGCGGCCGAACCGAATTGCCACTTGTTCGGTGACAACGGGTGCGGTTTCACGCCGCCCACTATCGGGATGTTCTTCCCCGAACCGTGGTACACCAACGTTCCCGGCAGCGCGGGTATCGACCTCTACCTGGTCCTGCTGCTCGTCGCGGTCGGTGCCGTCCTGCTTCTGTGGTCGTGGTTCAGCCGCAAGCTGAGCCTCGTCCCCGGGCGCAGGCAGAGCGTCGGAGAGATGCTGGTCCTCTTCGTGCGCGACCAGATCACCCGTCCCACGATGGGCGCCAAGGGCGACCGTTTCCTGCCGTTCATGACGGCGGTGTTCACGCTCATCCTGGCCATGAACTTCACCGGCCTGATCCCCGGTATGTTGCCGGTCAACAGCAACCTGGCCTTCACGGCCATGCTGGCGGCGGTCATCTACGTCATGACCATCGTGATCGGCGTCCGCAACCAGGGCGGCTGGGGCTACTTCCGCAACCAGATCTTCCCCCCGGGGATGCCCAAGGTGATCTACATCCTGGTCACCCCCATCGAAATCCTCTCGGTGTTCCTCATCCGGCCGGTGACGCACGCCCTCCGTCTCTTCGCGACCATGTTCGCGGGCAGCCTGCTGCTCGCCGTGTTCGCCTACGGCGGCTGGTACATGCTGAACCTGACGGCCGGACCGGTCCTGAGTACGGTTTCGGTGCTCTTCTCCGGTGCCGCTCTGCTCGGCTACCTGGCCTTCTTCCTCTTCGAGATCCTGATCATGGCCGTCCAGGCGTTCATCTTCACGCTCCTGGCCAGCCTGTACATCAACCAGTCCCTCGAAGCGGCCCACTGATCCCCGCACACCCCCCGGTCCCCCCGGGCCGGGCAGGATTGCGGGAAGCCACAGATCCGTCCACACCGGCGAACTGACCCACTTGCGAAGCGCAACGCCGGACGTCGAGTAAAAGGAAACATCAATGGACATCGCTGCGATCACCGGCAACATCAACACCATCGGTTACGGCATCAGCGTCATCGGCGCCGGTATCGGTGTCGGTATCGTCTTCGGTCTCGGCATGCAGGCCATCGCCCGCCAGCCCGAGGCGCGCGGTCCGCTCCAGACCAACATCTACCTGGGCTTCGCCCTGATCGAGGCCCTGGCCATCCTGGGCTTCGTTCTCGCCTTCGCCGCCCCCACCGGTTCCTGACCCAGGTTCGCCGGCGGAATCTGATGGCAACTGACGCGAAGGAGGGCTGACCATGTTGGTGGAGTTGGCAGCCGATTACAACATTCTGCGGATCGACTGGGTGAAGTTCACCTTCGGTGCGATCGCGCTCGCCGTGGTCTACTTCTTTGTCGCCCGTAAGGCGGTGCCGAAGGTCATGGCGGTCCTCGACGAGCGTCACGACGCCATCGAGGGCGGCATCGAGCGCGCCAAGAAGGCCGAGGCCGAGGCCGAGGGGATCCGCCAGCAGTACCGGGAGAAGCTCGAGGAGGCGCACCGCGAGTACGCCCAGGAGCTGGAGAAGGCCAAGGAGCAGCGGGCCGCGATCGTCGCCGAGGCGCGCGAGGAGGCCCAGGCCGAGGCGCGTCGCATCGTCGAGGCGGCCCACGTCCAGATCGAGGCCGACCGCCAGCAGGCCCTGGTGCAGCTGCGCAACGAGGTCGGTGCGCTCTCCACCGAGCTGGCGAGCCGCATCGTCGGTGAGACCCTCAGCGACAGCGCCGCCCAGAACCGCGTCATCGACCGGTTCCTGGACGAGCTGGAGCAGAGCAACAGCACGCAGCAGGCAGAGGTGCGCTGATGCGTGGTATCAGCCGCACGTCGCTGGCCGAGGTGACCCGGCGCCTGGACGAGAACGTCCTGGCGTCGGCGGGCACCCCGCAGAGCGGTGTCTCCCTGGGCAGTGAGCTCTTCGAGGTCGTCGCCCTGCTGGGAGGCGAGCACTCGCTGCGCCGCTGGCTCGCCGACCAGGCGAACCCGGCCGAGGCCAAGACCGGCCTCATCGGGCAGCTCCTGGAGACCAGGGTGTCGCCGTCCGCGGTCCTCGTGGCCGGCGACGTGGTCTCGGCCAGGTGGTCGGGCCCGCGCGACCTGATGGACGCGATGGAGCGGATGGCGGTCTACGCGACCGCCGCCCAGCTCCAGAGCGCCTCGGGGCTCGGCGAGCTGGAGGACGAGCTCTTCCGCTTCCAGCGGATCGTCATCGCCCAGCCCGAGCTCCGCGAGGCCCTCACCCGCGACGGGGCCGCCCCCGAGCTGCGCCTCTCCCTCGTGGAGAACCTGCTCTCGGGCAAGGTGCACCCCGCGACTCTGGTGCTGGTCGGCGAAGCGGTCGCCCGCCCCAGGGGCCGTACCCTGGAGCAGGCGCTGGACAACTACGGACAGCTCGTCGCCGAGCGCGCCAAGCGCTACGTCGCCGTCGTCCGCAGCGCCGTCGCCCTGAGCGAGCAACAGCAGTCCCGGCTCGGAGCCGCGCTCTCGCGCGCCTACGGCCGCGACATCCACCTCAACATCGAGGTCGCCCCCGAGATCGTGGGTGGCCTGTCCATCCAGGTGGGTGACGAGGTCATCGACGGGACCATCGCCGGGCGTATCGCCGAGGCCCAGCGCCGCCTCGCCGGCTGACAGAACGCAAGGCAAGCACGCACGGCGCCAGCCCGGCGCCATTTGAGAGCAAGGACAACGTAGAGATGGCGGAGCTGACGATCCGGCCGGACGAGATCCGGGACGCGCTACAGCGCTTCGTCCAGTCGTACGAGCCTGAAGCCACCCGCGCGGAAGAGGTCGGTACCGTCACCTACTCCGGTGACGGCATCGCCCGCGTCGGTGGCCTTCCCTCGGCGATGGCGAACGAGCTGCTCCAGTTCGAGGACGGCACCCTGGGCCTGGCCCAGAACCTCGAGATCGGTGAGATCGGTGTCGTCGTGCTGGGTGACTTCACCAGCATCGAGGAGGGCCAGAAGGTGCGCCGCACCGGCCAGCTCCTCTCGGTGCCGGTGGGTGACAACTTCCTCGGCCGCGTGGTGGACCCCCTGGGTGCCCCCATCGACGGCAAGGGCGAGATCGAGTCGACCGAGCGCCGCGAGCTGGAGCTCCAGGCTGCCTCCGTGATGGAGCGCAAGCCCGTCCACGAGCCGCTCCAGACCGGCATCAAGGCGATCGACTCGATGACCCCGATCGGCCGCGGCCAGCGCCAGCTGGTCATCGGCGACCGGCAGACCGGCAAGACCGCGGTCTGCATCGACGCGATCATCAACCAGAAGGCCAACTGGGAGTCGGGCGACCCCGACAAGCAGGTGCGCTGCATCTACGTCGCGATCGGCCAGAAGGGCTCGACCATCGCCGGTGTGCGTGGCGCCCTCGAAGAGGCCGGCGCGATGGAGTACACCACCATCGTCGCCGCCCCGGCGTCCGAGGCGGCCGGCTTCAAGTACCTGGCCCCCTACACCGGTTCGGCCCTGGGCCAGCACTGGATGTACGAGGGCAAGCACGTCCTCATCGTCTTCGACGACCTCACCAAGCAGGCCGAGGCCTACCGTGCGGTGTCGCTGCTGCTGCGCCGCCCGCCGGGCCGCGAGGCCTACCCCGGTGACGTCTTCTACCTGCACTCCCGGCTGCTGGAGCGCTGCGCCAAGCTCTCCGACGAGATGGGCAAGGGGTCGATGACCGCCCTGCCGATCATCGAGACCAAGGCGGGCGACGTCTCGGCGTACATCCCCACCAACGTCATCTCCATCACCGACGGCCAGGTCTTCCTGGAGTCCGACCTGTTCAACCAGGGCCAGCGCCCGGCGATCAACGTCGGTGTGTCGGTCTCCCGTGTCGGTGGCGCCGCGCAGACCAAGGCGATGAAGAAGGTCTCGGGCACCCTGCGGCTGGGCCTGGCCCAGTACCGCGAGCTGGAGGCGTTCTCCGCCTTCGGTTCGGACCTGGACGCCGTCTCCAAGCAGCAGCTGGAGCGCGGTGCCCGTCTGATGGAGCTCCTCAAGCAGGGCCAGTACTCGCCGTTCTCCATGGAGAAGCAGGTCGTCTCGATCTGGGCCGGCACCACCGGCCGCGTCGACGACGTCCCGGTCGAGGACGTGCGCCGCTTCGAGGAGGACTTCCTGGACCACCTGAGCCGCGAGCACTCGGGCATCCTCGACACCATCCGCGAGAGCGGCAAGTTCGAGGCCGAGACCGAGAAGTCCCTCGACTCGGCGCTGGAGAAGTTCAAGCAGGGCTTCCAGACCTCCGCCGGAACCCTCCTGGGCACCGAGGCCGAGGCCGAGGCGCTGGACGAGGAGAAGGTCGGCCAGGAGACCATCAAGGTCGCCAAGGGCGGGAAGTAACCCATGGGTGCACAGCTTCGCGTCTATCGCCGGAGGATCCGCTCGACGAAGTCGATGGCGAAGATCACCCGCGCGATGGAGCTCATCGCCACGACGCGCATCACCAAGGCGCAGCGTGCGGCGGAGGCTGCTGGGCCCTACGCGCGGGAGATCACCCGGGCGGTCTCGGCCCTGGCCAGCCGGGTGACCGATCACCCGCTGCTGACCGAGGCCGAGAACCCCACCCGCGCCGCCGTCCTGGTCATCACCAGCGACAAGGGCCTGGCGGGCGCCTTCTCGACCAACGTGCTCAAGGAGGCGGACTCCCTCACCCAGCTCCTGCGTGAGCAGGGCAAGGAGGTCCTCACCTACATGGTGGGCCGCAAGGGCGTGGGCTTCTACAAGTTCCGCGACCGCCCCCTGGAGGCGCAGTGGGAGGGCTTCACCGAGCGCCCCACCTACGCGCACGCCCAGGAGATCGGCTCCGCCCTCATGGAGAAGTTCTCCGCCGACTCCGCCGAGGGCGGCGTCGACGAGATCCACGTGGTCTCCACGGAGTTCGTCTCGATGCTGACCCAGCGCGCCGGGGCCGTCCGGGCTCTGCCGCTGGAGGTGGAGGAGGTCGACAGCTCCGAGCTGGAGGCCGCGCACGGGGGCGAGCCGCTGCCGCTGTACGAGTTCGAGCCCTCGGCGGAGGAGGTCCTGGACCAGCTGCTGCCGCAGTACGTCGTCAACAGGATCTACTTCTCGCTCCTGGAGTCGTCCGCCTCCCAGCAGGCCTCCCGCCGCGCCGCCATGAAGGCGGCCACGGACAACGCCGAGGAACTCGCCAAGAACCTGACCCGTCTGGCCAACCAGGCACGTCAGGCTGAGATCACCAATGAGCTCAGTGAGATTGTCGGCGGTGCCGACGCGCTCGCTGCTGCCAGCGCGGGAAGTGAGTAACAAAAGTGACTGCGACAGTTGAAGGGACGGCTGGGGCTGGCACCGCCACCGGCCGGATCTCCCGGGTCACCGGCCCGGTCGTCGACGTGGAGTTCCCCGTCGGCTCCCTGCCTGCCATCTACAACGCCCTGCACACCGACGTGACCATCGGCGGCAAGGCCAAGACCATCACGATGGAGGTCGCCCAGCACCTGGGTGACAACCTCGTGCGCACGGTCTCCCTGGCCCCCCAGGACGGCCTCGTCCGCGGCGCCGAGGTGCGCGACACCGGCGAGCCCATCAGCGTGCCCGTCGGCGACGTCGTCAAGGGCCACGTGTTCAACACCCTGGGCGAGTCCCTGGACGTGCCGACCGCGGAGCTGGGCGTCACCGAGCGCTGGCCGATCCACCGCAAGGCCCCGGCCTTCGACCAGCTCGAGTCCAAGACCGAGATGATGGTCACGGGCATCAAGGTCATCGACCTGCTCACCCCGTACGTGCGCGGTGGCAAGATCGGCCTGTTCGGCGGCGCCGGTGTGGGCAAGACCGTGCTCATCCAGGAGATGATCACGCGTATCGCCCGCAACTTCGGTGGTGTGTCCGTGTTCGCCGGTGTCGGTGAGCGCACCCGTGAGGGTACGGACCTCTTCCTGGAGATGGACGAGATGGAGGTCCTCCAGGACACCGCCCTCGTCTTCGGCCAGATGGACGAGCCCCCGGGCACCCGTCTGCGGGTGGCCCTGTCCGCTCTGACGATGGCGGAGTACTTCCGCGACGTCCAGAAGCAGGACGTGCTGCTGTTCATCGACAACATCTTCCGTTTCACCCAGGCGGGTTCGGAGGTCTCCACGCTGCTGGGCCGTATGCCCTCGGCCGTGGGCTACCAGCCCAACCTGGCGGACGAGATGGGCCAGCTCCAGGAGCGGATCACCTCGACCCGCGGCCACTCGATCACCTCGATGCAGGCGATCTACGTGCCCGCGGACGACTACACCGACCCGGCTCCGGCGACCACCTTCGCCCACCTGGACGCGACGACCGAGCTCTCCCGCCCGATCTCGCAGAAGGGCATCTACCCGGCGGTCGACCCGCTGACCTCCACCTCCCGCATCCTCGACCCGCAGTACGTGGGCGAGGAGCACTACCAGGTGGCCCAGCGCGTCAAGGAGATCCTCCAGCGCAACAACGACCTCCAGGACCAGATCGCCATCCTCGGTATGGACGAGCTGTCCGAGGAGGACAAGATCGTCGTCAACCGGGCCCGCCGGATCGAGCGCTTCCTGTCGCAGAACATGTTCGTGGCGGAGAAGTTCACCGGTACCCCGGGCGTGTTCGTCCCCCTGGAGGAGACCATCTCCTCCTTCAAGGGCCTGTGCGACGGTGAGTACGACCACCTGCCCGAGCAGGCGTTCCTCGACGTCGGCAACATCGACATGGCCGTCGAGAAGGCCAAGAAGCTGCAGGGTTAGTTCTCCGGCCGGGGCGGTCCCCGACAGCGGTCGGGGACCGGCCCGGCCGAATCACCCGCTAGCCGAGGAGTTTGTGGCAGTGTCGAAGAAGCTTTTCGTCGAGATCGTCTCGCCCGAACGTGAGATTTGGGCGGGCGAGGGCGACATGGTCATCGCGAAGACCGTCGAGGGTGAGATGGGCGTCCAGCCCGGGCACGTCCCGGTGCTGTCGCTGCTCGCCCACGACGCGGTCGTCCGCGTGCTGGGCGCGCGGGAGACCGGCGAGGTCCGGGCCGCCGCGCACGGCGGGTTCGTCTCGGTCTCGGGTGAGGGACGCGTCTCCATCCTCGCCGAGACCGCGGAGCTCGCCGAGGACATCGATGTGGACCGCGCGCGCACGGCGCTGAAGAGCGCGGCCGAGTCCGGCGACAACGTCGCCCTGGGCCGTGCCCGCAGCCGTCTGCGGGCCGCGGGCGAGGAAGTCGCCTAGCGTAGGACGGCGGGACGAGTGGTGGGCATGCAGAGGCTCCGGCCCGGAGCACCCTGGTGGGAGTCCGCGCTGTGGGTGTTCCTCGCCCTGCTCGTCGTCCTCCTGGTGCTGGCGCTCGCCGTCACCCTGCGCCGCTGGATCCTGGTACGGCGCGGCGGCGCGGTGGAGTGCTACCTGCGCGCCGTCGGGGCGCCGGGCCGCCGGGGCTCCTGGCGCATCGGCTTCGGCCGGTACGGCACGGAGAACCTGGGCTGGTTCCCGATCTTCTCCCTCAGACCGCGGCCGACAGCGAGGCTGTCGCGCCGCGGTCTCGTCGTCGTCGGGCGGCGCGCCCCCGCCGGGGACGAGGACCTGCCCGCCGACCTCACCGTGCTCCAGGTGGGCTGGCTGCTCGCCGACGGCTCCGACCCCCGCGAGGCGGCCTACGAGATCGCCATGGGCGAGGGCGCCCAGACCGGCTTCCTGTCGTGGCTGGAGTCGATGCCCCCCGGAACGCACTGGGAGAGCTGAGATTGCGCGTGGGTGGTTCCCCCACGGGCCCCTGTGTGCCTAGCATGGCCGACATGAGTACGATCGTCGCTTTCTCCGTCGCCCCTCTCGGAACCGGTGAGTCCGTCGCCCCCGCCGTCGCCCGCGCGGTGCGGGTGGTCCGGGAGAGCGGACTGCCCAACGAGACCTCCGCCATGTTCACCAGCGTCGAGGGTGAGTGGGACGAGGTCATGGACGTCGTCAAGCGCGCCGTGCAGGCCGCGGGGGAGGGCGCCGCGCGCGTCAGCCTCACCCTCAAGGCCGACGTCCGGGAGGGCGTCACCGACGGCCTGCGCAGCAAGGTCGAGGCCGTCGAACGCGAACTCGGCGACGCCTGAGACCCGGCCCTCCACGGGGTGCGGCGCGGCCGTGCCCAGTGTCCTCTTCCCCTGGGCGGCCGGACACGGCAGGATGCGGTTCCATGCTCGCCTCGCGACTTCCCCGGCTCCTGGGCCCCGCCCTCCTCATCCCCCTGCTCGCCGCCTGCCAGCTCTCGGGCGGCCACGTCGGCGCCGTGGCCACGGGCCACTTCACCGCCGCGCACGAGTTCCCCGTGCTGGTCGTGGCCTGGTGCGGTGACGCCTCCCCGCGCCAGATCGACCTGACCGGCGGCGGACAGCGGATCCACCTGATCGCCACCCGCGACTTCGACGGCAACCGGACCGAGGTGGACCTGGCCGCCCCCGGCGACGCCTGGCGGATCACCGACGGCGACGGACGGCAGGTCTACCGCCTGGTCCCCGAGTCCGAGCGCGAGGAGTACACCGTCGGGATCGGCTCGCGGGAGGCCCCGCCGGGGGAGGAGACCGAGCACGACATCGGCACGGTCGCGTTCACGACCGGGGTGCTGGCCGAGGAGGAGGGCGTGTACGCCGCCTCCGGGGGGTCTGCCGAGGCGGAGTTCGTCCCGCAGGAGGAGTTCCCGCCCGAGTGCTGAGGGGCCGGGGCTCCCCGGTCCGAAGGGCCGCGCCGTTTCCCTCCCGGCCCCGGCCGCGAGCGCGCCGCGTGCGCGCCTCCCGTGCCCGCGTGTCTGCCGCCGTGCCGTGCCGACCGCGCGTAGTGTGCCCACGGCCGGAGCGGCGCCGCTCCGCGGAACGAGGGGGACATGGAAGGCGACGTCGCGCAGACACTGGGCATGCTGCTGCTGATCCTCGTGGCGGCCTTCCTCGCCCCGCTGGTCACCGACCGGCTGGCCGCGTTCGTGGTCATCCCCTCGGTGGTGCTGGAGATCGTCTTCGGCATCGTCTTGGGCCCCTCCCTCCTCGGACTGGTCCGCGAGACCGGGACGGTGGCGATGCTGGCCGACCTCGGACTCGCGCTGCTCATGTTCATGGCCGGGTACGAGGTCGACTTCGCGCGGATCAGGGGCAGGCCGCTGCGGCGGGCGGCACTGGCCTGGCTGTGCTCGGTCGCCCTCGGACTGGGGGCGGGGTGGGCCCTGTTCGGCGCCTCCCAGACGGCCCTGGTCGTCGGCCTGGCCCTGATCACCACCGCGTTGGGCACGGTGCTGCCCATCCTGCGGGACTCCGGAGGGCTGGAGGGGGCCTTCGGGGCCCGCTTCATGGCCTCCGGGACGATGGGGGAGTTCGGACCGATCGTGCTGATCACCCTGCTGCTCAGCGGTTACCGCCCCTTGGAGGCGACGCTGCTGCTGGTCGGGTTCCTCGCCCTCGCGGGCCTCGCGGCCTGGCGCGCGACCCGCCCGCCCTCGGAGCGGCTGACACGGCTCATCCGGGCCACCCTCGGCTCCAGCACCCAGGTGGCCGTGCGCCTGTGCATCCTGGTGATCGTGCTGTTCGTGTGGCTGGCGGCGAGTCTGCGGCTGGACGCGCTGCTGGGCGCCTTTGCGGCGGGGATCATCGTGCGGCTGATGTTCACCACCAACCATCCGGGCGCGGTCGAACGGGTGGAGTCGAAGATGGACGCCGTCGGTTTCGGCTTCCTGATACCGGTGTTCTTCGTGGTGACGGGGGTGCGCTTCGACCTGTCGGCTCTGCTGGCCGACCCGGTGGCGCTGCTGCTGGTCCCCCTGCTGCTGGCGGCCTTCCTGGTCGTGCGGGGCGGCCCCGAGTACCTGCTGTCGCGGGGCGACGTCCCCGAGCGCCAGCGGCTCCCCCTGGTGCTGTTCTCGGCGACCGCACTGCCCCTGGTCGCGGTCCTGTCGGAGATCGGGACCGAGACGGGCGCCCTCGACGGCGCCTCCGCCGCCGCGCTCCTGGGCGCGGGCATGCTGAGCGTGCTCGTCCTGCCCCAGGTGGGCGGCGCCCTGCTGCGCCGCTCCCGGACCGCTACGGAGGGGGAGGCGCGGCGTTAGCCCGTGCCTGCGGGCCGTCGCCGACCCGCGGCGGCCCGCAGGCCCTCCGCTTCGGCCGAACGGTGCGGACAGGGGCGCGCCCGGCCCGTGGGAGGGTGCCGGGCCGGGCGCGGTCAGGGGGCGGTCAGCCGACCTGCGGGTGGGCGTGTCCGGACGGGACCGCGGCGCCGGAGAAGTGCGCCCTGGCGGTCGCGGTGTTGGCCAGGGCCGCCACGGTGACGGCGAAGAGCGCCGCGACGATCTCGGGGACCCCGCTGACCGGGGTGAGCAGCAGGGCCAGGATCACGACGGCGTAGACCGCGTTGACCGCGGTCACCGAGGTGCGGACGCCGCCGCGGTTCCGGTTGACCATGACGGCCAGGACGGCCGACAGCGCGCCGTAGACCAAGCCGACGGCCGCGCCGGTCAGCACGGCCCAGGCGGGCACCTGCGCGCTCTCGGCGACCATCGGGACGGTGGCCATGGCGGTGGCTCCGACGAGGGCCAGCAGGCTCATGACGATCTGGTAGACCGCGATCAGGACCAGCAGCACGAAGACCGCCGTGACGGTCGCCGGTCTGGTTCCGGTGGTCATCTGCGTTCCTTCCTTCGTCCGTTCCTGTGTCCAGAACCCATAACCCCAGCGCCGCGGAAGACACGCGTCCCACCGGACTATTTCCGTCCGCGCAGGTCGCGAACGCCCACCGGGACGGCGTTCCGGGGCGCGGGCGGTCCCGTGGAGGCGCGGGGAGCGCGGAGGGGCCCCCGCTCACGCGGAGCGGGACCCCCCGAAGGTGCGCACGGGCGGCCGGGCGCGGCCCGGGACCGCGGCGGGCGGCGGGGCGCTAGCGTTCGCCGCCGGGCTTCCACAGGACCTCGTCGCCCTCCCGGGCGACGTACCGGCCGAGGATGAACAGCAGGTCGGAGAGCCGGTTGAGGTACTGGGCGGTGAGCGGGTTGACGGTCTGGCCGTGCTCCTCGACGGCCGCCCACACGCTGCGCTCGGCCCGCCGGACCACGATCCGGGCGGTGTGCACGAGCGCCACGGTGGGGGAGCCCCCGGGCAGGATGAAGCTGCGCAGGGTGGGCAGGTCGGCGTTGTAGGTGTCGCAGGCCTCCTCCAGCCGCGTGACGTACTCGGGCAGGACCCGCAGCGGCGGGTACTCCGGGTCGGGCACGATCGGCGTGGACAGGTCGGCGCCCAGGTCGAACAGCTCGTTCTGGATCCGTCCGAGCAGGTTCCGGACGTCGTCGGGGAGTTCGCCCAGCGCCAGGGCGGTGCCGATCGCGGCGTTGGCCTCCTCGGTGTCGGCGTAGCCCACCAGGCGCGTGTCGTTCTTGCCGGTCCGGCTCATGTCGCCGAGCGCCGTCGTCCCGGCGTCGCCGGTGCGCGTGTAGATCTTCGACAGCACGACCGGCTTGTCGGTGTCCCGTTTGGTCATGCCCTCCACCCTAGGGTTCGGCCGCGCTCCGGCGGGTGCGGCGGCGGTCCGGAGCATCAACCGTGACGGAGGATAACTGTTCCATATCAGCGTGTGAAGGTGATGCAACTCACTGATACATTGGGAAACCAGGGGGCTACCGAAAGTAGTTTCCCGCGGTGTCCATGTGCGGTACCCGGATGCGAGAGGGGGTCATCCGGGAACCGCGGAGGGGGAGACGCCGCGGCGGGCGGCGTGGAACCGGGGGGTTCACGCCGCCCGCCCTGTCGTGCACGTGGATCCCTCACACGGATCGTGCGCGGACTACCTCAGCCAGCCGTCGCCCAGGCGCGGGAAGTCGGGCGCGGCCGTCGTGCGCAGCACCCCGTTCACCGGCAGGGTGCTCTCGGCGAAGAACTCCACACCGTGCGCACCGGCCGCCGACAGCTCGGCCACCGAGTCCCAGTTGATGTTCTCCATGGTGTCGTCGGCGGTGTGGTAGTACGGGTCGAACTGCTCGCCCGCCGTACCGCCGTACCACTCGACCTGCTCCTCGGTCTTGACGCCGTCGGCGCCGCTGAACAGCCCGCCCGAGGGGATGCCCGCGGTCATGAAGGCCTGGTAGTCGCTGCGCCCGCTCAGCACGCCGGGCTCGCTGACCTGGTCCCGGGCGGCGAAGTAGTCCTCGAAGACCTTCGCGATCGCGCCGGAGCCCGACGGGGCGGCCACGGACCCGGGCAGCTCCATCCGGCCGTCCAGCACGAACCGGCCGTAGTTGTGCGAGCCGATCATGTCGAAGTTGAGGTAGAGGGCGATGTCCTCGACCTCCTGCGCGGTCAGGTCCTCCACGTAACGGGTGGAGCCGACCAGGCCCTCCTCCTCGGTACCCCAGAAGGCGAACCGCACCTTGTTGTCGGGCTCCTCCTGCTCGGCCAGCTGGATCGCGGTCTCCAGCAGGAAGGCCGTGCCGCTGCCGTTGTCGTTGATGCCGGGGCCGTCCTCGACGCTGTCGAGGTGGCCGCCCACGACCACCACGTTGTCGTCCCGACCGCCCGGGGTCTCGGCCAGCACGCTGTAGGAGGTCTCGTTGCTGACCTCGGCGTCCACGCTCACCCGCAGCTCCAGGCCCTCGGCGGCCAGCAGCTCGGCGCCCAGCGTCCCGGACACGCCCAGGGCGGGGATGGCCGAGTGCTCGCCCACGGTGCCCAGGAAGACCTCGTCCTCGTTGTTGACCACCAGGGTGGCCGCGGCCCCCGCGGCGGCGGCGTTGTCCACCTTGTCCGAGAACGGGCAGGTGCCGCGCACGGTGATCGCGATCGCGCCCTCGGGGAAGCCGGCGAAGTCGTCGGCGGAGCAGCCGCTCGCGGCGCTGTCGGCGTTGACGGCCACCGCCGGGGCGGTGACGTCGCCCGATCCGGAGTAGCTCATGGTCGCGTAGTCGGTGTCGACCTCGTAGGCGGCCTGCTCCGGGGCGGTCTGGGCGAGGACGGCCGGGGAGTTCTCCCGCCACAGCTCGTACTCGTACTCGTGCCGGTAGGGCTCGTATCCGGCGCGCTCCAGCTGGTCCTCGACGTAGAGGGCGGCGACGTCGTAGCCGGGGGTGTTCGTGGCCCGGTTGCCGCCGTTGTACTCGGCGATGGTGTCGAGGTTCTCCAGGTGCTCGCGGATGGCCTCCGCGTCCACCCGCTCCGACAGCGGCGGGTCCTCGCCCGGCCTGCCCGCGTGCGCGGGCGGACCCGCGTGGTCGGGGGCCCCGGAGTGCTCCGGGGGCCCGGCGTGCCCGGGCGGCCCGGGCTCGGCGTGGGCGGGGGAGGACGCCAGGGCGGCGACAGTCATCAGGACTGCCGCGGCACCGGCCGTGGCGGCACGGCGCCGGGAGGCGGGGACGGCCGCTCCGCGCGGCGGCTTCCCTTCGGAACTGGTGCGCAAGGATCTTCCTCCGGAGTGCGGGGGTCCACCGCTCCTGGGAGTCGGGGGATGGACACCTTGGGTAGGCGAAGTACCGGTGCAGCCTGACACCGCGGAGGTGCTCACGGCAAGGACCGATGACCACAATTGCCACAATCAGCCACAGACCTTACGCATGGGGTGGCAGTGTGGTTCCATGGACGGCCCCGCCTGAGCAGAACGTCTCGTCGGGGGACCCGCGTCCGACCGGGGAGGCCGGCCTACTCCTCGTCCTGGTGCTTGCGCGGCTTGTACTCGATGCCCACCCCGCCCATCACGGCGATGCCCCGCACGTGCACGATCGGCGCGTCCGGATCCACCACGCTGGGGGTGTTCTCGGAGATGCCGAAGCCGCCCATGAGCGGCAGGCCGTGCACCCGCACCTGCACGTCGTCGGGCACCGTGATGCCCACCCCGCCCAGGACGGCGCAGACCCAGACGGTGGTCTCGCGCTGGGTGAACCGGGCCTCGCGCAGGTCCAGGTCGATCCCGCCCAGCACCGCGAAGGCGGTGAAGGCGCCCGGCAGGACCCAGTTGCCCGACCGGCTCGCACCGCCCAGGACGACGACCGCGGCCCGGCTGGTGGGCTCCTGGTCCACGATCCGGCCGCCGCCGTAGAGCGGCCGGGGCGAACGGAAGTCGGTGGGGGCCACGGAGGCGCCGGGACCGTTCGGCGCCGGGAGGTCCTCGGTGAGGGGGACCAGCTCGCCGACGGTCTTGGCCCGGTACACCGCGTCGAGCCGCTCGCTGTGCTCGTCCGGGTCCAGGCGCCCCTCGGCGAGGGCTTCACGCAGGCGGTGCGCGACGGAGTCACGGTCGGCGTCGGAGGCGCGCATCCGACCGTGCTCGGGGGGAGTGATCTCGCTCATTGCTTCCACCATAGAACCATTCTTCCGACGCCACACGGTGTGCCGCATCGGGGAGAACCCCCGAGAGGCCCCTGAGACCCTGCCCCGCGCCCCGGGGTCAGTCCTCGGGGAGCAGCCCGCGGCGGATCGCCTGGCTCACCGCCGCGGTCCGGTCGCCCACGCCGAGCTTGTCGTAGACCCGCATCAGGTGGGTCTTGACCGTGGTCGCACTGATGTGCAGGGCGCGCCCGATCGCCGCGTTGGTGTGCCCCTCGGAGGCCAGGCGCAGCACCTCCACCTCGCGGGGAGACAGCACCGCGGCGGGCTCTCCGCGCCGGCGCACGCCGGTGAACAGCCTGCCCGCCAACCGCCCGGTCAGGACGGTCTCCCCGCGCGCCGCGGCGCGCACGGCCTCGGCCAGCTCCGCGCGCGGGGTGTCCTTGAGCAGGTACCCGGTGGCGCCCGCCTCGACCGCGCGCAGGATGTCGTCGTCGGTGTCGTAGGTGGTGAGCACCAGCACGTGCGTGCCGGGCCGTCCGGCGCTGATGCGCCCGGTGGCCTCCACACCGTCGCCGCCGGGCATGCGCAGGTCCATCAGCACCACGTCCGGCTCCAGTTCGGCCGTCCGCACGACAGCCTCGGGGCCGGAGGCGGCCTCGCCCACGACGGTGAGGTCGGACTCGGCGGCGAGCATGCCGCGGATGCCCTCGCGGACCACCGGGTGGTCGTCGACCAGCAGGACACGGATCACGGTGCGCACTCCTCGTCGCCTCGCGGGGTCTGCGGGGGCGGGGGCACGGGCAGGGGCAGCGACATCCGGACGCGGGTGCCGTGCCCGGGGGTGCTGACCACCTCCACCGCGCCTCCCGCGTCGTGCGCCCGGCGCCGCATGTTCACCAGCCCGTTCCCGGGTGCGGTCCGCCCGGGGTCGAAGCCGACGCCGTCGTCGGCGACGTTCAGCTCCACCGGACCGGGGCTCCCGTCGGGGGCCCGCGTGTACTCCAGGGCCACCCGCACGTGCCCGGCCCGGGCGTGCCTGCGGACGTTGGCCAGGGCCTCCTGCGCGGTGCGCAACAGGCAGATCTGGAGGTCGTTGGACAGGGCCGCCGGGGCGCCGAGCACCGCGGTGTCCACGGGGACGCCGAGTTCGTCGCCCAGGCGTGAGGCGATCCTGTCCAGGGCGGCCTCCAGGGTCTGGCTGTCCAGACCCACCGGCTGGCGGGCGGCCACCATGGCCCGCGCCTCGGCCAGGTTCTCGGCGGCGGTCTCGCGCATCAGGGCGAGGTGGCGCCGGGCCAGCTCCGGGTCGGAGTCCATCTCCGACTCCACCGCCTGGGTCAGCGCGACGATGCTGGTGAAGCCCTGGGCCAGGGTGTCGTGCATCTCGCGCGCCAGGCGCTCGCGCTCGGCCATGGCCCCGGTCTCCTCCGACAACCGCACGACCTCCAGGCGGCTCTCGCGCAGCTCCCTGATCAGGTTGGCCCGCTCGTAGCTCTGCTCGATGATCCGTCCCAGCCAGCTGCCGAACCAGAACGTGTAGCCCACCATCACGCCGTTGATCAGGATGTTGACGGTGATGTCGTCCCACTCGCTCAGCCCGAGCAGGCCGCGCAGCGGCATCGGGACCAGCAGGATCGCGCCCACCGTCGAGATGGCGACCGGGATCGGGGCGGTGATGAAGCACAGCGGGGCCACCGCCACGACGAGGAAGGTCAGGACGGGGTTGACCGTCACCGCGGGCAGGCACAGCACCAGCAGGACGGCCATGAGGACCGTCGGGCGGATCCGCTCCTCGTTCATCACCAACTGCCTGGCGAACAGGTAGTACACGGCCGTCACCGCGGCCATGAGGCCCACGAGCGGCCACCGCCAGAAGGGGTCGCTGGTGATCAGCGCGATGGCCGCCATGGCCGCCATCACGGAGGTGAAGTACACGTCCCACCACACGCCCAGGTCCCAGGCGTGCCGTTCGTCGTGCTGCTTCCCACCCGGTTGGGCGCCTTCCCCGGACGGGGAGCCGCCGGGCCCGGGGAACGGTGCGGGCGGGGCGTGGCCGCCCCCCGGAGCCCGTGCGGCCACGGCGATCACCCGTCCTTCCGCGTCTTCCACCTGAACGTCAGCACTACCAGCGTCAAGCCCACCACACACCACACGCCCAGCGCGAGGGCGACCGAGGGCAGGTCCCACGAACCGCCGGGTTCGAGGGCGGCCATCTCGGCGGGGAAGAACGCCGCGCGCAGGCCCTGCGCCATCCACATCAGCGGGAAGAGCGCGGCGGCGTCGAGCACCCAGTCGGGCAGGGCGACGACCGGCACGAAGATGCCCGAGATGAACTGCAGGATCAGGAAGGGCACGACCACGATGCCGGAGGCGGAGCGGACGTTGCGGGCCAGGGAGCTGATCGCGATGCCCAGCAGCGAGCAGGAGACGGTACCCAGCACGAACACCCAGGCCAGCGTCGCCCAGGCGGCCGGGTCGTCGGGCATGCGCGCGCCGAAGGCCAGGGCGCCCACGCCCAGCAGCAGGACCAGCTGGCCCAGGGCCAGGAACAGCACCACCACGGTCTTGCCCACGAAGTAGGCGGTCGGCGGCATCGGGGTGCCGCGCAGGCGGCGCAGACCGCCCCGCTCGCGCTCGTTGGCGATGTTCAGGCCCAGCTGCTGGAAGCTGACCGACATCAGGCCCATCGCCACCAGGCCCGGCAGGTAGTAGTCCACGGCGGGCATGCCCATGTCGAACACGCCGTCGAAGATCGACGAGAACATGACCAGGATCAGCGCGGGCAGGGAGAAGGTGAAGATCACGCTCTCCCACTCGTGCGCGAACTCGCGGATCTCCAGCCAGCCCCGGGACAGCCCGACGCGCAGCGCGCCGGGCAGGCGTCCGCTGGAGGCCGGTGCGGCGGGGGCGTCGGGGGTGCGTTCGGTCGCGGTGCTCACGCGGACACCTTCCTCGCGGCGGGACGGCCGTCCCTGTCGTCGCCTTCCCCGCCCTCCTCGTCCTCCCCGCCGATCAGGCCCAGGTAGACGTCCTCCAGCGTGGGGCGGTGCACGCTCAGCCCCGGAACCTCACCGGAGAACAGGGAGGACAGCTCGCCCACCACCCGGGCGGGCTCGTCGGTGCGGGTCTCGCGGCGCCGCCCGTCGACCGTCCAGCCGACGGTGGCCTGGGCCGAGGCGCGTCCGCCCAGGGTGGCGGGGGAGCCCAGTGCGCGCACCCTGCCGCGCGCGACCACGCACACCCGGTCGGCGAGCGCCTCGGCCTCCTCCAGGTAGTGCGTGGTCAGGACGATGGTGGTGCCGCCCCGGGCCAGGTCGCCGACCAGCGTCCAGAAGTCGCGCCGGGCCCCGGGGTCGAAGCCGGTGGTGGGCTCGTCCAGGAACAGCAGCTCCGGCCTGCCGACGATGCCCAGGGCCACGTACAGGCGGCGGCGCTGACCGCCGGACAGGGAAGTGATCCGCGCCCGGGACTTCTCGCCCAGGCCGACCAGGTCGACCACCGCGTCGGGGTCGCGCGGGTCGGGATAGTAGCCCGCGAAGTGGCGGACCACCTCGCGCACGGACAACTGCGGGATCAGCGTCTCCCCCTGCCACACCACCCCGATGCGCGAGCGCCACCGGCGGCCGGCGGCGCCGGGGTCCTCGCCCAGCACGCGGACGGTGCCCCCGTCGCGGTGGCGGAAGCCCTCCAGGATCTCGACCGTGGTGGACTTGCCCGCGCCGTTGGGGCCCAGGAGGGAGAAGACCTCGCCGCGCCGGACGCTCAGGTCGACTCCGGCGACGGCCTCGTTGCCGCCGTACTTCTTGCGGAGGCCGTGGACCTCGATCGCTGTCTCGCTCATGCCACCGACTCTCCCGCGAGCGCGGCCCCCGGGGTATCGGCCGCCGGGCCGCACCCGTGTCCTCCGGACGGAGGACGCCACCCCGACCAAGGGAGGGGGCGCCCCGGGGCGCGGGAGCCCCGGCACGGACACGGACGGGCCCCGGGCGCGAGTGCGCGCCCGGGGCCCGTCGGGAGGGTCGTTCAGAACAGGCGGAGCACGTCCGGCTCGATCCCGCGCAGTTCGTCGTAGTCCAGCACTACACAGGCGATGCCGCGGTCCTCGGCGAGCACACGGGCCTGCGGCTTGATCTCCTGGGCGGCGAACACGCCGCGCACCGGCGCGAGCTGCGGGTCCCGGTTGAGCAGCTCCAGGTAGCGGGTGAGCTGTTCGACGCCGTCGATGTCGCCGCGGCGCTTGAGCTCCACCGCGACGGTGGCGTTGGCGCCGTCCCGGCACAGGATGTCCACCGGGCCGATCGCCGTGGGGTACTCGCGGCGGACGAGGGTGTAGCCGTCACCGAGGGTGGTGATGTGCTCGGCCAGCAGCTCCTGGAGGTGGGCCTCCACGCCGTCCTTCTGCAGGCCGGGGTCCTTGCCCAGCTCGTGCGAGGAGTCGTGCAGGACCTCCTCGACGGTCAGCACCAGCTTCTCGCCGGACTTGCCGTGGGTGACCGTCCACACGTCGGGCCCGTCGGCGACGGTCTCCTCGCGCAGTCTGCAGGGCGGGTTCATCCAGTTCAGCGGTTTGAACGCCCGGTCGTCGGCGTGGATGGACACACTCCCGTCGGCCTTGAAAAGGATCAGGCGGGGAGCCATGGGCAGGTGGGCGGTGAGACGGCCGACGTAGTCGACACTGCACCGAGCGATGACGAGACGCACGAAACGTCACGTTACCGCCTCCGCCGGGCGCGCGGGGCGCGACCGCGTATCGCCCGTCCGCCCCGTTCGGCGTTGACGACCGAGTCCACAGGGGTGTGCCTCCGGGGGAAGGCAGGTGTGTCCCCCCGGTGCCATGACGGGGCGCGGCCCGGCCCCTAACGTCGCCAGGGGCGCGCGGATGCGCGCGCCCGCGACGACGAAGGGACTCCCATGTCGCTGACGGTCTCTCCCGACCTGCTGGAGAAGGCGAAGCACGGCCCGGTCGAGGACGCCGACTTCATCGCCTGCATCAAGGACTCCCTGCCCTACGCCTGGGAGGTGGTCAGCGGGCTGGCCGAGGGCGCCCGGACCGCCGAGTCCGGCTTCGAGGCCAACGAGGTGCCCCCGCCCGGCGAACAGGAGAGGGGACAGCTGCTGCGCCTGCTCGCCAGCGACGCCATGCGCGGCGCGGTTGAGCGGCACTTCGGCCTGCGCCTGGCCTTCCAGAACTGCCACCGCGTCGCCCTCTTCGCGCCCGGGGCCGAGGCGGCCCACGCCGAGTTCACCTCCCCGCGCGCCCAGCTGCTCAACCAGTCGCCCGAGCTCGTCGACTGCTAGGGACGGTCCCCGCACGCGTGGTCGCGCCCCCGGGGAGGGGCGGTGCCGCCCCGCCGCGGCCGGGGCGCGGCGGCACCGTCACCGCCGCACCGGATGGCACCGAGTGCCCGACTCGGGCATCCCGTGCGCGGGACGGCTCGGCCGGGCCCGTAGTCTGGGCGTATGGTGCAGGAATTTGACAAGGTCGGTGTCGTCGGACTCGGCGCGATGGGCGCGGGTATCGCCGAGGTGTTCGCCCGCGCGGGGTTCAACGTCACCGGGGTCGAGATCGACCAGGCCGCCGTCGACCGCGGCCGCGCCCACGTGGACCGGTCCCTCTCTAAGGCGGTGGACAAGGGCAAGCTCACCGAGGACGAACGCACCGGGATCAACGCCCGGCTGACGTTCACCACCTCGCGCGAGGACCTCGCCGACGCGGACTTCGTCGTCGAGGCCGTCCCCGAACGGATGGACGTCAAGAAGGACGTCTTCGCGGACCTGGACCGGATCTGCCCGCCCGGCACGATCCTGGCCACCAACACGTCCTCGCTGTCGGTCACCGAGATCGCCGCGCTCACCGGCCGCTCGGACAAGGTCGTGGGGCTGCACTTCTTCAACCCCGCCCCGGTCATGAAGCTGGTCGAGGTCATCACCACGGTCTCCACCAGCGCCGAGACCGTCGACGTGGTCACCGAGGTGGCCAAGCGCATCGGCAAGACCCCCGTGGCGGTCGGCGACCGCGCCGGGTTCGTGGCCAACGCCCTGCTCGTGCCCTACATCAACGACGCGATCCGCCTGTACGAGCGCAAGGTGGCCACGCGCGAGGAGATCGACGCCTCGGTGCAGAAGGCCGCGGGACTGCCCATGGGCCCGCTGACCCTCGCCGACCTGGTCGGCCTCGACGTCTGCCTGGCCGTCATGGACGTCCTGTGGGAGGAGTACCGCGACCGGCGCTACGCCGCCTCGCCGCTGCTGCGCCGCATGGTGGCCGCGGGACGACTGGGCCGCAAGTCCGGCCAGGGCTTCTACGCCGGCACCGACGAGGCCCCCGAGCCCCGCCCCACCGGCCGCTACGCGCAGATGATCCAGGAGGAGGAGACCCTGGACCTGGGCGAGGTCCTCCTCGCGCCGCAGATCGACGACGCGCTGCGCATGATCGGCGACGGTTACGCCTCCGCCAGGGACGTCGACACCGCCATGCGCTTCGGCTGCGGCTACCCCAAGGGCCCCACCGAACTGCTGGAGGAGCGCGGCGCCGAGTCCGTGGTCACCACCCTGGTCGCGATGGGCGAGTACGGCCTCACCGACATCCCGGTGCCCGCCCCGCTGCTGATGGACCAGCTGCCCGACGCCCCGGAGGGCGAGGGCCACGGCGGCTGCGCCTGCCACGCCTGACCCGCCGACCGGAGGCGTCGCCGTCGCGGGGCGCGGTTCCCCGATCCGCGGCGACGCCTCCGCGCCGGCCCCGCGCCCGGCACGGGAGCGCCACGGCGCACGAGACGGCTCCGGCCGCCGCGCCGGGCCTCCCGTCGCACGGGGAGGCGGAGCTCGCCGCCGCCGAGCGTGTGGCGGCGGCCACTGCCGGTCCTCTTCTACCCTGGACGGTGTGAGCCCGCGCCGTAACTCTCCCCGCCGCACATCCGCCCGGGGCCGCAAGGCCCCCGGCGGCGCCCCCGACGACGAGGACGCCCTCATGCTGCGCGTCACCGGCGGACAGCGCCGCGAGACCGGCCCCGACGGCGAGTGGGTCACGCGCCGCATCCCCGGCGCCGCCGCCACCAAGGTCTACCGCTGCCCCGGCTGCGCCCAGGAGATCCCGACCGGCATGGCGCACGTCGTGGCCTGGCGCCCCTACGGCGACGGCGACGACCGGCGCCACTGGCACTCCTCCTGCTGGGACCGGCGCTCCCACCGCGCGCCGCGCTCCCCCCGCCGCTGAGCCCCGGCCACCCACCCCGCACACGAGGAGCCATGGAGATCCGAGCCACCACGGTGCTGCCCGCCGTGAGACGACCCGTCACCCTGCACACCGCCGACGGCCTGGAACTGGTCGGCGAGCTGGCCCTGCCCGAGGGCCGCGACCCCAAGGCCACCCTGGTGTGCCTGCACCCCCTGCCCACCGCCGAGGGCATGATGGACAGCCACGTCCTGCGCAAGGCGTCGTTCCGGCTGCCCGCGCTGGCCGACATCGCGGTGCTGCGGTTCAACACCCGCGGCACCGGTTCGCGGCACGGCACCAGCCAGGGCGAGTTCGGGGAGGGCGAGACCGAGAAGCACGACGTGCTCGCCGCCATCGAGTTCACCGAGTTCGAGGGCCTGCCCGAACCCTGGCTGCTGGGCTGGTCCTTCGGCACCGAGCTGGCCCTCAAGTGGGGCGCGGACCCGCAGGTCAAGGGCGCGATCCTGCTGTCGCCGCCGCTGCACCGCGCCGACGAGGCCGACATGGCGGTGTGGGCGCGCACGGGCAAGCCGGTGGTCGCCCTGGTCCCCGAGCACGACGACTACCTGCGCCCCGACGAGGCCAGGGAGCGCTTCGAACCGCTCTCCCAGTGCGAGGTCGTCGGAGTCGAGGGCGCTAAGCACCTGTGGGTGGGCGAGCCCTACGTGCGCCGCGTGCTGGACGAGATCGTCAAGCGGGTCAACCCCGAGGCCTACCCCCTCCCCGTGGAGTGGGACGGTCCGTACGAGAAGGACGTCCAGACCCTCGGTTAGCCCCGCGCGGGTCCGACCGTCGCGCCGCCGCCGCTGTCCCCTGCCGTCCCCGCTGACGGTGCGGCACCGCCGCGCCCGGCCCCCGGACCCGCGGTGGGAGGCGCCGTCCCGTGTCCGACACGACGAAGGACCCGCCCTCCCCGGCGTCAGCCGGGGAGGGCGGGTCCTCGCACGTGGGGGGAGGGTGTCAGTCCCGAACGGGCCGGGACCCTACTCCTGCCACCAGTCCTCGTCGTCGGCGCCCTTGCCGGAGTGCACCGGCTGCCTGGTCTCCTCGGCGGCCGGAGCGGGCTCCTGCGGGATCGCGGCCGGGGCCGGAGCGGCGGCGACCGGCGCGGCGGGAGCCGGGGCCGGGGCGGCCGGGCCGCCACCGCCGAGCAGCTGGCGCAGCTGCTGGAGGTGCGACTGGATGCTGTCGCGCTGGCGGTTGAGCTCGTCGACCTCCTTCTTGGCGGCCGTCATGATCCGGTTGGCCTCGGACTTGGCGTCCCCGAGCTGGTGCTCGGCCTTGGACTTGGCCTCGGCCTCGATCTGGGCGGCGTTCTTCTTGGCGTTGCCGACCAGCTGCTTGGCGTGGTTCTCGGCGTCGCGGCGGGTCTGCTCGGCCTGCTGGCTCGCCTTGGTGGCGCGCTGCTCGGCGCTGGCGGCCCGCTCCTCCGCCTCGTTGACCATCTTCTGCGTGGCGGCCTGGGCGGCGGCGAGGCGCTCGGCGTCCTGGCGCTCGGCCTCGGCGCGGCGGTCGGCCAGCTGGAGCTCGAACTGGTCCTCGGCCTCGGTGCGCCGGGCCTCGGACTCGGCGTAGGCGCGCTCGGCGTTCTTGCGCAGCTCCTCGGCCTGGCTCTTGGCCGACTGGATGGTCTCGTCGCGCTCGCGCTTGGCCGCGGCGCGGGCCTGGGCGCACTCGCGCTCGGTGGTGGTGCGCAGCTTGGCGATCTCGCCCTCGAAGGTCGCCCGCTTCTCGGCGATCTCGTGGTCGACCGCGGAACGCTTCTTCTGCACCTCGCGCTCGGTGGTGGAGGCGAGCTCGTCGGCCTCGCGTCGGGCGGTGGTGGAGATCTCCTCCGCCTCCGACTCGGCGGTCTGACGGGCCTCGTCGGCCTCGCGCTGGGCGAAGGTGCGCACCTCGGTGGCCTCGGACTCGGCGGCCGCGCGCATGTCGGCGGCCTCGATCTTGGCGGCCGAGCGGATGTCGTTGGCGTCGATCTGCGCGCTCTGGACCAGCTCGTTGGCCTGCTCCTCGGCCAGGCGCAGCAGCTCCTCGATGCGCGAGCCCAGACCGGAGTAGGAGGGGCGCTCGCGCTCCTGGAGCTGGCGGTTCTTGGCGTTGAGCTCGGCCTTGAGCTTCTCGGTCTGCTTCGAGTACTGCTTGAGGTCGTTGCGCAGGCTGGCCGCGTAGTCATCCACCTGGGTGCGGTCATACCCACGCAGCACCACGTCGAATTCGTGCGGGGTGTTGTCCTCGTCGAAGATGTTGTTGAGCTGGGTGTCGATGTTGTTTGACGGCATGTGGCGGAATCCTGAACGGGTGCGAGACGGCTACTTGCAAGGGGCCGGGGACGGCGGGGAGGGCGGCAGCGCTGTCCCCGGGGACGGGTCCGGTCGCGAGCCGGGGGATGGGGCGGGCGACGACGGGCTGGTGAGCCCCTGACCGCCTCCGATGTCGTCCGTGTGCGCCACGTCATCCGACACGGCGGTACGGCCGACCCGACTCGGCTACCGGACTGCAAGACATGGACCAACGCCGGAATAGCGCATCCGGCAGCTAGCCGACTTTATCAAGCGCGGAACACCTGGGAAGGGGGTTTGGGGTAACTTCCGGTGGGCTCCGAGGCTGACCACGCCAGTGGCGTTCAACCTGTGACTTGTCCGGAACGCCCCCGTGACGCTATCCGGAAATTCCGGGACGGTCGTCGTCCCTTTCCCCGTGCGCCCCATCCGGGCTCTGGACCAGCTCGGTCAGCACGCCGCCGCAGTCCTTGGGGTGCAGGAAGACGATCCTCGACCCCGCCGTCCCCCGCCGCGGCTCGGCGTCCAGCACGCGCACGCCGCTCCCGCCGACGCCCGCCGCGGTGGCGGCCACGTCCGCGGTACCGAAGGCGACGTGGTGGACGCCCTCGCCGTTGCGCTCCAGGAACTTGGCCACCGGGGAGTCCGCGCGGGTGGGTTCGAGCAGCTGGAGGTAGGTGGCGCCGCCGTCGTCGGTGCCGTTGACCCGGAGCATGGCCTCGCGCACGCCCTGCTCCTCGTTCACCTCCTCGTGCTCCACCTCGAACCCGTACGTGGACCGGTAGAAGGCCACCGAGGCGTCCAGGTCGCGGCAGGCGATGCCCACGTGGTCGAGCCGGGTCAGGCCGGAGAACGGGACGGCGGGTGCGGACGGGGCCGGAGGAACGGAGGGGGAGGAGGGGGCGGAGGAGGAGGGCGGGGTGATGAACTCGCTGGCCGAGTGCGGTGCGTCACTCATGGGGTGAACCTCCCGGGGATCGCTGACGGCGGTGTGGGTATCGTTGCAGACCAGGTGCGTCACCCATGCATTTGGAGGCCAGTTACGATGCCCGGTTCCGTCATCGTCGGTGGGGCACGGACCCCCACCGGCAGACTCCTCGGCTCCCTCGCCGGGTTCTCCGCCGCCGACCTCGGGGGCTTCGCGATCAAGGCCGCCCTGGAACGCGCCGGCGTCACCGGCGAACAGGTCGGATACGTGGTCATGGGACAGGTGCTCCAGGCGGGCGCCGGCCAGATCCCCTCCCGCCAGGCCGCCGTCAAGGCGGGCATCCCCATGAACGTGCCGTCGGTGACGATCAACAAGGTCTGCCTGTCCGGCCTGGACGCGATCGCCCTCGCCGACCAGCTCATCACCGCGGGCGAGTTCGACGTGGTCGTGGCCGGGGGCATGGAGTCCATGACCAACGCGCCGCACCTGCTGCCCAAGTCGCGCAAGGGCTACAAGTACGGGTCGGTCGAGGTCCTGGACGCGACCGCGCACGACGGCCTGACCGACGCCTTCGAGGGCGACTCCATGGGTGCCTCCACCGAGCGCCACAACGGCAAGCTCGGCATCGGGCGCGAGGAGCAGGACGCCTTCGCGGCCCGCTCCCACCAGCGCGCGGCCGCCGCGGCCGCCGCCGGGTACTTCGACGCCGAGATCGTCCCCGTCCGGATCCCGCAGCGCAAGGGCGACCCCGTCGTCTTCTCCGCGGACGAGGGCGTGCGGGCCGACACCACCGCCGAGAGCCTGGCCCGGCTGCGCCCCGCCTTCGACAGCGAGGGCACCATCACCGCGGGCTCCTCCTCGCAGATCTCCGACGGCGCCGCCGCGGTGGTCGTGATGAGCCGCGCCAAGGCGGAGGAACTGGGCGCCACGGTCCTGGCCGAGATCGGCGCGCACGGCAACGTCGCCGGCCCGGACAACTCGCTGCACTCCCAGCCCTCCAACGCCATCCGGCACGCGCTGGGCAAGGCGGGCCGCTCGGTCGAGGACCTGGACCTGATCGAGATCAACGAGGCCTTCGCCGCGGTGGGCCTCCAGTCCACCCGCGACCTGGGCGTCTCGGAGGACATCGTCAACGTCAACGGCGGCGCCATCGCGCTCGGCCACCCGATCGGCGCCTCCGGGGCCCGCATCGCCCTGCACCTGGTCCACGAGCTGCGCCGCCGCGGCGGCGGGTTCGGCGCGGCCGCCCTGTGCGGCGGCGGCGGCCAGGGCGACGCCCTGCTG